>JAJYIF010000036.1 GCA_021790195.1 Nitrospirota bacterium
CGGCCCTCATCAGCCCTATGTTGCCCTCCTGGATGAGATCCGGAAAACTCAGCCCCTTTCCGATATATCTCTTCGCTATGCTGATCACCAACCTGAGGTTGGCCTCTATCATCGCGCTCTTTGCAGCGGCGACCTCTCCTATGCCGACACCGAAGGCCTTCATCGCTTTTTTCATCTCGGTGTGAGTGATCCCGACTGACCGCTCACTGTCCTTTACATCACTGCAAAGCTCCAGGTAGCTCCTCAAGAGGGGGGCGACGTCCTGCGAGAACCGGTTCTTTTCGGAAGCTCCGGAAACCGGGAGAGGTCTTCGCGGGAACCCGTCATAAACTTCGCACCCTAAGGCCTTGAGCCTTCTTGCCAGCGACGCCGTCTTCCTGTTGCTGTCCTCAATCTTTTGCATGGTCTTCTCCAACTGCTCATAGAAGGCATACATCACGTCCTCTTTAAGACTCAGGCCCTTCACTTTTTCCAGGATCTGCTCTCTATTGTTTTCAAGGAGCGACATGCAGCGCGACCTCGATTCCGGGACCGCCCCGTTCATCGAGAGGGCCAGGCTATTCGTCGCCCTTTTCTTGCCGTCCTTGCCGGTCCTGCCCCGGCTCGCTCCCTCTGCCTTCTGCCTGGACGACGGGCCTTCCTCCTGCGCAAGTCGGGAGAGCCTCCGGAGATAGACCCTTCTCCTTCGGTACAGGTCCTTTATCTCTTCGGTGGCGGCAAAAATTTTTTCTCTTTCATCCGCAAGAGACTCATCGAGTTCTCCTTCGTTCTGCACGATCTCGCCAAGGGGTGCCTCGCCGCTTTTTACAAGCTCGCCGAGGGCGATAAGCTTTTCCAGAGAAAAGGGTAGGGAAAAAATCGCGCGCGTCATGGTGTCCCTTCCCTTCTCAATTCTCTTTGCGAGATCAATCTCCCCTTCCTTCGTCAGCAGAGGGATTGTGCCCATTTCCTTGAGATACATCCTGACAGGTTCATACTCCCCTTCCACAATATACGCCTGCTGCTCTTCTCCCAGGGCCTCTTCATAAACATCCTCGCCGTCTTCCCAGAGGCCGCCCTCATTTTCCCTTGGACCATCGTCAAGAAAATCCGGGTCGTCTCTCTCGTTCAATCCCTCGAAATAATCGAACCCTTCCCTCACTTCGCCTCCCTTACCAGCTTCTGCCTTTCCCTGAGCAGCGCAACCAGGGACTCGTCATGCCCCTTGCCTTCGGCCAGCTTGATCCGCTCGTGAATCAGTTCGCGCCGCTCCAGGTTCTTTCTCGACCTTATCTTCCTCACGCAGTCTTCTATATTCTTGTGCAGGTCCTCGGGGTCAAACCCGGGCTGAAAGGTCAGTCTTGTCACCAACTCTTCCTCTTCCCCGGCAAGAGATGAAAGGACAGCTTTCACCCCTTTCTCATCCCCTGCCGAACTCAGCTTCCCGAGTATATTACTCACAGACGGGTTCCGGAACTCTCCTACCGGGACGATTCGCAGGACCCCGTCAAGTTGATCCGGGGAGTGAAGTAACGCGCTCAGGAGCAAAAGTTCCTCGTCATAGCGGAATGACGGGGAAGCCGGAGAAGCCGCTTTCGTCTTAAGCCGCTCTCGCCGTTGCCTGTCCGCCCTCTTAATTTCTTCCCTTATCACGGTCTCCCTCATACCGCTCTTTTCCGAAAGCTCCCTGATAAGCTCCTCTTTCATAATCATATCACCGGCAGAGGAAAGAATCTCTATGGCATCGCGGACCGTCTCTGCCCTCCCCTTTCCTGAGTCGCCCAGGATAAAATCTACAGGGCCCTTTGCCTTCGCTATCAAAGCGGCGAAGGCCGCATCCCCCCTCTTCCGCAAGAAACTGTCCGGGTCCTCGTTGTCGGGGAGGAGAAGTATCTTTGCGGCAAACATGTATTCAAGAAGCATTGGGATCGATCTCTTGGCTGCGGCCCTCCCGGCCTCGTCGCCGTCGAACACCACGACTATTTTCTTGGTAAATCTCTTCAGTTTCTCAAGGTGCCCGGCAGTCAAGGCCGTTCCAAGGGGGGCCACCGAATTTCTGAAACCGCTCTGATGGCACAGGACAACATCAAAATATCCCTCGGCTATAACGGCGTAGCCTTTCTTCCTGATGCCTTCTTTCGCGTAGTTCAGGCCGTAAAGGGTCTCCCCTTTCTTAAATAGAGGGCTGTCGGGCGAATTGAGATATTTGGGTTGTGAATCATCCATTACCCTCCCGCCGAATGCGATCACGTCTCCCTGGATGTCGCAGATCGGGAACATTATCCTGTCTCTGAAGGTATCGTAAATCCCTTTCTCCCCTGAGGAGACGACCCCTGCCTGGACGATCAGCTGACTTGGGAACCCTTTAGACTTTAGAAAATTTGAAAGGTTATGCCAGTCCTTCAGGGCATATCCGAGGGAAAAAGTGCGGATTGTCTCTTCCGCGAGTCCTCTTTCCCTGAGGTATTCGGCGGCCCTTCCCGATTTCCCCAGGTTCCGGGCAAACAGCTCGGCGGCCGCCTTGTGTATCCCGAGAAGTTTCTCCCTCGGTCCGTCTTCGCCATTGCCCGTCCTGTATTCTCTGAGACTTATGCCCGCCTTTTTTGCAAGGAGCTTAAGAGATTCCTGGAAAGAGAGGTTCTCATATTTCATCACGAAATGGACAATATCACCTCCGGCGCCGCAGCCGAAACAATGGAAAATCTGCTTATCGGGGCTCACCATAAAGGAAGGGGTCTTTTCTGAATGGAACGGACAGAGTCCCTTGTAGTTCTGACCTGCGCGTCTCAGCTCGACATAATCGGATATCGAGTCTACTATATCGAGTCTTGCCTTCAGCTCTTCAAGAAGTCCGCCGTCTCTCATAAAAAACTCAATTCATAAATGACGGGTTAGTAAGAAAATCAACCATTCGCTGCCTGCTGCGGGGAATGCACCTGTCTGCCATGCCTGCCGTCGGGCAGGCTCGCTAACCGGTCCACTCGGGAGTCATATCTGTGGTCAAAACCGATTACACCAGTCGTTTATGAGACGCCATATGCTATTGATTCGTCAATCTGCTGAATCGTTTAAAGCCTGAACATTCGTAGATAGTGAACGGGGCTCCCGCGGACTTGACGAGTCCGTCGAGGAGGAGGTTCATCCCGATGGTATCGCTCGATATGTGTCCGGCGATTACGACGTTCAGGTGGTTCTTCTCTGCTTCCTTTCGGTGCTCCTCGCTGAGATGCATGGCCACTATGGTATTGATCCCGCCGGATGCCATACTCTGAAATATATCCTTTGAACCTTCGGTCCCCCCGGTCATATCGACAAATATGCTGCCGGCCTTCCTCGTCTCGGAGCCGATAAGTATCTTGGGGCCCGTGCCCATCAGCGCGGCCTCTCTGTATTCGGGAAGGGCCTTCAGGACCTCCATAACGTCGGCGATAGTGTATGGCTTCTTTTCGTCAAACGTCTTCTGCAGATATGTAGCGACCATGTTATCGGAAGGCGTGTGAAAGCAAACGAAGGGCAGATCAAGGAGTCTCGCGGCATCTACCGCCCTTGTATGGTTGACAGGCATCAGCCTCCGCTCGACTTCTCTTATCCTGCCGTCCATGAGGTCTTCGGCTATGCTGATGGGGACTCCGAACCTGTTCAGGATATCGGACTGAATGCGCATCACGTCATGGAGATTCGCATAAGCCCTTCCACCAGGATGATGGGCCAGAACGAGATCAATATTCTTTCCCTTTTCCTTCAGTCTCTCGCACAGGAGTATCTCTCCAACCTCCATGTCTATCCCCACAATTATGCTCCTTACATCTTCTTCGCCCGTGCCGTTCAGTATCCTCGAATCGGAATAGGGGTTTATCAGGGTCTCCTTATCGAAGAAATCTCTTTCCTGTCCCTTAAGGGAATCAAAACATTTCTTTCTTGCCTCAAGGTCTTTCCGGACGATCTCTTTTCCCCGAGGGTCATTTTCTATTCCGATCTCAATTGCCTTTTCGTAGAAGTCTCTCAGTTTCATCTTAACCGGCCTGTTTCACAGACTCCAGCATCTCTTTCACGCGCTGGTTCACGTACTTTCCATCAGCAACGCCCTTTACCCTCGGCATGAGAATACGCATCACCTTCCCCATATCCTGAGGACCTTTGGCGGACGACTCCCTTATCGCCCCGGAAATGATCCCATCAATCTCGTCATTACTGAGCTGAGGGGGCATATAGGATTGGAGCACGGCCATTTCCGCCTCTTCGTTACGTACAAGATCGAGCCTGCCTCCCCTGGTAAACTGTTCGACGGATTCCCGTCCGCGTTTGATCATAGTGGCGAGGACCGTAACGATCTCCTCGTCCGCAAGCTCTCCGCCCTTCTCTATCTGTCTGTTCTTAAGAGCGGCCTTGACCATCCTCAGGACAGAGACCTTTCTAGCATTCGACGCTTTCAGGGCTTCCTTCAGATCGTCATCAAACCTCTTGAGCAGAGACATCCTATCTAACCGAAACTCTTACTTTCTTGAGAGCCTTTTTCCGAGCGGCCAAGGCCTTTTTCTTCTTCTTGACGCTCGGCTTTTCGTAATGCTCTCTCTTCTTTATCTCAGAAAGTATCCCTTCTCTTTCGCACTGTTTCTTGAATTTCCTCAGAGCGTTCTCGAAGGAATCACTCTCACGTACCCTGACAGAGGGCATTCATATACCCCCTCCTCTCTATTATTGATTTTATCCTTTTTCTACCTGGCCATGCAGGAGGTTAAATACTTTAGCAATTACGCAGCAAACATGTCAAGAACGTTCCCCGCGCCCACCGGGGCAGGGAAGATCATCCCTTAACAGAAGTGCGGCCAGTCCCCTTACCGCGCTTTCCGGGGAAGGATAAACAGGGACCCTCGCTTTTTCAAGAGCACGCGTAAGCTTTCCCGCGATCCCTCCACGAGGTATGTGGAAGATCAGCGGCTTGCCTACCGACTCCTTGATATTCTTTATTAAACCGGAAAGTCTTTCTGTAATGCCGAGGACATTCGGCAGGGCGATCAGAAGGAACGCGTCATAATCGTCCTTCAGTTCGTCCATTGCGGTGACATAATCTTCGTCATTCACCTGCGCCGTAAGATCGAACGGGTTGTTTATTCCGTAAAACTTCGGGAATATCCCGGTGAGCCTTTCTTTCTTGTCAGGCGGCAGTTTGGCGACTTCAAGGCCCTGCCTCATGCATTCATCGGCGGCAAGCACCCCGGAGCCGCCCCCATTTGTAATAATGAGCACCCGCCTGCCGTGTGAACGCTTTTGGTATGAGAGGGCCTTCGCGTCCTCGATCAGCTCATCGAAGTCCGACGACTCCTGTATGCCGTGCTGTCTGAGGATGGAGTGGAAGACCTCATATCTCCCGGCAAGTCTGCCGGTATGGGAATAAGCCGCCGCCTGTCCGCTCGCGCCTTTCCCGGACTTAAGCACGATGAGGGGCTTGCTCTCGGAAAGGGCCCGTGCCGTTTTCACAAACCTCCTTCCGTCCCCTACGGACTCTACATACGAAACGACGACGCTTGTCTCTCTGTCCTGCATGAGATACTCGAATATGTCGCATTCGTCGATATCTATCGCGTTGCCGTAACCCACGGCCTTGGATATCCCTGTATTTGCCTCCTTCACCGCGGTGAGGGCGCAACTCAGGATCGCGCCGCTTTGAGAAACTACCGCCACATTTCCCCTCTTCGGCCTCGGCAGCCTTTCACGAGGGAGAAAGAATGTGTCTAAACCGCAGCGCGGACTAAAGATCCCCATGCAATTCGGGCCGAGGATCCTGAATCCCATCTCTTTTCCCGTCTTGCGGACCTCTTCCTGCAATGCCGTTTCTCCGATCTCGGCAAACCCAGAGCTCATAACTATCACGGACTTCGTCTTGTCCCTGAACTCTCTCAGTATGTCGGGCACCTCCGATGCCGGCCGGATGATCAGAACAAGGTCCACGGCTTCAGGGATGTGGGCTCCCGTCGGATAGGCCTTTATGCCCATCAGCTCGGAATACTTCGGGTTGACTGGGTACACCCGGCCTTTGAATCTGAGAAGGTTCCTGAGTACCACGCCGCCGAGTTTCATCTCCGTATGCGCGGCCCCGACCAGGGCGACGGACTTAGGATTGAAGAAAGGAGAGAGGGAGTTCATGCACTCTCGATAAACAGCAGGGCGGGGTCTTCAAGGTACTGGACCACCTTCATCAGAAACTTCGAAGAATAGACGCCGTCTGTGACCCTGTGATCAAAGGTCAAGGAGAGGGGCAGCACTTTCCTGACCACGATGCGGCCGTCCTTGATCCATGGTTTGTCGGATATCCTGCCTGTTCCGAGTATGGCGACGTCGGGGTAATTAATGATCGGGGTGGCGAAGATGCCGCCGAAGTGTCCGTAATTCGTGATTGTGAAAGTGCTCCCCTTCATCTCCTCAAGCTTTATCTTTCTGTCCCGGGCCTTCTGACTAAGGTCCTGAAGCTCGGCAGCGAGCTCGTGGATCGTCTTTCTTACGGCGTCTTTGATGACGGGGACCATCAGCCCTTCAGGAGTGTCCACGGCTACTGCGATAGTGTAATACTTTTTTACAACAATCTCTTCCCTCTCTTCATCGAGTGAGGCATTGAGCATCGGATATTCCGTAAGCGCATGATAGACGGCCTTGATAAAGAAAGGCAGGAAGGTCAGGTGGATGCCCTTGTCGAGAAGAGCCTTCTTCTCGCGCTCCCTGAGGTCCCACAGGTCGGTAATGTCCGCCTCCTCCATGCCGGTAACAAAGGCCGTTGTCCTCTGGGATAGGGTCATGTTCCTAGCAATGGTCCTTCGCAGCCCCCTGAACGGCATCCTTTCAACCGGACCGTATTGGTCCTCACCCTTCTTCTCTTTCCCGGCGGCCTTTGTAACGTCCTCCCGGGTTATGCTTTCCCCGGGCCCCGAACCCTTTATTGTTCCGAGGTCGACTCCGAGTTCCTTTGCAAGGGCCCTTATCGCCGGGGTCGCAAGGACCTCCTTTTCTTCCTCCGGAAGAACTCCGACCACTGAAACAGACTTCGGTCTCTCTTCCGTTTTCTGTTTTTCTTCCGACTTGTCTTTTACTTCTTCCTTTTCCTCAACCCTGGGTTTCTCCGTCGCCTCGCCTTCTTCGGCAATGGTCATCAGGACCTCGCCGACCTTTACTATCTCGCCCTCTTCTTTATTGATCTTTAAAACCTTTCCTTTCCTCGGCGAGGGGACCTCCACGACCGCCTTATCTGTCTCGATTTCAAGGACGGTCTGATGCTCCTCTACGGTTTCGCCCTCTTTTACTATCCACTTTCTTATCTCGCCCTCCGTCGTTCCCTCTCCCAGGTCCGGCAACACAAAGTCAAATGGCATGGCATCACTCCTTCTAGAGTATAGAATACGGCAAACGGTCAGCCTCGTTCCGACGACAATAAAAGAATATCACGCGGGGGGGCCTCAGTCAACGCTCGCATCCACATGGACCCCTCCCGTGTTCGATTCTTTCCTAAACAAAAAGAGCCCATGATATACTTGATAAAAGAATCCCGGGCGAGGGAATTTGAAGGACAAGCCAAAAGAGCCGTTTGTGCCGGTTGAGCGGCATGAGACAATCCGCCGCGAGATAATAGACCTTTTGAAGGACAATGTTCTTTCGGCAAGAGAGATATCGGGCCGCGCAGGTGTCTCTGTGAAAGAGGTGTATGAGCATCTCGACCACATCCAGAAAAGCATCGGCAAGGGAGGGCGCAGCCTCAAGGTGATTCCGGCTGAATGCAAGATGTGCGGCTTCGTATTCAAGAAGAGGGAGAGGCTGAAGAAGCCGGGGAAGTGTCCGGTCTGTAAGGGCGAGTCCATCGAAGAACCGCTCTTTTCGATCAGGGAGAAAGCTACGGTTACAGATTGTGCCTGAGGGAAAAGATGTTGCAAGAAATAGTTTTAACCACAGAGTTCACGGAGATAAACTAACAGGATGCTGAAAAAGTCCCAAAGTTGTCATTCCCCGGCTTGACCGGGGAATCCAGGCCCGGTTCAACCCATCGAAAAACATGGATTCCCGCCTTCGCGGGAATGACGGATAAGGGGCTCTAAAATATTTTTTCAGCAGCCTGCTAATAAGCTTTTCGGATGGCGTAAAACCCGCTCTCCGAATTAAGATTAGAGAACAATATCTCTCTCTACCGACCCCTGGATTCTGTATCCCCTTCAGCCTTGTGCCCCTCTGTAAATAATCCTTACGTTATTTCTCTACCGGAAAGCCCTTTGCGACCCACTGTGGGAATCCGGCTGAGTAGAGACTCACGTTTGTGTATCCTGCATTCCTGGCAGCCACGGCCGCCTTCACACTCGCCTTTCAGCCGCTTGTCCCGCCGTGACAGTAAAAAATAAGAGGGACGTCCTTATCCGCGGGCAGGAACTGCTGGATCGTGGGATTTTCACTCGTAGGTATGTTAATGGCGGTCGGGATATGACCCTGTTTATACTCCCATTTTCCCCTTGCGTCCACAATCACAACCTTTTCTTTTGCATCGATCATCTTCTTCAGCTCCTTGGACGTAACATCCTTAAACTGCTGCGCGGCAGCATAAGAGGCGGTCAGGAGCAACATGGAAAGTGCGAGAGCCAGCCATTTGATCTTCATTGTCCTTCTCCCGTTCTTCAATTTGATAAAGTCTAACAAAATAAACAGCATAAATGGAAGGCCCTGAGAACTTCGCTTGCTTGACTTTGAAAACTGTGCGTGATTAAATACATCAATTTCTGCACGGAGGGGATTCCATGAAAGAATATGTCAGTAAGGCTTCAATTTATGCACTAATACTCTTCATTTCCTTTGTTATTTTTGGGTGTGGCGGAGGCGGCGGCGGCGACCCTGCGAACGGAAATCCATCAAATGCAACTCTTACATCTATTTCAGTAACGCCGACCAATCCATCTATTGCGAAAGGCACGTCGCAACAATTCACGGCAACGGGGACTTATTCCGATAATTCCACGCGAGACCTGACAACAACGGTCACATGGACTTCTTTTTCAACATCTATTGCAACCATCAATAGCGGGGGCCTGGGTACAGCAGTTGCCGTAGGTTCAACTACTGTGAATGCCAGTTCCGGGAAAGTTACCGGATCGACAACTCTGACTGTAACGGATGCCAGCTTAGCATCAATTGAGATAACGCCCGTTGATCCCTCGATAGCCAAAGGCACGACAAAGCAATTTACGGCCACAGGGGTTTTCTCGGACAGCACGACACAGGATTTGACGATGCAAGTTACATGGAGTTCTTCTAATTCAGGCGTCGCTTCTATCGACAACAAAGGGTTTGCCAAATCAGTCAACACAGGCAGCGCCTCTATTTCAGCTGCATCCGGTACTATCTCAGGGAGTATCACCCTAACCGTGACTGCGGCGACATTGACTTCCATTTCTGTAACACCAGCCAACCCATCTATTGCGAAAGGGACAACCAGACAGTTCACTGCGACCGGCACATTTTCGGATAGCACAACGCAGGATTTGACGGGACAGGTTGTTTGGAGTTCGTCTAATACAGAAGCGGCAACAATAAGCAATGGCGGTCTGGCCTCAGCGCTTGCCACAGGCTCAACTACGATTACTGCAATGTCCGGCGCTGTTTCAGGAAATACCACCCTGACAGTGACCGCCGCAACTTTGACCTCGATTTCTGTAACACCTGCAAACCCTTCTATCGCCCTTGGCACAACGAGACAGTTCACAGCCACGGGAACATACACTGATGGGTCTACTCAGAATCTAACTGCATCAGTAACATGGAGTTCATCTACTGGAACAGCGACAATCAGCAATGCGGGCGGATCAAACGGATTAGCCACTTCTGTTGCAGTTGGCACAACGATTATTACCGGCGTAGACCCCGCTACGAGCGTAAGCGGGTCCACAACATTGACCGTTACCGCTGCAGAATTGGTCTCGATTTCAGTAACACCGGCTAATGCTTCGATTCCTTTAGGCGCGACACAGCAGTTTACGGCAACCGGCACGTACACCGATAACTCAACGCAGGATTTGACGGCGGCGGTAACGTGGGGTTCTTCTGACACAGGGACGGTTACGATACAGAAAGCCCTCCGTTCGCGTACATCAGGCAAGGGGAAGAAAGTTGCCTATCTAAGCAATGCATCCACCTCCAAAGGTCTTGCCACCGCCGTTGCGGATGGAACAGCATCAATCACGGCAACTGATCCTTCAAGCGGAATAAGTGGTTCTACTATCTTGACCGTAGCGGGTACCAATGTCAGCGGTATTATCAATACAAATACTACTTGGGCATTGGCGAATTCACCTTATATAATTACGAACGATGTTCAAATAGCATATGGAACAACGTTAACAATCGAACCAGGGGTAGTCGTCACAGGAAATGGCAATGCTATTAAAGTATGGGGTATCTTATATGCAGTAGGAAATTCTGCCCTCCAGATTGAATTTGATAATGTAAATATAAAGCCGGGTCAAAATACTAATCGCAATCAACCGTGCCTAATCACTATTCAGTTCGCCAAAATTAATGGGGGTAGCATATATGTACCCTATGGTGATTCCGTCGGCAGCTTGATCTTGAGGGATTCGCGAGTAATGAATATCCCTTACCCAAATATTTGCATATACTTATGGAACCCATCTGCCGACTGTTATATCGAGCGAAATATTTTTACTAACTCGGATGGCATAAGTGTCGAAATAGACGCTGCAACTAATGTAAATGTCTATATAAGAAATAATGTTTTCTACCAGCAAAATACACAAGATCCTTACAGAAATTTTGCAGTGGGCGTCTTTGAGAATTACGGTCAGATTATGGTCGAATATAACAGCTTCTTAAGCACGGATAGAATTGCTCTAAAGATAACCCCCGGTTATAGCCATTCATCAATGACCGCGGTCAATAATTACTGGAATACCACAAATACAAATGTTATCGATTCCATGATTTACGATAAGAAGGATGATTTGGCTTGCTACAGCCATGTAGGATATCTACCTATTCTTACGTCCCCTCACCCAAACACACCAGCTTTCCCCTAGGTGAGACGATCTGACATAAAGACATGAGCATTGTCATTTGTGCCATAAAGAATAACAGCGAATTTGTTATCGCAGCGGACAAGAGGGCTATCAACAACGGTGATATAAGAGACAATCACAATAAGATTCTTGAGTTGCGACCTGGTATCTTCTACGGAATGACAGGCCTTGCACAAATAGGTCAACAATTCTTTGATCTCATGTTGAAACCGAGAGCGCATCTCAATAGCAAAGACATCCTCAGCTTTGTCGATAGTGAATTTAAGCCTATGAGCAAACAGCTTACGATGACGCTCGCCGGAAGAGATGAAGAAGGTGATTTTTTTCTTTGGCAGAAGAATCACGAGGGAATTATAAACTACCCTCAAGTAAGAGACGATTTACTTGTCTTAAGTATTGCTTCAAATGAGAATACTCATATTTGGGAAAATTACTTTCTGATGCAGTGCCAATTTGTCCAGTTGGAAGAGGCTGTAATCCTTACTATTCGTTATGCAGCAGAAAATGATAAAGATAGAACCATATCGCAGGAATACGATTTATTCAGGATGTCGCGAGCCGCAGGAGGAGATGTGTTATGAACTGGATATTCATTCTTATTTCATCGCTTCTTTCGGGGTTGCTTGGTGTCGGAATTTCAACCTGGTATCATCATCGAAATGAAATCAGACGGGCCAAACTCCAAGTACTTCAGCAACTTTTCGGAAATCGTCACGATTTGCTGGGACAATTATTCACAGAGGCCATAAATCAGGTTTTTATTGTGTTTCATGATTCGGAGGATGTTCTAAGCGCTAAAGGCATTCCACGAATATACTTTGGGTGGTCAGAGGACCACAGACCTCACAAACTAAAAACTCTTGGATTTATTCAAAGCAATGTGCAAAGATCTTAAGATAAATCCAGCACCGCTGACTGATAATTTTTTCTCCAGCCGTTCAATATTAAACAATGATAGGAAGCGTCAAAGAGTATATTTATAAGAAATGGAAAAGGAATGATTAGGCTTGTTAATACTCAAGTGAGGAATTACGAAGGAAAGGAAATCGTAGTAGGAGAAATTGACGACGTTTCCCAAAGGCTATCAGATTTCATAACCGAGGTTAAGGCTTGTTGCCCTAAAAACATACTCTTTGCCTATAAAGATCAGGTTTCTGATTTTCGAACGATGCTGTTTTGCGTGGCAGATTATCCCCAAGAAATTGTAGTGTACTTTAAGCAAGACTATCCAAACCAAGGCTATATTGAACATGGCATAGCACATGAGTTGATGCATAAGAAGCGGATCACAGGGCCAGGGCTTGAAATATAAGAAAAGTACGCCGGATAAGAAACTGATCCTTCAAGGCCCCTTTCCTTATGCGTCTTTGGCGGTTGAAAACAATGACAGAAAAAAGAACAGGTCTATTATAGTAAATGAGATCACAGAACAATATTTTAGATGCAGGTGATGATGCAACTCCCTAACAGAGAGAAAGCCTACATTCCCCTTTCGAAGCTGAAGGATTATTTGTTGTCGGAAACGCACTCGGTGGGTAAGTCTAAGGCCAAGCTCTTGCGATCCCTCGGTTTTAACGAAATGAATGTCAGTTTGCTCAAGGAAAGTTTAATGACCATTGCCCATTCAGAAGATGTTAAAGAGGCAATATCGTCGCAGCATGGAGTAAAATATATTATTGACGGCCTGCTTCAAACGCAGGCAGGTGGTTCAATTAAAATGCGAACTGTTTGGATTATTGACAAAGGGCATGAGAGAGCGCGATTTGTGACCGCTTACCCGGTGTGAACAGTTTGAAGGAGGGCAGGCTTATGATTAGAGAATTGGATACGGTTGTTCTAACGCATGACATCGATGAGTATGGCTTAAAGGAAGGCGATATAGGCGCGATAGTCCATTGTTACAGCGACGGCAATGCCTTTGAGGTTGAATTTGTAACTGCGGAGGGAAGGACCATTGCAGTCTTTACCCTTACTTCGAGTGACATCAGGCTGATGAGTAATAAAGAAATATTGCATGTGCGGGAAATTGCGGGTCAGGCGGCTTAAACCTGAATGATAGATTTGGAATATTCATTGACCATCGAGGCAACAAAGGAGCCCGACTATTTCGGATTCTACTCTCCTGACCTGCCCGGTTTTTCAGGGATTGGACATTCTGTAGAGGATTGCATATACAAGGCAAAATGGGGAATGAAAGAGCACGTTGCTTTGTTGAAGGAACAGGGACTGCCGATTCCTCCGAGAAATCCAAATCCTAGGATCATAATTCAAAATGAAGAAGTCTTGGCGGTTGCCTGAGAATTGCTCAAGGACGAAAGTGAAGAGGCGTGAAGACTTTGGAGATCAACGACAGGCTTGATAAGCTGATAGTAAAGATAAAGAAGTCTAAAGAAGCATTTATTCTCGCCCCTTTCTTCATCTTGTCCGCTCTGCTCCTCTTTGCCGTGTCTTCTTTTGGCGATCAGTCTCAACATAAGAGCTTTCTCTGGAAGGTCCAGTCGAAAACAACCACCGTTTATCTCCTCGGCTCAATCCATGTCCTGAGAAAAGACTTCTATCCTCTCGCGGCCAGGATCGAAAATGCCTTTGACGAGTCAAAGACGTTGGTTGTGGAGGCCAACATTAATAATGTGGACATTGGGGCGACCTTGTCCATGCTCCAGGGTTCGCTCTATCAGGGAGACGACACAATTGAAAACCATCTATCGAAAGACACCTTCGACCTCGTCAGCAGCAGGTTAAAGGAATTGGGAATGCCGATGGAGCTCTTTCTGAAAAACAAGCCCTGGTTCGTTGCGGTGACGATAACAGCACTTGAACTGGGCAAGCTCGGGTTTGACCCTGGCTACGGGATCGACAAGCATTTCCTGGATGAGGCGGACGGCAAGAAGAAGATCCTGGAGCTTGAGAGCGCCAAGTATCAGATGGATCTTCTGAATAATCTCTCAGACGAGGACCAGGAGCTGTTTCTCGTTTACACGATGAAAGAGCTGGATATGCTCAGGCAGGAAATGGATACCATGACTGATGCATGGAAGTCCGGAGATGCAAAGGCGATGGATTCCATCATTTCCGGACAGTTGAGAGACGAACCCGGTCTTTCCCGGATTTATGGAAGACTCATTTATGAAAGAAACAGAAATATGGCTTCGAAGATCGAAGATTATCTTAAGTCCGGGGGAAAATATTTCGTGGTTGTGGGGGCCGCACACCTTGTGGGGGAAAGAGGGATCTTAGAGCGTTTGAAGGCCAGGGGATATTCGGTCGAACAGATGTAACTCCGGCTTATCTCATTATCTCAGTCCCATCTTTTTAAGAAGGATGCCGAACCCCTTGTTAAGAGGGTTGCCCCGGCCCAGGGAAGGAAACAACGGGCGTTTCCGCACGCCGAGCTTATTTAATTCCTCCGTGATATCCGGGTTGCCTCCGAGGACCAGACCTTCCTTAAAGGTCCGGATCGCGTCGGCCTTTTTCCCCGCGAGCAGGTAAATCTTCCCCAGATTCAGATAGTGGACAGGGTTTTCGGGCTCGCGCGCCCTGGCCTTCTCGCAAAGCGTAAAAGCCAGCTGAAAGTGTCTTTGTTCCTTTGCTATGCAAACGGCGAGATATGAGCAATATGCGGGCCTGTCGTCCATCTCGATGGCCCTCTCGAAAAATGACAGGGCCGACCGCGTATCGCCCTCGACAAGGGCCTTCAGACCATCCGCGAAAAGTTTTTCCCCTCCTGTGCTAAGCATATTCCATTGAACTATATGGCGGAGACTTTTTTCAAGTCCTTTCCGGTAGTGTTGGAGAAAGAAATCAATACTTCATCACTTCCGAAATGGCCTTCTTGATCCTCTCTGCCGTTGGGGCATAGTAGTCCTCGAGCTTGGGAAGGGGCAGGACCACATCGCAACTTGCGACCCTCAATATCGGTCCTTTAAGATAAAGCATCGCGCTCTCCGCTATGGAAGCGGATATCTCCGAGCCGAAGCTCCCGGTCTTCGGCGCTTCATTGACAATCACCACCCTGCCGGTCTTCTTCACCGATTGATAGACAGTCTCTTCGTCGAACGGGTTGAGGGTCATCAGATCGATGACCTCTGCGTCGATGTCTTCCACCGCCTCCAGGGTCCGATGCAGCATGAACCCCCAGGAGATGATCGTTACGTCCTTCCCCTCCTGGACGACCCTCGCCTTTTCGAGCGGAACGGTATATTCGCCTTCTGGGACCTCCTCTCTCAAGAGGCGGTAAAGTCTTGTCGATTCCAGGAATATCACAGGGTCGGGGTCTCTGATCGAAGATATCAGGAGCCCCTTTGCGTAATAAGGAGAGGCCGGCATGACGACCTTTATCCCGGGCATGTGACAGAAGATGGCCTCGCAGCTTTCCGAATGGTGCTCGGGGGCTTTTATGCCCACGCCATAAGGCGTCCTGATTACAAGGGGAACAGTATGCCTGCCCCTCGATCTCGAACGTATCCTCGAGGCATGGTTCGATATCTGGTCGACCGCCGGATAGATGAAGCCCTCGAACTGGACCTCGGCAACAGGCTTAAGTCCGTAAACGGCCATCCCTATGGAAGCGCCCACGATGACAGATTCCGCAAGCGGCGTATCCACGACCCTGTCCGGACCGAACTGGGCCAGGAGGCCTTCCGTGATCCTGAATACCCCTCCGTCCCTGCCTACGTCTTCACCCAGGACCACGACATCCTTGTCCCTCTGCATCTCCTCTTTGAGGGCAAGATTAATCGCCTGGACCATGTTTAGCTTGGGCATATTAGAAATCCTTCAGCTCTTGTTGCTGTCTCTGCGTGAGTTTGCCATAGGTATAATTAAACATGTCCCGGGGATCGGGACGCTCGACAGATTCCGCCTTCTTCTCCGCCTCGTCCACGGCAGACCTGGCCTTTGCCTCCGCCTCTTTCTGATACTCCTCCGTCCAGAGGTCTTTCTTCTCCATGAACAGCTTAAGCCTGAGAAGAGGGTCTCTGGACTTCCATAGATCAACCTCTTCCTTTGTCCTGTATCGTGAGGCATCGTCCGCGGTAGTGTGGTCCGACATCCTGTAGGTGAAGCATTCAATAAGCGTCGGACCTTTACCCTTCTTCGCCCTTTCAAGCGCCTGCCGGGTCGCCTTATAGACCGCAAAAATGTCGTTGCCGTCCACCTGAATGCCTTCGATGCCGTAAGCTATCGCCTTCTGTGCGATAGTCCCGGCGGCGGTCTGCCTCTCCCTCGGAACCGAGATGGCCCACTGGTTGTTCTGACAGATAAAGACGGCAGGCAATCTGAAAGTGCCGGCGAAATTGAGGCCTTCGTGAAAGTCGCCTTCCGAGGTCCCGCCGTCGCCGAAATAAGCGACAACCGCCGCTTCGTCTCCTCTGTATTTTACCGCCATGGCAGCTCCCGCCGCATGGGGGACATGGGTTGCCACAGGTATGCAGACGGGGAAAATATTCAAACCCTTTTCGGTCACGAGACCTCTTTCGTCTCCGCCCCAGTACTGCAGGATTTTGTAAGGCGGATGGCCTAAAGCTATATAGACACCGTTTTCCCTGAACGACGGAAATACCCAATCGGTCCTTTCGAGGGCCAGGGCGCTCCCGATCTGCGATGCCTCCTGTCCGAAAATGGAAGCGTAGGTGCCGATCCTCCCTTCCCTCTGGAGGTTAAGGGCGCGCTGGTCAAAAGTCCTCGCAAGCAGCATCATCTCATAGAACCTCCTGATGTCCTCATTCGAAATAGAAGGCATGAGGGCCTCATCCGCGTTTCCCTTTTCATCGAGGATATCGAGGCGCTTGACGGTAAATGAATCCAGAATTTTTTCAGGCATGTTAAAAGAATATCATGTGAAAACGAACCGGTCAATCACCCGAAATTGCCAAGGTCATATAGTAAGAGATATTAAAACAGGAAAAGGAAGAATGGGATCGCCGGGGGATGCTCCAGCATCCCCCGGAATCTTATCAGTCTATGAACAGAAGCCTTTCACCTTATTGCAGTCGCTGTAAGTATTAATAACAGTCCCGTTGAGGTAGATAGTTATAGACTCGTTCGCAGCGATATCCATAGTCATCGTGCTCCCATTGGCAGTGACTACTACCTCGCCGTTTGTAGGACAGGTGCCGCTTAAAGGGAAGAAAATGGGTGTATTGGTGCTCATAGTGACCCATCCTCCAATGCATTGAGCGCTTATCCTCCCGGACACCCAAACGTTTATGCCCGTTGTATCCGGGCTATTGAACCTCACCCCGAAGCTGTCGCACTCAACATTTATGGGCTCGTTGTCTATTGTCCCGGTGACAGACCCTCCCATCGTGACCGTGCCTCCTGTCACTGTATTTCCGCTATAAGATATATTCTCGAATTTCATTGTGAAGTTATCGCTCAAGGTAACGGCATCGTTTGTTACAGAGTCCGAATAAGTGAGATTTGATGTCGTGATTGTAAATTCGCTTACATGCTGCGGGTCTGAAATTGCAGAGGCGGGAAATGTTACTTCTAAAGAGCCATTCATGGTCGCCGTTTCAACCGTGCAATTATTTACATTTACATCGGCAGTGACATTTCCTGACAAATCCTGAAGACTCACGCTTGTCAACTCAATATCTCCGCTCGGACAGGGCTGCGTCTTTAATGCGCTCGACCCTTTCGAATTGCCCTGCTGATCCCGCACAACCGGAAGAATTGTTTGAAAGATGTTCAGCACGACAGGTTTCCTATCAGCGGAAACATCGGCAGTTTTCACCTGTCCCAGGGCAGCGGTAGGCGCAACAAGTTTCGCGGCCTGTATTACCGAGTCGCCAACCTGAGCCGCATTCGATGCCGTGAGAGTTGCGTCGGTGCCCCCGCTTCTCGAAGTGTCCGTCCCGCCTCCTCCGCAACTCGCCAAGAGAGCCGCAAGGGAGAGCATCAAGACCCCGGCGATCTGCAAGCCCCTACTCTTTTTCATTCCTTCCTCCTTAAAGAGAATTTAATACGACTTCCCGTCTCAAAATTTCAATGTCATATTTTATATTCAGGAGGAACTTTTGTCATTAGAAAAAAAGACGATATGCGAGGTGCTGTTTTATCCGAACGAAAAACCCCTCTGCAAGCTGCGAAAGAATGCGCCTGTCTGCCGTCAGGCAGGCCCGCTACCCGATTCAATCGATGCAATTACAGACAGAGACCGGCAAGGCGTGGATATTTGGAGGTCTTATTCCTTCAGATCGGCTTCCACGTCGATATAGATCTGGACCTCTTTGCCGACGACTACTCCTCCGCCTTCAAGCGACACGTTCCAGTTCAGGCCGAAGTCTTCACGGTTTATCCTCGCCGTTCCGGAAAAACCGATGCTCAACTCGCCCTCAGTTCCTTTGATCGGACCGGAGAACTCTGCGTCGAGCGCAACGGGGCGGCTGATTCCACGGACCGTAAGATCGCCCATGACCCTGAAGCGGTTGCCGCCCGACCCTTCGACCTTTGTGCTCCTGAAGGTCATGCTGGGGAATCTGGCGGCATCGAAAAAATCGTTGCTGAGAAGGTGCTCGTCCCTTTTCGGAACACCGGTCGTTATGCCTGTAACGTCTATCGTCGCCTCTACGGACGACCCCAGGACACTCGATGGATCAAAATGGACGGCCCCGGATATCTTATTGAACTGGCCACGGACATTCGTGACCATCATGTGCCTTATGGTGAATCCGGCTACGGAATGATCGGGATCGATGACCCACTTCTTCATGATTTCCTCCTTGGACAAGTTCGCTCTTAGTCTGATTATATCAGCGAAAAAAAGGAATGCAAGGAAATGCCGGTCAGTCGCTCGGCCTGATCGCTTTGAGGGTCAGCTGGATGTACTTATTGCCGTTCCATTCGTTTATTGCAGGCGTAAACGCGGCGTCGAGCAGCGTGAGCGAATCGAGACGATCGAGGAGGTTACCCATATCAAACCCGATAGCGTCAATAGACAAGGACTTCTGTCGCATCTTGAGTTTGAGATGCTTGCCGCCTACGACCCGGGGGTTCTGGAAGACAAGCCTTTTTGCGCCGAGGACCGGCTCCCGGTTCCCGGCGCCCACCGGCTCGAGCAGCGCGAACTCCCTCAAAAGAGATGCGTTCACCGTCGAGAGCGGGATTTCCGAGTCTATCTCCACCGTCGGGAGGAAGTCCTCTTTTTGAAGGGCGCCCTTTACAACATCATTCATCCTCTCCTCAAAGCGCATGAGGTCGGCCGCATTGAGTTTGACCCCTGCCGCCTGTCTGTGACCGCCGAAGGATATAAGCATATCGCTGCAGGCGGAAAGGCCGCTGTAAACATCAAAGGAGGGGATACTCCTCACCGAGCCCTTTGCGACATCATTTTCCATCGTAAAAATAAACGTCGGCCTGTTGAACTTCTCTGCTATCCTCGAAGCCACGATGCCTATGACGCCCATATGCCAGTCTTTGCCGAAAAGCACGATGGCGGCGTCATGTCCCTTCCTATTCAACTGAGAGAAGGCCTCCTGATAGACCTCCTCTTCTATCCTCTGCCTTTCGGCATTCGTCCGGTCCAGCCTTTCGGCTATGGAGAGGGTCTCCTCGGCAGAATCCGAGAGGAGAAGTGTGACGACGTCGGCGGAATCCCCGATCCGGCCCGAGGCATTGATCCTCGGCACTATCACGAAAGAAAGGAGACCCGCCCTGATCTCCTTCTCACCGAGACCCGCTACGCTTATCAACGCACTTATGCCCGGCCTGTCCGCGCCTTGAATGTATTTGAGGCCGGCCTTCGCGATGGTCCTGTTTTCGCCCGTAAGCGGCACCACGTCTGCCACTGTGCCGAGTGCGGCGAGGTCCAGAAGCCTCAGGGCGTCATCCTGCGAAAAAGGCAGGGTGCCGTCAGCGCCCAGGGCCTGCGCCATCTTGAATGCAACGCCTGCGCCGGAAAGCATGGAAAGTTTCGTGTTCAGAAGGTCGAGCTTTGGGTTGACGACGGCTACGGCCTCCGGGAGTGAGAAGCGGGAACTCCCCGTTGATCTCTCGTCTTTCGTTTCCGGCCCATCACGCTTCACAGGTTCGTGGTGGTCGGTAATGATGAGGTCGATCCCCTGACCCTTCGCCGAGAGGGCGGCCTCGAAGGAGGCGATCCCGCAATCAACAGTGATGATGAGCCCAGCCCCGATTCTCTTCGCAAGAGCGACCGAGGGAGGATTGAAACCATAACCGTCGCTCATCCTGTTGGGTATGAAGTAATGGACATCCACACCGGACGACTTCAGGGCGCGGACGAGGATCGCCGTCGCCGTAAGGCCGTCCGTGTCATAATCCCCGTGAACGAGGACCGTCTCGTTCCTGCGCCAGGCGGTCTTTATCCGGTCCACTGCCGTCTTCATGCCGGGCAGATCGAAGGGGTCGGAAAGGTTCGTAAGTCCGGGATTAAGGAAATCCGAGATATCGCCCGGTGTCTTTATGCCCCTGTTTATGAGGACCTGGGCGAAGACCGGGGAAAGGGAAGCCGCCTTGGAAAGATAGCCTACGTACTCGGGATTTGTCCTGTTTATGAGCCATCGCTTATTCATCAGCGACAGGCGGCAGGCAACGAACAGCGGACAAGAAACAGGAGGCCGCTATCTTATTGCACGGTCTTCCGCCCTTTACTCCTGATTCGCTACTTTTTCTTATTCTTAGCAAGAGAAGCTTTGTTTCTCCACAGCAACACGATCGGACTTGCGACAAAGATGGAAGAGTAAGTGCCCACGATGACTCCAAGGATCATGGCGAGGGCAAAGTCGTGTATAACCTCTCCGCCGAACAGGAAAAGCGACAGCGAAGTGAGCAGGACCGTGAAGGACGTGACGATCGTCCTCGAGAGGACCTCATTCACACTCAGGTTCATAATGGCCTCAACCGGCTCTTTCGCCTTCAGGCGTAGGTTCTCTCTGATCCTGTCGAAGACCACGACCGTGTCGGTAAGGGAGTAACCGGCAATCGTAAGGAGCGCGGTAACAAGGATGAGGTTTATCTCTCTCCCGAGAAGAAAAAATACGGCAAGCACGGCGAGGACGTCATGGAACGTAGCGACGGTCGCGCCTACGGCGAAATCGAACTTGAACCTCAGGGCGATGTAGATGAGTATCCCGAGGGTCGCCATGGCAATCGCCTGCGCGGAATTCTTCCTCAGCTGCCCCCCGACTCTCGGCCCTATCTCTGTTGTCGAATCCACCACATATTTATTGTCCGGAAACTTCTGACTTATAATCCCGGTCAGCGTGTCCGCCACCTTCCCGACCTGTTCATCGCTCTTTTTCACCTTAATCAGGATTTTTTTCACCGCCGGGAACTCCTGAAGATCGAAGTCCTTGACCCCGGCATCCTCAAGGGCCTTTCTGATATCGTGAAGGCTCACCGGTTTTTCGAACTTGAGCTGGACCGCGGTGCCGCCGGCGAAGTCAATGCCGAGATTCGCCTTTCCGTTGGCTATCTGGACAATCGCGAATATCCCTATGATCGCCAATATGCCCGAAAAGACAAAGGCGTACTTTCTCTTTCCGAGGAAATCTATCTTCGTGTTCTTAATGAGTTCAAGCATCCCGCCTATTCTCCTTCTTTGAAAAATATATATTTCTTGGTCTTAAATATCGTCAGATCCGCAAAAATCATATGCTCAGCTTCTTTACTTCCTTCCTGCTGTTAATGAGGTCGAACACGGACTTTGTTCCCACAAGCGCAGTGAAGAGGTTTATGGCGACGCCCATGCTCAAAGTCACGGCAAACCCCTTTATCGGTCCCGTCCCGAACTGAAAGAGCACCGCCGCGGTTATCAGTGTAGTAACGTGAGAGTCGAATATGGTCCAGAACGCCTTGTCATACCCGGAGTCCACAGCGGCCCGGGGGGTCTTTCCGCTCTTCAGCTCGTCCCGCATCCTCTCGAACATCAGGACGTTGGAGTCCACCGCCATTCCCACAGCCAGGATTATTCCCGCGATGCCGGGCATAGTCAAGGTCGCGTTCAGGGAGGCCATCGCGCCCAACAGGAGCACGATATTCAGGAGCAAAGCGAAATCCGCTATGACCCCAGAGAGCTTGTAATAAAAGATCATGAAAATCACTACAAGCGCGGTGCCTATAATGCCCGCCATCTTCCCGGCCTGGATCGAGTCCGACCCCAGGGACGGTCCGACAGTGACATTCTGGAGCATCTTCACAGGGGCGGGGAGAGCGCCGGCCCTGAGCACTATAGCCAGGTCCTTTGCCTCGTCCATGGAGAACCTCCCAGTGATCTGCGCGTTACCGCCCGCAATCCGCTCCTGGATCACAGGCGCCGAATACACCACATTGTCAAGGATAATGGCGAGCCTCTTCTTCACGTTCGCTGCGGTAATGTCATCAAAAAGCTTTGCGCCTGCCGAATTGAACGAGATGGATACTTCATACTCATTCGTCCGCTGGTCTATATTGACCTTGGCCTCCGTGAGGTCCTGGCCCGTCATCAGGGTCTGCTTTTTGAGAAGGATCGGCCTTTTCGTGACCTCGCCGGTCTCCCTGTTTACGGACTTTTCAAAGAGTATCTCATCGTCCGGAGGGATCTTGTCTGCATATTTGGCAAGCAGGGCGTCCTCTTCGCCCGGCTTGACTGATGAGGGGATCTCGGCCGCCACCGGAGACGTGTCGTCCACGAGTTTGAATTCCAGCAGCGCGGTCTTCCCTATAATGTCTATGGCGCGCTTCGGGTCCTTGATGCCCGGCAGCTCCACTACTATTTCATTGGTGGACTGCCTGAGGATTGTTGGCTCGGCAACGCCGAACTGGTCGATCCTGTTTCTGATCGTCTCGAGGGCCTGGTCCACCGCATTCTCTTTTATCCTCTTCGCATCCTTGTCCGAAATGGCGTAAACGAGCGTCGCCCCTGTTTCCACGGGGACAAGCGTAGGATAACTGTCCTTGACCAGGTTCTGGATATCCCCCGAGGCGGGGGTTATATCTATCTGAAGGCCCTTCCTGACCGCGGTGGCCGCTATCTTCTTCTTGGCCAGGGCGTCGCTTATGGACTGCTGCAGCCTCTCCGTTGTTATCTCGACAGCCCTGTCGCCCTCGACCTCGAACACGAGATGAACACCTCCCTGAAGGTCGAGACCCAGGGTTATCCCCTTGTTGGGCATACTGCTCTTCCACCACTCCGGCATATATTGAAAGACAGGCGTATTGGGGAGAAAGAAAATAACGGCAAGGACAACAGTGGCTCCTATGAGCGCAAACCTCCAGATAATCTTCTTCTTCATCGGGTATCTATTAACCTCCTAAGCCATTCTAATGTTATTTATGAACAAATTGAATTCACAGCCCAAAAACCTCGCAGCCCTTCTGCACAACGTCATCCTCATAAGAAATATCTCAAAATATTCTATCACCTGGGATATGCGCGTGTCGATGGTGAGGTCGAGCGCGATCAGCCTTTCACCGGATTTTACGCTCAGCTCCGACTCTGTAGCCGCATAATTCACTCTGTCGTGTATGTCCTCGGACACCATGGACGGGTTCCTGACCCTCGATCGGTGGACGTCCGCCTTGTCAGCGATGAGCATCGCAGCGGCCACCTCGTCCGGCACCACGCCCTCGTCCTCCTCATGCATAATGATCGCCCTCATCACCGAGATAATGCTGTCCAGTCCATAGCCTTCTTCTTCGAGCACCTCTTTGGCCAGGAGCGCGCCCATCCTGTGGTGATTGCTCCTGCCAAGCATGTTCCCTATATCGTGGAGGAAGCCTGCCGCGGCAGCGAGCGAGGCCCTGTCATCACTGTAGTCAAGCTTCTTGAGGATCTGATAAGCGGTCTTCGAAACGATGTCGCAATGTCTGAACCCGTGCTCGGTATAGCCTAACGTCTCAAGATATTTGTCCGCTGCCTCAATATATGCAAGCGCCCTCGGGTTCCTGCGCAGGGCCCCTATGGCAGGGGCCGTATATTGATCACTCTTCCTCTGAAGGGGGCCTGACGGCTGCAATATGTCCTTTCCCAAATTTGACCTTTACATTTTCAGCGATTTTTACCGTCACGGTAGTAGTTCCCACGCTTTCTATCACGCCATAGATGCCCCCGGACGTAACGACCTTATCGCCCTTCTTGAGGTTATCCAGCAGCTGCTTGTGTTCCTTGGCCCTCTTCTGCTGCGGTCTTATAAGAAGGAAATAAAAGATGACGAATATAAGGATTAAGGGGAGCAGGCTCGTTATCATGGAACCTCCCCCGCCCGCACCCTGCTGCGCCGGCGGAGCCATAGCGTACGCGATATCAGAAAACATAGGACACCTCCATAGGGCAAGGGGGAACCCCTTCCCCCTCGAGACCCGGTTTGATCCGATTAAATAATGCACATATACTAAACGTTTCTCCGTATTTAATCAAGAGAAAGCGGACTTGGGGCGGATAAAGGCGGCCTGCGGGACGCGATTACGGCCTTGAGCCGTTTTCTTCCCCGGACAACTCATCCGCCAGCCGGGCGAACTCCCCGATGCTCAGCGTTTCCGGCCTTCTCGTCGGCTCTATTCCGGCAGATATCAGCTTCTCTTTTGCCTCTGCTGTTACTGATTTAAGGGAGTTCAGCAGCATCTTTCTCCTCTGGGAAAAAGCGGCCTTTACCACCCTGGAAAAAAACTTCTCGTTCTTTACAGGAACGAGAGGTTCCTTGTACAGCTCGATATGAAGGACGGCGGAATCGACCTTAGGCACAGGCCTGAATGCCCCCCTCGGAACAATAAATTCCAGCCTTGGTTTTCCTTGATACTGGACCATGATCGAAAGGACGCCATAATCCTTGTTCCCGGGCGCCGCGACAATCCTTTGCGCCACCTCTCTTTGGACCATCAGGGTCATGGATTCGAGCTGTTTCTTGTACTCAATAAGCTTGAAGATCACCGGTGTGGTTATATAATAAGGAATATTCGCGACCACTTTGAACTCCCCCAGAGTTTCATAGGGATATCTCAGAGCATCACCGAGCACGACCTCCACGTTCTCATGACCGGAGAGGCTCCCGGTCAACCTCTTATAAAGGTCTTCGTCCAACTCGATCGCAATGACCCTCGCTGCACGTTCCGCGAGCAAGGCCGTCAGCCTTCCATGCCCCGGCCCAATCTCCACGACAGTGTCCGCAGGCGATAAATGAGCGACTGATATTATCCGCCTCAGGATAGAGGGATCGAAAAGGAAATTCTGTCCGAGATGTTTCTTTGTCATCGTCTCAGACCGGACACTTGTTTCTCAGGCGCTGCTCTAAGTAATCGCGCAGCAAATACGAGGCCCTGGCGATATCGTCCGACTCAGGCAGACTTGCAAGGATCTTTTCGAAATACTCCCTCTCCCTCAGCAGCCGGAACGACTCGTCGAAGTTAAGGTCATAGACCCACGAAAGCTGTGTGATCTTGAAGTCATTCAATGTACGGAGGATCGAAAGCGGCGCAATCCTCTTTTCAAAAACGCACGCCAGGACCTCGTCTGAGTATTCGGGGCTGTCGGGAAGTCCGAGTCCTGCTGCAGACGCCCTGTCTTCCTCCGGAGACTCGTAATATTCGACGAACACCCGCCATATGTCCAGCTTGTCGGCGTCCCTTATCAGTTTAAGAAAAAGCCGGGCATCACTCCCCTGGAGAGCAGGCATTGCAAGGGCGTTATGGAATTTCACTGAAGAGAGGATTATGTCCTGCTCCTCTTCCGGTAAATTCTCCAGGAGCTTCTCTTCGTCGAGTATCGCGGCGCCGAAGGCTGCGTGATTTACAGACACACTGTCCCTGAACGTCCTGTATTTCCTGTATTGCTCGAACCTGCCCACATCGTGAAAGAGTCCGATCGATTCGGCCAACAGCAGTTTGGCTCCGGTCAGCGATGAACCCTTTGCGATAAGGACGATGTTGCGGCAAACATTATATGTATGCTCTTCCTTCAGAGCTATGTTCTTCCGGTCTTTTTCGTCTGGGAAACGGAAAGACCCGACATAATTTTTGAACCATGCCTTAAAGGAGGCAATGTCTTTTTCTGTCATGAAATGGTCTCCTGAAATCCGGGTTTCTTATTTATAATAAAAGAATTGCAGAATCTTCTTCCATGTCGGCTGCCCGGGGGCCCTCTCACCCAAAGTCCAGAGAGCGCAAAGAAAGACCGAAAATACCATCTCTAAGGAAGGAATATTGAATGAGACGGTTATTAAGGGGCAGAATAAACAATCTGCTATAATGAATGATAATTTTGACGTGGATTTCTCTTAAAAGCGCACATGGCTAATGAAGATATTTCAAAACTAAAAATAGACAAGTCCGAGGCGATTGCGCGCCCGCGCAAACGAAGGAAACTCCTGCGGTTGGCAATCGCCGCCTTCCTCATTATCGTCCTGGGTGTGCTCTTCTTAGCGGGCGTCTTTGCGCCCGCGGTCCAAGTGGAGGTCGCGACCGTTTCCCAGGTATACCCCTCGCAGGCATTCACGCTTCTTTATGCAAGCGGCTACGTCGTGGCCCAGAGAAAGGCTGCCGTCGCGTCCAAAATCACCAGCCGGCTTGTGTCCCTTTCTGTCGAGGAGGGCGACCGCGTGAAGAAGGGCCAGGTGATCGCGCGCCTGGAAGGAGAAGACGTCAAGGCCGCAAGAGATCAGGCCGCGGCCAACCTCAATGTTGCCCGTTCCAATCTCGACCAGGCCAGGGCCGAGCTTACGGACTCGAAACTCCTGTTCGACCGGGACAAGGAGCTTTCGGGCAAAGGGTATATCGCCAGGGCCGAATTTGATGACGCGGAGGCCCGCTACAAAAAGGCGGTCGCCGGTTTCGCGGCGGCCGAGTCCTCGATCAAGGCAAGCGCCGCGGCCCTCAAAAACGCCGATGTCCAACTGGAGTATACCCTCATACGAGCGCCGTTCGATGCGGTGGTGCTGACTAAAGATGCGGATGTGGGAGACATCGTCACGCCGCTCGGCGCGGCTGCAAATGCAAAGGCCTCTGTAGTCACTATTGCCGATATGAACTCGCTGCAGGTGGAGGTGGACGTGTCCGAGTCGAATATCGAGAATGTCAGGAAGGGGCAGCCCTGCGAGATAGAGCTCGATGCCCTGCCAGAGACGCGTTTCCCCGGCGTCGTCCATATGGTCGTGCCGACGGCCGACCGCTCCAAGGCAACAGTGCTTGTGAAGGTGAAGTTCGATTATCTTGACAGCAGGATACTCCCGGAGATGAGCGCAAGGGTCGCCTTCCTCCAAAGGGAGACGACTCCCGAGGAGAGGAAGCCGAGGACGGCGGTGGGCCGCTCATCTGTAATCACCCGCAACGGAAAGACAACGGTGTTTCTCATCAAGGACAACAGAGCGATTGAAACCCCGGTAAAACTCGGGGCAGAGATAGGCGATATGAGGGAAGTGATCGAAGGGCTTAAAGCAGGGGATAAAGTGGCGGTGAGGCCCCTCGACAAATTGAGGAACGGGGTGAAGATCAAGGTAGCCGAAAAGTAGATGGAAAAACTCAGGCCTCCAATCGTAGTAATAAAGGACCTGAATAAGTCCTACCGCAGGGGCAGCCAGATCATACCCGTTCTCAGCAACATCACCTTCGACATCGACGAAGGAGAATTCCTCGCATTGATGGGGCCCTCGGGCTCGGGAAAGAGCACCCTCCTCAATCTCATCGCCGGACTTGACAAGCCGGACTCCGGCGTCATCAGGATAGGCGGCCTCGACATTTCCGCCCTCGGAGAAGCAGAGCTTGCCCTATGGCGGGCATCAAACGTGGGTTTCATCTTCCAATTCTACAACCTGATACCGGTCCTGACGGCCTTCGAAAACATTGAGCTCCCGCTGCTACTGACTTCCCTCTCGAAAAGGGAAAGGAAAGAGCATGTGGAGACCGCGCTTCAGGTGGTCAATCTGACTGACAGGATGGACCACTACCCGGCCCAGCTGTCGGGAGGCCAGCAGCAGCGGGTCGCGATAGCGCGCGCCATCGTGCCGGACCCGACCATCATCGTGGCCGACGAGCCTACCGGCGACCTCGACAAGGCCTCGGCAAGGGAGATCCTTGAGCTCATGGAGCGTCTCGTTCACGAGATGGGCAAGACGATTATCATGGTCACACACGATCCGCGCGCCGCGGAAAAGGCCCACGTCGTGAGGAACCTCGAAAAAGGCGTCCTGAACAATGTTCTTCCTTAAGATACTTTTACGGAACGCCTTCCGCCACAAGCTCCGCACAACTCTTACGATAACCGGGATCGCCATAGCGGTCATCGCCTTCGGTCTTCTGCGGAGCCTCGTGGAGCTTTGGTATGTCGGCGCTGAACGCTCTTCGGCCGTCCGGCTTGTTACGCGGAATGCGATCTCCCTTGTCTTCCCGCTTCCGCTCTCTTACAAAGACAGGATCAAACAGGTGCCCGGTGTGAAGGACGTATCATACGGCAGCTGGTTCGGCGGGATATATATCGATGAAAAGCACTTTTTCGCCAACTACGCGGTCGAGCCGAAAAGCTATCTCGAACTTTATCCCGAGTTTGTCCTTCCTCCGGCCCAGAAGGCGGCCTTTATCCGCGACAGGCGGGCGTGCATCGTGGGTCAGAAGCTCGCTGACCGGTATGGCTGGAAGATCGGGGATGTGATAACCATCAGGGGAACGATATTCCCCGGCCAGTGGGAGTTTGTGCTGAGGGGCATATATCACGGAGCGGAAAAGAGCACCGAGGAGCGCGCCTTGATGTTTCACTGGGATTATCTCAACGAGCAACTCAGAAAGACCTCGCCGCTGAGGGCCGACCAGGTCGGGTTCTACATGATCGGCGTGACCAATCCGGATCTTGCCGCGCAAGTCGCTGTGGACGTGGACAGGATGTTCAAGAATTCGCTTGCCGAGACCATGACAGAGACAGAGAGGGCCTTCAACCTCGGATTTATTGCGATGACAGAGGCGATTGTGGTCGCGATCCAGATCGTGTCATACGTGGTCATCGTCATCATAATGGTTGTGGCTGCCAATACAATGGCCATGACTGCGAGGGAAAGGACAACGGAGTATGCCACGCTGAAGACCCTCGGTTTCGGCGCGGGACGTATCGCCGGGATCATATTCGGCGAGTCCGTCGTCATTTCAATGATCGGAGGGGTCCTCGGCATTCTTCTCACCTTTCCGGGGGCGCACTGGATTGAGGTTGAGCTAATTCAATTCTTCCCTTCGTTCACTGTGTCGCCCCTCACTGTTTACCTCGACCTGCTGGCGGCCCTGATTGTGGGGACCGTGGCCGCAATCTTCCCGGCATGGCGTGCCACAACGATTACGGTGGCTGAGGGACTCCGGAGAATAGGATAGTGGGCATACCTTATTCATACAGCTTCAGCAATCTCTGGACCAGGCGGCTGACTACGATCCTTACCGCCTCGGGCATGGCCCTCGTGGTCTTTGTCTTTGCTGCCACGCTCATGCTCGCTGAAGGGCTCCAGAAGACGCTGGTCGATACCGGCTCTTATGACAATGCCATAGTCATACGGAAGTCGGCGACCTCCGAGGTGCAGAGCGCGGTGGACCGCCAGCAGGCGTCCATTATCGAAAGCCAGCCGGAAATCGCCACGGGCGCAGATGGAGAGCCCCTTTTTGCCAGGGAGCTCGTGGTCTTGATAAATCTTCCGAAGAGGGGAAGCAACAAGCCCTCGAACGTAGTGATCCGCGGCATATCTCCTGCTTCGCTTGCTCTGAGACCCCAGGTGAGATTGATCGACGGCCGGATGCCGAGACCGGGGTCTGCGGAGGTGGTTGCCGGAAAGAGCATTGCCGAGCGCTTTCAGGGAGGAGGCATAGGCGAGACCCTCCGCTTCGGCATGAGGAACTGGACCGTAGTTGGAGTGTTCGATGCGGGCAACAGCGGTTTCAGTTCCGAGATATGGGGAGATGTGGACCAATTGATGCAGGCCTTCCGGAGGCCCGTCTATTCCTCGGTCCTTCTGAAGTTGCGCGACCCCTCGGAGTTCGGGAAGTTCAGGGAGCGCATGGAGAACGATCCGCGTCTCACGGTAGAGGTGAAAAGGGAGAAGGTATATTACCGGGAGCAGTCCGAGATGATGGCGAAGTTCCTGCGGATCCTCGGCATTACTCTGACCGTTGTATTCTCCCTCGGCGCCGTCATAGGGGCCATGATCACCATGTATGCTGCCGTGGCGCAGCGGGTGACAGAGATCGGCACTCTCCGCGCACTCGGTTTTCAGAAAAAGGACATCCTCATAGCCTTTGTCGCCGAATCCCTTTTCCTCGGTCTCATCGGCGGCCTTGCGGGACTCTTCTTTGCGTCTTTCCTCCAGCTCATAACCATCTCGACCATGAACTGGCAGACCTTTGCCGAGCTCGCCTTCAGCTTTATTCTTACCTTCGACATAGCGTGGAAGTCCCTGTCCTTCTCGCTAATCATGGGCTTTGTCGGGGGGCTGCTTCCCGCGCTGCGTGCCGCCCGCATGAACATCGTGGACGCCCTCAGGGCAAGCTGAGATAGTCAAGAATCCACCACCTAGGACAAGGAACGCTGCTCCTCGCCGGAGCGATCAGCACAATCCCGTTGGCTATGCAGGTGATTAGCAAAAGACAGTAGCAGCTGAATTAAGAATCCGCCGATTATGGGACGTGACCGGCCGTCACTCAAGAGTGAAACCTATTATAGAGAAATACAGCTGAGCGTCGCTCCTCTCCTCGCAATGACGCTTTTATTATGCAAGGATACATATCTAAACAAAAAGGGGCGAGGAATAGTCCTCGCCCCTTCGGGTTGCATCAGTAGGTTTGTTTTACTATTAGGCTTTTCCCTGTCTCCTGAGATAATATACAGCCCCGAGGCCCGCCAATATAATGAATATGATCATTCCCCATTCGTTCATGGTTGGGACGGATGTTGCCTGCTGTCCGGGTCCTCCCTGGTCAACGATCACGCCGTCCACTGCAGTGTCGTCTCCCAACGCCCCGTCCTGAAGGTGCAGCGTTGCCGTGTTGCCTGATATCGCCACATTAGTGAACGTGTACCACTGTGGGTTATTAAAGTCCGGCGGTGTCGGTCCATATTTGCGGTACGTCATGCCGCTAATATCGCCCGGGAAGGTGATTGCCACGTCGTTGGATACTCCAAAAGAAAAACAATGCAGATCGAACTTTACAAGGCCGTAAGGATGGCTAAAGCCCGGATCGTCCGGCGTATCCACTGCCTGCACATCCGTAAGCCAGCAGCCGGCCATCGGCGTAAGTGTTATATTCCCCTTGCCGGTGGCCGATGCAACGGTTACCGGCTGAATGACTTCATATGCGCCGATATCGCACCCCGTCCCTTGCGGACGATTTACGCCCCGCTGGTCTGTTGCGATGCTTGTGCCGCAGCCGTTTGTGCCTTGCGGGATTGCGTCTATCGCAGGACTGCCGGTCAGCAAAGCTATAGTCTGTGTCGGTCCGCCGTTGTTCTTTAGCCCGGTATCAAGCAGCGGGTCTGTACTTGGCATTGAATTATTCGAATTGCTGAAATTGCACGTCGTGCCGTCGTCTATATTATATCCTCCATCTGTAATACTTCCGTCACAGTTCCCTCCTGTATTGTTGGCTGAGAGAATGCTGTTGGTCACCGTAAACGTCCCGTTATAATTATAAATCCCGCCGCCCGAGGCGGCGTATTCGCCGCTTACTGAATTGCCGAAGATCGTACAGTTGGTCACGGTCAGGGTTCCGCCATAATTAAGGATTCCACCGCCGTTGCCAATGTATGCGCTTACTGAATTGCCGGAGATCGTGCTGTTTGTCACGGTCAGGGTTCCGCTATAATTAAGGATTCCACCGCCGATGCCATAGTATGCGCTTACTGAATTGCCGGAGATCGTGCAGTTGGTCACGGTCAGCGACCCACCATTAAAGATTCCACCGCCGCCGATGAAATCGCCGCTTGCCAAATTGCCGGAGATCGTACAGTTGGTCAGGGTCAGCGACCCACTATTGTAGATCCCGCCGCCGACCTCGGCACTGCCATTACTGATAGTGAGTCCGGAAATGCTCACCGTCCCGGAAGCAATATTAAACACCTGATAGCTGCCTGCTCCGTCAATCATCAGACTCGAGGCGCCGGGGCCGTTAATAGTAAGGTCCTGAGAGATTGTTGGCAATGCACTCTGCAATGTGATTGTGCCCGTGGCGGTAATGTTGATCG
>JAJYIF010000010.1 GCA_021790195.1 Nitrospirota bacterium
CGTCATTCCCGCGAAGGCGGGAATCCAGGTTGAGAAGCATGGATGCTCGACTAAGGACCTCGGGCATGACGGACGAAAGCCAAAAGTCTGTAAATATTATTTTGAGACTGTTAATATAATATTAGTCCGGCGGAGGGGAAAACAATGATCATGGTCCCTTATGATATCTGGACCCGATATGCGTCCATCCTTAACAACAAAGTGTCGGATGTTTCCAGAGCTTCAGGCGACTTTCTTGACGAGTATCTCTTTGGCGATAGCGGGGTCGATGGCTATGGTCGTCTCGTCGATCTGAATGACGCATGAAGGCATCTTCTGCAGGAGTCTTATTGTGCTGCCTGGAGCTATCCCGATCGAGCTGAGCCTCCCGAGCCTCGCCGCTTCGGAGGGGATGATAAAGACTATCCTCGCCCTTGAGCCGACCTCAAAGTCCGAAAGCCGGGTGACTACCGGCTGCACCTCGAGTTTATACTTCTTGCAGCATTCTCCTTTTGGAATGGGCTTGCCGTGCGGGCATGTCGGGGGATGTCCAAGAAATGTGCAGACGCTGTCCGTCAATTCCTCGCTCAATATATGCTCCATCCGGCAGGCGTCGGCTTCCACCGCCTCGTCCTTCATCTCAAAGACATCCATAAAGAGCCTTTCGGCCAGACGGTGACGCCGGATCAGTCCTCTCCCAAGAAGAGTCCCTTTTTCCGAAAGATGGATAATCTTCCCTTCAGTGACAACGAGAAACTCCTCCTTTAATGCGGTCAGCAGCTCGTCTACATCCGGGTCGTCGGAGCTCAACCTGAAACGCTCCAGCTCCGAACGGCCTTCCTCCTGCAGCATCCACAGGAGCTCGAGTGCCTCGTCTATGCGTTCCTTATCTATCATATCTACTCTCTATCCAACAAGTCACAACGGCAGCTCCATGGTCAATACCTTTTCGAAACTTCTCCTGTGAATGGGGCATGGCCCGTGAAGAAGAATCTTCTCGACATGCTCCCTTGTGGAATATCCCTTGTGTTTTGCAAAACCGTATTCCGGATATTTCACGTCAAGGTCGCGCATGATGCCGTCTCTGACGACTTTTGCTATGATCGAGGCCGCGGCAATAGAGGCGCTCCTAGATTCGCCCTTTGTCCACGAGACCTGCTCGATGTCGAGCTGCGGCAATTTAACGGCGTCGATAAGCAGGAGATCAGGTCTCGATGAAAGGTCTTTCACTGCGATTTCCATGGCAAGCTTAGTGGCCCTGAGGATATTGATCCTGTCAATGGTCTCCGACTCCACAATCCCGACGCCTATGTCCGTAGCACAACAGAGGAGTTCTCGGAAAAGCGACTCTCTTTCCTTCTCCGGAACTGTCTTCGAGTCCCTCAGTCCCTCTATCTTCTTCATGGAAGGCAGGACAGCAGCGGCGGCAACGACAGGTCCGGCGAGAGGTCCTCTTCCCGCCTCATCGATACCGGCAATGCGCTGAAATCCCCTGCGTCTGAAGGATTCATCCTGCCGGTAGATGTCCATCTGTCTATGCTTCTTTCGGCTGCTCCGCCAACACCCTCTCTCTTTCCTTTATCCTCGCCGCCTTGCCCTTCTTGCCTCTCAGATAGTAAAGCTTGCCCCTTCTCACAGCGCCTTTCTTGAGCACCTCTATCCTGTCGAGCGCCGGGGAATGAAGAGGGAATATCCTTTCAACGCCGATGCCGTAAGAGATCTTCCTTACCATAAAGGTCCCTCTTATGCTGCTGCCGCACCTCGCGATCACAACGCCTTCGAAGGGCTGGATCCTTTCCTTGTCGCCCTCGACAACTTTGACAAAGACCTTGACCGTGTCCCCCACGCGAAAGGCGGGCACCTCTTTCTTGTATCCTTCCTCTACTGCATTGATCAAATTCATCTCTCTTCCTCCTTGATTTTCGCTAATAATCTTCGATCTTCGTCACTAAGCGGCGACCTCTCCAGGAGATCCGGTCTCCTGTGAAGCGTTCTCCTCAGCGCCTCCTTCCTTCTCCACCGGGATATCTCCCTGTGGTTTCCGGAAAGGAGGACCTCCGGGACCTTAAGCCCCTCGAACTCCGGGGGTCTTGTAAAGTGAGGATAGTCCAGCAGGCCCCATGAAAAAGACTCTTCCCTTGCCGAGCCCTCGTCGCCAAGCGCTCCAGGAAGGAGTCTGACAATGCCGTCTATTATAACCAAACACGGCAGCTCTCCGCCAGTCAAAACGTAATCGCCTATGGAGATTTCTTCGTCTACGAGGGCGTCCCTGACACGCTCGTCGATAGCCTCGTACCTGCCGCACAGAAACAGGAGTCTTCTTTGTTCTTTTGACAGCCGAAGCGCGGTGTTCTGGTCGAAGCGCTTTCCCTGCGGGCTGAGCATTATAGTGAGCGTGTCAGCGCCATCCGATTTTATCGCCCTCACGGCGTCAAAAAAAGGCGCCGCCTTCATCACCATGCCCGGACCGCCTCCATACGGAGAATCATCCACCGTCTTATGTCTGTCCTTCGTAAAATCCCTGAGATTGTGGACCTTTGCCTCAAAGATCCCCTTTTGGATCGCCCTTTTCAGAATGCTCTCGGACAAATACGCGTCGAAGATTGCTGGGAATATGGTTATTATATCGAACTTCATCGGCTGATTCTCTGCGGGAACATCTTCAATGCCCTATAGTATCATAAAGACGGGAACGACTCCCCCTGGAGAACTGAACAATGGCTTGTTTGATATATGCCGCGTTTGGAGTCGGGACCTCTCAGCCCAAACTCCAAACGGTTATGATAAATTACTCGAGGATCTCAAGCACACAGCGCTTGCCGATCTTTGTGCCCGCAGCCCCGAGAATGGTCCTCATTGCACGCGCGGTCTTTCCCTGCTTTCCTATCACTTTTCCGAGATCGGTGTTAGCCACTCTTAATTCGAAAACCGTGGTCTTTTCGCCTTCCACCTCTTTGACGCTCACTTCTTCCGGACTGTCAACAAGAGCTCTCGCCATCGCCTCAACCAAATCTTTCATCTTCAGCCACCTCCGTCGGAATTATAGACCGCTACACCCCGGCCCTCTGCAAAAGCTTTTTCGCAATAACTGTGGGTTGCGCGCCATTCTGCAGCCAATACTTGGCCCTATCGGAATTGATCTTCGTTTCGGATGCGCCTTTCTGTGGATTATATGTTCCGAGGATCTCTATAAAAGGCCCGTCCCTTCTCGCCCTTGAATCGGTTACCACAAGGCGATAGAAAGGCTTCTTGTGGGCTCCCAACCTTGTCAGTCTGATCTTAACCAAAGACTCACCTCCTGAAATTTCTTTTGTATTGGAATTTTAATATATTTCGGCGCTAAAGTAAAGGACTAAAACGGCAGGAACTTAGGCAAGCGCATGCCTTTCTTGCCCTTGAACATCTTGAGCATCTTCTTCATCTCGACATACTGTTTCATCACGCGGTTGACGTCCGTGACCGTTGTGCCGCTCCCCTGGGCGATCCGTCTTCTCCTGCTGCCGTTTATGATATGGTGGTTCCTTCGCTCCCCGGGCGTCATGGAATTGATTATCGCCTCGATCTTCACAAATTCCCGCTCATCCACGGACACGTTCTTGATCTTGCCCATGCCCGGTATCATCCCGAGGAGATTCTCTATCGGTCCCATACTGCGGACCTTCTTGAGCTGGTCCCTGAGGTCCTCAAAGGTAAAGGACTCCCCGAGGATCTTTTCCTGAAGTTTCTCCGCTTCCTTCCTGTCGTACGCCTCCTGCGCCTGCTCTATGAGGGTCAGCACATCGCCCATGCCGAGGATCCTCGAGGCGACCCTGTCGGGATGAAAGGCCTCGATCATCTCGATCTTTTCGCCGGTCCCGATAAACTTGATCGGTCTTCCGGTAACGGACCTTATGGACAGGGCCGCTCCGCCCCTCGCGTCACCGTCCATCTTCGTCAGTATGATCCCGTCTATGCCGATGTCCTCATTAAACTTCTTGGCTATGTTGACCGCATCCTGCCCTGTCATGGCGTCGGCGACAAACAGGACCTCTTTCGGACTCACCTTCGCCCTGATCTCCCCAAGCTCCTTCATAAGACTTTCGTCTATATGCAGTCTGCCTGCCGTATCGAGGATCATCACGTCGCGAGCCTCGGTCTTCGCCTTCCTTACCGCCTCATCGCAAAGGGACACGGGGTCCCTGGCTCCGTCCATATAGAAAACCGGCACGTCTATCTGCCTGCCCAGGGTCTTCAGTTGCTCGACCGCGGCAGGGCGCTGAAGGTCCGCGGCCACAAGCATCGGCCGCCTGCCCTCTTTCTTGAAAAGTCTCGCAAGCTTTGCGGAGGTCGTGGTCTTTCCGGATCCGTGAAGACCGACCATCATGATTATCGTGGGGGGATTCGGCGCCAGGTGGATTTTTGCGCTTGCGCCTCCGAGCAATCCGCAAAGCTCGTCGTGCACAATCTTCACCACCTGCTGACCCGGAGTGAGGCTTTCAAGCACCTCCTTGCCCACCGCCTTTGCCCGGACGCTCTGAACAAAGTCCTTCACTACCTTAAAATTTACATCGGCTTCCAGGAGGGCAATGCGCACTTCCTTAAGAGCCGCATCGATGTCCTCTTCCTTAAGAATGCCTCTGCCCCTCAGTTTCTTGAATACTGATTCGAGTTTCTCGCTAAGCGCCTCAAGCATCAGAGAAGCCCCTCAATCTCTTTCGAAAGGCTTTCGGAAAGTCCGGGCATAAGACCCACGTACTTCCTGGCGATCTTGCCTTGCTTGTCGACGACAAATACAGCAGGTATGTTCGTCACGCCGAAAGCGGCGCTTGTCTTGTCGTCGTCCATCAGCACAGGATAACCGATCCCCTGTTCCCTGGCAAAAGACGTCACATCGGACAAGGCGCTGCCGCCCTGGTCCAGCGATATGCCGAGCAATTCAAAGTCCTTACCCTTGAATTTTTCATAAAGGCTTTTCATCTCCGGCACCGATTCCCGGCACGGCGGACACCATGTGGCCCAAAATTCCACAACGACGACCTTCCCCCTGAAATCCGCGAGGGTCACCTTACCGCCGTTAATGTCCGATAGGGTGAAGTCGGGCGCCTGACCTTCCCCGACGACCGCCTTCTGACGGCCCTTGCAGGAAACAACTGCAAGAAGCAGCACCAACGCGCAAACTACTGAAACGAGCATCTTGAAACGGGCGACGTTCATCATCGATCTTTCCGAACTCAGCATAGTATTAAGACGGAATCTCCCTGATCAGGAGGCAAGGAGGGAATCTATCTTTGCCTTCAACTGCGGCTTTGGGACTGCGCCCACGATCTGGTCGACTTTCTGACCATCCTTAAAAAAGATTATGGTAGGGATACCCATTATCTTGAAGCGGCTTGCTATATCGGGATTTTCGTCTGTATTGAGTTTTGCGACCTTTACCTTTCCGGTATATTCTTTTGCCAATTCCTCGACCGAGGGCGCTATCATCCTGCACGGACCGCACCATACGGCCCAGAAGTCCACCATCGCAAGTCCCTTACTCTGCGTGATCTCTTTATCCCATGTCGACGTGGTCACATCAACAATCCCTTCTGCCATAAGAACCTCCTGTAGTTTATTGATCAAATTATATTTCTTATTACATGCCTTTGTCAATGAATCGGGGCCCGAGAGCGACAAGGCACCTGAAGATTTTATCCCGGTCTCCTCAACTCGGTCAGGCCGGAATAAGCGTAGTAAAACGCAAGTACCGCAAAGAAGAGAGCGCCGGCGCAGATCAACAGGAAGTACAAGGCCTTAGGTATATTTTTCATCTGCAGGTATTTCAAGACCCGGCAGGCAAGGTTAAGACTGCCGAATAGAAGCATCAGGCCGATGAGGACCTGTGTGATGATTCTTACCATAAGAAAACTCTAACCCAGGAGGACGACCAAAAGCAAACAAAACTGTGGATCAGCCAAATCTGCCCGGGACTTGCAGATCGCTGTTTTTCGTGATATGAATTGATTATGCGGGAAAGGAGAACCTCATGCTTCAGAAAAAAGTAAACAGAAGAGATTTTCTGAAGACTGCGGGGACGCTCACGGCGGCCGCCGCGCTGGGAGGGATTCCGGCCTCTCTATTTGGGGAAGAAAAGAGGATGGCTAAATTCCCGGAAAAGACTGATTTGATCCTTCTCACTTCCAGGCCGCCCCAGCTCGAAACCCCGCTGAGTTTCTTCAAGCAGCTCATCACGCCGAACGACGCCGTCTTCGTGAGGTGGCACCTCTCCCGGATACCCACCTCCGTGGACCTGAGAACGTGGCGGTTGAAAGTCGGCGGCAACACGGAGAGAGAGCTGCAGCTTTCCATGGAAGACCTGAAGAGTTTCGAGAAAGTTTCTTATACGGCGGTCATTCAGTGTTCTGGAAACGGAAGGAGCTTCTTTGAACCGAGGGTCCTGGGCGGACAATGGGGGAACGGTGCCATGGCAAATGTCACCTGGTCGGGCGCGCGCCTCAAGGACATACTCGACAAGGCCGGTGTCAAGCCCGGCTCGGTGGATGTGTCCTTTGACGGTCTCGACAGCCCGCCCCTGCCCTCGGTGCCCGACCTCGTTAAAAGCCTCCCCCTCGACAAGGCGCTGGAGGACGACATTATTGTCGCGTATGAGATGAATGCATCCTACCTCCCCATGCTCAACGGTTTTCCTGCAAGGCTCGTCGTCCCGGGATGGTACGCGACATATTGGGTCAAGTCCCTGTCTCAGATCACAGTGTTGCCCAGGCAGTTTCAGGGGTTCTGGGTGAAGAGCGCTTACAGGATACCGGATACGCCTTGCGGGTGTGTTGCGCCGGGCAGCGTCCCGGGTAAAACGGTCCCGATCAACAGGATGACTACCAGGTCCCTCATTGTCGAGCCGTCCAATGGGAAGCGCATTAAGGCAAACGGGCTTTATCAGATCATGGGGGTCGCCTTCTCCGGAGGATACAGCATAAAGGAGGTTGTCGTCTCTATCGACGGTGGGAAGTCCTGGGGAGAAGCGCTCCTCGGGCCGGACAAGGGAAGGTATTCCTGGGTCCAGTGGTTCTATCCCTGGAAGCCGAAGGCAGGGAAGTATACACTAATGGCAAAGGCGACAAACAGCATCGGAGAGTCACAGCCTTTTGAGGGCCTGTGGAACCCCGCGGGCTATCTCTGGAACAAGGTCCAGAAGATCGAAGTGGTGGTCGAATAGGGGCAAACATGAAAACAACAATAATATTGATGACGGTCTTTATATTGGCAGCCGCAGGCTTTGCCTATGCTGCGCCTGAAGAGTCTCTGCACACCATTGTGCTTCCCGAGCTCAGGGTCGAATTGAAAGCGGGGGGAGGAAAAGACAGGACCGAAATCCTGTGCAACGTCTGCCACAGCCTCGATTACATAACCACCCAACCCAGGGTCCCGCGCGCGCAGTGGACGGCTACCGTGAACAAGATGATAAAGGTTATGGGAGCGCCGATAAACGAAGAGGACGCAAAAAAAATAATCGACTACCTTGTTGCAAATTATGGAACAGGGAATTAAGAGAAAAGGAGAAGAGGATATGAAAAGAGCAGGTCTGGTTGTTGTCTTGATTGTCTTTGCACTATTTGCAGTCGCAGTTCAGGGGTTTGCTAAGAAAGCTGGAACGCGGTCGGGCGCCGCATTGTTCAAACAGAATTGTTCACCCTGTCATCCGGACGGAGGCAATATAATCAACCCGCAAAAGACGCTCCACAAGAAGGACCGCGAAGCGAACAACATTAAGAAACCGCAGGACATCGTTAATAAAATGAGGAACCCGGGGCCCGGTATGACAAAATTCGACGAGAAGACGATCCCTTACAAAGAAGCCCTGAAGATAGCCAAATATATACTGAAGACCTTCAAGTAGTCCTCTCTTGTTTCCGTTATGGCGGTCGCTGACCGCCATAACGGAAACGACGGCGAAGCCATCTCTGGAACATTTCTCCTGAAAGGAGATTGCTTCGCCTGCCGCATCAACCATCTCAATATTGCAACGGTCCTCCAATTGACAAGATCGCCGGATTAGGCAATTATTTAGTATGGAACCGGCCTTCGAAAAAGCTCCTATCGAAAAGATATCCGGATGCAATTTTACGGATGGAAACAGGGTGGAGCTTCTGTATAAGGGACGCGAATCTTTTGATGCGATCTTTGATCGCGTTAGGGAGGCAGAGAGCTTCGTATGCCTTCAGTTCTACATCTTCCGCAATGACGAGACCGGATCGGAGCTTGCCGGGATAATCAAGAAGAAGGCGAAAGAGGGGGTAAGGGTCTTTATCATATACGACCACTTCGGCTCTTTCGGGACCCCGCGCTCATTCTGGCGCGACCTCCGACACGCGGGCATAATAATCAGGGCGTCGAGGCCCTTTAAATGGACCTCCCCCCTCAATTATCCCCACAGGGACCACAGGAAGCTGATCATCATAGACGGAATCATGGCATTCACCGGGGGGCTGAACATTGCCAATGAGTATCGCGGTTTTCACTTGAGATCAAAAGGCGTATGGAGAGACACCGGCATCATACTCGAAGGCCCAATCGTTTCTGAGCTCTACGCCGCCTTCAGACAAGCCTGGCGGACCTGGGGCGGAGAGCCGCTGCCTGGTTCCACCACGGCGCTCCCCGGCAGACTGTCGCCGAAAAGCTCGTTGCCCGTGATGCCCATCTTCGCCTCGTCCGCAAAGGGGAGAAGAAAGATGCGCAAGCTGCTCTACTACAGCATACATAATGCGCGCAAGAGCATCTTTCTTACAACCGCATATTTCACTCCGAGCAGGAGGATGATCGACTCCCTGGAAGAAGCTGTGAACAAGGGAGTAGATGTCCGACTGCTGCTGCCGGGAAGGAGTGACGTGCCTGTGGCCCAATATGCAGGGAGGGCCTTTTTTACGCGGCTTCTGAGAAGGGGAGTGAGGATATTCAACTACCAGGGCATCATGCTGCACGCCAAGAGCTATGTCTTCGACGGCTGCTGGAGCATCGTCGGCTCCGCAAACCTCGACTTCCAGTCGCTCAGGTGGAATGACGAAGGCAATGTGGGGATACTGGATGAGGAGTTCGCCGCGGAGATGAGCGGCGTGTTCGAGGAAGACCTTAAAAACTCCGAGGAGATAAAGTTAGATGACTGGACACAAAGGTCTTCCCTTGAAAAAATCAAGGAACGTTTTTCGGTCATCTTCAGGAGAAGGCTTTAGCAGCCGGCAAGCGGATAGTGAGCGTCCGGCTATAGACATTCCCGGCCACGGCAATGCATACTTGCGCTCTTTTCCCCCGGTTATGCTATAGTCAGAAAGCTTATGGACCCGCAAGCGGATACAAGCCGCAATATATCACTTGACGATATCGCCGAACATTATGGGAAGCTTGTCTCTTCCGTTTGCCGCAGAATGATAATGGACGAAGACCTCGCGCGGGACGCCGCGCAGCAGGTCTGGGTCGAACTCGTAAAAAGCTTCCCTTCCTTTCGCGGTGAATCAAAGATCTCCACATGGATTTATACGATCGCACGACGCGTCGCTGCGGACTACGCAGTCAACGAGAAGACTTATTCCATGCGTTTCGTCAGGGACTATTTCAAGACGGGAGACATCGATCCGCCGGACAACACCGACCTCGATAAAACGATATGGGTCAAACAGATGTGCGACAAATGCGTCACCGCCATGCTCCACTGCGTGGACAACGAGACCCGTCTGGCGCACATCTTCAGAGACGTCGTGGAACTGGAATACGAAGAGATAGCCGGTATCCTAGATAAAGAGGAGGCTGCGGTCCGGCAGATGACATCGAGAAGCCGGAAGAGGATCAATTCATTTCTCAGGGACAACTGCATCATCTATAACCCAAAGGCGTCTTGCCGCTGCAGAATAAGAAAGCATGTCCGGGAAGTAAATCTCGCCAAAGAATACGAGAAGGTCGACAAAATAATCAGCCGCGTCAGTTTCTACAAGAAGTCAGAACTTGTCCTCCCCCAAAGGGATTACTGGGAAAATCTCCTTTGAGCTGTCACAAATATCGCCCGGGACCCACTCATATGCCAAAAGGGCTTCAACCATATGAAAAGAGGAGGTTATTATGTCAGCTCAAAGAACGCCTTTTTTGAACGTAGCCGCCGTCATCTGCGCATTTCTTCTCTATAGCTTGCAGCTCGTTTCCAATTCATATGCGGCCGACTTTGAAGTGATCGATACGGCGCGACTCCATTCGCTGGTAGTGGACAATGCGTATGAGCTTGAAGGCGGGCGTAAGAGACTGCTTGCGGTTATCGATGCAAGACCAAAAGCGGAATACGCTAAGGTCCATATCTTCAGTGCGATCAATATCCCGGAAAATGCTTTTGAGGCGCTCACAAATCTTCTTCCGAGAGATAAGGGCGCGCTCCTTGTGGTTTACTCTGATCAGTCTGGAACGAGCAGAAGATGGGCCGAGAAAGCAAGAGCCGCCGGATACACGAGCATCCTTATATATTCAGAAGGCTTAACGGCCTGGAAGGTGAAAGAATTGCCTGTCGCGCCGCTATGAGAGACTGAGAGAAATTCTGCCGGGACACCAAGAAAGTCTTTCTGTGTCCCTGTGTCCGCTTCTTGACTTACCCGAAAATTAACCTTTATACTTTTGTACTCTCATGGAAGAACTCAATGAGCAGATAGAACAGCGCCTGAAGAAACTCGAAGAGTTGAAGAAGGCCGGAATAGAGCCCTTCGGCGGGCCTTTTGAGGCGACCCACAAGGCGGCGGAAATCCTGGCCCAATACGGCGAGACCCCAAAGGAGGAACTCGAGGCGAACGCCGTCAACTGCGTCATTGCCGGAAGGATTGTCGCGATGCGCGACTTTGGAAAAGCGGCCTTTGCGCATGTTCAGGACTCCTCCGGCAGGATCCAGGTCTATTTCAGAAAGGACGTCCTTGCAGAGAACTACTCGATCGTCAAGAAGCTCGACGTCGGTGATATTGTGGGTGTCGGAGGCAAGCTCTTCAGGACTAGGACGAACGAGCTCACCCTGGAGGTCGCGGATTTCAAGCTTCTTACCAAATCACTCAGGCCTTTGCCTGAAAAATGGCACGGCCTGCGCGACATAGAGACACGGTATCGTCAGAGATACGTCGATCTGATTGTCAATCCAGAGGTGCGGAGGTCCTTCGAAAAGAGGAGCGCCATCATTAAGGCCCTCCGGGATTTCCTCGAGTCCAAGGGATTCATCGAGGTCGAGACCCCCATGATGCACCAGATACCAGGCGGCGCGGCTGCAAGGCCTTTCATGACGCATCACAACGCCCTCGACATAGACCTATATCTCAGGATAGCCCCTGAGCTTTACCTCAAGAGGCTTCTGGTAGGGGGCTACGAACGCGTATACGAGCTGAACAAGAACTTCAGGAACGAAGGAATTTCCACAAAGCATAATCCCGAGTTCACCATGCTGGAGTTCTATATGGCATACAAGGACTATAACTACCTGATGTCTTTTACCGAAGAGCTCATCCCTTACATAGCCCGGAAGGCCATCGGCTCTTTAAAGGTCGCATTCGGAGACGTTGAAATAGACTTCACCCCGCCCTGGCCGAAAATACCGATACTCGACGCCCTCTCAAACAGCGGAGTCCCTTCGGACATATTGGGAGACGCGGCGAAAGCGAAGGCTTGGGCCGGGTCGAACGGAATAGAGACCGAACCGGGCGCTTCTCTGGGAAAGATATTAGACGAGATTTTCAAAGAGAAGGTCGAGCCGGGATTGATACAGCCTACGTTCATCATAGATTATCCCGTTGAGCTTTCGCCTCTTGCAAAGAGAAAACATCAGAACCCGGCACTCGTTGAGAGGTTCGAGCTCTTCGTGATGGGCAGGGAGATCGCAAATGCATTCTCCGAGCTGAACGACCCCATGGACCAGAAGGAGAGGTTTCAAAGACAGGTCGAGGCAAAGGAAAAAGGAGATGAGGAGACCATGTGGATGGACGAGGACTTTATCCGGGCGCTCGAGTACGGGATGCCGCCTGCGGCCGGAGAAGGGATCGGCATAGACAGGCTGATAATGCTGCTCACAGGCGCTTCTTCCATAAGGGACGTCATACTCTTTCCGCAGTTGAAGCCGGAATAACAATATGGTGCAAGATGCAGGATGCAAGATGCGAGATCTCATACACAAAATCATCGGATCATGTGCCGTGTATCGTGAATCATGTATCATGAATCGATTTAATCTTCAATGAACCTTCCCTACCAGCTTTTCATAGCCCTGCGCTACCTGAAGTCGAAGAAGAAGCATAAGGGCATATCCTTCAACGCTGCGATATCCATAGGCGGTGTCGCGCTCGGCGTGATGGCCCTCCTCGTCGTTCTTTCGGTCATGAGCGGTTTCCAGCTGGACCTTCAGAGAAAGATACTGGGAGTGAATGCACACATAGTCGTCCTCGACTACAAGGGCGGCATTGACAATTACGGGGAAGTGATAGACAAGATCAGGAGCGAAAGGGAAGTCGTATCTGCGGCCCCCTTTGTCCTCGGTCAGGTCATGGTGTCCTTTGGAAACAAGGGTCAGGGAGTTTACCTGCGGGGCATCGATCCGTCGGGAGAGACGAAGACCACCGACATAGCGAAGTATATGAAGGAGGGGACCCTTGAAGCATTGAACACAAAAGACGGATTGCCGGGGATCATCATCGGCAGGGAGCTCGCGAACAGACTCGGCGTATTCCTGAATGACAAGATAAGCATCCTTTCTCCCACGGGCGAAATAGGGCCTCTCGGAATGCTCCCGAGGGTGAAGTCCTTCAGGGTCGTCGGCATATTCGAGGTCGGCATGTTCGAGTATGACTCGAATCTTGTGATGACGGGTCTGAAGCCCGCCGAGGAGTTCTTCGGACTCAATGATTCCGTCACGGGGATCGAGGTAAGGGTTTCGGACATATACAAGGCCGGCTCGGTCAGAGAGCACATCCAGAGTCTTCTCGGATATCCCTATCGCGTGCGGGACTGGATGCAGATGAACAAGAACCTCTTTTCAGCCCTCAAGCTCGAAAAGTTCGCCATGTTCATCATCCTGATATTGATCATCTTCGTCGCCTCCTTCAACATCGTCAGCACCCTCATCATGAACGTTATAGAAAAACAGAGGGAGATCGCCATCCTCAAGACAATGGGCTCGACCAATAAGGGGATAATGGCGATCTTCATGTTCCAGGGCTTTATAATAGGGCTCTTCGGGACCGTCATCGGACTGACCGGCGGATATGTCCTCTCGTATATCCTGAACACGTACCAGATCATAAAGCTCCCTCCGGACATTTATTATCTGAGCCATCTCCCGGTGAAGATGAATCTCTCGGACTTCGTCTCGGTGTCTCTGTCCGCCATCATCATCAGTTTTCTATCGACCATCTACCCGGCCTGGCAGGCCGCGAAACTGAACCCGGTCGAGCCCCTGAGATACGAGTGATGAAGAAGTGCCCTTATTGTGCTGAAGAGATCCAGGACGCCGCGATAAAGTGCAAGCACTGCGGCGAGTTCCTCGATGCGTCCGCGCGTCCGCCACGCAAAGAGGAGAATGTCAGATGGTATTTCAAGAAGTCCTTCATTGTCTTTGCGCTCTGTTGCGTTGGACCTTTGGCGTTGCCGCTGATCTGGTGGCGTCCAGATACGTCTCGTGCCTGGAAGATCGCGCTTACAATTGTGATACTCGTCCTGAGCTGGATACTCTTCAAACTAACGCTCAACTCCATCCATACAATAATAGATTATTACAAAATGCTTAATTCGATCTGACAAGCCCCTTTTCGCCTATCTCTATAATCTACTGGCCGCCGTAATATGCCATTGATAGAGTAGGCAAACTGGGGACACTGAACCTGTCTAAAAACTCCGCCGATGACTTGTAGACTGACAGGTGAGCGCCTGTGACGGAGGCTAAAGCGAATGTCTTTCCAGCGCAGCTAAAACAGCTTCTCTTATGTCTTTGTGCGAAGGCATGTCCACAAGATACTTCCCGTTGTCCATAACCGGAATGAGTATGTCCTCGAAAACCCCACCGCACTCGCAGACATGCTTCTCGCTGTCGTAAGGAATAATCTTCCTTCCACCGCACTGCGGACATCTCAGCACCCTCTTGGTCCCTGACCATTTTCCGCGCTTGGCAACCGCCCTCCCCTCCACTTCCATAATGTCCATGGCATAGTCCACAACAGGGGCATTGCTGATCGACGTGCCGATGCCGTAACCGTGCACAAGCGGATTTAGTCTTGGGACATCCTCTTCCTTAATGCCGCCGCTTACAAAGAACTTCACGTTCGAATGTCCCCTCATATCGAGCTCCCACCTGCACTCTTCGAGTATCCTGTAAAAGTCGCCCCTTCTCGACGACGGCGTATCGAATCTCACCGCAAAGAGCCTTTCCCCCATTGCCCCGGCCACATTCAGACACTCAAATTTCTCATCAAGGAACGTATCGATAAGCGCGACCCTTTTTGCCCTGGGCTCCAGCACCTCGTCATAGGCCCTGATCGCCTCAACTGTGGAACCCATGCAGATAATGAGGGCGTGGGGCATTGTACCCATAGGGTCTTCCCCGATCACCTCGCCGGATTTCACAACAGAGACCCCGTCACAGCCGCCGATATAGGCGTTTCTCTCTATCATGGGCGCAAGGGCTGGATGCATCCTTCGCGCGCCGAAGCTTATCACCTGTCTGCCTTCTGCCAGTTTCTTGAAGCGGGCCGCCTTGGTCGCAACTCCGGAGGCCTGGCATATCAGTCCGAGGAGCGCAGTCTCGAATACACAGAAGTCCTGATATCTCCCTTCCACCTCCATCACGGACTCAAAAGGATAAAAGAATGTTCCCTCTTTGAAAGCCCTGACCTTTACAGGGAGGCTCCTCATCAGATACAGCGCCTCGTCGAGACCGGCGAATATCGCCCATGGCCATCCGTCGGGCAGGGCCTTCGCAATGAACTCGGCCTTGACGACCGGGTTGATGCCCTTTGCCTTCAAGATCCTGATGGTCCTGTCGAAATAGACATCTGTGATTTTGCCTTCAAGGATGTGGTCCGGTTCGGCAGTGTGAAACATCTCCTTCTCCCTCTTCTTCCCGCCCAGTTCACTAAGATCAGGCTTCTTCAGCTATTACCGAGCGGAGCGCTTCACTGATTTCCTTGATCGTGTATGGTTTCACCACAACACCCCTGAAACCGTACTCTCTGTGGTTTGCCATGATGGAGTCATTGGAATATCCGCTTATAACAAGCGCCTTGACCTTCGGGTCCATTGCGATAAGTCTCTGCACCGTCTCTCTCCCGCCCATGCCGCCTGGAACAGTAAGGTCAAGCAGGACGGCATCAAACGGCGCACCGGAATTCATCGCCTTTTCGTAGCGCCTGACAGCCTCCTCGCCGTCTACGGCAAACTCGACGGAATAACCGATCTTATTCAATACATTCCCCGCAACGACCCTCACCATCTCCTCATCGTCCATGACCAGGACCCTTCCCAGCCCGGCCATGGGCTTCTCCTCCTCTTTTTCTAAACCCGGCTCCGTTACGCACGCGGGAAGATATATATAGAAAGTGGTCCCGGCTCCTATATGCGACTCCACCGTAATAAAGCCGTTGTGGTTCTTTATAATGGAGTAGGCGGTGGCCAGCCCGAGCCCGCTGCCACCCTCACCCGTCGTAAAATAAGGGTCGAATATCTTGCCGAGATGTTCCTCCGCAATGCCCGGACCTTCATCCCTGAAGACAATCTTTATATAGCTTCCGACGCTGAGCGGGAAAACATCTTCCTGCCTGACAGTCACATTCTCCGCACCCACATAGACCTTCCCGCCATTTGCTACCGCCTCACACGCATTCACAGTCAGGTTGTTCATGACCTGCCGTATCTGCCCCTCGTCGATTTCAGCGCGCCACAGGTCATCAGGAATAGAGATTTCGCAGGCCACAGACGAACCGACTATTGCATTGCCGACCGCGTCCCTGATCAGACGTCCGATATCGGACACCTTCTTGATCGGCGTGCCTCCAGTAGAGAAAGTCAGCAACTGCCTTGCCAGGTCCTTCGCCCCTATCGTGGCCTTTTCCGCCTCATAAAGCCGTTCGTCAATCTCCTCTCCCGGCTCCGAGTACATCCTGATCAGAGAGATGTTCCCGAGGATGACCGTCAACAGGTTATTGAAGTCGTGGGCAATGCCGCCGGCCAGAAGGCCGACCGATTCGAGTTTTCTCGCCTTCAGCAGTTCCTCTTCCATCTTCCTCTTCTCTGTGATGTCCCGGAAAATGCCCTGGTAGCCGACGATGCTACCGTCACGGGCCTTTCTGAGGGTGGAAGTAAGCAGACAATCGATAATTCTTCCATCCTTCCGGCAGAATCTCACTTCATAATCCCTCACAGATCCTTTTTGCTCGATCTCGTTTCTGAACCGCTCCCTGTCGGCCGGGTCTGCATACAATTGTGCGACCCCGAATCCCGCCATTTCCTCTCTCGTATAACCGAAAAGCTCCAGCGCGGCCTTGTTCATATCGACAAAACTTCCGTCTCTGCCGGTAATATAGATGGCGTCCCTCGATTCCTCGAAAAGAGACCGGTATCTCTCTTCGCTGTCTCTCAGCGCCTCCTCGGCCTGAATCCGCTCTCCTATTTCTGCCTGGAGCCTTTTATTGGCGGCCACAAGCTCTGAAGTGCGCTCCTTCACCCGCAGCTCCAGTTCCCCCCTCGCCGCCCTCAGGTCCTCCTCAACCCGTCTTCTGGCGTCTATCTCCTTGAGCGCCTGATCACACACGCTCTTATAGTCATGAATGCGCCGGGTAAGGTCGCTGACATCCTGAACGGCAAAGAGCGCGTAAAAATCCTCGCCCCCAAAAGCCCGGACCGGAGTGACCGTAACATGCTGCGAACGCAACTGTCCGTCCCGCAGCGCCGCCGGAATCACACACCCGTGGAGCTGCGAAGAAAAAATCGTCGGGGGGCCTCCGTCGAAGATATCGCGCAAACGCATGGAGTATTTGGGGCTGTTCAGATGGGAGAAATGAGCGTCGATCTTTGCGCCTACGATATTGCTCCTTGCTATCCCGGTCCAGTTCTCAAGGCACCTGTTCCAGAAGAGCACCACAAAGTCCCTGCGGACCACGCATACCCCCACCGGGATATGGTCGAAGACCTCGAACTCCTTTTCTGCCCTTTCGATCTCGGTCACGCTCACTCGCCCGTTGCTGAATATGCGGAGCTGATGGCGGAGATGAGGGCGTCAAACGAGCCGACTTCAAAGAGCAGCAGCACATCTCCCTCGATATGAAGCTGATGGACCGTAAAACGCGTCCTCACCAACAGGACGGTCGGGTCCTGCCCCGCCTCATTACCCGCAAGCATCTTGTCGATCGTGTCCTCCATATAGTCCGGAAGCGAGTAACTTATGCGTTTCTTGAGAAGGTTCCCTATGGACCCCATCACCCCGTTTATAACAATGTTCCCCACCTCGGTCAGCGTCCCGGCACGCACCGAGTCCATGTCGGGGGTACCCGGCTCTTCTCCGGTGAGGACAGAAACCAGTTTAGAGGCGCTGTCGGGAGGGAAGACCAGGGCCGCGGTCCCGAAAAAAGGGCCCTTGAAAGCGAGTCTCACAGCCGCGACCCGATACCTGCCCATGGACTCCATCTCCTTGCGCAAGTCCGACAGCGAAAGTATCTTGACAAACGGCACCTGAAGGAGCACGCGGAAATGGACCATTTCATTCAGCACCCCGGCCGCGCGTCCGACGCCGATATTGATCAGTTCTTTCAATATGTCGGTCTGCTCGGGTGTAAGGTCCATCGTCACCTCCTGTTCCTCGCTTCGATAATCTTCTTTACGGTGTCCCGGAGCACCTCTTCCTTCGGGGGCTTGTTGATGAATCCGCTTGCCCCCAACTTCAGGCACTGTTCGCGAACGCTCTCCTGGATGTCTGCTGTAAGCACTATCACAGGGACATTCGACATCTCTTCGTGGAGAACATTGAGCACCTTCAGGCCGTCAATGCCGGGCATGATGAGGTCCACGAGGACGCAGTCCGGCATGGCGGTCTTCACCATCTGCAGTCCCTTAAGCCCCTCATCCGCCTCCACAATCTCGTAGCCGTCGGCATTCAGAATGCCCCGGATGATTCGTCGCATATAAGATGAATCTTCAATTATAAGTACCTTTGACATTTATCTCTCCTAATTCACCGGCAAAAGCGGAATTATATACGATCAATTATAGCAGACTTCACCCTTCATTTCTTCTTGTGCAGACCGCTTGCGCGTACGCCCAAGAGCCTAACCGGCTTTTTTATCTCTACCCTCCCGAAGCAGTCAAAGACGGTCCTCCAGCGAGTCCGTAGGCGCCGCAAGGCTCTTTGCCCTCGTCAACGTCCTGAAGTCATTGAATCTCAGCTTCAGGATAATGGTCCTGGCCGCGTACCATGTATGCTTCATATTGTTCAGAACGTCCCCACTAAGTTCCGCGATCACCTTCGCGTCTTCCTGGATACGACCCCTCTCTTTGTGGGATCGCCGTCCCCGCCAGGTTTGCCGATGAGGATAGGCCTTCTCTTCTGCTCAACGGCAGCAAAAAAGGCGTCCATATCGATGTGAAGAATGCATCTCATGAGATAATTTTAGCATACAACAGGGGAAGAGGAAGAGAGTCTGTAAAGATCGTTCTGTCCCGGCCCCAGCTGGACATATAACTGACAAAACCGTTAAATTGTAATATGGATCTCTTTACAAGAGAAACGATAAAGGAACCACTTGCTTTCAGGATGGCACCGCGTACGCTTGAAGAGTACGTGGGACAGGAGCACATCCTGGGTGAGGGCAAACTCCTCAGAAGGGCGGTCGAGGCCGACGGGATCACCTCGATAATCCTTTACGGACCCCCTGGCACAGGAAAGACCGCCCTCGCCAGGGTAATCGCAGCCAAGACAAAGGCTTACTTTGAATGGCTCAACGCAGCCACAGCGGGCCTTGACGACCTCCGCAAGGTCATCCAGGCTGCCCGCGCGAGAAAGGCGAAGGGCGTTTCAACCATCCTCTTCCTTGATGAAATACACCGCTTCAATAAACTCCAGCAAGACGCCCTGCTCCCGGACGTGGAGGAGGGCAATATAATATTGATCGCTGCAACTGTCGAGAATCCCTTCTTCTATGTCAACAGCGCCTTGCTTTCGAGAAGCCAGGTGTTCGAGCTGAGACCGCTTTCGCAGGATGACCTAGTAAAGATCCTGCGTTTGGCGATCGACGATAAGGAGCGCGGTCTCGGAAATATGAGGATAGAGGCGGAGGAGAATGCGCTCAGCCACATAGCAAGGATGTCCGACGGGGACGCGAGAAAGGCCCTTTCTTCCCTTGAAATTGCCGCTCTTACAACGAGGCCTGTCGAAGACGGGACGATAACGATTACTGTCGCTATCGCCGAGGAGTCCATTCAGAAAAAGGCGATAGTCTACGACAAGAAAGGGGATCAGCACTACGACACAATCTCAGCCTTTATAAAAAGCATGCGGGGCTCGGATCCGGATGCCGTGGTCTATTATCTCGCGAAGATGCTCTATGCTGGTGAAGATCCCCGTTTTGTAGCGAGGAGGATAGTCATCTGCGCATCCGAGGATGTGGGAGAGGCTGACCCCATGGCGCTGGTTGTTGCCACATCCGCCCTCAGGGCCGTTGAATTCATCGGCATGCCGGAGGCGAGGATACCCCTTGCCCAGGCGGCCATTTATATAGCAAAAGCGCCCAAGAGCAATGCCTGCTACAGGGCGATTGAAGCTGCCATGGAGGACATCAAGAACGAAGCCACATTAGAAGTGCCTGACCACCTCAAGGACACCCACTACCCCGGCGCTAATAAACTTGGACACGGAGAGGGATACAAATATCCGCACGATTTCGGAGGATATGTGGAACAGGATTATCTCGCCAAAAAGAAGAAATATTACAACCCGTAATTCTGCGGTCAGGGTGCTGCCTAAGCGTTCACGGTCCTTTTATTGCTTTCTCTTCTTACCACCATTCACTTTCCACTTTTTTTGCACTTGTTTATCTCTTCCTTCGCCAGATTATCGCACCTCTCATTTTCGCGGTGACCATTGTGACCTTTTATCCAGGACCACTCGATATCGTGAGGCTCTGAAGCCTTGAGAAGCCTTTCCCACAGGTCCCTGTTGAGCACCTCTTTCTTCTGGGAGGTCTTCCAGCCCTTCTCCCTCCACGCATGTATCCATTCGCTCATGCCCTTCACTACATAATTTGAATCCGTTACAATCCGGGCCCTGCATGGTTTCTTCAGGGCCTCGAGCGCCGCTATCACCGCGGTCAGTTCCATACGGTTGTTCGTTGTCATCTCCTCGCAGCCGGAAACCTCCTTCTCTTTCTTGTCATGGCGCAGTATGGCGGCGAACCCTCCGACGCCGGGGTTTCCACTGCAGGCCCCGTCGGCAAAGATCTCCACGAATGGTTTCAGCGTCTTTTTCATGGTATAGTTATATTACATTTTTTCGGACGGAATTCCAAAAATACTCCAGCTATAAGAAAGAACGTTTGCCACAGAGAACACAGAGCGCAGAGAAAAGATTAGGGCCTCTGATAAAGAATACTTTTCTCGTACTCTGTGTCCTCTATGGCAAAAATGTATTTTTTCGAGAAAGGAACTCAGATGAAACAGATTACATGGAACCTCAAATCTCTCTTCAAAAGCGATGACGATCCGGAGATAGAGGGAAAGCGGAAGGTTGTCGAAAAAGAAGGCTATAAGTTCATAAACAAATGGAAAGACCGCAGCGACTATCTTGAAGATCCCGCTGTGCTCAAAGAAGCGCTCGATGAGTACGAGGCCTGGAATAGATACTGCGGCACGGATGGTGACGAGGGCTATTACTTTATGCTCAGGACCCAGCAGGACGAGACCGGTCCCAAACTCAAGGCCAAGTATAACCAGGTTGAGGAATTCGGGAAGAAGATACAAAACGACATCCAGTTTTTTCATCTCAGGCTCGGAAAGATACCGGAGGAAAAGCAAACGCTCTTTCTCGGCTTCGCAGGGTTGAGGCCATACAGGCACTTCCTTGAGCGCCTCTTTGCTGAATCCAAATACCTCCTCTCAGAACCGGAGGAAAGGATAATGAACCTGAAGTCCTCTGCCTCGTACTATAACTGGGTGAAGATGACGTCTGGTTTCCTTTCCAAGGAGGAGAGGCTGGTGTTTTCCGAGAAAGGGAGGAAGGAGAAGAAGAACTTTTCCGAGATCCTGAGCCTTATGAACAGCAAGAGCAGGAAAGTCAGGAATTCGGCTGCTGCCGCGTTCAACAATGTCATGAGCGAATATGCGGAGGTGGCGGAGGCTGAGATCAACTCCATCCTGGCAAACAAGAAGGTCGACGACCAGTTGCGCAAGATGGAGAGGCCCGATCTGGGAAGGCACATCAGCGACGATATCGAGAGCGAGGTCGTAGATTCTCTTCTGACCGCCGTGGCGGGAAGATTTTCGGTCTCCTCCCGTTATTACGGACTTAAGGCAAAGCTCCTCCGCGTGGAAAAGCTTAAGTATCATGAGAGGAATGTCGAATACGGAGATATCGCAAAGAGGTATTCCTTTCCCAAGTCAGTAGAGTTGATCGGGAAGGTCTTTCAGAACCTTGACCCGGAATTCCACGACATCTTTACGGGGTTCCTGAAAGATGGAAGGCTCGACGTTTACCCGCGCAAGGGAAAGGCCGGAGGGGCCTTCTGCGCCCACCACCTGCTTTCGCAGCCCACTTACATTCTCCTCAATCACACCGAGAAGCTCCATGACGTGCTGACCATCGCCCACGAGTCCGGACATGGGATCAACAACGAGCTGATGCGCCAAAAGCAAAATGCCCTGAACTTCGGCGCCCCTCTCTCTACCGCCGAAGTCGCAAGCACCTTTATGGAGGACTTCGTGCTGCAGGAGCTCCTTAAGGAGGCAGACAATGAATTGCGTCTTGCGGTCATGATGAACAAGCTCAACGACGATGTATCTACAATATTCAGGCAAGTGGCCTGCTACCGGTTCGAGCAGGACCTGCATCGCGAGTTCAGGCAAAAAGGATATTTGCCGAAAGAGGAGATCGGAAAGCTCTTCAGAAAGAACATGGCCGCCTACATGGGCAGGTTCGTAGAACAATCTCCCGGGTCTGAAAACTGGTGGATCTACTGGGGACACATCCGCCACTTCTTCTATGTGTACTCATATGCCAGCGGTCTGCTGATTTCGAAGTCGTTGCAAAACTCCGTCAAGAAAGACCCTTCGTTCATAAATAACGTTAAAGGTTTCCTCTCTGCGGGCACGTCGGATTCCCCCAGAAACATTTTTGCAAACATGGGGATAGACATAACAGACAAGGAATTCTGGGAGAAGGGACTGGATGAGGTCGAAGACCTATTGCGCGAGACCACCGCATTGGCCCGGAAGCTGGGAAAGCTGAAGCGGAGACTTTAAATGAGGAATACTCGTAAGGCCCGGGTTTACGTCGGTGGAACTAGAGTCTGATCCCGGGCCAGGTGTCGATAGGATCTACAGAACGGACTATGTGCATACCTGCATCGGCAAATCTCCCGAACGCCGTGTCCGCCTGTTCCGTATAGTCCATCACGCCCGGCACGACAACGGGAGACGTGCAGTCTTCAAGGAGATACACCTTCTCGACCAGACTCCTGTCCTTTGAAAGGATGTCCTCAAGAAGGTCGTCAATGGTCCAGGCTACACAATGACTCTTCGCCTGGCCCGCGATGACCACCGCATCGAAGTCGAGCAGCTTCCTGAAGAACTTGTCGCTCTTCCGGCCGATGGCTTCGCCCCCGGGCCCTTCGAGCACCTCGGGGCCGAGGACTGAATAATGCTCGGTAAAAGGCCTGTCGCCCTTGACATGGAAGTCCGTCTGACTGAACCGTGCCACGCAATGAAAAAAAATCGCCTCCTCCACCGCCGCCACAAGGGCATGGCCTATGCCCCCGAGCATCCCGTGGTAGGGCCATACCGTAAGGTCGTATTTGCCCCCTTCCCTCAGTTTCCTCGTATAACGCAGGAGATGTCTCTGTCCGTACTCTCCGTCGACCTGCAGGCTGAAACCGAGTTCCGGATTAAACCTCCAGACGCCTTTTTCGACATCCTCTTCTGATATAAGGGTAAAAGGCGCTGGATGCTCGCCCTTGCCGTTCACAAGATAGAGGGAATGAAATATCTGCATCGCCTGATGGGTGTCCATCGTGGGACAGATCTGTGTGATTACGTCAAGGTTCCTGTAGATAAATTCAGAGAGCCGTCTGTTGTCGTCGACAGCCCCGGTGCCGCTCCGTCCTCCCACATACAACTCAAATCCGGGAATACAGAATGTGTTTTGTACATCGACCGCCACGAGGCAGATCCTGAATGTGTCTTTGGAGGCGGGCCCGATGCTGTACTGCCTCGCCCACATCCCGGCCTCTTCCAGCCTCTTCTGGTACTCTACCCTCCATACCTCGCCCGTCTTATTCGGATCGAAATGGGACGGAAGGGGAAGCTCTTTGCGGGCCACGGGATATTCTCACTTGCCTGAACTGAACTTGTTTCTGAGTGCGGCTTCCACCACGTCGGGCACAAGCCCCTTCACAGATCCTCCAAAAGAGGCGGCCTCCTTGACGATCGTAGAGGTAATAAAGGAGTGCTCCTCGGAAGGCATCATAAAGACCGTTTCCACGCTCATATCAAGCCTTCTGTTCATAAGCGCCATCTGGAGTTCATATTCAAAGTCCGAGACCGCTCTCAGGCCTCTTATTATCGCAACGCCGCCTTTCGACTTCACGTAATCCACAAGAAGACCGTCGAATGCCTCTACGAGGACGTTCCTGTAACCGGCGACGGCCCCCTTTATGAGCTCCAGCCTTTCACCTATACCGAACAGGGGCTGCTTCTTGGGATTAAGAGCCACTGCTATTATTATCTCATCGAATATCCGCAAACCCCTCTGAACCAGGTCGAGATGACCGTACGTGATCGGATCGAATGTGCCCGGATAGATGCCCCTCTTCATCGCGCAATCTCCTCGGGCATCCTCATCTTTCCATAAACGCTCAACATTGTGTCTCCATATTTATAGCTCCTTATGAGCCGGAGCCCCTTGATATCTTCGGGGAGTCTTGTCTTAGAGAAATGCTCGGCCACCACCAGCCCGTCATCTTCAAGGATACAGCCTTCTCCGATAAGAGGCAATACCTCCACCAGCTCATCCGACCGGTAGGGCGGGTCGAGAAAGACGATCCGGTATCTGTGCCCTCTCCCCTCCTCTTTCCTTAAGAACCGATAACCGTCCGAGTTCACGGCGACAGCCCTGTCCAGAAAATTGAACTCTGCGAGGAACTGCCGTATCATCTTCACCCTCAATCTGTCCGCATCAACGAAGACCACCCTTGAAGCACCCCTGCTCAGGGCTTCTATCCCGACGCCTCCGGTCCCGGCGTAGAGGTCCAGAAAGGACGTGCCCCTGACCCTGTCTCTTAGGATGTCAAAAAGCGCTTCTCTGACCTTTGAAGAGGTGGGCCTTAGCTCCTCGCCTTCGTCCCTCTTCGCAAACGCCTTTCTAAACCCAATCCTTCTTCCCTTTGCAGTGCCGCCGGATATTCTCATAGACAATTTCGCGTTGCAAACAACCGCCGCGCACCGAAGGCCGATGCGGTACAAAATCTTTTATCGCGATACCTATAGACGGTTAGTCAACTGCAGAACAATTTCCGCCCAACTTCACGAAATGTTAACTCCCTTATTCACTCTCATTCTATAATGTCCCATCGCATTATAAAAGATTTTGAGCCGTGTCCGACTTCCGTCTATCGCAGATACGGTATCAAGAATATCTAAATCAGCGGCGGGTTTACAATATGTCCTTCCGGCGGGCGGTATCCTGTAATCTTCACCGTCCTCCCTTCGACCCTGAGTCTCCCTTCGGAATAGAGCCTTATGGCCTCTGGATATATCTTGTGCTCAAGCTTCAATATCCTCTCTGAGAGCGAGTCTTCGGTATCCTCCGGCGAAACAGGTACGGCAGCCTGGATTATCACAGGACCGGTGTCCATCCCCTCATCGACGAAATGCACCGTGCAGCCGCTTATCCTGACTCCGTAATCCACAGCCTGCCTCTGACCATGAAGCCCGGGGAAAGAAGGCAGAAGCGCAGGATGTATATTCAATATTCTGTAAGGAAAGGCATCAATGAGCGGCTTGCGGACGATGCGCATAAAGCCCGCCAGGACCACGAGCTCAACACCCCTTGTCTTCAGCTCCCCCGCGATCCTCAAAAAAAAATCGTCCTTCGACTGGAACTCGCCGGGAATCAGACAGAGATTCTCTATTCCTTGACGCCTGGCCCTCTCGATCGCGTAAGCTTCCACGTTGTCGACGATAAGAAGCCTTATTTCGGCGTCGAGCCTACCGGCGTCTATCTCATCTATGATCGCCTGGAAGTTCGAACCCCGTCCGGAGGCGAGGACCCCGAGTGTCAGCTTCGACATGACTACAGTCTCACCTCGACAAACGCCCTCTCCCTCAGACCCCTTATCCAGTTCCTGTACGCTTCATTGAACTTCTTCTCGAAAATCTTCTTCTTGGCGATCTCCCTGTATTCGGCCACATTACTCGGGTCCGATTTCTCCTCTAGCTGAACTATGTGAAGTCCCTTGTCCGTCCAGAACGGAGCGCTGACCTCCCCTATAGCCAGATGAGAAATGGCATCCAAGAACTCCTTGCCAAGGTCCTCCTTCTTTATAAAACCCAGGTCGCCGCCGGACCTCGCCGAAGCGTCTTCGGAGTAAGTATATGCGAGCGTAGCGAAGTTCTCTCCGCTCTTCAGTTTCTGCATTACTTCATCCGCCTTCGCCTCGAAGGCCTTCTTGTCGAAGTCCCCTGCGGGCTTCTTGAAAAAGATCTGCCTGATCCTGTATTCGTCGTTCTTGTTCTGTGCAATATAGTCCGCGATCTCCTGGTCCGAAACCACGATCTTGTTCCTCACCTGCTGGCCAACAAGCTTGCTCAGGATTATCTGGTCCGAAAGGCGCTTCTTGTATTCGTCCATACTGAGGCCTTCCTTCTTCAGAGACTCCTCGAAGGTCTTTTCATCCATGTTGTATTTCTTCTTGATGGTGCCTATTGCATCGGCTATCTCCTCATTGCTCGCACCGATAGCCAGGGCCTTTGCGGCCTGCAGCTCGAGCTTGGTGTCCACCATGTTGTCGAGGAAACGTCTCTCGTTTTCAGCGAATATCTTCTTCCTCTCCGCCTCGCTGAGTGACTTCATCCCGCTGGCCGCGTCAAATTCCATCGCCTTGTAGAGCTCACTCCACGTTATGACGTCCTTGTTCACCACCGCCACGACCTTGTCGAGGAGCGCCGTAGAGTGGGCAACCCCTGTGAAAGAAGACAAGAAAACAACCGTCCAAAGAAGCATAACAGGCTTTTGACAAGCCCTGACCTTCGATACGGAAATCATGTTCAGTACCTCCCGCAAATGCATCTTAACTTTAAAACTATATTAATCCGCTACAAAATTTCAATAGGAAAATGACGTTTTGGCCTTTGGGCAGAATCTTGTTATTTTCAGCGCTGGGGCTTTAAACTATGGAAATGAGGTTATTTCGCGCGATGCTGTTCGTCGTTGCCGCCTTCTTGGCGGGTTCGGTTTTCCTGGCCGGAAGACGCTCCCCTAAAGCTTCTCGCTTCCTTGTCATTGCCTTTCTACTTATGGTCTCGGGGACCCTTCTCGTCGTGATAGGTAAGATAGCACTTTTCCTCGCCTTTATAACTCTCGCGACCCTGTTCCTTTCGTCGAAAAGAACTTAACAAAAATCCGATTCAGCATATCCTCGGAAGCTGCTCCCCCTGAAGCATCTCGATTATCCTGTTCCCGCCGATACGCGTTTGGAGCAGCACCATAGATTCCGCGGAATCCTCGACCTCTCCTATGATCCTTGTCTCCGTCCCATGGGCATGCCCCCTCATGGAATTCACTATCGCCTCGGCAGACCCTGGAGATACAAATGCAACGAGCGCCCCTTCGTTTGCCACATAAAGCGGGTCCAGACCGAGGAGATCGCACGCTCCCTTTACCTGAGGGGCTATGGGAAGAGACGTTTCCCTGATCCTTATGTTTTTCCGGGATTCGAGGGCGGCTTCTTTCAGTGTCGTAGCGAGTCCTCCCCTCGTGGGGTCTCTCATGAAATGCACGTCTTCCCCGAACTCGCGGATCGATCTTACTATTCCGTTTAGCGGTCTTGTATCACTCACGACCGGAGGATCGAAGCAAATGCCGTTTCTTTCAGATATCACCGCAATCCCGTGATTGCCGATCTCGCTGTTGATCAGGACCTTGTCCCCTTTCCTTATCCTTAACGGCGATATCTCCATCCCCTCGTGAAGAACGCCTATGCCCGCTGTGTTAATGAAAACCCCGTCTCCTTTGCCCTTGTTGACCACCTTTGTATCGCCTGCAACGATCTTGACTCCGGCCTCTTTCGCGGCCCGCGCCATGGACAGGACAATGTCTTTCAGCCGCTCGATAGAGAACCCCTCCTCTATAATAAAGCCCGCGCTAAGGAAGAGTGGTTCGGCCCCTGAAACCGAGAGGTCGTTCACCGTACCATAGACAGCGAGATCGCCTATATTGCCGCCGGGGAAGAAAAGCGGCGAGACAACATAGGAATCGGTGGTAAACGCCAGTTTCCGAGAATCAACGTCAAGTATTGCTGCGTCACTGAACCCTTCAATGCCGAAGGAAGGCCCGAAATGCTCTCTTATCAGTTCGTGCATAAGCTTGCCGCCGCTTCCGTGACCCAGGAGTATCTTATCCACGATAAGCCCCATATTTGTAGTATGCCGAACAACTTCCCTCAGTGCTGACCATGCACGCGCCCACCGGGCTTTCAGGCGTACAGGCCGAACCGAACATCCCGCATTCCGGAGGCGTCTTGATCCCTCTCAGGACGTCGCCGCAGGAGCACGCGGCAGGCTCGGGGTTATCGGGGACCCCGGGGCGGAGCTTTAACAGCGCATTAAACCTTTTGTATTCCTCCCGCAGCCTTAGGCCGCTACCCGGAATCGTGCCGATTCCCCTCCAGTGAGCGTCGCAGGGCTCAAAACACCGCTCTATAACAGACACGGCAGCCGGATTGCCCTCTTCTCTCACCACCTTTGAGTACTGTATCTCCACTTCAGACCTGCAATCGTAGATCTGTTTGACCAGCATAAATATGCCTTCGATTATCTCCTCCGCCTCAAACCCGGTTATCACCCCCGGCTTCTTGTATTGAGAGGAGATGAACTGATAAGGTTTGCTGCCGATGATAGTGCTCACATGTCCGGGAAGGATGAAGCCGTCCACCATGACATCGGGAGAATCGAGAAGCGCCTTCAAGGCAGGAGGAACGAGCTTGTGGGTCGAATAGATCGAGAAGTTATCGACGCCCCTCCGCTCAGCTTCCGAGACCGTCGCCGCGATGAGTGGGGACGTGGTCTCAAAGCCCGTAGCAAAAAAAACAACCTCTCTCCCTTTCTCCTCCATCGCTGTCCTAAGCGCATCCATGGGAGAATAAAAGATCCTGATATCCGCGCCCTCGGATCGGGCGTCGTTAAGGGACTGCTCTCCGCCTGGGACCCTCATCATATCGCCGAAGGTCGCAAGGATGACACCCGTCATCTTAGACATGGAGACGGCAGCGTCCACGTCCTTGACGGAAGTGACACAGACCGGACAGCCGGGCCCGCTCAGGAGAGCGGTCTCTTTAGGGATCACATCCCGTATGCCGTGCCTGAATATGGCCACCGTGTGCGTGCCGCAGACCTCCATCAGCCTCAGAGGTCTTTTGATCAGGCCGGTCATCCGCTTCAGTTCATTCAGGATCGCCTTCATTCCCTTTAAGTCTTTCCCTGCAGAGGTATGCCTGCCCAAGCGATATCCCTGCATCATTGCACGGCGCCTTCTGGTTGACATATACGTCCATCCCGGCGCTTCTCAGCATTCTTACGGTCCTCTCAAGGAGATAAAGGTTCTGGAAAGTTCCGCCGGATAATACCACGTCCCTCAGTGCATAAGTCTCGCCAATCCTCACGGCCACCCTTAGTATAACATTGCAGACAGTGTTATGAAACTTAGAGGAAATGACGCCCCTCTCCAGGCCCTTTCCCAGGTCATTGAGGATCTCTGTTATCGTCGGAGAAAAATCAACGGTCAGCGACTCTCCGGCCGTTATATTGACCGGGTAGTCGTCCTCAACTCTCTCCGCTATGACGGATTCAAGGGCCATGGCCGCCTCTCCCTCAAAGGTGTTCGTGTCGCAGACGCCTATAAGAGAGGCGACCGCATCGAACAACCTTCCCGCTCCGGAAGAAAGGGGGCAAAACTCCGCCGAGCTCATCAGCTTCAGAATATTCTCTATATTATCTCTGCCGTAGCGCCCGAGGAAACCAATCTCTCCCAGACGCTCCATTACCTCGTCCCCGGCAGCCTCCAGCAGATAACTTATCCCGGTCCTCCACGGTTCGCGTATTGAGGCCTCTCCTCCGGGCAGGGGGATGTATTTGAAATGTCCGACCCTCTCAAACCCTTTAACATCCGCCAAAAGGAATTCCCCGCCCCACAGCTTTCCGTCGCTGCCGTATCCCGTGCCGTCCAAGGCTATTCCGATTACTCTTTTCTTGAGACCGCACTCTGCCAGGACAGAGCCGATATGCGCGTAATGGTGCTGAATTGCAACCTTAGGCAAATCCTGCCTCAGCGCCCATTGAGTTGACATGTAGTCCGGATGCAAATCATGGGCGCAGGCCACAGGCTTCACCCGATAGACTTCCTTCATCTTCCCGAGGCATTCCTCAAAGAACCTCAAAGTCTGGTAATTCTCCATGTCGCCGATATGCTGGCTCGGGATCGCAAAGCTTCCCTTGGTGAGGGTGAAGGTATTCTTTACGTCCGCGCCGCACCCGAGGACCTCAGGACCGGCTCCACGAAGGGCGACCGCCTCGGGCGCATACCCCCTCGAACGCCGAATAAATGACAGTGACGGGTGACGGGTGACGGGTGACGGGTTCAAATCCCGGCCTTCGGTCTGAAGCTCAATGTCTCCATTCTTCCTCATAACTCGCATCCTGTCACTTGTTACTCTGACGACAGAATCATCCACCCTCGTGAAAATGTCTCTGTCGTGGAGAAGGACGGCATCAGCAAGTCCTGAAAGTTTATTCAGCGCTTCATCGTTGTCCTTCACTATCGGCTCTTCCGATATATTACCGCTCGTCATTACAAGGGCCTTAAAATGAGTCACAAGTGACGAGTGACAAGCGGCATGCTGAGAATTCTGAATCCCGGTACAACCCGTAACTCGCAGCTCCTTACTCGTTGCCGGTACGGAGGACGGGTGACAGAACAGCAGATAGTGAAGCGGCGTATAGGGCAGCATGAAGCCGATGCAGCGGTTACGCGGAGAAACACTGTCCGAAACGAATGAAGTCATCTCTTTCTTCTTTCTCAGAAGCACTACCGGTCTTCTATGAGATACAAGCAGTGCCTCCTCTTCCTCCGAGACATCGCAGAATTTCTTTATCGTATCTACGTCCGGGGCCATCAGGGCAAAAGGTTTATTGTTCTTCCTCTTGCGGTCCCTGAGTCTTGCGACCGCTTCGTCGTTTGCGGCATCGCATGCGATGTGAAAACCGCCGAGGCCCTTTATAGCGATAATTCCGCCCTGTTTGAGCAGATGAATTGCCGTTTCCACAGGGTCGTCGTTTTTATCCATTTTGAATTCTGTATTTTGAATCTTGAGTTCTACCCTGGGACCGCATTTCGAACACGCGTTGGGCTGTGCGTGAAACCTCCTGTCCTTCGGGTCATTGTACTCAGAGGAGCACTCGCCGCACATGCGGAAGGCGGCCATAGTCGTATTCGGCCTGTCGTAGGGGACCCCTTTCGTTATCGTATAGCGGGGTCCGCAGTTGGTGCAGTTGGTGAATGGATACAAATAACGCCGGTTGTTGGGGTCGAGCAGCTCTTTCAGACAGTCCTTACAAACCGAGACGTCCGGAGATATTAGTGTGAAGGGCTCAGGGCCTTCATCGTCGCTGCTTTCGATTATGCGGAAATCGGGATATCCGAATTCCAGCATCGGCTCTATGGCGATATCTTCTATGCGGGAAAGAGGAGGCGCTTCTCTCGGCAGTCTGCGGAGGAATTCCGATACGTTCCCGCCCTCGATGTCGATCGTGACACCTCCGGCGGTGTTTCTCACATACCCTCTCAGGCCGAGGGATTCAGCAAGGCAATATACATACGGCCTGAACCCTACCCCCTGGACAATGCCTCGGACCGTTAATTTAGCCCGTTCAACCATTCAATCCATTTTTCGAGTCCTTGTCCCGTTCTGCAGGAGACCTCAAAGATCTTCAGGGCCGGATTGAGAGAGACGGCGTCCCGTTTGAGCTTGTCTATGTCCACGTTCACATAGGGCAGAAGATCGATCTTGTTGACCACAAGCGCCGACGATTCCTGAAACATAAGGGGATACTTGAGGGGCTTATCATGTCCTTCAGAAATGCTCAGGACCATCGCCTTCATGTCCTCTCCGACCTTGAACTCGGCCGGACATACAAGGTTCCCGACGTTCTCGACTATCAGCAGGTCCAGTTCGCCGAGCGGGACATCCGGCAGGACCTCGCTTATCATATTCGCATCGAGATGACAGGCGCCCCCGGTATTGATCTGCACCACGGGGACCCCGGTGCTGTTTATTCTTTCCGCATCGTCCGTGCCGGCGATATCACCCTCAATCACCCCGATCCTCTTTCTGTTCTTCATCCCCTCGATGGTCTTCTCCAACAAAGATGTCTTCCCGGCACCGGGCGCCCCCATGAGGTTCATGACAAAAACTCCGGACTCCCTGAACTTCCTTCTGTTCTCTTCCGCCAGCCTTTCGTTGGCCTCCAGGATCCTCGTTACAACCTTAACCTTCACTTGACCTCCATTTCAACGATCTCCATTTCATAGCCTCTTTCGATCTTGAAGTCGGCGGACCCGCAAAGAGGGCAATTGAGCACATAGGCGTCTTCAGCCTCGAAATTTCCTCCGCATCTGACGCAATACCCCCCCAGAGGGACGATATCTATGACCAGCTCGGCGTCCCTTGCCAGCGTGTCATGTTTTGCAGCGTCAAAGGTAAAAACAAGGGCCTCAGGCATAATACCTGCGGCCCTGCCGATCTTAAGCCTGACAGACTCTACTGTGCTGTATCCTTCGGCATTGCACCTCTCCGAAATAACGTCCAGGATGCTGAGGGCAATGGAAGCCTCGTGCATTAATGCTCTTTTGCCAGCCTTTCCTTTTCCTTCTCGTACGCTTCCCTGCCGGCCTCGACCGCAGTCGTAATAATGGATTTCTTCTCGTCGATAAAGCCTTTGCCCTTTTCAAATGTGGACATCACCTTGCTCTTAGTCTCCTCAACATAGTCCTCGGCCTTGTCCCTCATGTCGCCTGCAAGCTCCCTTATGCGCCGCCTTGTCTCTTCGCCGGACTTGGGCGCAAGCAACAGCGCAACCCCTGCACCCATGAGTCCTCCAAGAACAAATGAAAGAAACAACGAACCGGCCCCATAACCTTCTTCATCGCATCTCATCTCAATTCTCCTTTCCCGTTGCCCTCTGGCAGATTTAGTTTAATTGGAATATCAATATGGCGCATCAATATTCTTGAGTCTATGTACGCTTCCTGAACAGGTTTCTCAGAAGGACTTCAATAGCGGCGTTGATGCCCGCCTTCAAACCTGAGACCCTGCCGACCGTAAGGGAAGTGACATCTTCGACAAGCTCACTGACGTGCTTCACCTTTTCGCCCACGTCCTTAATGGAACCCGAAAGCTCCCTGACGTCCCCTGCCACGCCGTTGATATTCTCAGTCACATCTCTCACGCTCTTGAGGGTCAGCTGCAATTCCTCAAGGGTCGGCTTAAGCGGAGCACAGGAACACTCGGTTGTCTTTATAAGGTCTTTGACCGCCCTGACCGCCGTCCTCAGCTCGAGCATCACGACTACAAAAACTATTACGGCAGCAACAACGGCTGCAGTAATGATGCCAAACAGCGCAGTATTCATTCGCCCTCCTTAAAAGTATACCACCGCAATGCCGAAAAAGAAGCCGGCATCCATTTACCATGTATTGTATTAGGATTTCTTTGTTAAGTAAAGGCTTTTTGTGGTATTTTAGACCGTGCCTGACAAGTCGTTTATGAAACGCGCCATTCAGCTTGCCTCCAGGGCTAGGGGCATGACAAGCCCTAATCCAATGGTCGGAGCGCTCCTGGTGAAGAATGGCCGGGTCGTAACGGAAGATTATCATCGGAAGGCCGGGACGCCACATGCCGAGGCCCTCGCAATAGAAAAGGCGGGCGTCAAAGCCGCGTCGTCCACCCTGTACGTGAGCCTTGAGCCCTGCTGCCACACGGACAAAAGGACCCCTCCATGCACAAAAGCGATAATAAGGGCCGGAATAAAGCGCGTTATAGTTGCCATGAGAGACCCCAACCCCAAGGTTTCAGGAAAAGGCATAAAAGAGCTGGAGGCAGCAGGCATAGAAGTTGTCACCGGCGTTCTTGAAGAGGAAGCGAGAAGACTGAACGAGGCTTACATAAAATATATCAGGACCAAGAAACCGTTCGTGGTCCTCAAGGTGGCAATGACACTTGACGGGAAGATAGCTACTCAGGAAGGGCAGTCAAAGTGGATTACCGGAGAAAAGTCCCGCCACATGGTGCACAGACTCAGAAGCGGTGTCGATGCTGTCATGACTGCAATAGGGACCGTGAAGGCTGACGACCCTCAGTTGACCGCAAGGATCAGGGGCGGCAGGGACCCCAGGAGGATTGTAATCGATCCTGAACTTCAGATCCCCTTGAATTCTCGCATTCTGCGCGTTCCGCCCGAAACCATCATTGTCGCGAAAGAGACCGGACACCCGGACCCGGAGAGAACTGCTAAGATTAATTATATCGAATCTTTGGGTGGTTCCATATTGTTCTTTAAAGGACAACTTGAACTTAATTGGCTTATGGAAAGACTGGGAGAAATGCAGATCACATCCCTCATGATTGAGGGCGGCTCCTCCCTGAACGCGCACGCGCTCGAAGACGGCATCGTAGATAAGGTCCTATTTTTCATAGCCCCGAAGATCATAGGAGGACGAGAGTCTTATCCTTCCGTAGGCGGGAAGACATCCAGGAGCCTTGAATCGGCTTACAGGCTCAAAGACATAACAGTCAGGCGTTTGGGAGAAGATATACTCCTCTCGGGGTATCTTTAGATCTCTTTCGTCCCGGCACGATCTTAATATGGAATTATTACGTCGTAGGCGGCAAGCGCTTTAGCTATTTCTTCCGTAGTCTTCTGCTCGAAACTATTCTCCGGAGTATTGCTGAATATCTTAGTGCCCATGTCGCCAAGCGTCTCGACGTTAAGGTCATTGGCCTCGTTGGATGCGACCTTCCTGTCCATGATAAAAACGTTTACTTCATCATCGGCAAGCGTGAGGCCGACCGCCATCCTCAGGGCTTCATCCTGTCTGTCTCTTACGAGCACTGCGATCCTCTTTGCCATTTGTCCCTCCTCCAAATTCGTTGGTCTATTCTTTCACAAACAGGCTGTGTAGTCAAGAGTAGATTCCGGCATATGGAATATGAATACGCTCTTGATTCATAATATAGGTGTGAATAAATCCGTTTCTGTGGTCATCCCTAATTACAACGGCGGCCCCACTATAGGCAGATGCCTTGAGGCCCTATTTATGTCAGACTATCCCGAGTTTCAGGTCATAGTGGTAGATGATTGCTCCACTGACGATTCGGCCGGGATAATACAGCGTTTCCCCTGCGAACTTGTCAGGCTGAAGAGGCGCTCCGGCGCTTCCTTTGCCAGAAATGCAGGTGCAAAGAAGAGCAGCGGTGAAATCCTGTTCTTTATTGATTCGGATTGCCTCGTCCTCGAAAACACTATCTCCCGTGCGGTCGAAACCATCGCAGGGAAGAGAGAACTTATTGTCGGCGGAACATACACATGTGCCCCTGCCGACAACCGTTTCTTCAGCTTCTTTCAATCGGTATTCATACACTACTCTGAGACAAAGAACGAGCGGCCCGATTATGTCGCCTCTCATGCCATGGCCATTCATCGCAGCCTCTTCGAAACAAGCGGCGGGTTCCCTGAGGATTTTCTACCGATCCTTGAAGACGTGGAATTCAGCCATAGGCTTCGAAGACTCGGCTGCACACTCACGATGAACCCCGACATCCTCGTCCGCCATATATTCAACTTCAAGCTGACAGGATCACTTAGAAACGCCTTCAGGAAGGCCAAGTTCTGGACCATCTATTCGCTGGGGAACAAGGACCTGACTAGCGATTCAGGAACCGCCTCAAGAGAACTCAAGATAAACGGGACGTCTTTCCTGATCTCTGCCGCCATGTTGCCCCTTTTCTTCTTCTCGGGCAAAAGCATTTTTTTGCTTCTTCTATCGGCCGTCTTTTTTTTCAACATTTTTCTCAGCAGGAAATTGATCGCTGCCTTTTACCGCACGAAAGGGTTCGTCTTTGCCGGCGCTGCGACAATGTATTACATGACGTTATATCCACTCGCTGCGGGAATAGGGGCCCTCGCAGGCGTTCTGGGATACAAAAACTCTTTTTTAAGAAAATGATGTATTCGCCTTTCAGACATTACGGCTCGATTTTCCGGAAGAGGAGGGTCATCCACCTGACCTTCTTCCTGACGAGGAAGTGCAACCTCGCCTGTCCGTTCTGTTTCTACTTGACCGCCAAAGACAAGCCTTCAGCTCCGGCAGGCGAACTCGATCTCCACGAGATCGAAAGAATCTCGCGCTCGATGGGAAGTCTCCTCTGGCTTGCCTTTTCCGGCGGCGAGATATTTCTCAGAAAGGACCTCGTGGATATTAGCAAGGTCTTTTACACTAACAATAGGCCGGTCATAATGCTCTTCCCGACAAACGGCATGCTTCCAGATGTGATCCGAGACAAGACCGAAGAGATACTGAGCCTGTGCGAAAAAAGTGTAATAGCCGTCAAATTGTCTATCGACGGTCCGGCCGAGCTGCATGACAGACTCCGAAACAGGAAGGGATCTTTCGAAAGAACGATCGCGACCTATCATGAGCTCGGAGAATTGCTTGGCAGGTTTCCGAATTTCGAGCTCGGCGTCAACACGGTCTTCTGCTCGGAGAACCAGAATGCCATGGACGAGGTGATCGATTTTGTCAGTGGTCTGTCGAATATCAAGACGCACACGATCTCGCTGGTCCGCGGGAACATTTCGCAAGAGGGCTATAAGAAAGTAGATTACGAAAAGTATGATAACGCGGTGAAACGGCTTGAGAATAATTTGAAGGACGGGACCTCGGGCACATATCGTTTCAGGGGCGCTCGCATCAAGGCCGCCCAGGACATCTTGCAGCGCCGCCTGATACACCGTACTTCACTCGAAGGAAAAAGACTGATTCCATGTTATGCGGGGAGATTGAATCTCGTGCTGGGCGAGACAGGCGACGTCTACCCCTGCGAGATTCTTACGGATCCCCTCGGAAATGTCAGAGATTTCGATTACGACATGAACAGTCTTGTCCGCACGGACAGGGCCAAAGAGATTCTTCATTCCATATCAGATAACAAATGTTTCTGCACTCACGAATGCTTCTTCATGACGAATATACTTTTTAATCCGAAGCTTTATCCTGAACTCGCAAAGGAGTATCTCCAGATATGAAATTCAGAATCGATCTTCACGTCCACTCGAAGTACAGCGGGGACAATGGTTCCGAGCCCGAGGAGATGGTCCTTCAGGCCATCGAGCGCGGCCTCTTCGGAGTCGTCTTTACCGAGCACTATTCGTATGAGGCATCATCGCCCGTCGAGAAGTTAAAAGACAAATATGGAGATCAAATCAGGATATTCAGGGGAGTGGAATTCTCAGCGCTGGAAGGGCACTGCCTTATCTTCGGAGTAAACACGGATTTCTTGCCCATAAAGGACTCGCCGCTGAAGTACATTACGAGGGTCGTCACAGAGTCGGGAGGCGTCGTGGTCCCTTCCCATCCTTACAGAAAAGGGAACGGTATGGGCGACACAATCAAAGAAGTGCAAGGCATATGCGCTGTTGAAGGATATAACGGATGCAACATGCCGGCATACAACGATATGGCGGTCGCAGCGGCCGAGAGCCTGAACCTGCCCATTACCGGCGGCTCCGACGCCCATTATCCGCAAGAAGTCGGATTGTGTTTAACCGAATTCGACGAAGAAGCGACCCATGACAATCTAGTCGATCTTTTGAGGACTGGGAATTATCGCGGCGTTGACAACCGGAAACATCTTTATTCTTACAGGCCGATGCAGAAGTAAAGACGTTTTCTTCGCAGGTTCCGGCGATTAGCCTGGCAAAGACTATACCGCTCCTCCGCCCAGCACCTTATAGAGCGTCACCAGATTTGTGAGTCGGGAGAGGCGAACGGTGATCAGTCCCTGCTGCGCGCTGTAAAGGGAGCGCTGCGAGTCCAGGACGTCCAGGTAGCTTGCTACACCTTTCTCGTAGCGCGCTTGCGATAAGCGATAGGCGGCGGCGGTTGCGTCCGTCAGCGATTGCTGGGCCTCCAGTTGATCGCCAATGGTCCCACGCTGGGCAAGCGCGTCGGCCGCTTCTCTGAACGCGCTCTGGATCGCCTTTTCATATTGGGCCAGAAAGATTTCACGGTCAACTTCCGACACCTTCAGGTTGGCGCGGTTTCGTCCCGAATCAAAGATCGGCAGGGTGATCTGCGGCGCAAAGCTCCATGTTCCGGTTGACCCCTTAAAAAGCCCCGTCAGTTGATCGCTTGAGAGACCTACGCTCGTTGTAAGGGTTATGCGCGGGAAGAAAGCAGCGCGTGCCGCTCCGATGTTGGCGTTAGCGGCCTTGAGAAGGTGTTCGGCCTGCATAATGTCGGGGCGGCGCTGCAGTACGTCCGACGGCAACCCTGTGTTCAGTTCTTTCAACGCGGCGATCTCGCCCAGCCCTGAAGGCAAAAGATCTTCCGGCACGGGCGAGCCGATAACAAGCGCAAGGGCGTTTTCGTCCTGTGCCACCTGACTCGTGAAGCGGGCGATATCCACCCTCGCGGAATCAACACTGGTTTGCGCCTGGCGAACGTCCAGCTCCGAAGATGCGCCGGCTTCGAAACGACGCTTGATAAGCTCGAACGATGTCTGCTGGCTCGCGAAGGTGTCCTGGGCGATCTTAAGGCGCTCATTGTCCGCGGCGAGGGTCAGGTAGTCGCTCGCTACCTCTGCCACCAGGCTGATCTGTAAACTTCTGCGCGCCTCATCGGTTGCAAAATATTGCTCGAGCGCCTGGTCATCGAGGCTTCTTATCCGGCCGAAGAAATCGATTTCGTAAGCGCTGAAACCGAGGTTCACGCTATATTGGTGTGTCGTCAGTGCCTGCCCGGTGCCCGAGAGCACGCCGGGTGTCCTCGCTTCCACGGCGCTGCCAGAGGCGTTGACCGTAGGGAAGAGATCGGCACGCTGGATTTGATACAGGGCCCGGGACCTTTCAATATTGAGCGCCGCTATTCGCAGGTCACGGTTGTTCTCGAGGGAGAGAACGATCAGCTTTCGCAGCTGCTCATTAATGAAGAACTCCTTCCACGAAATGTCACCGACTCTGCGCTCCCCTGGTTTGACCGCGCCGCCCTTGTAAGCAGGGCCGCCCGGCCATTCTGACGGAACAGGCGCTTCAGGGCGGGTGTATTTCGGCGCCATGCTCGCACAGCTGGAGAAGACAAGCAGCAGAAACGCAAGAGTTACACGCCGAAGAGCAAGCCGTCTTTTCATATCACTGTCCCTCCACGTCAGTCGCAACAGCAGAAGCTGCAGCCTTCTGTTTATATTTTTTCCGGGCAAACAGCCGCGACACCAGGACAAAGAAAAATGGAATGAAGATCAGGTCGATGAAGGTGGCCGAGAGCAGCCCGCCGTCGACAGCGGTGCCGATCGCGTTCTGCGCCCCTGCGCCGGCGCCCTTCGTAAGGAAAAGCGGCAGGGTGCCGAAGAAAAAGGCCATTGAGGTCATGATCACCGGGCGGAGCCGGATCCTGATCGCATTGAGGGTCGCCTCGACCAGTTCACGGCCCTCATGCAGCTGCGCCTTGATGAATTGAATGATAAGGATCGCGTTCTTGGTCGAAAGCCCTATGGTGGTGAGAAGGCCGATCTGGAGATACACATCATTCGGGAGCCCGCGAAGAGTGACCATCGTGACCGCTCCCACCAGGCCCAGCGGCAGCATCAAAAGGTTGACAAAGGGGATTGTCCAGCTTTCATATAATGCTGCAACCGACAGAAAGACGACCAGGAGCGAGATCGCGTATAGCGCGGGCGCCTGGGCGCCGGCACGTTTCTCCTCGTACGAAAGACCCGTCCACTCGTACCCGATTCCCGGCGGGAGCTGGGCAGCCATCTTCTCCATCTCGGACATTGCCTCGCCGGTGCTCACGCCCGGGGCCGCCTGCCCAAGGATCTCGACCGAGGGCAATCCGTTATATCGCTCCAGACGGGGGGAGCCGTACTGCCAGCGGGCGGTCGAAAAAGCGGAGAAAGGCACCATCTGGCCGTCCTTATTGCTGACGTACCAGCTGTTGATGTCCTCAGGCAGCATCCGGTAGCGGGGATCGGACTGGAGATAGACCTTCTTCACCCGCCCGTTCTGGATGAAATTGTTAACGTAGCTGCTCCCCCAGGCGGTGGAAAGAACGTCGTTTATATTACTCAACGAGACCCCGAGAGCGCCGGCGCGGACATCATCGATATTGAGCTTGAACTGGGGAGAATCGTCCTGGCCATTAGGGCGCACCGCGGTCAGTTTCGGATCCTTCATTGCCATGCCGAGCAGCTGGTTACGCGCCTCCATCAGCTTCTCATGCCCCACGCCTCCCCTGTCCTGCAGCTGGAAGTCGAAGCCGTTGGCCACACCCAACTCCAGCACAGCCGGCGGGGCGAAGGCAAAGGCAAGGCCGTCCCGGATCTGAGAAAACGCCTTCATCGCCCGCGCCGCAATGGCAGGGGCCTTCAGGTCCGGGGTTTGGCGCACCTTCCAATCCTTCAGCCTCACCCATGCAAGCCCCATATTCTGGCCACGGCCGGCAAAACTGAACCCGGCCACGGTGATGATTCCCTCCACAGTCTTCTTCTCGTCCTGCAAAAAATGCCGTTCCATCTGCTTCAGGGATTGCAGGGTCCGTTCCACGGTGGCGCCGGGGGGGAGCTGGAGCTGGCAGATCAGGAACCCCTGGTCCTCGTCAGGCAAAAACGAGGTGGGAAGCCGATGGAAGAAGAACGCCATCGCGGCGACAATGCAGCCGTAGATTGCGATATAACGCACCGGCTTTCCGAACGAACGGCCTACGATCCCCTCATATTTATTCCGGCAGAAGTCGAATGCCCGGTTGAAATAACGGAAGAACCAGGCGAACCAGCCGCTCTCGCCGATACGATGTCCCATTGCGACAGGCTTCAGGATGGTGGAGCAGAGGGCCGGGGTCAGGATCTGGGCCACCAAGACCGACAGGATCATGGCCGAGATTATGGTGACTGAGAACTGGCGATAGATAACGCCGGTAGATCCGCCGAAGAACGCCATCGGCAGGAAGACTGCGGTCAGGACAGTCGCAATGCCCCAGAGGGCGCTCGTAATCTGGCCCATGGATTTGATGGTTGCGTCATGCGGAGAAAGTCCCTCCTCATGCATGATACGCTCGACGTTCTCTACCACGACGATCGCGTCGTCAACCAGAAGGCCGATGACGATGACCAGGGCGAACATGGTAAGGGTATTGATCGAGAAGCCTGCGGCCGCCAGCACTCCCATCGTCCCCAGGAGCACCACCGGCACCGCGATAGTCGGAATCAATGTCGCCCGGAAGTTCTGGAGGAAAAGGAACATAACAATGAAGACCAGGAATACTGCCTCGATCAATGTGCGGACCACCTCTTCAATGGAGATCTTCACGAAGGGGGTGGAGTCATAGGGATAGACCACCTTAATACTCGGCGGGAAGTACTTTGAGAGCTCCGCCATTTTTGCCTTGATCCGGTTTGCGGTCTCCAGGGCATTGGCCCCGGCCGCCAGCCGGATCGCCAACCCTCCAATCGGCTTGCCGTTATAAAATGACTGAATATCGTAATTCTCCGTCCCGATCTTGGATTCGGCTACATCCTTGAGCTTTACCGTAGAGCCGTCGGGGTTGGTGCGCAGAATGATACCGTTGAACTGTTCCGGCGTCTGGAGCAATGTGCGCGCCGTAATCGTCGCGTTCAGCTGCTGACCATGAACGGCCGGAGTGCCCCCGAACTGGCCGGCCGATACCTGAACGTTCTGGGCCTGCACCGCCTTGATAACGTCATTCGTGGTCAGGTGGTAGTTGTTCAGCTTTGCGGGGTCCACCCAGATCCGCATGGCATTCTGGGTCCCGAACACCATCAGCTCCCCGACCCCGTCGAGTCGGCTGACTATATCCTGGACATTCGAGACCAAATAGTCGGTCAGCGCGTTCCGGTCCATGGAGCCGTCTTCGGATACGAGCCCCACGATCATCAAAAAGTTCCTCGTGGACTTGACCACCTGAATCCCCTGCTGCTGCACGACCTGAGGGAGAAGCGGCATGGCCAGCTGCAGCTTGTTCTGCACCTGCACCTGGGCGATGTTCGGGTCGGTACCCGCCTTGAAGGTCAGGGTAATGCTCACCGCCCCGGCCGAATCGCTGGTAGATGCCATATAGATGAGGTTATCGATCCCGTTCAGCTTCTGTTCGATCACCTGGGTTACCGTATCCTGCGCCGTCTGGGCCGAGGCGCCCGGATAGGTGGCGTTGATGGCGATCTGTGGCGGCGCGATCGGCGGGTACTGAGAGACCGGCAGTGTCTTGATCGCCAGCAGGCCTGCCAGCATGACCATGATGGCGATTACCCAGGCAAAGATAGGACGGTTTATAAAGAATCTGGACATGAACTCTCCTTTAGTTCTTCGCTGCTTCGGCGGTCTTCACTGCGTCTGCCTGAGCGATGTTTCCCTTACTCCCAAACGCAACGGCCTTTACGGTTGTTCCCGGTCGCGCCTTCTGAAGTCCGTCTAGGATCACACGGTCACCGGCCTTCAGCCCGTCGCTGACCAGCCAGTTGTCGCCGATGGTGCGGACGACCTTGATGACACGCGGCTCGACCTTTTCGCCGCTTCCTACCACCATAACCATAGCGTCGCCCGCGGGGTTACGGGTCACACCTCTCTGAGGGACTAGTATCGCATGTTCATTGACCCCTTCCTCAATTACCGCCCGGACAAACATGCCCGGAAGGAGGGTCTGCTTCGGGTTTGGGAAGACAGCCCGTAGCGTAATCGAGCCTGTGCTCTGGTCAACCGTTACTTCGGAGAATTTGAGGGTACCGGTCAAAGGATAGGCGCTGCCATCCTCCAGAAGGAGTTTCACCCGAGTCTGGGCTGCGCCGTTGTTTTTGAGAAGGCCGCTGGCAAGTTCCTGCTTCAGGCGAAGCATTTCAACGCTGGACTCCGTGACATCAACATAAATCGTGCTGATCTGCTGGATCGTGGCCAGTGCAGCGGGCTGATTCGCGGTCACGAGGGCGCCGGTGGTCACCGACGACCGGCCGATCCGTCCGGAGATCGGGGCAGACACTTTTGTGTAAGCCAGGTTGATCCGGGTGGTTTCAAGCGCCGCCTTTCCTGCCTCTACATCAGCCTCGGCTTGCTTTAGAGCCGCGCTTGCATCGTCATAGTCCTGCTTACTTACCGCGTTGATCTTGACGAGATCCTTGTAACGCTCCGATTTGAGCCGTGCCGGCATAAGATTCGCCTCTGCCCTGTCAAGCGCTGCCTTTGCGCTGTTGTATGCCGCCTGATAACTGGCAGGATCAATCTGGTAGAGCACATCACCAGCTCTTACATAACCGCCTTCCGTAAACAGACGTTTCTGGATGATGCCGCTCACCTGCGGTCGCACCTCCGCAATGAGATAGGCGGAGGTCCGGCCGGGAAGCTCGGTAGTAAGCGAGACCCTTTGCGGCTGGATAGTAATAACGCCGACCTCAGGCGTAATACTCGGCGTCTTTGTGACTGCGCCGCTCTGTTTTCCGCAGCCGGACACAAAAAGGTATCCGGCAAGTATTACTGTGAAAGCCACGATTCCGGTTTTCTTGCTCCTCATTTGGCGATACATCACTCCGAACGACATTCTTACTTCCTCCAGATCTTTAATGATACGCATCGATTCACTCCCGTTGTTTTGATTCCTTCGCAACCTTTCTCAAGCCTCTATTTCTGCAACCCACGGAACAAGACGTCGACCATCGCACGGACCGCCTTGCCGCTTCTCTTTTTCAGAAAATCTGCGCAATATATATTCTTGGTCACCACGCCGTGAGATGCGATCGTGAGAGTGTCGACGATTACATCCGCCTCAGTCTCTTTCATTTTGCCGGCGTCGATGCAGTCCTGCACAATCTCCCTGAATACGAAGTAGGTGTTTCGCGCCATAGATTCCTTTTCGACCAATTCTTCGCGTGTCCCGTACACGCTCTTCGTAAAGAAAATCAGTTTGTATTGATTCGGGTTTTTGAGTCCGAAATTCATTAAGTAGAGAACGACCTTGCGGAGAGTCTCGATCGGGTCACGGGAAACCGCCCTTATGTGGTTCAACTGATCGGAAAAATGCCCGAAAAACTCTTCGCAGATAGCAAAGAGCAGGTCGTCCTTGTTTTTGAAATAGAGATAGATAGTGGTCGGAGAATATTCTATTTTTTCAGCGAGCTTTCGCATCGAAAAGTTCTCGTAGCCCTCGTTGATGAAAAGCTCCCGGGCCGCATCGAGAATATCCCGGCGGAACTCCTCTTTATATTTGGCTCTTTTCTCCTTGACTCCCATCTATCCTAACACCGTTATCCATACTTAACAGTGTTAGGATAATTGATAGAGTTGAGGTTTGTCAACCATGCGAATTGCTATAACCAGATCTGGAACTCTGCCTGCTACCAATTCAGATAAGGGAATATAGCCTACATTATTCATAAAATATGGGCATGCAACGAATTTCATGAATGATAAAGCTCTCACTCTTAATACTTCCTCTTATCTATTACCCTCTTCGCCTTGCCCTCGGCCCTTTCGAGGGTCTTTCTTTCGACCAATTTCACCTCCACCGAAATGCCGAGTTCGGAGGCGAGCCTCCTCTTGATGAGGTCCACAAATTCATTCTGCTTCTTCATCTCGTCAAAGAAGATGGACTCCGAGACCTCGATGAGGACCGTCGCGTCATCGAGATTCCCTTCCCTCTCAACCATAATCTGGTAGTGGGGCTCCGTGCCTTCGATGTCGAACAATATCGCCTCGATCTGGGAGGGGAAGACATTCACGCCTCTCACAATCAGCATATCGTCCGTTCTTCCCATCACCCTTCCCATCTTTACGAGCGTCCTGCCGCAAGGGCAAGGCTCCGTGATGAATCTTGTAAGATCCCTCGTCCTGAAACGTATCACAGGAAACGCCTCTTTTGTAAGGGTCGTAACGACCAATTCACCGACCTCTCCCACCGGTACCGGTCTCAAAGTCTCAGGATCCACCACTTCGACCAGAAAGTGGTCCTCATTCACATGGAGCCCTTGGCGCTCAAGGCACTCACCGGCAACTCCCGGCCCCATAACCTCGCTCAGGCCGTAATTGTCCGTCGCGACGATCTTCAGCCTCTCCTGAATCTCCTGGCGCATCCTCTCAGACCACGGCTCCGCTCCGAAGAGGCCGTACTTCAGCGAGAGAGAATTTATGTTCACTCCGGCCTCCTTGAGCGCGTCGGCTATCAAAAGCGAGTAGCTCGGCGTGCAGATCAGGGCAGTGGTCTTAAAATCCTGCATTATCTTTATCTGACGCCTCGTGTTCCCGCTCGAAATCGGGATGACCGAGGCCCCCACTCTTTCAGCGCCGTAGTGGATGCCGAGCCCTCCGGTGAAGAGTCCGTAATTAAATGCGATCTGCACAACATCGTCTTTTGTGATTCCACCCGCGGAGAGTACTCTGGCAACAAGATTGGACCAGGTCTTTATGTCGTTCTTTGTGTATCCCACAACGGTGGACATCCCTGTTGTGCCCGAGGAAGCGTGGATCCTCACAACCTCTCTCAGGGGAACAGCGAACAGGCCGTATGGATAGTTGTCCCTGAGATCGTCTTTTGTGGTGAAGGGCAGCCTCTCTATGTCCCTGAGCGATGTGAAATCGTCGGGATCGATCCCCTTCGCGTCGAACTTCCTCCTGTAAAAGGGCACATTGAGGTAAACTCTGTGCAGATTGGCCTGGAGCCTCTCAAGCTGAAGCTGCTGAAGCCCTTCCCTGTCCATGCACTCATATTCCTGCTCCCAATACATAGTCATCCTCCAATTATATCTTCATCTCCACATCCAGGTCCCTGCCGAGATAGGCCCTCTGGACGTCCTTGTTCATGAGCAATTCCTCGGACGTGCCCTGAAGGACGATCCTGCCTGTTTCGAGGACGTATCCCCTGTCCGCAATCGCAAGTGAGGCCTTTGCATTCTGCTCCACAAGCAGCACCGTGTTCCCCTCCTCCCTCAGTCTGACGATAATCGAGAATATGTTTTTGACGATCAGGGGCGCAAGCCCCATAGAAGGCTCGTCCATCATTACAAGTCTGGGCTGCGCCATAAGAGACCTGCCGATTGCGAGCATCTGCTGCTCGCCCCCCGAGAGCGTCCCGGCGAGTTGTTTTTCCCTCTCCATCAGTATGGGGAAAAGCCCGTACACCTTTTCGATTCCTGCCTTCATCGCCCCTTTTCTCTCTCTCCTTTGTCTGATGTAACCGCCCAACAGAAGGTTCTCCTTGACCGTCATCGACGCGAAGACTTGTCTGCCCTCGGGCACAAGAGAACATCCCAGAAAGACCACTTTCTCTGCGGGAAGACGGCTGATATCCCGATTGTCAAAGATGATTTCACCCTCTCTCGCCCTCAAAAGGCCGGCTATCGTGTTGAGCAGGGTCGTCTTTCCAGCGCCGTTAGCGCCGATGATCGTGACGATTTCCCCGGGCGCGATATGCATCGATACCTTTCTGAGGACCTTCAGCCTGCCGTAACCCGAATCAAGGTTTCTGATCTTCAGCATCTCACTCTTCTTCTCCAAGGTAGATGCGGACGACCTCCTTGTGCTTCTGGACCGCAAGAGGCGTGTCGTCCGCCACTTTCTCTCCGTAGTTCAGGACAACGATCTCGTCCGATATATTCATAACAAGAGACATATCGTGCTCTACGATCAGGATTGCAATGCCCTTATCTCTCACCTTTGATATCATAGAAGCCATCTCGGCGGTTTCGCGCATATTCAGCCCGGCCGCCGGCTCATCGAGCAGAAGCAACCCCGGTTCGCAGGCAAGCGCCCGCGCCAGCTCTACGAGCCTCTGTTGCCCGTAAGAAAGACTCGTGGCCTCCTGATCAGCGAGCCCGGAGATGCCGAGGAATTCCATCACCTCGAGCGACCTCTCTTTTGCCCCGCGGTCTTCCCTCCATATCCCCGGCAGGCCGAGCATGGCCGAAACAAAGCCGGTCTTGCCGTGAAGATGCCTGCCGATCATTACGTTTTCTATCGAGGTCATCTTCGGGAAGAGCCTGATATGCTGAAAGGTCCGCGCAATCCCTCTTCTGGCGATCTCATAGGGTCTCAAACCCTGAATGGGCCGCTCATGAAACAGAACGGCCCCGGTATCCGGGGTCAGGAAGCCGGAGATGAGATTGAAGAGGGTCGTCTTTCCGGCGCCGTTGGGACCTATCAGCGCCTTGATGGCCCCTTCACTCACACCGAAGCTGACGCCGCTCACGGCCTGCAGTCCGCCGAACCTCTTGCTTAAACCTCGTACGTCAAGGAGCCGCATTACACCGCCTCCTCGTCTCTTCCGGACAGCAACGCCTTAAGGTCACGGACTATGTCCATGTGGAGAAGCCCCCGGGGGACAAAGAGCATAATGACTATCAAAATGGCTCCGAAGACCGCGTCGTCATAGGTTCCGAAGTAGCCCCGCAGAGAGAGGAAGTTCAGAAGCGTTCCCATCACGACCGCGCCCCATAGATTCGCCATGCCTCCGACCGCCACTATCGCCACATAACGCACCGATTTCATAATAGATGCCTCAGACGGTCCTATACCGCCGTTATAGTGGGTCAGGAACACCCCGGCCACCGACGCAAAGGCCGCGCTCAGTACGAAAGTATAAAGCTTGTATCTTGCGGTGTCGATACCCATCGCATTCGCTGCATCTTCCGCACCGTGGATGGATCGAAGCGCCCTTCCTATGCGCGAGTGAATAAGGTTAAGCGACAGAAAGACAGCAACGACCACGAGGCCCCATGCTATGTAATAATTTTGCACCCTGTCGGACATCTCCCCGCTCACCTCAAGGAACGGCAGGATCTTAAACGGAGGGACATCCGAAAGGCCGTCTGCGCCGCCAAGCGCTGTCATGCCGAGGACGATTCTGTATACAATGGTCCCGAAGCCGAGGGTGGCCATAGCAAGATAATGTCCTTTCAGTTTAAGGACCGGACCTCCGATGACATACGCGATAAGGACCGCCGATAGAACTGCGGCGATACATGCGGCCCATGGCTGGAAGATCAGCATCTGCCCGCCGTAAAGGTCTTCCCTCGTCCACAGGAATCCGGCCTTCGCCAGGAAAGAAATGATCCTATCGTCTTTCATCGGCGTGAGGTCATACGTAGTAAGAAAGGCCGAGAGATAGCCGCCGATAGCGAAGAAGCCCGCATGGCCGAGAGATATCTGCCCGGCGTAACCGATCATTAGACAGAGCCCGACAATGACCAGACAATAATAGGCAGCCATCGTGAGCTGGGTAAGATAATACGCCGTGCCGGTATAAGAGGTGATCTGCTGCACACCTATAAGGGCCGCAATAAAAATAAGAAGCGGAAGATAAATACGGCTCCGCATCAGAACTCCTTGAGCCTTGCTGTTTCAGCGCTGCCGAAGATACCGCTCGGTCTAAGGAAGAGGATGATCAGAAGTACCGAGATCGAGACCACATCCTTGTATGCGGCAGGCAATACCCAGATACTGAAAGATTCGAGTATGCCGAGCACGAGACCAGCCGCCACCGCAGCAAAGCTGTTGCCGAGTCCGCCGAGGATGGCGACAGTAAACCCCTTGATGGCGAGAGGAGTTCCGCTGTCATATTGGACATAAGTTATGGGAGAGACGATACATCCGCCCAGTGCCCCGATTGCGGCGCTCAGCATAAATGAAAGAGTTACCATGTTTCCGGCGTTGACACCGCATAGCCTCGCTGCCTGCTGGTTTGCGGAGCAGGCGCGCATCTGCCTCCCGGTAAGAGTATGGCCGAAAAAGATGTTCAAGGCGGCAACCATCAGCGCGGTGATCCCGGCGACCCACAGGACCTGGGGCGAGATAAAAACCCCTCCGAGCCTGACCGATGTCACCGAGGTGCCGGTGAAATAAGGCAGGGCTCTCACACCTTCTCCCCATATGTGCATGGCGGCCTCCCTGATGATGATCGATAAACCTATGGTAATGATTATCACCCTGAGGACGGAGGGTCTTCGGAGCCAGCGGATAAAAAGTATCTCTATCAACCCGCCTACGGCCGTTGTGATGACGACGGCCGCAATAATCGCAGCGTACAACGGCAGAAAATGATGGAGGGTCACGGCGGTCATGCCGCCGAGCATCACGAATTCTCCCTGGGCGAAATTGATTATGCCCGTGGCATTGTATATGATGTTGAACCCTATTGCCACGACTGCGTAGATCGCCCCGTATGTGACGCCTGCAACTATATACTGGAAAAAGAGATCGATATTCATGCCCAGTCAAACAATCGGGAGTATCCGCATAGCGGGTACTCCCGATTTAACCTTCGACACCCGGTTAGTTTCCGAGAATTGCGAATTTGCCTTTCCTGACCGTCAGCATGACAAAGGAATCCATGGAGAGGCCGTTATGGTCCTGAGGTGAGAAATTGAATATGCCGCCCGTACCCACGACCCCTTTCAGGGTCTCGATAGCATTGCGCACGGCCGCCGAGTCGGTGCTGTGCGCCTTCTCGATCGCCCTGGTGAGAATGGTCATCGCGTCGTAGGCATGGCCACCGAAGGTGCTCGCGTCCTCTTTGAATTTGCGCTCATAGTCTCTCTTATAACTCATGAGAACCGACTTCTGCGGATTGTTGGCCGGAAGCACATCCGCCACAAGCAGCCTGCCCGCCGGGAAAATCACGCCTTCCGCTGCAGGTCCTGCAGCCGCCACATACTTGATGTTGCCGAAACCGTGGCTCTGGAAGATCCGGCCTTTAAAGCCGATCTGACGGGCGTTCTTGATGACAATAGACTGCGCCGGCTCTATTGACCAGTTGAGAAGGGCCTGGGCGCCCGAGGCCTTGGCCTTTGTCACTTCTGCGGTAAGGTCTGTGGCAGACTTGTCGTAAACCTCGTTGCTCACGATCTGGATATGGTGTTCGGGGGCGAGTTTTTCGATCTGGACTTTTCCCGCCTGCCCGAAGCCGGTATTGCTCGAAAGGACCGCGATCTTCGATATCTTCATCTTCTTCATCTCGTCAAAGATCTTGATCACCGCGAAACTGTCATTCTGAGGCGTCTTAAAGACATACTTTGCCACGGGGTTCACGATCACTTCGGCCGCGGCGCACGAAAGCAGGATCGTATTGCCTTCTTCCGCCAGATTCTTGATCTTCATGGTCTCGCCGGTCGTGGAAGGGCCGATAATGGCAAGGACCTTATCTTCTTCTATCAACTGCTTTGCAAAGGACAGGGCTTTTTCCGGACTTGCGCCGGTGTCCTTGATAATGAGCTCTATTTTTTTGCCCATTATGCCGCCTCTTTTATTGATCTCGTCGGTCATCATCTCGAGCGTTTTCGCCTCAGGCGCGCCAAGAAATGATGCGGGGCCGGTCACTGCCAGCAAGGCCCCCACCTTTATCGTGTCCTTTGCCGCAGCCGGGGTGACTGTCACCGCCGCAAATAGCAGCATTACTGCAAGAAACCGTACTATCCTCATAGCATCCTCCTTGTGAAAGATATTAACCAAAAAAGCACTTCTCGGTCAAAGTGAGTAGACCTCCTCCCCCTTCAGTATCCTGATCCCAGCCTTCTGAAGAACGTCAATCGCCTTTTCGAGTCCGTCGATGCGGAATATGATAATGGCGTTATTTCCGCTCTTCTGGACAAAGGCGTACATGTACTCTACATTAATCCCTCCGCCGTTCAACACGTTGAGTATGCCGGCAAGTCCGCCGGGACGGTCCGAAACTTCCACGGCGATCACTTCGGTCTTTCCGACGGTGAAGCCGCCCTCCTTGAGCACCTGTTTCGCCTTTTCCGTTTCTTTCACTATGAGCCTCAGTATGCCGAAATCAGCGGTGTCGGCGAGAGAGAGGGCCCTTATGTTAATACCCGAGCGGGCCAAAATCTCCGCCACCTCAGCAAGCCTTCCCGATTTGTTCTCAAGGAATACGGATATCTGCTCGACCTTCATAAAAACCTCCTGTATCTAGGTTAAGGCTGAGATTAAGGTTGAGGAAAACCTGCGCATATAGTCCTTAACCTTGACCTCAACCTCTCAGAGCTTCCTCCTGTCAATCACCCTTTTCGCCTTGCCTTCGCTTCTCTCTATTGTCCTGGGCTCCACGAGTTTGACCTTTGCAGATATGGAGAGGACCGATGCGATCTCTTTTCTGATCTTCTCCTCGAGCACCTGCAACTTCCTAACCTCGTCGGAGAAGACCTTCTCCTCCACCTCAACAAGGATCTCGAGCTCGTCCATCTCGCCCGCCTTCCTGTCGACAATAAGCTGGTAATGCGGCTGGGTCCCTTCGATGGCCAGAAGCACATGCTCTATCTGCGAGGGGAAGACATTTATTCCTCTCACCACGATCATATCGTCCGTCCTCCCCCTGATCTTGCTGATCCTCGGAGAGGTCCTCCCGCACCTGCATTTCTCGTGCGTAATACTCACGTTGTCCCTCGTACGGTAACGTATGAGAGGGATGCCGCTCTTAGTGAGCGTGGTTATCACAAGCTCCCCGGCCTCGCCTTCTCCCGCCGCTCTGCCCGTCTCGGGATTGACAACCTCCGGATAGAAAACGTCCGACCAGATATGAAGACCGTCTTTGTGCCGGCATTCCTGGGCGACGCCGGGGCCTATGATCTCGGAGAGTCCGTAAACATCAGTGGCCAGCATGTTCCATGTCGCCTCTATCTCCTTACGCATGGAATCGCTCCACGGCTCGGCGCCGAAGATGCCGATTTCCCAGCTGCTCTCCCTGGGATCTAGCCCGATCTCACGGGCCTCGTCCGCCATGTATAGGGCGTAGCTCGGAGTGCATCCAAGTATCCTCGGCTTAAAGTCTGTCATCAGCTTCAGCTGTCTCTTGGTCTGTCCGGAAGAGGCGGGTATGATCGTCAGTCCCATCTCAAGGGCGCCGTAATGAAAACCCAGCCCCCCGGTGAAAAGACCATAGCCGTACGCGATCTGTATCCTGTCCCCGGGCTCGGCGCCGGCGCAGCAGAGAGATCTCGCCATGACCTCGGACCAGAGCTTCAGGTCTTTCTTCGTATAGCCTACGACTGTGGGGTTTCCGGTGGTGCCGCTCGAAACATGTATCTCCTTTACCTCTCCTACAGGAGAAGAAAAAAGCCCGAAAGGATAACTGTCGCGCATGTCGTCCTTGACGGTGAACGGCAGTTTCTGAACGTCTTTTATGCCCTTTACATCTGAGGGCTTGACTCCCGAAGAATCGAATTTTGCCTTGTAGAGGGGACAATTCCTATAAACATAAGAGACTATCTTCTTCAGACGCTGGGACTGGATTTCCTGCATGTTTTTCCTGCCCATGCACTCCATCTCTTTATTCCAGATCATGGTTCGCTCTCCTTCCTTCCATTACAAGATAAAGGCTGCATACTACGCACTTCGCACGTCACGAGTTCCGCATTCTGACGATTGCTTCCCTTCCTTCGAGAAACGCTGCCTTATTCACCATAAGGAACCTTTCAGGGACCCGCTCCGTTATCACATCGACAAAGGCCTTTTCGCCAATAGGCAAGAATATGGAGAGCGCCCCCACCAATACCATGTTGACGGCCTTTATCTCACCGAGAGCCTTCGCCATTTCGAACGCGTCGACCGGAAATACGGAAAGGCCCCTTGTGCGAAGTTCTTCGACTATGGCCTCAGGGTATCTTTCCGTCCCTGTCGCAACTGAGGAAGGCAATATCCTTTGGGTATTCACAACGACCTTGCTCTCCCTGCCGAGATAGGGAATATACCGCAATGATTCGAGCATCTCAAAGGCAAGCTCGATATCCGCGGTCCCCGGCTCAATGAGCGGAGAATATACCTTCTCCCCGTACCTCAGGTGCGCGACAACAGATCCTCCCCTCTGCGCCATTCCGTGGACCTCGCTTTTCTTTACATCAAACCCTGCCTTCAGCAGGGCCAGAGAAGTGATCTCGCTCGCCAGGAGTATGCCCTGACCGCCGACCCCGCAGAAAATGATATTACCGCTTTCCACGTTCCTCACCGCTCAACACAATCGAGTTGAATTTGCAAACACTCACGCACTGACCGCATCCGTCGCAGAGCACCGCATTTATCCTTGCATATCCCTTCTGCTTCTCTTTGAAGCCGAGCTTCTTTGCCTCCTGTTCGCTCAAGGGCACCCATTCAATCGCAGGACATCCGAGCTTCAGACATGACCTGCAGCCTGTGCATCTTTCCGGGATTATCAGATAAAGGGGTTTCTCTTTCCTCTTCCTCATCTCCGGAAGAAGGACACAGGGGTGTCTCGTAATTACCACGGAAGGCTCCGGGCGCCCGATCTCGGTCTTAAGGAGTTTATAGGTAGCCTCTATATCATTGGGATCAACGGTATGGACATGCTTTACCCCGACAGCCCTGCACAGGGCCTCGATATCTATTACAGCGCTGTAATCCCCTGTGATGGTCGTTCCCGTGGCTGGATGAGGCTGATGGCCGGTCATCGCCGTCGTTCTGTTGTCGAGGATTACAACAGTTGTGAATCCCCTGTTATAGACGATATCGATCAGTCCGGTAATCCCCGAATGTATAAAAGTAGAATCTCCTATGACGGCTATCGTCTTCCCGAGCGCCTCTTTGCCGAGCGCCTTTTCCATTCCAAGGGCATTGCCGATGCCGGCCCCCATGCAGACACACGAATCCATGGCCGAAAGTGGCTTGAGCGCCGCGAGCGTGTAGCAGCCTATATCTCCCGCGACAAAGGCGCCAAGCCTCGAAATGGCATAGAAGACCCCCCGGTGCGGACATCCGGGGCATAAGTTAGGCGGCCGCTGAGGTATCTCTACAGGCTCAAAGCGGCTTCCCTCTCCTCCTTCAATTGCCTTCCTCAGAATATTTGAATTGAGCTCACCGGAAGAAGGGATGAGCTCTTTCCCTTTGCATTTTATGCCAAAAGCCTTTACGCGGAGTTCGATGAAGGGGTCTAGCTCTTCAACTACATACACTTCCTCCACGGCGTCGGCAAAGTCCTTTATAAGTTTCTCCGGCAGCGGGTATACCATTCCGAGCTTCAACACCGAGGCCTGCGGAAAGACTTCCTTAACATAGAGATATGAAACTCCCGATGTTATAAACCCTCTTTTCTTGTCTCCCTGTTCGATCCTGTTTTCCGGAAAGGTATCAGCAAAGGAGCGGAGCCTCTCCATCCTGATTCCGAGCTCTCTTCTCCTCTTCCTCGCATTAGCCGGAAGCATTACAAACTTCTCCGGTATCTTCTCGATGCCGGCCTTTACTTTCGACGACTCGCGCTTTCCCGGAAGCACAATGCCCTTGACATGTGAAACCCTGGTCGTCGTACGAAGAAGGACCGGCGTATCGAAATCCTCGCTTATCCGGAACGCGATCTTGACGAATTCCTTGGCCTCTGCCGGGTCAGAAGGCTCCAGCATCGGGACCTTTGCGGCAAAGGCATAGTTCCTGTTGTCCTGCTCATTCTGGGAGCTGTGCATCTCCGGGTCATCAGCCGTGACAATGACCAGTCCGCCCCTCACGCCTGTGTAAGCCGCCGTAAAGAGCGGGTCTGCGGCAATATTGAGACCGACGTGCTTCATGGAGGCCATGGCCCTCACGCCGGCAAACGAAGCGCCCAGGGCCACTTCCACAGCTACTTTCTCATTCGGGGACCATTCCGCATACACACCTTTGTATTTCGAGATGTTCTCGATTATCTCGGTTGAAGGCGTTCCGGGATATGCGGATGCGACCCTGACCCCTGACTCATATGCGCCGAGGGCTATCGCTTCATTCCCGGAAAGAAAAACTCTTTTCTCAATATCTGTTTTAGATTTCATATACAAAAAATCCGGAGATTAGGTTATCACACCAACCCGTCATTTTCAACCGCCGGCCGACCTTAGCAGATTGTCGGCATTCCCGCTCAGAATCAGACCTTCCAGCTCCTCTCCGAGATCAAGTCCCCTGAGAAGGGACAAGGTCTTGCCCTGGTCCGTCCAGGGGGAATCGGTCCCGAAAAGAATATAGCCGGGGGGATGGCCAAGGATCATCTTCTTAGCCCTGTCCCCGGGCAGATACTCAAGGGAAAAAGATATCTCCATAAAGACCGGTTTCCCTATCAATAATTCTTCCACCTCCTGCCACTGTTCCCACGAGCCGAGATGGGTCGTCACCAATTTGAGCTCGGGGAAGGCATCTTTGACTTTCACGATCTTCAGGGGGTCCGCCTTCTTTATCCTCGGAAAGGCGAAGTCGAAGCCGGTGTGGACCACCATGATCAGGTTTTCTTTGCTTATCCCTTCATATATAGGGAAAAGCCGCTCATCGTCGAGATTGAAATCCTGATAATACGGATGAAATTTCACCCCCTTGAACCCCTCGCCCTTTATCTGCCGGACCCTCTCCCTGAACTTGGAATCTGACGGATGAAATGAAGGGAACGGTATGATCCTGTCCGATTTGACCTTCACAGACCATGCGAAGATCGGCTCAAATTGGGACGGCTTTGTCGCGATTGAGCAGACCACACTCCTCCCGATACCGTAACGGTCCATAGAACCCAGCAATGACGCTATCTTTCCATTAAGGCAGGCATTGACTCCGCCTTCCCTTTCCAGTGTCTTCATCGCTCTTTCCGCCAGGTCATCGGGGAAGGCATGGGTATGAAAATCCACAATTCCTCTCACAGCTTGAGTATTATATGACAGTCTGGACGCGTTTTAAAAGACAGGCGGCGTACAAAGCGAGATTTATTAATTATATTTATAAGCCGATTAGGAAAATATACTTGAACTGCATGTTCCCTAACGCTTATTATTTCGGCGGGTGGAGAACGCTTTCCTAAACAGAGCGCAGAACGAAAAACCGTGACATTTAATCTATTTCAATTAAAAGGAGGAGAAGCATGAAGAAGTATCTCTTAAGGGCTTTCTTATTAGCAGCCGTAAGTATTGTTTTTGTCGCAAACGCCTACGCCGAGATCAAAGTTGACTACGGTGCGGCCTTCAGACTCAGGCAGGAGATATGGGACGATGCCGTGGATTTGGGCACCAGCCAGGCCGACAGGAATTTTATCCGTCTCAGAACCTCCGTATGGGGCAAAGCCGACTTTACGCCGGACCTGGGCGCATACTTGAGACTCACTAACGAAGCAAAGGATTACGCCTTAGGCCCTTTTAAGGCATATAAAACGAATCCGAACAGGGACAACCTCGATCCTGACGAGCTTGTCATCGACAACCTTTATGCCGATGCCAAGAATGTATTCGGTCTTCCTGTAGATCTCAGGATAGGCAGGCAGGATTTTATAGGCGTCTATGGCGAAGGGTTCCTCTTTATGGACGGCACACCCGGCGACGGATCCAGGACATTTTATTTCAACGCGGCAAGGGTCAACGTCAAGGTGAATCCCTGTTTCAATTTCGATCTGACCTATATCACCGACCCGAAGACGGATATTTATATGCCGTCCATACATCCGGCGGTGCGCGGCCCTTTATATGTCGACAATAAGAAACTCCTGACCGGCTCCAACGAGCAGGCATTTCTTGTCTATGGCAGGGGCAAGTTGCTGGACAATCTCACAATCGAGCCTTATTACGTGTATAAGACAGAGCAGCCCATAAACGGCGGAATCGACCTCACGAAGCTTAAGCTGAACACGATCGGAGCAAGGGCCCTTTATTCGATCAACTCCTGGAATTTCGGAGGGGAATTTGCGCACCAGTGGGGCGAGTACGACAGCGGAAGAGACAGGACCGGCAACGGCGGCTACGTCTTCGTGAACCGCAAATACGATGCCATAACCTGGAAACCGGAATTTGATCTTCGCTATGTGTACCTTTCCGGCAACAAGAGCAGTTTTGACGTGGCCCATCCGGGCAACGACAAGGTTAACACATGGGACCCCCTCTTCTCCAGAAACCCGTACTGGAACGAGCTCCTCATTTACACCCTCGTCGGAGAGACCGCGAAGTTCGGCGGGCCGATCCCCGGATACTGGACAAACATGGAGATAGCGAAGGCGACGTTCAAACTGAACTTCACTCCTACTACGAATCTTGCTCTCGCGTATCAGTATCTCTGGGCTCCCGAAAGCACGAAGGGTCTCAATCCGGCTTTGTTCTCCAACAGCGGCACCTCGAGAGGACATCTTCCGACCGCCATTCTGAATCACGCATTCTCTAAGAATATCGACGGGATGCTTCAGCTCGAATACTTTGTGCCCGAGGGATTCTACGCAGTTAAGGACAATGCTACGTTTTTCAGGTGGCAGCTGCAGTTCAGGATATAATCTCCTTTCAATATCTCAGGGAGAGAGACCGCATTTCGCGGACTCTCTCCCTGAGAATACCGCAAGAATCCTCCTTCATTCCATTTCGAATCCAAACCGTTAATGACCTATTCGGAGGCCTGAAAAGGGGGACCACCGTATAGCGCAAGCCCGCTCTTTATCAAAAGGCCGCATTCGGGTTAAAATGTTGTCCTGATAACCAGATTAGCTTTGTCCTCGAAAGAGATGGAAAAGCCAGATGACCTCCCCGATATGATGTCCGGCCCGGGTACCAGCCCAAGAGGGACTCGCCCGATGTCGGTCTGGTCGGTCCTAATCGGCGCCATTGCCGTCGTACTCATAACCGCAATCACCATATATGTTCTTCGTCAGCAGGCCGACAAGAGCCAGAAGACAGTGGCCTTCCTTGTCCGTCTTCAGGGAGACCTGAACCAATTGAATACATTGGAGTGGCAGATCGTAGGCGCCAAGAGAATCTCTCCGAGGACCTCGATCGAGATGCAGAAGGCAGGCGACCAGGCGAGACTCACATTAAGTGAATTGAAGCTTGTCAATCCCGATGAAAAAAGGGTCCAGGATATTATCGAGGCATACAACGAGTATGAGACTACTCTCCGTGAGGAGTCGCAAACCATTGTTGCGCGCCTGTTCGAGCAGTCAAGGGTGGTGGACCGCGTGCGTGTGGACCCTGCTTTCCAGAGACTTAACGAAACGGTTGCGCGTGCCATAGTAATATACGGTCTTCAGGAGAAGCAAAAAGACAACTCGGCGTTTCTGGTCTCCATACTGATCTTTGTTGTTGCCGCTGTGCTGGTCAGTCTGCTGTTCCGGCGGTTCGAAAAGGCCCGCCTGACAGTCGAGCTGATGAATGCCGAGAGAAAGGTGTTGCGCAGCCTTTCGGCGCATCTCGAAAGCGTCAGGGAAGACGAAAGAATGAGGATCGCCCGTGAGATCCACGACGAGCTGGGTCAGGTACTGACGGCCCTGAAGATGGACCTTGCCTATCTGACGGTCAAGAAGGCGGACCCCTCCCTCGATGAGAAGACGAAACCGATGCTCGAAATGATCGATTCCACAATCCAAACAGTGAAAAGGATATCTTCGGAATTGAGGCCCGGAGTGCTGGACGACCTGGGACTCATCGCAGCAATAGAATGGCAGGCGTGCGAGTTCCAAAAAAGGACCGGGATCGAGTGTGCGGTAAGCTTCAGCCCCAAGCACATTATTCTGGATAGGGACCGCGCCACCGCAATATTCCGCATCTTTCAGGAGGCCGTGACAAATGTGATCCGCCATGCGGAAGCGACAAGAGTCGATATAAGGCTTGAGGAAAAAGATGGACAGATAGTGCTTTGCGTCAACGACAACGGCAAGGGTGTCACCGAGGAGCAGATATCCAGCCCCTCGTCGTTCGGTCTCGTGGGGATCCGGGAGAGGGCCTACTTTGCCGGCGGGAAGGTCAAGATCAGCGGCGTACCGGACAGAGGGACGTCTTTAGAAGTGGTTATACCAAGCGTGTGACGGCGCACACATTCCTCTCACCATCTGATCAGCGCCGATGCCCAGGTGAGTCCGCCCCCGAAGGCTTCGAGGAGGATATAATCTCCGTCCCTCACCCTTCCACACCTTACGGCTTCGTCGAGAGCAAACGGTATTGAGGCGGCGGAGGTGTTTCCATAGCGATCGAGATTCACTGCGACTTTGTCCATCGGGAGGCCTATCCTACTGGCAGTTGCCTGAATTATCCTGAGATTTGCCTGGTGCGGCACAAGGAGAGCAAGGTCCGCTGGCTTCAGCTTGTTCTCGTCGAGGGTTTCGAGGACAAGACCTTCCAGCGTCCTTACGGCGATCTTGAACGTCTCATTGCCTTTCATCTTTATGAAGTGCTGCTTCTTCCTGAGCGTTTCTTTTGAGGCCGGATACCTCGATCCGCCCCCGGGCGTGTGCAGAAGGTCCCACATGCTGCCGTCGGAATGTATCTTCGTGCACAGGATCCCCCTGTCTTCGTTGACGGCCTCCAATATCGCCGCACCGGCTGCGTCCCCGAAAAGCACGCAGGTCGTCCTGTCCTCCCAGTCGGTAAACTTTGTGAGAACCTCCGCGCCGACTACCAGCACCCTCCTATATGCCCCGCTCTTGATGAAGGCGTTGGCGACAGACAGGCCGTATATGAAGCCGGAGCAAGCGGCATTTACGTCGAAGGCGGCCGCCCTCTTCGCCTCGAGCCTGTCCTGCAATATGCACGCAGTGGCCGGCAGCGACATGTCCCCGGTCACTGTTGCAACTATGATCAGCTCGATGTCCCTGGCCTTCAGTCCTGAACCCTTGAGCGCCTCCCTCGCGGCCACATACGCAAGATCGGAAGCTGCCTGCTTCTCATCCGCAATCCTGCGCTCCTTGATGCCGGTCCTCTCGGTGATCCATTCGTCGGATGTATCGACCATCTTCTCAAGGTCGAAATTCGTGAGGACCTTTTCGGGAGCGTACGAGCCCGTGGCTATGATCCTCGCCCGTATCATACCGACCCCGGCCTGACTTGATAAGCCTCGATTTCTTCCGTTATGGCCCCGTATACCTTCTTCCTGGAAAATTCCGAAGCCACCTTGAGAGCATTTCTTATGGCCTTCGAAGAAGACCTCCCGTGGCTGATTATGCAGGTGCCGTTTATGCCGAGGAGGGGCGCACCGCCGTATTCCGCATAATCTGTCTTCTTCTTGAAATTCTTCAGGGCGGGCTTCATCAAGAGATAGGCGATCCTCCCGGCGGCTACCTCAGCTATCTCCCTCTTGAGCATCTTCATAATGACCTCAGCCAGGCCTTCGCTGGTCTTGAGAACTATGTTCCCTATAAAGCCGTCGCATACTACAACGTCGGCGTCGCCGGAAAAGATGTCCTTACCCTCTATGTTGCCGATAAACCGCATCTCTGAATCCTTCAGGAGCTTAAACGTCTCCTTTGTGAGAAGGTTGCCTTTTGTGTCCTCTTCGCCGATGCTCAAAAGCGCAACCTTCGGCTCTGGATTGCTGAACATCGCCCTGCAGTAAGCGTTCCCCATCAAGGCGAACTGGAGGAGGTTTTTCGGCGCGCAATCGACATTTGCTCCTGCATCTACCAGAATAAAAGGTCTCTTTAGCGTCGGCATTAGAGTAGCAATAGCGGGCCGTTCGACTCCCTTTGACGCCCCGAGAAGCAAAAGAGATATTGCCATCGCGACTCCGGAATGGCCCGCGCTCACGACCGCGTCGGCGTCCTGGCTCCTGACAAGCTCCACCGCCTTCCTTATGGAAGAATCCTTCTTCTTTCTTACGGCGGCCAGGGCTGGTTCATCCATCCCCACGGTCTGGGACGCATGCTTTATATGAAGTCTGTTAAGCGGGAATCTCTTCCCGGAAAGTTCTCTCTTTATGGAAGGTTCATCGCCGACAAGAACGATATCAATATCTTCACTCTCATTGATCGTTTCAACGGCCCCCTCGACGGTAACAGCGGGGGCAAAATCGCCCCCCATAGCATCAAGGGCAACTTTCATTCCTTCTCGACGATTTCGAGAATCTTGCGCCCGTCATAAGAGCCGCAGCTCTGACAGACCCTGTGGGACTCCTTCAGCTCCTTGCACTCCGGACAGGCGCTGAGATTGGGCATCTGTCCCTTCCAGCTTGCCCTCCTCTTGTCCCTTCTTGTTCTCGTATGTCTATGCGTAGGATTTGCCACTTCTTACTCCTTTCCTTTATCGAAGAATTTCTTTAAAACAGCCAATCTCGGGTCAGGTCCGTTCGACGCACATGAGCATGCCCCGACGTTCAGGTCCGCGCCGCACCGTGGACACAGCCCCTTGCAGGACTCACTGCATAGCGGTTTCATGGGAACGGTGAGGATTATCTGTTCCGTGACCAGTTCCTCAATGTCCAGCTCGTCCCCTTTATAAAATCCCATATCGAGTTCATCTTCCTTGACCTCATGTTTGTCTTCTCCCTTGAGCTCTTCCACAGGGTGATAAACTACATTTACACTTGCCTCAATTTCCTTAGGGAACCTGGCCAGACATCTGCTGCACTGTAGCTCAACGCCCGCGACAATGCCGCCCTTCACAAAGACCTCGGGACCCGCCTTCTCGATCCTCAGTTTAGTCCTGACGGGAGTCAATAACTGGATGGCGTTCGATGCGACCGTCTCTTCGAAGTCAAGATCAAGCCCCTCATCGGTTATTTCGGACAACACTATCTTCATTATGAAAGACCATCCAAGACTGTAATTATAACAGAAAATTGAAAGAGGTTGTCAAATTTCGCAGCGCCCTGACGGTAGGAAGATACGAGATTTAAGGACCGCAGCAGACAAAAATAAAGAACTCTCATAATACTATAAATATTCCTTGACATGGTATATATGTTTTGATAACATTTTGTCAGAAAGAAGGAGATTAGGAGGATTGAAGGCCTGTCCGAACGGTATGGTCTTTATTTAAGTATAGCGCAACGAGGGTTATGGGCTTTTCTCGCGATGAATGTTTCAAAACCACGGAGGTGAATCTTCATGAGCACTGTCAGAGATGACCAAAGTATCTGGGAGGGACTTTCGAAGAAAGGCGTTTCGAGAAGAGACTTCATGAAGTTCTGTTCAACCATGGCTGCCACGCTGGCACTGCCATCCAGCTTTGTCCCCCGGATTGCAGAGGCGCTCGAGAAGAAACAGAAGCCGTATGCCGTATGGCTCGAATTCCAGGACTGCGCGGGAGACACCGAGTCCATCTTGCGCGCAACAAAACCTACCATTGCTCAGATAGTCCTTGATGTGATCTCTTTGGAATATCATGAGACGATCATGGCAGGCGCGGGAAAAGCTGCGGAAAAGGCTAGGGACGACGTAGTAAAGAACCAGAAAGGCAAGTATATCGCCATCGTCGAAGGGGCCATTCCGACAAAAGACGGCGGCATCTACTGCACTATAGCAGGCAGGACGGCACTCGACATTGCAAAGGAAGTCTGCGGCAACGCTGCCTTCACTATTAACGTCGGCTCCTGCTCCTGCTGGGGCGGCGTTCCGAGCGCAAATCCGAACCCCACGGGGGCGGTGGGCACCGGCGAGGCGGTATCGGGAATAACCTATGTGAACATCCCGGGCTGCGCACACAATGTTGAGAACGCAACCGCCACGATAGTCCACTATCTGACTTTCGGATCTCTCCCGCCCGTAGACAGCCACCACCGTCCGCTCTTCGGCTATGGCAAGAGGATCCATGACAACTGCGAGAGACGCGCACACTTCGATGCGGGCCAGTTCGTGAGGAAGTGGGGAGACGAAGGCCACAGGCGCGGCTGGTGCCTTTACGAGATGGGCTGCAAGGGGCCGGAGGCCTATTACAACTGCCCCACCGTGAAATATAATTCCGGAACATGCTGGCCTGTCCAGGCCGGACATCCCTGCATGGCCTGCGCGGCAGATCATAACTGGGACGCCTTCGGACCGATCTACAAGAGACTCGAGAATGTTCCAGGAGCAGGTTATCAGACATCTGCAGATAAGATAGGTCTTGGTGTTGCAGCGGTAGCGGCAGCCGGTGTCGCAGCCCATGCAATTGCAAGGGCTGTAAAGGGCAAACCCAAAGACGAGGAAGATAAATAAATAAAGGAGGATTGGAATGGCTAAGATCGCGATTGACCCCATCACGAGGATTGAAGGACATCTAAGAATCGAGGCCCAGGTCGAAGGCGGCAAGGTCACGGACGCATGGTCATCCGGGACCATGTTCAGAGGAATCGAGATCATCCTGAAGGGCAGGGACCCGAGGGAGTGCTGGGCGTTAACCTCGCGAATATGAGGGGTTTGAACAACGGTCCACGCACAGAGCTCCGTGAGAGCCGTGGAAAATGCAGTAGGCGCAACGATTCCTGATAACGCAAGGATCATAAGAAATCTTATTAACGGCATTCAGTACGTCCAGGACCATGTCATACATTTTTACCACCTCCATGCCCTGGATTGGGTGGACGTGGTCAGCGCACTGAAGGCCGATCCTGTGAAAACAGCCGCGCTGGCCCAATCCATATCGGACTGGCATAATTCGAGCCACAGTTATTTCAAGGATATTCAGACCAGGATCAAGACATTTGTGGAAAGCGGCCAGCTCGGTCCCTTTGCAAGCGGCTATTGGGGACATCCCGCATACAAGCTGCCCGCCGAAGCGGACCTTATGGCAGTGGCCCACTATCTTGAAGCCCTCGACTGGCAGAAAGACGTCATAAGGATGCAGGCGTTACTCGGTGCCAAAAACCCTCATCCGCAGACATGGCTTGTAGGCGGCATGGCCATACCGGTCGATCCCAACAGCCAGAATGCCATTAACGCCGGAAGCATCGCGTTCATGAAGGAGCTTTCGAAGAAGGCCCTCGCGTTTGTCGAGAAGGTCTATATCCCGGATTTGCTTGCCGTGGCCTCCTTCTATAAAGAATGGGCCACTGTAGGGGGCGGAGTAGGTAACTATCTCAGCTACGGAGAGTTCCAAAACGACAATGTCAGCAACACAACGAACTGCTGGCTCCCGCAGGGTTTCATAAGGAACAAGAACCTGGCAAAAGTCGAGCCGGTCGATCAGATAAAGGTCGCCGAAGACGTGGCCCGTGCCTGGTATAAGTACAGCGGCGGAGACCAGAAGGCACTGCACCCTTATGAAGGAGAAACGAATCCGGACTATACCGGCCCCAAGCCGCCCTATGAATTCCTTGACACCGACAAGAAGTACAGCTGGGTCAAGGGAGTGGGATATGACGGCCTCAGGACAGAGGTTGGGCCGCTTTCGAGAATGCTCGTCGCATACGGCTCAGGTCACAAGAGGATCAAGGAAGTGGTGGACATGGTTCTCCAGAAGCTCGGCGTTGGACCAGCGGCCCTTTTTTCGACTCTCGGCAGGACTGCTGCGCGGGGCGTAGAGACGCTGGTTACAGCGGAAATGCTGCCGGTATGGATTGACGACCTTGCGGCGAAGATCAAGAGCGGAGACCTCCGCATTCATAACAACGATAAATGGGACCCTTCGACATGGCCGAAGGAGGCCAAAGGATACGGTTTCCATGAGGCACCCCGCGGCGCTCTCTGCCACTGGGTGGTGATCAAAGACGGCAAGGTCGCAAACTATCAGTGCGTGGTCCCGAGCACATGGAATGCGGGACCCCGGGATGCCAAAGGCCAGCGCGGACCATATGAATCAGCACTGCTCGACACGCCGGTCAAAGACCCGAATAAACCTCTGGAGATATTGAGAACAATCCATTCCTTTGACCCCTGCATGGCCTGCGCAATACATGTCCTGGATGCCAACAGGGACGAGATAATCAAGGTCAGGGTCGTATAGGAGGAGCCATGATTAAGAGGATTTATGTCTGGGAGTTTCCCGTAAGGTTGACTCACTGGCTGAACGTACTGAGCATATTGGCGCTGGCAGTGACCGGGATATATATCGGCGCTCCTTATCTCTTCGCCGTGAACGAAAACCAGTTCATCATGGCAAAGATGCGGTATGTCCACTTTATCTCCTCATATGTCTTCACTGTGAGCTTCCTTGTGAGGATTTACTGGATGTTTGCCGGCAATAAGTTCTCACGGTGGAGACAATTTGTCCCTATAAGCAAAGAGCGGCTTGAAACCTTGTATGGCGCCACCGCTTACTACTGCTTTCTGAGAGAAAAATGTCCTAGAGTGATAGGGCATACCGCGCTTGCGGGCGTTACGTACCTGCTGCTCTTCATCCTTTTCCTCATCGAGATACTGACAGGGTTCGCCCTTTACTCGCAAAGTCACATAGGCGCTTTCTGGACGCTCATGGGAGGGTGGCTTTTTGCTGTCATGGGAGAAGGAACAGTCCGTCTCGTACACCATATGATTACATGGCTTATAGCGGTGTTCGTTATTGTTCATATCTACATCGCCTGGCTTAATGACCTTTCCGAGAGGAACGGTCTCATGAGCTCGATATTCAGCGGATACAAGTCAGTTGAGGAATAAGGGCAGACCGGATATTGCCGTACTGGGACTCGGAAACATTCTCTTAAAGGATGAGGGAGTCGGGGTCAAGGTGGCGGAATTGCTGAAGGAGAGGTTTGCCTTCTCTCCCGAAGTGGAGATTATCGACGGCGGAACTCTGGGCCTCGACCTCCTTCCCCTCATCGAAGACAGGGGAAAAGTCCTTATCATTGATGCCGTTGATTTCGGGAAAGAGCCAGGATTTATTGCATCAATAGAAGACGATGATATACCATCGGTCCTTTCGGCTAAAATGTCCGTGCACAGCATAGGTCTCTCCGACGTCCTCTTTGCGGCGAAATTACTCGGCATAACGCCAGGGAAGCTTTGCCTTATAGGCGTACAGCCGCAGTCCCTCGATGTCGGGCTTGATCTCACAGACTGCATCGGTGATAAAATAGAACGACTCATCGACATGGCTATAAACAAGCTGAAGGAGTGGAATGTAGAATGTGCCTCGCTGTCCCCTCAGAGATTGTCTGCATAAACGATTTCGTCGCCACCGTAGATGTTCATGGCGCAAGGAGAGAGATAAGCCTCCTGCTCCTGCCCGAACCGGTTGAGGTGGGGGATTTCGTCATCGTCCATGCCGGCTTTGCGATCCAGAAGATCGACAGAGAGGCGGGCAATGAGGCGCTCAGGATGATAAGAGAGCTGGTTGAGTCAGAGGAATTCCAGGAACAGTACAAAGAAGATTTCGTGTAGTGAAGAGATATGTCCTTTCCATAACGGGCGCAAGCGGTTCGGTCTTCGGAATCAGGGTCCTCGAAAATCTCGTCGGTAAGTCTGAAGTCCATTTGATCATCTCCTCCCACTCATTTTCGATAATCAGACACGAGACTGGATTGGACTGGAGCGGCAAAACCGACGCTGCCGTCCAGAGCAGGATACGGGCGTATTTTAGATCAAAGAGGATCTTCTATCACAATGAGCGTGATCTCTCGGCCCCTCTTTCGAGCGGCTCTTTCCTGACGGACGGCATGCTGGTCGTCCCGTGCTCGATGAAGACGCTTTCCGGCATCGCCCAGGGCTATGCAGACAACCTGACGGAGAGATCTGCAGATGTGACGATGAAAGAAGGCAGGCCTTTGCTTCTCGCGCCGAGGGAGATGCCTTTCAGCGCTATTCATCTCGAAAATATGCTGAAACTGGCGAGACTCGGAGTGAGGATAGCCCCGCCGGTCCCGGCGTTCTATCACAAACCTAATGACCTTGATGACATCGTGGATTTTGTTGCCGGGAAGATTCTTGACTCTTTAGGCGTACGGCATAATCTTTTTAAGAGATGGGGCGGTCAGCCGGCTTGATCTTTACGTCCACGGTCATGCCGAGTCTGAAAGGCGCCTTTTCCCTGAAGTCGATCTTCACCTGCACGATCTTCATGTCCAGGTTTCTGGCAGGGTTGTTAGGCCTAACCTTTCTCACCCCTGCATAGTCCGATATCTCCCTCACAACACCCTTAAAGACCTTGCCTTGATATGCGTAAGAGGTCACGTCGACCGGATCGCCCACCTGCATCCTGCCTATATCCGTCTCATCGACCTCCGCGTTCACCCTTAGCTTATCCACGTCAGCTACAGCTACGATGTAAGGCTGCACGTCCTTGTTCACCATTTCTCCCTTTTGGACATATTTCCGGATCACTTTTCCAGAAATCGGGGAAGTGATGTACGTCTTTTCCAAAAGTCTGTTGTAATACTCAACTGCTGCATCGGCCTGTTTGACCGCATCCCCGAGCAGACTCATCGTCTCGGGCTTGGGCCCTTTTTCAAGAAGTCTTTTTTCTTCAGAGGCCTTCTTCACCCTAGCAGCGGAAGTCTTTGCGCTCGTCTCCTTTTGATCCAGCAGCTGTCTCGACACGGCCCCTTTCCTAAAAAGCTCCCTGTATCTTTCGAGACTTCTCTTGTTATATTCCATTTCCGCCGTAGCGTCTTCCAGTGCGGCATCAGCGCCTCTGATCTCTTCCTCCCGGGCGCCGGAAGCCACCTCCTTCAGCTTCGCCTTTGAAACCTCAAGCTCCGCCCTGGCCTCCTTGAGCTTTGCCTGAATGTCTCCATTTTCGAGTCTTGCAACTATCTCGCCTTTTCTGACGTAACTACCTTCTTCAACCGGGATCTCCGCTATTCTTCCGTCGATCTCGCTTCCGACCTCGACCTCGCAGCCAGGCATCGCTTCCACTTTTCCCTCAGCGGCTACATAGCGCACCGACGAGTTCTCCGGCGCAACCGCCGCCTGAGGAGAGCGTGCCGGAGCGCCCGCTCTCCGCCAGAATACGGCATAACCGGACATCGCAATGAGCGCCAATACTGCTGCGATGATAATCTTTTTCATTCCTTTATCCTCCCATCTTCCAAAAAAACCGCTCTGTGTGCAAAGCCTTCCGCCTTGGGGTCATGACTTACAATGACGATGCCCTTGCCGAAGTCCTCGGCCAACGCCCTGAGAAGCCTCAGGACGTCCATGCCTGTCTTCGAATCGAGATTGGCCGTTGGTTCATCGGCAAGGATCACAGGCGGATCGCCGGCCAAGGCCCGTGCAAAAGCAACCCTTTGTTTCTCACCTCCGCTCATGTCCGAAGGATAAAAATCCGACCTTTTCCCAAGCCCGACTTTATCGAGAAGCTCCAGGGCCTCTGTCTTCAGCCTCTTTTTGTCATGATTTTTCAATCTAAGTACTAGCTCCACATTTTCAGCCGCCTTCAGAGACGGGAAAAGATTAAAAGACTGAAAGACAAATCCGAAGAAGCGTTTCCGTATATCCGGGAGCGCGTCGCTGCCCAGTCCGCTCACAGTCCTGCCGTCCAAAACTACATCGCCCTGCGACGGATGCAAAATGCAGCCCATTATAGAAAGCAAGGTCGTCTTGCCCGAACCGGACGGCCCCATAATAAGAAGCAGCTCTCGCCTCTTCAGGGCAAGTGTAACAGAATCCACGGCGACGACCCGGTTGTCTCCTTCTCCATACACCTTTGTGACATTCTTCGTTTCAAGGATTGTATCCATGCCGACCTCACATCCTGAAGACCGTCACCGGGTCCAATGTCCGCACTTTTCTCACCGAAAAGAAGGCCGAGAGCAAACAGGTTGAAAGAACCACGAAAAAAATTATACCGAAGAGGACCGGGCTCAGATACAGGCTTACGCCCGCTTTTTCGATGCCGCTCCTGGCGAGCATAATGAGCGTCGAGCCGACGCCAAAGCCTATCACGGCATTTATACAGACCTGAGTGAATATGACGCAATAAATATCCCGGTTCCTGGCTCCGAGGGCCTTTAGTGTGCCGAATTCCCTCAAGTGCTCCATGGTATTGGCATAGACCGTCTGCCCGACAATGGCCCCGCCCACGATCAGGCCGAGGATCGCGGTCAGGAAGAAACCCATTCCTATCCCGGTCTGTATGGTCCAATAGGCAATAGTTCTGTAAATAAAACCGTCCTTCGTCATCACGTCATTGTTCATCATCGTCTTTCCCAGCATATCGGCCACCTGCTCCCTGTTCGTCCCATACCTGAGTTTTGCGACTATATACGATGTCTGTCCGCTCTTGACAAGGCCCTGGAAAGACTGGGCCGTATTATATGACATGAACACGACCGGCGCAGTAGTGAAACTCTTGATACCCTCCGATAGCCCCACCAGTTCGAACCTCCTGTCGTTGAGCTCCCAGACAGTGCCTTTTTCGAGAGCTCCGAGTCTTTTTTGGGAGGTCACATCGGCTATCATATAATTGCCGCCCTTCGCGTCCGAAGGACTACCGGCGACCATGGACCATGGGGCGCCCACGCCTGTGTCGGGATTAAACCCTATTATCTGTACCTGCTCCTTGCCGCCGTTGGAAAGCTTCAGGAATCCCCATGTCATTATCAGCCTGTCCGCCCATAGCACCTCGGGCAAGGCCCTGACTCTGCTGATCCACTCCTCGGGGAAGGGATTTGTGAAGTCGAAATTCTGTATGTTCTTTGAAGCTACCCATATGTCGGCATCCGTGTGCCGGATTATCGCTGTGGCGTTGCCCATCATTCCGATGTACATCGATACCTGGGCAAGCGTCAGGACGGCAGAAAATATTATCCCCGTCAATGTTATGACGAGTCTGCCCCTCTCGTGAAAAAGCGTCTTCCATGCGAGCCAGTACATCAGCCCTTAGCCCTCAACCCGTTCAGTACGAGACCCAGAGCCTCGTTCAGCATCTTTTCGAGCTCAATGCCCGCTATCTCCTCACGGTACACCGGGTCCTGTTCATAGCTCATGATGATCCCGTTGACGGTGGCCCAGAGAATGTTTGCAACGGCCCAGGGATCGACCTTTCTGTAAATCCCCCTTTTGATTCCTTTCCGCACCAGGTCTCCGACGATCCCGAGGCATTGCCGCGCCGTCTCCATGCAGTCCTTGAGCAAATCGTCCGATACGCGCGCCCTCAGGTCCGGCTGGCTGCTCAGGAACATGATCCTGAAATATTTCCGGTTCTTCAGATAAAAACCATAATAGGCGCTCAGGGCATGTTCAACGAGCATGCCGTCGCCGCCATCGATGTCCTTAAGCCTTCCGAGCTCTCTCCCGAGCAACTTCATGCCCTCCGCCATGATCGAGATATAGATCTCTTCCTTGCTCCCGAAATACAGGTAGATCGTCCCCTTCGCAAGACGACAGCGCTCCGCTATCTCATCCACCGTCGCGTCCATGAAGCCCTTGTGAAAGAAGACTTCCCTTGCGGCCTTAAGGATGACCCTCCTCCGCGCCTCGTGCTCCTTCCGCCTTCTCTCGCTTCTTATTATCTGACTGTTATTCATAATATGACTGTTGGTCATTATATTAGGCCGGGCTAATGTTTGTCAAGATTTCTTTCAGAGTGTCCCGGAAAACGGGAACCTTTTGATAATTTCCGCGTATTAATATAAAATCGACCACATAAAAAAGATTTTTTATGGAAGACAAAGTGACATCATAACTCTTCCCACAGAAAGGATACAAAATCATGAAGAATCGCACTCATGAAAGCACTTCCGACAAAACCTTGAGGAAGAAGTCGGTCTTCAGAGAATACGCGGAATCGATTGTGTTCGCGCTCGTCCTCGCCTTCTTCATCAGGACCTTTATAGTGCAATCCTTTAATATCCCATCCGGCTCCATGGAGAACACCCTCCAGGTCGGTGACTATATAATGGTGAACAAATTTATCTACGGCACAAAACTCCCTTTTACAAACAGGAGGGTCCTCAAGATCCGCAACCCTCAACGTGGAGACATAATAGTCTTCAGGTGCCCTGAAGTACAGGACAAGGATCTGATCAAACGGGTCATCGGCACGCCGGGCGACCGCATCCAGATCGTAAACAAGCAAGTCTTTATAAACGGAAGCCCCTATTTGAATCCGGCTGAAATCCACAAAGACAACCATATAATCCCCGGGAAACGGGGCCCGCGAGACAATACTGCTGCGATAACGGTCCCGAAGGACTCCTATTTTGTGATGGGAGATAACCGCGACAACTCCTATGACAGCCGTTTCTGGGGTTTTGTGAGCAAAAGAAATATCAAAGGCCTGGCATTCATAAAATATTGGTCCTGGGACAAAGAACTCTCGCGTGTTCGCTGGGGCAATATATTCACTCTTGTCCGTTAGCGGGTCATCGAAGAGCCCCGCAGAAGGAAGTTTGATACTTCTCGACTCTTTGTTGACAATAGCCGCTTGCGCCGATTAAATTAGCCTGTAATGGAGCATGAACATTTGATGGAACTAAAGTACAAGGACGGCTCATATGAGACCCGGCACAGAAAGATCTCTCTCTTCGCGAGGATCTTCCCTACAATAACTTTTTATCGTTATATCTTCGCTGTGATATTGGAGGCTAGCAGCAAGGCGAAACGCGGCAGATACGATAATGCAGAGTGGTGTAGGAGCAGCTATACGGTGCTGAAGGCACTCGAAAAGATCGGCGTCAAAGTGGAGATTGCTGGCGTTGACAACTTCAGGAAGATCAGCGGCCCGTGCGTCTTTGTGGCAAACCATATGAGCACTCTCGAAACATTCGTTCTTCCCATAATCATCGCGCCCTTCAAGCCTGTAACGTTTGTTGTGAAGAAGAGCCTTGTCGATTATCCAGTCTTCGGACACGTGATGCGCTCAAGAGATCCGATAAAAGTCGGTAGAACGAATCCGCGCGAGGACCTAAAAACGGTACTCGACGGAGGGACAGAAAGACTTATATCGGGGACGTCAGTAATAATATTTCCACAGACCACGCGGTATCCGGACTTCGACCCTAAGACCTTTAACACAATCGGTATTAAACTCGCAAAGAAGGCGGACGTTCCAGTAGTGCCGGTGGCGCTGAAGACTGATGCCTGGGGCAACGGAAGGCTTCTTAAGGATTTCGGTAAGATGACGCCCTCAAAACGCGTATATTTCGCATTCGGCAAACCTCTGCACGTCAAGGACAGGGGAGCAGAGGAACACAAAAAGATCACAGATTTTATAGGCGACAAGATCGAGGAGTGGCGCTCCTAACTGTTGCAACCCGCCCCTTTTCGATGTAACCTGATTGTAAGGCAGTCGAAAGGGGGTGAGAGCGTGAAAAGGTCTCTATCGCTATTAGTAACGATGGGCTTCTTATTAGTCATATCTTCAGGCTGCGCAACCAGGGATTACGTCAGGCAGCAGATAGAACCTTTGCTGGACAGAGTCAGCAAGGCCGAGGCAATGGCCCAGGAAGCAAAGAAAACGGCAGAGGAATGCTGCGAGAAATCAGAAGGCGCGGCCAACAGAGCGGAGGAGGCGGCAAAGAAGGCTGAGGCCGCCGCTGAAAAAGCAAAGAAGTCCTTTGAGTTACAGCAAAGGAAATAACAGGCGAAGTCAGCGCCCGCTTGTGGCAAAATGTGCCCAAAGTCTCCGCAAGCACTGTGATATAATTTTCCTTGGAGAGTCTTATGGACACAATCGAGAAGTTGAAAGTCCTCTCCGAGGATTCCCAGTATGATCTTGCTTGCGCCTGCGGAACGGGAAAGAATGACCACCGCAAGAGAAGCCGGGACGGCAAATGGCTCTATCCCATCGCCATGCCGCAGGGGGGCTATTCTGTTCTCCTGAAGACCCTTCTCTCAAACTCCTGTGCGAACGACTGCAAATATTGTCCCTTTCGCGCGGAAACAAATGTGAGGCGGTGCACTCTCCATCCCGAAGAGGTCGCCAGGGCTTTCATGGAATATTACAGGAGGAAGAAGGTCTTCGGTCTCTTTCTGAGTTTAGCAGTCATCGGAGATGCCGACTACACGATGGAAAAGATCAACACCGTCGCCAGACTTCTGAGATATAAGCACGACTTTAAAGGCTATATTCATCTGAAGATCATCCCGGGGGCGTCCGATGCTGCAATTGAGGACACCCTCTCTCTTGCAAGCGCAGCGTCCCTTAATATTGAAACCCCCGGCGGCAAACACTTCAGCCTGCTTTCGGATAAGAAAGTGTATGAAAGGGATATTATCAGACCGCTGAGGCTGATGGGAAGGCTGACGGCAAGTGGTATGAGATATTCACGGGTCAAATGTACGACGCAATTTATTGTAGGCGCCTCAGATGAAACGGATTCCGAGATTGTAGATTCAGTGTTTAAGCTTTACGACAGGATGAATTTCAAGAGGGTCTATTTTTCGGCATATCAGAAAGGACTGGGCAGTCCTCACATCCCGGGCGAAAGACGCTTCCTCACGAGTCCTGAAGAGACTTTTATGCGAGAGCACCGTCTGTATCAGGTCGATTTCTTGGTGCGTAAGTATGGGTTTGAACGGAATGATGTTCTCCTCGATGGGAGCGGCAATCTGAAATTGGATAAGGACCCAAAGGAGGTCTGGGCGGACGCGCACCCGGAGTTTTACCCGGTCAGGATCAATACCGGCTATAAAGAGGCCCTGCTCCGGGTGCCGGGGCTCGGGCCGGAAACAGTCGGCAAGATAATCGAGGTGCGAAGAGAAAGAAAGATCTCCGCTCTGAGTGATTTTGGTGTGAAGGGAAAAAGGGCGGGAAAGATAAAGAGCTATGTCATTTTTGAGTAAGATATCTCCCTTCTGCCATATACTGATTTTTTCGCATCCGCCTTGCCATAAGGTCTCTTGACAACTTCATAAACCATATCGTTAAGGGTATCATAAGCGGATAGCTTTCCGTACCAGTAGGCTCCGGTATCAACGCAGACCATATTTCGGACCTTTTTGACGTCTCTATGCGGGCGGTGCCCCACGATTAGCGTCTTTGGTCCCTGATAATCAAAACCCCTGTTCCAGATAAGATCATGCACAGATACGCTCCGAAGACTCTTTACACCTGCAGGAACGCCCCCATGCATGAATATGTGACTTTTGGTCTCGTAATAGGGCATAAGGGACCCTATGAAAGGCACTAATATTTTCTTGGCAAGCCTTTCACCGCCAAAACTTTTAAGCGTCTCCCTCCCCCCATATTTGAACCACCCCTCTCCGTATTCTTTCTTAGCCGCAAGGTCGCGTTCAGGCTGGATTAGAAATCTGTATGCCATCTCTTCGTGGTTGCCGAGGAGCAGGATTATGTTATTGGGATATCTCTCCTTTAGTTCCTGCAGGCATAGAACCACTTTCATGCTATTTACAGAAAGATCAATATAGTCGCCCAGGAAAATGAGTCTGTCTTTTGCCGGATCAAACCGGATGACATTTTCTATTAGCTCCTTCAGGAGGTCAAAACATCCGTGAATATCGCTAAGACAAAGATTTCTTTTATGGACTGTAGGCTGAAACAAATCTCTCCGTTATCTCAACCCCGAGTGCTTATTTATAACACAATCGCAAAACTCATGTCTATGGATAAAGATCTTTGAACTTTATAGTTCCGATTTAAACCTTTACCTGGATCACCGGCAACCCAAGCCTCTGCCTATTGTTTTCTCCCTTAAATAAATTATCCTTTCTTTTAGGGATATTTTCCCTATCTCCTTCATGTTGTACTTGACGTTTTGTGGGCAGGCTTGCAGCGTGATGGACGGTGTATTTGCCGAATTTTTCCGACAATTGATCAACAGCACTGTAAACCTTGACCGCCTTTTCTATCTCTGCCTGATCGTCAAAGAGAGAATACTGAATCCTGCCTTCTGCTTTAAGGTCGGCGAGCACAACCCCTGTCTGGCGATAGAACCTTCCGGTTCTATAAAGTCGATAGAAGCCTTCCCGCAGAGGCCCGAAAAGGTCTGAAGGAAAGGCTGTGGGGCGGGTCAATTTCATCTCAACTCCGGTGTCCTTAAATTCCTGCGTCCTGAGAAATACAATAAGCCGGCCGGCCATGAGTTTATGGCGGCGCGCCTTTGCGCAGGCATTCTCCAGGTTCCTCGAAAGCTGGGCAAAGACAAAGATCTCATCGCCCGAGGGAGGGGTAAAGGTCCTTGCCTTGCTGATGGATTGATAACTGCCCTTAGATTCTGTTACAACGGGATAAACTGATATGCCGTTCAGTTCCTGCCATATATCATAATACGGCTTGGAGAAATGTCTGCAAATGAATTCCTCATCTTTCCTTACAAATTGAAGGGCGGTGGTTATCCCAAGTTTTTTTAGGAACGCCGTCGTATTCGGCCCGATCCCCCATACCTTTTCGACCGGCAGTTTTTCGAGATAGTGATGTATCTCCTTTCCGGGCATAAGGGTGAGCCCGTGCGGCTTGTTATGCTTTGAAGCTATCTTCGCAAGCACCTTCGAGAGGCTTACCCCGACAGACACCGTGATTCCCAGCTCTGTCTCGACAGCCTCCTGCATCTTTTGGGCGATCACGCCATATGGACCATGGAAACTCCTCCTCAGTCCGGTAAGATCGACAAATGCCTCGTCTATAGAGTATTCCTCCACATCAGGGGAGAAGCGCCTCAGGATCTCGAACATGCGGAGAGAGAAGAGACTGTAAGTCTCGTAGTCCGAAGAGACGACGATAATATCCGGGCAAATCTTTCTTATTTCGGAGAGACTCATTCCCCTCTGCACCCCCCTCGCCTTCGCCTCGTAACTGGCGGCTGCCACAATCCCGCGCTCCTTGCCGGTTATCACGGGTTTTCCCCTGAGTTCAGGATGTACCGCCTGCTCGCAGGACGCAAAGAAGGCGTCTGCGTCCAGGTGAAGGATCGCCCTCGGCCAGGAATGGATAGTGATGGGTGATGTAGACATAAGATTATTGAGCGACGTGTCGGCATCATATTTCATGTATCCACCTCTCATGTATACGTGTGATCGTTTTTAGCTATCGCTTCGTCGTATGCTTAACTAAAATAATCCAGAGGTGTGCAAGCTCAAATTCTTTCGGCAATAGATGTCTTCTCTTCAGCTGTTGTCTTGTTTGAAATGGGGGCGTTGAAGTAAAGTCAAACGCAATATCCGGATAATCAGGTAAGATTTTTCTTTGATGTTCATTGACCTCAGTAAGAATATCATGCGGCTCCATGCTTATTATATAACCTATCATCATCCCTGAAGATGCCCGCTTGCCGTATTCATGCGTGCCGGAATCGAACCTTATGATTCCATTTTTTACATAGTTCTCATTGAGATTCCACGATGGGCTTGTAGGATATCCAAGACATTTACACTCTACATGAAACAATATTTCATGTTCATCCACTGACACCGCGAGTGGATTGGAACACTTACAAGTAAAATCAGGGCGTTTGCGAATCTTACCTCCTTTGAGTTCGTCTTCCAAAACCGGCTGAACAGGCCCCTCCCAGGTCGGCGTCCTAACATCGATGTTCCTCAATTTGGCAAGCTCAAAGCAAGCTCGATTCACGCAAAGGCAAAGCCTTTCTGAAATCGCATCTTCGTCTCCGGCAATATCCGCTTGTGACAGTTCGAAAAGTGCGATGGAAAAAACTTCAAGATAGAGGCGCTCGTGTCGTTTCCATAATCGTGCAAAAGGGGGAAGCGAACGCCGGGCCATTATCGATATTCCGCTTTACTTTCTCTGGTATCGACCATTCGCTTGCAGAGCGTGGCATCAGCGTCTTCCCTGGCAAGACTCCGTTTCCAGAAACGTTTTTCGTTGCGCTTTATAATGATGATTCCTCTTTGAGAGACTACATGCACCACCCCATCCAGTACCATGCGGGAAGTCCCCATAGGCTGCGGCAGATTACGGCCCAGTTCCTCAAGAATGTATCCCCACGAATCGGCTTTCAGACTGAGATCCCAGGGATCACCCTTGTCCGCCGAGAAAAATTCTACGGCAACCATGTTGCCGTGTGCGCCGACATGTACTTCTGCGCGCATTTCTTCGTCGTCTTCAAGATATGCATTCCATCGGCGGCAGAAGATGTGAATATATTTTTCGATCCATGACAAATCACCATCTGTGGTAGCAGTCATTGCGCCTATGCTGTCAAACGGCTTATAGAAGAAGGGCAATGTCACTTCGCAGCAGTCTCGAATCAGGTCTCTCTGCTCTTCGTTCAATCCGTAAAGCGTAAAGATGGCATCATCGAGTTCTGCCTCCCATTTCTGCCTTTTTCCTTCGATCTTTTTTTCGGAAACTCCGTTTGGATGAAGAATATCTCGTTTTTGAGGGTGATAGTCCCGAAGTTTATCGACTACGGCAATGAGTTTCTTTGTCATCGGGTTGGACTTATTAAGGACAACTGGCAATTGAAGCAGCTCATCTTCCAGGTGTATTTCATGATGCCAAAGACCCCAATTTGACGCTGTCATAAAAAAGAAGTAGCGGGATAGGGACGACCACAAAATACCAAGGATAGTTTTATATTGCCACTCCTCCGGCGATAAAAGCTTGATTCCGTTAATCGCATTTGTAAAACAGAATGGTTCACTCTCATATCTGGCAATAATGCGGCCTTTATCAAAAGACTTTTCCTCTATGCCGCGTTGAATTAAAAGACGAGAGCCATTATATACATCCAGTACGCCAAATCTGTGTGCCTTAAGCGGAGGCTTGGAAAATTGCAATGGATCGTAATTAGAAAAACTATCAACGACCAAATTGTCGAATGCTTGAAGTATATCCGCCTTTTTGTCAGCCGATGCAATCTTAAAGCCTTGACCTGATTTATTGCGAGCCGAATATTCAATTAACTTTTTATGTTTTTTAAGAAAATCAATTAACTCCTTATCAGCAGATCTACCGAACCAAAATTGCTTCCAGACGGATGAATCAGCCAAATCCGCGTCACGTATTATTTGCAAATCGTATTTTGAGAAGGTCACGGCTTGAACTTTAGTGATCTTGGTCACCTGTTTGGCAGACCAATACTGTATGGGCTTATTATGCTGCTTTTCTTTATTGAACTGCAGAAAGAGAAAGGGAGAATCTGCACCCTTGAAAAAAAACTTTCTTACATGGGTAAAGTTGAATACTTCATTCAATCTCACCAAGTCAAGCCATTGCTTCTTGAAGTCTTGCGTTTTAGTGCCGTGCTTGAACAGTACCCCGGCAGACACCAACATCCCAGCCATGCCGCCTTCTTTCAAAAAATCGAACGCTCGCCAGAGGAATGCCTGTGACGGCTCTTTGTCGCCGACAGGTTTTTTATTCTCAGCACACCATGCCAGCATCACTTTTTGCCGGGCCTGAGTCTCCGGGTCTGCCTTTCTCCCGGGTTCGCCCCAGGGAGGATTACCGACAACTATATCGGCGCACCCCTGTCCGAAACGCTCTTTCCACGTCGGAGTCGCTTCAATGCGGTTTGTGTCAAATGCATTTTCAGACAATATGCAATGAAAATGGTTGACTGACCGGCTTGATGACGCAACCAGGTTAGGCAGTTTATTACCCAGTTTGATCTGTTGATCGATTGCAGGCGGTTCAAGATAATGGAGCATTGAGAGATAGAGGCTGAATGCCGTTATCTTTGCAGCTTCTTCATTCGCTTCGATTCCGCCGATCTGCTCTTTCAGAATGTCCTTCAGCTCATCAAAGGTGAGAGGTTGTCGTTTTCTGTACCAGTTATACCGCACAATGCGGCGGAATGCCTCGACAAGAAAAATGCCTGAACCGCACGCAGGATCGAGAATTCGAGGGTTCTTCATCAAAACATTCGGGGTCAAAACACGCGAGAGAACGAATTCTGCCAGGACCGGCGGTGTGTAATATGCCCCTTCCTGACGAGCCTTGCTCTTCTTCGCATCTTCGTTTGCTGAACTATGATAAAACTCTTCATAAATAGAACTGATAAGATCGATCGGAATGATATCGAATTGGTAGGAATAGAAGAAAAGCTTCTTCTCTATCCCGGCATTGCCATACAAGAGATCCTGTATAGATATCAGATGCTTCTGAGTAACTATTTGCTCTTCTTCGTCTACATCCGGAAACATGTCGCCATTGAAGTCACGGGCCAGAGTTCTGAATAAAGCATAAGTAAAGTCCTTATTGGCAAGTACTCGTGGATAGAATATCTTTTTTCCTGACAAATCATATCTGGATCGAAATTGCTGTTTGAGCAGCAAATCAGTCCAGCCAGCCTTTTGACCCGCAACCTTTCGGAAATATTTTTCGGTCAGTACTCCGCGATCCTCCAGGTATCGAATGAAAATTGAGCGTCCGATCAGCGCATGAGCAAAGCGCACATTGTCCCCGGAAAGACCGGCATCGATAAGCTCTTTGCGGACAATCTTCAGATCGCGGATAAGCGCCTTGTCTGCGCGATTATGCAAGTCGCCGAAGCGTGTATCTCCAAAGATACGACCGGATTCAATATTGTCCCGATGGAACTTCTGAATTTCTGCCGATGTTTTAGCAAGATCGCGAAGTAATTCCAGATGGTTGAGTTTCTTCCATTCGGCCTCTTTGCTTATGTCGACCGGCTTTTGGGCAAGATCATAGACTATAACTTCACCTGGAGTTGCAAGAAACAGCAGTCTTGGACGTGCGAGGCTCCATGCCTTATTGAAAGCCTTTACTTTCTCCCTAAGATCCGCGCTACATTCGGCAAACACCGCCACAGGGTTATTTTCAACAAAGAAGATTTTTTCGGCCCCTGCTCTTTTGGCCGCCGCCAGCCATTCCCCTTTTTCTATCCAATCGACACGACTGCGGCATAAGGCAGGGTCATTCGTCGCTGTTAACAGATCCCCGGAAGCAAGGTCAAGTTCTTTATATAATAAATCCAGAATTTTCACTTATACTTATCTCCCCAAAATCCTATGCCTTTTACCATACGCTTCCTTATAAAGCAGCTTTTTTTCTTCTTCAAGCCCCTTGAGCAGCTCTTTTTCTGAAAGTCCCGCCGCTTTCATTATCCTTTTAATCTGTCTCCGGGCTTCATCGAGTTCAAGTCTTTTAGGGGTAACGATAACCGAATCACCCACCGGGACGATAGAAACCACCTGCCCTTCTTCAAGATGACTCGACTCCCTTATTTTCTTTGGGATCGTCAACTGACCACGTGCTTTTATATGTGCTATAGCTGTTTTTACGCTCTCCATCAACCCCTTCTGATGTTCTAATTTTCGAATTTAGAATATCAGGATTCAAAATAATCCACAATAGCGTTTTTCAGCGTCTCACCGCGAGCGGTCCTCGACCAACTTCTGGAGCTTATACGCAGCAATGTGGGCCTTGATAACCGTTGCGTTTGTCTGCCTGTATCTGCGGAAAAAAGTCCATGTGCCGTAAAGCGCGCAAAGCGCCATGATCAGATAAAGAAGCCCTTCAAGAAACTTCAGAATGAATCCATCAACCATCTTATTGTTCCTCCTTGTGATTTATCAAAAAGTTAGTCTCGCGCCATTGACGTTAGGCTCGTTGTTCCTGTCACCTGTATTTCCTCACCACCGCGGTCACCACGCCCGCGATTTTCAATTCCTTTTTGGGTCTTATAGGCTGATACTTCGGGTTTGCGGGGATAAGGGTCACGCTCTCCCCCGTCTTCCTCAGGTATTTCATGGTCCAATCGCCGTCTACCTCGGCAATGACAATATCCCCGCTCTTTGGAGGCTGTCCTTTGTCGACCAGCACCATATCCCCGGGAAGAATGCCCGCGCCGGACATAGAGTCCCCGGAGACCTTGAGCAGGAAAGTGGCCTCGCGGTTTTGTATAAGGAACTCGTCAAGCGAAAGGGTGTCTGTCAGCTCTTCCTCGGCAGGGCTTGGAAAGCCTGCCTCAACAGTGCCCAACAGTTTTACCGAAAAGGCAATCGATCCGGGTATAAGCCTGCCCTTTGGGTCTTTCTCAAGGACTTTAAGCTGCTCAAGCCTGTTAACGAGTTTATAGACTGCGTTTTTCGACTTCAACCCGACCATCTCTCCGATCTCGGAAAAACTCGGCATCCTGCCTCTTTCATGATAGAAGCGCGATATATCCCTGATCCTGGACCGCAGCTTATCTTCCCCCGATTTCATTTTCATGTTTTTATTATAGGTGAACGAACGTTTACTGTCAAGACAAAATGAAAAGTTCCTATAATCTACATCACGCAAAGTCGCAAAGTGCGCAAAGATACAAGACAAATTAGCTTACCTGCGTCAAGAATCTTTTACCATGAAGCTGCGAGGAAACGACCCTTCTCGCGCAAAGGCGCGAAAGCGCAAAGAAAAGACATTTGCTTCACACAAAGACACAGAGGCACAAGGGAAAACTCATAAATGCATTTTAGAAAACCAAAACAGGACAAGCGAAGTACCCTTGCTTGTAGCTTTGTGGTCAGATGCTTCTTGGAAGAGTAATTCTTTCTTCGCGCCTTTGCGTCTCTGCGCGAAAATCAGCTTCCGGGCGGGTCCGACAACCTTATCCGGCTTCCTGGATATTGTATTTCTTGATCTTGTATCCTATCTGTCGCGAGGTTATCCCCAACAATCGCGCAGCCCTCGACTGGACCCATCCAGTCCTTTTGAGGGCATCGAGGATCTTTGTCTTTTCGATATCCTCGATCGCGGAAGGAAGGGCGTCTTTCGTAAGGGCCGCATATCTCGCCTTCAAGGTCCGGTCCTTTATATTCAGAGGCAGATCATTTGCCGTGACCGTCTTTCCCCTCGACATCACAACCATCCTCTCCAGGCTGTTTTCGAGTTCCCTCACATTGCCCGGCCAGTCATATTCCATAAAGAAATTCAGCACCTCGGGGGCAATACCGACCGATTTACGGTTCTCTTCGTTATATTTCTTCAGAAAGTGGTCCACAAGGACAGGGATGTCCTCCTTCCTTTCGCGGAGAGAGGGAAGAAATATCGGGACAACATTCAAGCGATAATACAGGTCTTCCCTGAATTTTCCGCCCGAAACAAGGTCCTCGAGATTTCTGCCTGTCGCTGCTATGAGCCTTACATCGACCTTTATCGTCCTTTCGCCGCCCACCCTTTCGAACTCCTTTTCTTGCAGGACCCGTAATATCTTCGGCTGGAGGGCCAAAGGAAGGTCCCCGATCTCATCCAGGAAAATGGTCCCGCCGTCGGCGAGTTCAAACCGGCCCTTCCGCATCGACATGGCTCCCGTGAAGGCGCCTTTTTCGTGTCCGAACAGCTCGGACTCAAGAAGTCCCTCCGGGATAGAGGCACAGTTGAATTTTATGAAAGGGCCCTTTACCCTCAGGCTCATGTAATGGATCGCCTTTGCGACCAACTCTTTTCCAGTCCCGCTTTCGCCCCTCAAAAGCACATTCGCCTTTGAAGGCGCCACCTGGTGGATCGCCTCGAAGACCTCCTGCATCCTGTCGGACTGACCTATGATGTTTTCCACCCTGTACTTGCCCTTCAGCTGACGCGTAAGGTTCTCCTTTTCCTCTAAAAACGCTTCCCTCTCTTTTTCGACTTCCCGGTGCAGTTTCACCGATTGAGCAACAAGCGAGGCGATGATCTTCAGGAGCCTCAGGTCCTCCTCGAAGGATATGGCCCTCGAGCCGAAAAGTCTGTCGACGCTCAGCACTCCCAATATCTCATCTTTGAACTTTATCGGCACGCAGAGAAAGGCTATGTTCTCCTTTTTGATCATCTTCCTGGCGCCCGTTTTATTGAGGAACAGGGGCTCGTCGCCTATGTTGGGAATAACGATGGGCGAGCCGAGTTTGGCCACCCTCCCTATGATCCCCTCCCCAAGCCTGTACCTGCCCCTTTTTATCTCCTCCTCCGACATGCCATGGGCCGCGATGATGGAAACCTCCCCTTCGCCGCGCAGCGCTACAGTGCCCCTCTTCATGTCAAGGTATTCGGAAAGCACCTTCATGACACCCCTGAGGTTGGATTTCAGATTCAGAGACGACCCGAGAAGCTTGCTTATCTCGTAAAGAGCTGTGATTTCGACCTTCTCGCTGTAGTTGCGGGCCATGCATAAGTTTAATTGACTTATTACAAAAATGTAAAGTATTAGACTTTTTGGAAGTTTTTGGTATCATGTCTGTATGATCGTTGTAGAGAAATACAAAGGGACGGCGGTCGCCGGGCAGCGCGTGGAGATAGTCGAGAGAAAAGGAACAGGCCATCCCGACTTTATGTGCGATTCCATAATGGAGGCCATTTCCATCGCGCTTTCCGAAGGATACATGAGGAGCTTCGGCACAATCCTGCACCATAACATCGACAAAGGTCTCCTTGCCGCGGGGAAGACCGTAAAGGTATTCGGAGGCGGCAGGGTTATGAAACCTCTCGAACTCACGATCGGCGACAGGGCCACATTCAGGGCGGCAGGCAAGGTCATCCCTGTTGCAGACATAGCCGTGAAAGCGGCAAAGGGCTGGGTCAAGGAGAACATGCGGTTCGTCGATCCGGAGGAACATCTTAAATATCGCATCGTTCTTGCTCCGGGATCTGAAGAGCTTACGGACATCTTCTTGAGACCCGGAAGGGTCAGGCCCGCCAACGATACTTCCGCGGCTGTCGGATATTTTCCGTTGAGTCCCGCCGAGAAGTCTGTCCTTGAACTGGAGCGATATCTGAATTCAAAAATATTCAAGAAGAGATATCCCGAGACGGGCGAGGATATTAAAGTTATGGGACTGAGGAGGAGAGATTCCCTGGACGTGACAGTGGCCATGCCGTTGATCTCCGGCTTCGTCAAGTCCGAAAAGGAGTATTTCGAAAGAAAAGATGTAATTTGCAAGGACATGATTCGATTCATGATGCGATATGAAGGCTTTGGAAAGGTTGAGGTCCATTTCAATACTCTGGATGAAAGAGGCAGAGGGCTTGGAGGCATTTATTTGAGCCTCCTCGGCACCTCGGCGGAAGATGCTGATTCCGGTCAGGTGGGCCGGGGCAACAGGGTAAACGGTCTCATTTCTATGAACAGGCCTATGGGCACCGAGGCGGCTGCGGGGAAGAATCCCGTCAGTCATGTGGGGAAGATATACAATGTCCTTTCCCATTCCATAGCGCGAAAAGTTTACGAGGAGGTCGAAGGTCTGAAGGAGGTCTATATCCTCTTGCTGAGCAGGATAGGAACGCCCATAGACAGGCCGCAAGTCGCTTCGGCGCAGGTGCTGACAGAAGATAGCGTGAGGTTGAGGGACGTTTCGGACAAGATCGGCGACATTATCGAAAGGGAGCTTGCAGGCATCGGAAGGTTCTGTGTTGATTTGAGCAAAGGGAAATATCCTATCTGTTAAAACCCGCCTATTCTTCTCCTTTCCCGCTGTATGAGCGAAGTTTTTTCTTTTCAGAGACGATTCTCTTCTCGGCAAGCATCTTCTCCTTGGCCCTCTTGGAGCGCTTTCTCTTCTGGCGCCTGATCTTCTCTATCCTCTGCCTCTCTTCGCTTTCCGTCCCCTTTATCGTCTCTTCGATCTTTCTCGCGAGGATGACCCTCGCCCTGTACCGGTTCAGGCCCTGCGACCGCTCCTCCTGACATTTCACTTCGATAGCGGTAGGGGTATGCTTAAGGTGAACACACGTAGCCACCTTGTTCACGTTCTGCCCCCCTCTGCCGCCGGAGCGTACAAAGGATTCCTCTATGTCTTCTTCCCGGATATTCAAGGCAACCATCTTGTCCCGTAATTCTTTCTCTTTTGCCTGACTGACCGGAAACATTCCCATGAAGATATATTGAAACACTTTTGCCGGGCTGTCAATCCGTAAAAAACCCGACCACAAAGGACACAGAGTAACGGAGGGAAAAAGAATATGCTACGGTTCAGGAAACCTGTTGCCGACCTGCAACTCTTCATATGAGCAAGTATTTATCTTCTTTGCGCTCTTTGCGGCTTTGCGCGATCAACCGGCAGCTGTTATTCCGATAATCGTTTGACGATGTTTCCTGTAAAATAGATCTATGGCCTTCAGGGTAAGCAGGGAGCATTTCGAGGAACTGGCGGAAAAGGCGCTCGACAGATTGCCGGATAGATACAGGAAGTACTTTACGAACATCTCTGTCACCATAGAGGACTACCCGGGCGAGGAGGACAGGCAGCGCCTTTCGTCAAGGGGCGAGCTCCTGCTCGGGCTTTTCAGCGGCGCACCGCATCCGCGAGAAGGAGGGTTCTTTGATATCCCCTATCCGCTGCCGGACAGGATAATCCTCTTCCAGAAGAATATCGAGACAATCTGCTCCTCAGAAAAGGAGCTCATTGAGCAGATTGAGGCGACACTCGTTCATGAGGTCGGGCATTACTTCGGACTTTCGGAAAAGGAGCTCAGGGAATATGAGAAATGATTGCCGGACAGACCGCTCCGGTGTATTTGCCTGTTTGGCGATTTCTTGGGAAAGGTCCCTTGTTCCGCACCTCTTCTATTTTTTCTGAAGTTTGTCCAGGGCTGTCTTTGCCTGATTCTTCACTACCGGATCGATATCGCTTACGGCTATACGCTGCAGGTCCGGAATTGCACGCGGGTCCCCGATTTCTCCAAGGGCGTTTACTGCGCTCAGCCTGATGCTTACATGTTGGTCGCTCAATGCGCTCAGGATCAAGGGAACCGCTTTCGCGCTTCTTATTCTCCCCAGCGACTGAATAGATGCTTCCCTGGTAAGAAGCTCCTGGTCGCCTATACCCCTGATAAGCGCGTCAACGACGCGGGCATCGCCCCTGAAACTGCCGAGAGCAACGGCGGCGTATGTCTTTATGGCCGGACAATCCCAATTCAAGGTTGCGTCATTAAAGATCGGCAGAAGGATTTCTATAGCCCTCGGGTCCCCTGCCTCGCCAAGGAGTTCGATCGCCGTAATCTTGACAGAGGTGCGCTCCGATCTCGTATTTGCGACCGCAAGCAGCAGGTTCACGGTGTTTTCATCCTTCGAATTCCTCAGTTTCTGCACGGTGGCAAGACGGACTTCCCAGTCCATGTTATTCAGGTCTTCCCTGATCTTTTGAAGGCTGTCGGCTGCGGACACTGTCGAAGGCACAACCGTAGCCGCGGCAAGAACCAGAAAAGCAAAAACCCTTCCGAAAAACGGATATGCCACCTATCATCCCTCCTTTCAGCAGTAGCAGCCGCTACGCCTTTCGGTCAACCTGCCTGGTTGATATTGGCGACCAGTTTCCTGATACGCTTTTTCTGCTCATCATTGAGGTCGATAAACATTATGCCCATTCCGATCCCGGGTTGGCAGTACTTGACCTTCGCCTTAACGGTTATCTTGTCTTCCGTAAGCGGAATGCCGACTTCAATCACGTCATCCACCTCAAAAATCTGGATCGCTGAGACAAAAAGACCGCCCTCACTTATATCATTGGTTGTACATAATTTCGCCCCGTCGATCACTACGTCTTCACGAAAGGGCAGCCTTTCGCTCGTTCTTCTCTCATCCGCACCACCGTCGGTCATGGCTTAATTATACAACAAATGAAGAACCCAGCGGCAAGCTGCGAAAGATGCGCCTGTCTGCCCTGTCTGCCGTCAGGCAGGCGTCAGGCAGGCTCGCTATCCGATTCATCAAAAGTACAGAATCTCTCTTGCTCTCACAAGGATTTCGGCCGGGCAGAGGGTCGCTGCCGTCCTAATGCGTTTGAAAGGTTCTCTGCAACAATCGTCTCCAAGTGCTTGTCGAAGGGTCGGCTTATCAGGTACAATTCTATACATTATGAAACAATATACGACGGTCCATCCTCTCTTCATGTCTTTCTACTCAAAGTCCTTGTACAGGGATGTGGGCGCCAATTGGAGAAAGATTTCGTATGTTTATCTCCTTCTCCTGTTGTCCATATGTCTTATCCCCATAATGTTCAAGACCCACCAGATGGTCTCTGACTACATTCATGCGAAGGCGCCTGATATCGTGAAACAGATACCCGTGATTACGATATCCAAGGGCGAAGTGACCGCGGACGTGAATATGCCTTACGTAATCAAGGATCCCGAAAATAACAGCCCCCTCGTCATAATCGATACGACAGGTAAGACAACTACCCTGACCGGTTCGAGCGCCCTTGTCCTTTTGACGAAGAAGAGCCTGATGGTCAGGAAGGACAAAACAGAGACGCGAACGTTTGACCTGTCGGGGATAGAGAGCCTTACGATCAATCAATCTGTTGCATATGACTGGATCGAGACCTTCCTGGACTACTTTGTATTTGTTCTTTATCCCTTCTCCCTCCTTTTTGCCTTCATTTTCCGGATTGTGCAGGCATTGCTTTTTGCATTAATAGGCGCCGTCATGTCGGCAAGATTGAAAGCAAATTTGAAGCTGTCATCTCTTATGAGCCTTGCAATTGTGTCTATGACGCCATCTATAATGCTCGATGCTGCATATAATTATGCCGACGTCTCGGTCCCTTCATGGTGGCTGGCCAACTTTATTATAGCCCTCGGCTACTTCTTCTTCGCCTTCAGGGCTGCACTCGAAAGACCTTCAGAGCGCCAGAACGGCTCCGCTCATTCATAGTCAACACAACTGCTCCACAGCCGGTTTTCACTAATCCCGGCTTCCCGATCATGATATCTTGTCGATTTCAAAAAAGTTTTGAGTCGTGCCTGCCCGTCATGCAACAAAGTCTATGAATGATCCGGATCAGAAGATATTGAAGGGCGAGGGCATGAAGGTTATGATGAAGATCACAAGCGCGGAAATCCCGATAAACGTTCTCCTTCTGTCAAGCGGAATCTCCCAGTAAATAACAGGGGGATGTTTTACCCCGAGCACGACCATTATGACGCCCCAAAAAGCCCAACCCTCCCAGGAGAACAACCCCAGCAGGAGAAGGAGGACCACCAGGATTATGGATACGGATTTATGTCTCTCGCCAAGAAAGGCATAGGCAATATGGCCGCCATCGAGTTGACCAACGGGTATGAGATTCAAGGACGTGACAAAGAGCCCTATCCAGCCCGCAAAGGCAACGGGATGCAGAAGGATCTCATGGGCCTCCGGCGTGGGACCGAGGATGATACGCGAAAGCAGCGAAAAGAGCAGGGAATCGCCGAGTCCCAGAGATCCCTCGGTGTTCTTGATGGCTACTATGCTCGAAAACTTCAGCCCGATGATACAGGCTACGACAGAAAGAAGAAAACCCGCGATCGGCCCTGCTGCGCCTATATCTATCAAGGCCCTTCTCGTCATTATCGGAGATTTCATTTTTATAAAGGCGCCGAAGGTCCCTATGAGAGAAGGCGCGGGAATGAAATAAGGAAGCGTGGCCTTCGTATGATGTTTCCTTGAAGCAAAATAATGGGAGAGCTCGTGACCGAGGAGGATTGTCATAAGGGTCAGGGAAAAGGGCAGACCTTCATATATCCTCAACGGCTCCCTGAAGATATTTACGCCTTTCTGAAAGAAGGCTCCCGCAGCCATGGTGGAAAGAAAAGTTAGAATAAACAGTAAAAGATGAAGATAGGGGAACTTCCTCATGCTGTTACCTCGCCCTTCAGATCGTAATCATAGGCATCCTTGATTTCGACATTGATAAACTCACCGGCCTTCAACAAGTCCCGGCGCGAAGAACGTGCGGCGCGGCGACGCGGGGTTTCCCTGGGTTCACCGCTACCGGTTATTGACTCAGTGTCCCCATGTCCCCGTGTCCCCGTGTCATTCTTGATAAGGACCACTCCGTCTATCTCCGGGGCCTGGGAGGAAAGGCGGGCAACGGCGGCATCTACCCCGACTTCATCCACAATGGCCCTGAGCCTCTTCCCGACAAGGGACATATTCTTCTCAAGTGAGATCCGGGACTGGAGCTTCATGATCTTGTCGCGTCTCATCTTCGCGGCCCTCGGAGGGACGCTGCCCTTCAATTTTGCTGCGCGAGTCCCCTCCTCCTTTGAATACGTGAAGACGCCCAACCTCTCAAACCGCATCTCCTCGACAAAATTCCTCAGTCCCATAAAATCTTCTTCGCTCTCGCCGGGGAAACCGACCATGAAAGTCGTCCGGAGCGCTGCATCGGGTACCGCCTCCCGTATCCGCCCAATCAAATTAGTATAAGACCTCCTTGTCCCCGACCGTCCCATCGCCCTAAGTATATCGTCCTCTGAATGCTGAAGGGGGATATCCAGATACTTGCAGATTTTTTCATTGCCGGCAATTGCCGATATCAGCTTGTCGCTTATCGAAGAAGGGTAGAGATAGAGCAGACGCACCCAGAAATCCCCTTCGATAGAGGAGATGTCCTTGATCAGTGCCGGCAGGTCATAGCCTTTGAACTCCCTTCCATAACTCGCCGTGTCCTGCGCAACGACAACCAGCTCCTTCACGCCCGATCTTATATGCCGTTCGGCGGTTCCCAGGATCTTGTCGGGCTCAAGACTTCTGTATGGTCCTCTTATGGAAGGAATCACGCAATATGCGCATCCCCTGCTGCAGCCCTCCGCGATCTTGAGATAAGCATAGCCTACGGACCTGTAAGAAGCGGACGAGGAAACGCAGGGAACCGGTGACGCAGGGAATCTTTTCCGCCGCTTCGCCGCGTCCCCCCGTCTCCGTTTCACTGTCAGTTTGCAATACTCGACTATCTTGTCCTCTTCGCCCACTCCCCACACTGCGTCGATTTCCGGAATCTCGTTCGCAAGCTCTTTTCCGTATCTCTTTGCAAGGCAGCCAAAGACGAGCAGCCTCTTGCCTTCTTCCTTTATGTGCCGCAATTTGAGGATCTCTTCTATCGATTCCCTTTTGGCTTCTTCTATGAAGCCGCAGGTATTGACGAGAACGACCTCAGCGTCCGACGCGTCGGCCGAATAACGAAAACCCTCCTTCGCCAGGGCCGCAAGGAGGTCCTCACTGTCGACGAGGTTCTTCGGACACCCGAGACTGACCAGCGCGACTTTAGGCATTCTCCCGCTTCGTCAGACGATAAATAAGAAGATAGCTGACTATCGACGAAACAGTGGCCACGATCGCGGTGCCTACGATAAACGGCATAAGCAAAGGACTGAAGTCGTGCAGCAGCATAGTGAAGGTTATATGCTTCCAGTCGATGACCGGAAGTATATGGTTCAAGCGCAGGCACTTGGCGCCGAGCCAGGTGCTGAACGTGTAAATGGGGATTATTGTCCACGGGTTCGTGATATAGACGCCGGCAATCGTAACGACCCTGTTCAATCCGAAGAGATACGCGATGACGATGCCCAGTACCGTATGGACCCCGAATAGCGGTGACATTCCTATAAAGATTCCAACGGCAAAGGCCATGGATATGCGGTGCGGCGTATCATTAACGCTCAGTATAAGACTCAGCTTATCCCTTAGCGCCAATGCTGATACCCCTCTGGCGAAAAAGATCTCTTCGTCCCGTCTCTTTCCACGACCGTCCTCTCTGAATCGGTAATTTCACCTATACAGTGAGCGCCAGCAACCCTTCTTTTTGGGGAAGCCGTAAAAAGGATCTCATAATCCTCTCCTCCAGCCGTGGCAAGGAGTTCGGGCTCCAAATTCAGGAAATATGCCGCCTTCTTCATCTGGGAGGAAATAGGGAGCTGCATCATGTGTATCCTTGCACCCACCCTGCTTTCGTCACAGAGCCTCCAAAGGTCTATCAGCAACCCATCGCTCACATCGATCATGGCCGTGGCAACGCCGGATATCTTTCCCGGCCTCCTCGCCTCCGGCAGAAGGTGGCGCGTGAGGAGCGGGCGCATCGTCTCCCATCCAAGCGGCCTATTTGTCCGATCTCCCCGCTCTATGTGAATCGGCTTTTTGATGGCCTTCAATAGTTCAAGACCGCAGGCGGAGTCGCCGAGATTCCCGGTCACATATATCCTGTCGCCCGGCCTCGCCCCGGAACGGGTCACCGGTTTACGGGCATATCCCACAAGGGTCGCTGAGATTGAAAGAGCTTTCGAAGAAGAGAGATCACCGCCGATAAGCGCAAGGCGATAACGGCCCATGGCCTTCCGGACACCTTCAAAGAACGATTCCAGCATCTCCTCGTCGGTGCTTCCAGGAGCGGCAACATCGAGAAGGACAAAGCGCGGCGCGCCTCCCATCGCATAAATGTCGCTCACATTCACCGATACTATTTTGAAACCGAGCTGAAAGTATGTTGTGAAAGCGAGATCAAAGTGGACCCCTTCGGCCATCATGTCGGTGGTCAGAAGAAGCGGATAATCGCGCGGGACAATTATCGCCGAATCGTCGCCGATACCCGCAATCAGGTCCTTTGCGTTGACCCGGAACCTCTCCCTTATCCTCTGAAGAAGCGACAGCTCCCCTGTATCGGCTAACCTCATATCTTTGCCGGAACGTCCAAAATTAATCCCCCTTCGATCCATCTGCATAGTCCGCGATAACGGTCGATTAAGGGGGATTCGAAATCTTTGTTGTGATGGAGATCTATGACGGCTACTTTCCCTTTTTCCCCTTGTTTGTTTTAAGGGCGACCTTGAGAACATCATCCATCGTATCGGCAAAGATGAATTCCATGTCCTTCTTTATATATTTCGGGATATCTTCGAGGTCCTTTTTGTTCCTCGAAGGTATAATGACGCGCCTGATACCCATCCTTTTCGCCGCAAGAGTCTTTTCTTTAAGGCCGCCGATGGGAAGCACTCTTCCTCGAAGCGTCACCTCCCCGGTCATCGCAACGCTCTTGTTCACCGGTTTTGCGGTAAGCGCCGAGGCGATGGCCGTGGCCATAGTTATTCCCGCAGAGGGGCCGTCCTTGGGAATTGCGCCTGCCGGAACATGGATATGCAAATCGATGCGCGAAAACACATCGTCACCGATCCCGAGCTTCTTCGCTCTCGAGCGGACATAACTCAAGGCGGCCTGGGCTGATTCCTTCATCACGTCGCCGAGCTGTCCTGTAAGGGTCAGTCCGCCTTTGCCTTTCATGGTGGTCGCCTCTACATAAATGATATCTCCTCCGGTCTCGGTCCAGGCGAGGCCCGTGGAAACGCCCACTTCGTCTTTCTCCATCTCCTCCTCGGGCAGGAATTTTGCCACACCGAGAAACTTATGAAGATTGCGGGGGGTAATCATAAACTTCTTCTGCTCGCCTTCCGCTATCCTCTTTGCGACCTTTCTGCAGAGGTTGGCGATTTCCCTTTCTAGGTTCCTCACCCCGGCCTCGCGCGTGTACTGAGAGATGACCTGCAGAAGCGCAGCATCCGTCATGTCCAGGATCTTCTTGGTAATGCCGTGCTCTTCCAACTGTTTAGGGACAAGATAGTTCTTGGCTATACCGAGCTTTTCTTCCGCTGTGTAACCGGAAAGATAGATTATCTCCATCCTGTCCCGCAAGGGGCCCGGGATTGTGTCCACAAGGTTTCCGGTCGTAATAAACATGACTCTCGACAGGTCGAAAGGAACGCCTAGATAGTGGTCGACAAAGGCGTTGTTCTGTTCAGGGTCCAGGACTTCCAGAAGGGCCGAAGAAGGGTCTCCCCTGAAGTCCATGCCTATCTTGTCCACCTCGTCGAGCATAAAGACGGGGTTATTCGTCCCGGCCTGTTTTATTCCCTGGATGATCCTTCCCGGAAGTGCTCCGACATATGTCCTCCTGTGGCCCCGGATCTCGGCCTCGTCCCTCACTCCTCCCAGAGACATCCGCACGAATTCCCTGCCGAGGGACCTCGCAATGGACTTTCCGAGAGATGTCTTTCCCACTCCAGGGGGTCCTATAAAGCAGAGGATGGGTCCCTTCATCTTCTCCTTCAGCTTCCTCACGCTCAGATATTCGAGAATACGCTCTTTCACCTTTTCGAGGTCATAATGGTCTTTATTCAACACTTTTTCGGCCGCCCTGATGTCGAGCTTGTCCTTGGTGCCCTTGGACCAAGGGATCTCGACCATCCATTCAAGATAAGTCCTCACGGTTGCGGCCTCCGCGCTGTCGGGATGCATCTTTGCGAGCCGCTTCAGCTGTTTTTCGGCCTCCTTCATGACCTTCTCGGGCATCTTAGCGTCTTCCACCTTTTTCCTGAACTCGTTTATCTCTTCCGCCCTCTCATCGATCTCGCCGAGTTCCTTCTGTATGGCCTTCAACTGCTCGCGCAGAAAATATTCCCTCTGTGTCTTGTCGATTTCCCCCCTCGCCTCTGTCTGGATCTTCTGCTGCACTATCAGCAGTTCTATCTCCCTGCTGAGTATATCGCTCACCCGTTTCAACCTTATGACCGGATCGATGATCTCGAGCACCTCCTGGGCCTGCTCGGTCTTGAGACCGAGATTGGATGCGACGAGATCCGCAAGCCTGCCCGGATCGTCGAGGTTCTCGACGACCACCATGATATCGGGCAGGATCGTTTTCCCGAGGGAAACAACCTTGTCCAATTGCTCCTTGACGGTCCTGATGATAGCCTCCGTCTCTATCGTCATCTCCTCCAATTTCTGGTCAGTTATCTTTTCGATAGTGGCGCGATAGAAGGGCTCTGTCTGTGTAAAACCGAGTACCCTTGCCTTGCTCACGCCCTGCACCAGGATCTTCACTCTTCCGTCAGGCAGCTTGAGCATCCTCATTATGATTCCCACGGTGCCGATAGAATACAGGTCATCGGGGGTCGGGTTCTCTATATTCAAGTCCCTCTGTGTGACCAGCACTACCATCCTGTTCGTATTCAGCGCGTGGTCGATCGATTTTATGGACATCTCCCTGCCCACGAACAAAGGCAGAATCATATAAGGGAAGACCACTATGTCCCTGACAGGGAGGACCGGCAGGGAATCGGGAATCTCTATTTCTTTCTCGTCCTTTTTTTCCACTTCAGCCATATTCTATCAAACACTCCCTCTCTGGGAAACTCGTCCCTTTATTTCTCTATCTTTATTTTGATAACCCTGCCGCTGATCTTCGGAAAGGTCAGGGTCACCACCCCATCATTATATGAAGCCTTGCCTTCGTGCGTTATCACCGGAACCGGGATCTTCACGATCCTCCTGAAACTCTCAAAGCTCCTTTCCATACACAGGTACCTGAACATCTTCTCTTCGCGTACTTCCTTCTTTATTCCCTCTATTATAATAATATCTTCATATACCTTTATCAGCACGTCTTCGGGATCTATACCCGGAAGGTCGACTTCGAGGACAAGGTTGCCGTCCGTTTCGTACAGGTCCAGTAACGGAAGAGACCCTGTTGTTTCCCTCTGAAAATAGACCGCGTGCCTGATGGTCATATACTATCCTCTGGTCTTCTCGCACCCGTGCAGACCGTCGATTCCGATCCTCTGGGCAATCTCGCGTATATAGGCCTTGAAGGGGCCGGACACCTCGCTGTTCTTCAGCGCCAGGTCCAGCGTCGCCTTAAGGAACCCTACCTTGTCCCCGGCGTCATACCTCTTCCCGGTGATACGATAGCCGTAAATCGTGCGTTTCCTCAGAAGCGACTTCAGGGCATCTGTAAGCTGTATCTCACCCCCCGCCCCCGCCTTCTGCCTGTCAAGAATTCTAAAAATATCCGGGGTGAGGATGTACCTTCCTATTATAGCAAGGTTGGAGGGCGCCTCTTCAGCCTTCGGCTTCTCGACCAGATTACTGATCCTGAAAATCTCTCCTTCCATTACGCCGTCGACGACTCCGTATCTGGAAACCTCCGACGTCGGCACTTCTTCCAGGGCCACTATCGGGCACTCCACCTCCTCATACACCCTGATCATTTCTTTCAGCAGCGAATAGTCAGGGTCTATCACATCGTCGCTCAGAATAACGGCAAATGCCTCATCCTTGACAAAAGGCTTTGCACAAAGTATCGCATGCCCGAGACCGAGCGCGACCCTCTGCCTGATGTATGCGAAGTTGATATGGCTCAGCTTGTTTATCTCCCTAAGCAGCTTTTCCTTGCCGGTGCTTTTCAGCTTCTCCTCGAGCTCATAGGCGCTGTCAAAATGGTCTTCAATAGCCCTCTTGTGTTTACCGGTGATAATGATGAAATCTTCTATGCCGCAGTTGATCGCCTCCTCAACTGCATACTGGATCATCGGCTTGTCCACTATCGGAAGCATCTCCTTGGGAGATGCCTTAGTAGCGGGCAAAAATCTCGTTCCGAGGCCCGCAGCCGGTAATAATGCCTTTTTTATCTTCCGCTCCATTTTTTCTACGCCTCCGAAACGCCTTATTCCAGTGCCGGAGATCGGACTCGAACCGATACGCGCCTAAGGCGCGAGGGATTTTAAGTCCCTTGCGTCTACCAATTCCGCCACTCCGGCAATCCATAATTCTAAAGGATTCCGGAATGTTTGGTCAAATGATCCGCTCTACGACGCATGAAAGGATCCTGTCGGGAACAACTGTCAGGACGCCGGAGCAACGCCCCTCTTTTTCAGGAAGATACCAAGTAGTTTGTCTACACTCCTTATATGCTCGATCCACCACTGACTAAGAAAAAAACCGATCCGGGCCGCGGCATCTATAGTCAAGCCTGCAGATTCGAGCTCTTTCTTCTCGCCGCGGATCTTCTCTATAAACTGGCTGTGCTTCTGTTTATGCGACAAATAGTCCGGATATTCATATTCGAGCATATACCTTTCTTCAAGGCCGAAATGCATAATCGTGTAGTCGTCCAGGAACTTTATCAGATCGCCGATCTCTTCCCTGCCCTTTCCGCGTTTCATGGCCTCAAGGAGGCCATTTGCCCGGATAAACAGCTCTTTGTGCTGTGAGTCGATCTCCTGAACACCCACCGATAGATCTTCTGTCCACTGAAGCCGCAAATAGAATTCCCCTCTCAGGAAGCAATCTTTTGATTGATTATATCAATTTCGACGCCGCTTTCAATGGAAGATCCTTGAGTGCCTCACTCAAGGAGAGGCGAGAAGAGAGCCATAGGGTGACATCATGGAATGTTGGGGCGTTATTCACGCACAATCTTGATTGAATCTTCTTTCCTCCTCAATTCATCCACCCAATGCCTTACGAACTCTTTAACGGCATCCTCGCCGCCCGGACTGCCCGCAGTCATCCTGTATGAATTGTCCTGGACGGGCTTCAGTATCAGGAAACCGTCCCTCTTCCAGACAACACTGACCTCTCCCTCTTTCAACCCTTTGACGCTGTCCTTGAGCCAGCCCTGCAGGTCCCTCACCTTCATTGCAGAAAACGTGACAGAGTCTGAATAAAGTTTGGCTATATCCTTGAAAGACTCGCCCCTTCTTGCGCGTTCCTGCAACGCTGAGGCAAGGGCCACTCTCTTGTTACTGCCGGTCCCGGCGTATTTGACAACCAGGACTTCGAGAGACCTCTCTTCAGACATGTTCTCCATCTTCCGGCTGATAAGGTTGCGGATAGCAAGGTATCTGCCCGCAAGGTCCGTCTCCTCTGCCGTGAGCTTAAACTTTTCGGCCAGTCCCTTCAATTCTTCCCGTGAGGCGGTTACGTCGGAGCTTCTCGCCTCGTTGTACAGGACTTCTTCGCTTATAAAGTCCTCAAGGGAATTCCCGCTCAGCCATGCTATCTTCCGGATATCCGCTTTAGTCATGGCAGCCAAGAAACTGCTCATGAACCCGGAAACCTGAGACTCATCGTATTTCTTGCCTCTGACAATTAAAACAACAGGCTTTCTTTCGGCCGGACTCCCCGCTGCCGTTGCCTTCTCTTTTGCTGCACTTCCGGTGCCCGTCCCGCTCTTCCCGGCGCTCTGCTTCTCGCTTTCCCTGGCTGTCGCCATTGCCTCTTCCTTATCCACATACCTGACATACGGACTTTCTGGGAATCTCCGCCTGATTTCAGAAAAGACCTTGCGGGCGTCGTCATACGCCCTTAATTGGAGCAAGGATTTTCCGGTCCAGAACAGAGCAGCGTCCGCGGCTGAACTATCAGGAAACTCCTTAAGAAATTCTCTGAGAGTTCCCGCGGCTTTCTGGGGCCGATACGAAAGGTAATATTCATAGCCCTTATTGAAGAGATCGAATTCGCGACGGGAGGCTCCGGCGTCCGCGGCAACAAAAAACGCTGCTCCAAAACAAATAATAACAAGAATCCTGCCGATTGCTCCGGCTCTCAGTTTATCTTTATCGAAGCCTTTTCCCATAGCGACTTCATCCACCCATTGAATATCTTTTCTCTTCTCTGCTGCCTCAATTGTTTCTCTATATCGGCCCTCACCTGTTCGAGCGGCTTGACCGACCGCTCCGTCCTGTTGATCAATTTCAATATATATACCCCGTTCTTTACCCACAAAGGTCCGCTGATTTCACCTCTCTTCATCGAAAAGACCTTGTTTTCGAGCTGGGGGATAAGGTCTCCCCTTCCGAACTCGCCCAGCCGTCCGCCTTTGTTCCTCAGATCGTCATCATCGTTCCGGTCCACCAGTAGTTCAAAACTCTCTCCCTGCTCCAACTGCGCGGATATCTTCAATGCCTTGCGTTTCAGGTCGGTGATCTCAGTGACGGTCGCATCGTCATTCAACCTGAGGAAGATCGCCTCCAGATCCACCCTGTCCGTACCGGTCATATACTTACCCCTGTTCGCCTCGTAGAAGTCCTTCACCTCTTTGTCCGTGACGATGACCTTTGAATCCACCTCCGTCTCGATAAGCTTAAGGACCATTAATCTCTCTTTCAAAAGCTTTCTGTAACTGCCCATGTCCATGCCCTCTCTCTTGATCTGCTTTTCCATCTCCTCCTGCGACATCGAATTGTCCTTTTTGAGCCCTTCGATCATTCTGTCTATCTCAGGATCGCCGATCTCTATCCCTTTTCTCTTGGCCTCATGGACAAGGACCTTTTCCTCCATCATCTTTTTCAGCACGCCCTCGTCCACGACATCAGGGCTTATTGGCGCGCCGAGGCTTTTCAGATACCACTGATAATCCAAAAGGGTAATAACTTCGTCATCGACACTTGCTAGGATCTTATTGACAGTGAAGGCATATGACCGGCTCTGGAATTGCAGAAGGACAGCGAAGATAAACACCGAGGCGAAAATAAACCTCGCCATCGGCACCCCAGCTTTCTTCGCGCCCATGAGTAAAGTCTATCAAAAAGAGGATGAAAAAATCTGCCGATGCAATCTATTCTTCCCGTCTGAATCGGCCAGCGAGCGAATACGATAGATATATTAACTCATTACGATAAGAACCCTGTGTCTCAGCGCGTCCTGCAAGGCCTTCGCCCGCTCAACCGTCACCGGCCAGAGTTCCAGCCTCTTAACCGGCACGCCCGGTTCTAATCCGGCCTAACCCTTCTTTATCCTCTCCGCCCACCTCTTAGCCTTGTCCATTATCTCCGATTCGCTGCCGTCCAGGAGCTGCCCGTTATCTATGACGGTCTTCCCGCCCACCATCACGGTCTCCACATCGGAGGCCCTCATCGAATACACGATATGCGAATAGATGTCATAGACCGGAGACAGGTGTGGTTTCATAAGATTCAGCACCACGAGGTCCGCCGCCTTTCCTTTTTCGATGCTTCCGGTGGTCCGCTCCAGACCAAGGACCCCGGCGCCCCACCGGGTCGCCATGAGCAGGGCCGTCTTTGCATCGAGTACCGTCGGATTGCTTGTCAGGGCCTTATGCACTTTTGCTGTAGTGGACATTTCGCTCAGGATATTCAGGTCATTGTTGCTTGCGGCCCCGTCGGTGCCATAGGTGACCTTAATCCCGGACATGAGCATAGCCACGACAGGCGCAAAACCGGCGGCAAGCTTCAGGTTGCTCTCCATGCAATGTGAAACGCCTACGCCCCTCTTCGCCAACAAGTCAATCTCGTTGTCCTCGACCCAGACACAATGTACCGCCAAGACATTCTTATCCAGGAAACCAATCTCTTCAAGATGCTCGACCGGCTTCCTCCCATATCTTGCCTTCATCTCGCCCACCTCCCACTCTGTCTCTGAAAGATGGATATGAAGAAGAAGATCGTACTTCTCCGCAAGTTTCTTGGCCTTTTTCAGGGTATCAGGACCACAGGTGTAAGCTGAATGAGGCGCGATGCACGGAGTGATGAGGTCGTCCCCTTTCCAGTCCACGACAAACCTCTCCGCCTTTTCAAAGTATTCGTCAACCGTCTTCGCCGAGACAGTAGGGAAATCGATGACGCCCGAACCGAGGACGGCCCTCACGCCCATTCGTCTTGCGGAGACAGCAGCGGCCTCCTCAAAAAAATACATGTCGTTGAATGTGGTAATCCCGGCCTTCAGCATCTCGAGACAGGCAAGCTCAACAGCGTCTGAAACGAATTCGGGGCTCAGCCATTTGGCCTCTGCCGGCCAGATGTGCTTTTCGAGCCATTCCTTTAAGGGCAGGTCGTCTGCAAGACCCCTGAAGTAGACCATGGCCGCATGCGTGTGGGTATTTATAAGGCCCGGTATGACGACCCTTCCACTTCCTCCCACGATATTGTCGGACGCATAGCGCGAAATTATTTCGTCGTATCCGGCGACATCGACGATCTTACCCCGATCAACGGCAACCGCGCCGTTCGCTATAACAGTCATCCCGGCGTCGATAGGAAGGACATAATCGCCGCAGATTATACAATCAACCTTTTCCTTGTCTTTCATAGATATGGACTCATCCTCCAGCAATCACCAATCCGCCGCAATTTCCGACGACGTTTATTATATACACCACCCGGAAAGTTCGTCAAAAAGACCGGACAAAAAAACCCTGCGGCCTGCCGCAGGGTTTTTCTAATCACACTGATGCTACGCTACTATGCCATTTCTACCAGTTTCTCGGCTATCTGCACCGCGTTCAGGGCTGCGCCCTTTCTGAGGTTGTCCGAGACGATCCACATGTTGAGGCCGTTATCTATGCTCTCGTCCTCCCTGATCCGGCCCACATACGTCTCGTCCTTCCCCGCGCAGTCTATGGCGAGGGGATAGATGTTCTTCTCCGGGGCATCATACACGATCACTCCCGGCGCTGAAGAGAGGAGAGCCCTCGCCTCATCAGCGCTCAGTTTCTTCCCGGTCTCGATATTAAGGCTCTCGGAATGTCCCCGGAATACAGGTACCCGCACGGTCGTGGCGGTCACACGTATGGAATTGTCTCCCATGATCTTCTTTGTCTCGTTCACCATCTTCATCTCTTCCTTGGTGTATCCGTTTTCGAGGAACTTGTCTATGTGGGGGAGACAGTTAAACGCTATCTGGTGAGGATAGACCTTACATTTGATGTCCCTGAAATTCAAAAGGTCCGTCGTCTGCTGCAGCAATTCATCCATCGCCTTCTTCCCCGTGCCCGAGACAGCCTGAAAGGTAGTGACCACCACTCTCTTTATCTTTGCCGCGTCGTGGATCGGCTTCAGGACGACAACCATCTGTATCGTCGAGCAGTTCGGGTTTGCGATTATCCCCTTATGTTTCTTGAGATCGCCGGCGTTCACCTCCGGCACAACAAGCGGGATATCCGGCGCCATCCTCCACTGACTCGAATTGTCCACCACGACACAGCCCGATTTTGCCGCAACGGGCGCCCATGTCTTCGAGCGCTCGGCTCCTGCAGAGAAAAGCGCGATGTCGATCCCCTTAAAGGAGTCTTCTTTCAGGGTCTCGACTGCAATCTCGCTCCCTTCGAATTCCAAGGTCTTTCCCTCGGACCTTTCGGATGCAAAGAGCCTCAATTTCTGCACCGGGAACTCCCTCTGCTCGAGGGTTGCGATCATCTCGTTTCCTACAGCGCCCGTGGCCCCCACCACGGCAACAACATATCTCTCCTTCTTCTTAAGCATTCTGTTTCTCCTTAATTCATATATCTTACAAGCAATACAATGATCTAGGAAAAATTAAGCAACCGGACTTCTGAAGAATGCTTCACCGCGATACCATATTAAATCTTCCACGGTCTTTATGACCTCAAAAGCCTTACATTTATGGAAATGCGGTCATGAGCTTATTTATGAGAATTCATCGCATGTGAAGCTTCTGAAGCAGGTCGGTTGCCTGTCGTCATTCTATGCTATTTTCCCCAGCTTCCTCTTCGTCCATTCTATCAGTCCGCCGGCGGAAATAAGTTCCTGCATGAAGGGAGGGATCGGCTTTGCGGAGTACTCCTCATTCCTTGTCTTGTTGCGAATAATCCCCTTGTCTGCGTCGATCTCGACGATGTCCCCTTCCCTTATGCCTTCCGATGCCTCAACGGACTCGAAGATCGGCAGGCCGATATTGAAAGAATTGCGGTAAAAGATCCTCGCAAAACTCTTCGCTATAACGCCCTGGAGCCCCGCGGCCTTGATAGCTATGGGAGCGTGTTCCCGGGACGATCCGCAGCCGAAATTCTTTCCGGCAACCATGATATCGCCCTTTTGCGCCTTCTTCGGGAAGTCCTTGTCGGCGTCTTCCATGACATGCTTTGCGAGTTCCAGAGGGTCCGATGTATTCAAATACCGGGCCGGGATGATCGCATCCGTATCAACATCGTCGCCGAACCTCCACACCCTGCCTTTAAGTATCATTCCGTCCTCCGACAATCAAAAACTTTTTTGTATTATAAACACTCCTGCGACCTAAAATCCAGGCGCTCAGCGCTCTATAATCCGAGTCGGAAGAGCGTAGACATCCGCGTAACCGGTTCAGCATATTTGAAGTGTCATCGCGTATATCTTGCGAGCACCTCTTTCAATTTCTTTACCACAGCAGGCGCCCTCAGCGCTTTATCAGTAAAGACCTCTCTCGCACGGAGACCGTCCTTCCCGTAGAAGGCGTCGTCTGCTTCGTCGTCTATCTGAAGGGAGGCGCCTTCCAGGGATATGCCCGCGAACAGCCCCCGGCTCCTGGAGTAAGAGTATATTTCAGCTTTGAGCTGAACGTCTGTTGCGGCCTCAGCCTGTCTGCCCACCGGCCCTGCCGCAACAGCGGCATCGGCCCCAAGCGTAAACTTGCTTTTCAATAAACTGTTCACGCCCTTCCTCGACTTGAAGACAAGGATCACGTCTGTAGACTCGGCCCCGATCTGCCAGCCCACGCTGCCCCCGGTAATGCTTACGAAGGCGGGATTGCTCCACGCCCCGTTCTCGCGAACGACCACTATCCCGGTGCCGTGCTTGCCGCCGATTATAAAGCCTGCCTTAATAACGCCGGGGATTATGGCTATGCCTTTTGCATTTCTGAGCAGGGCCGGCGGAATGCCCCTCTCCGGAATAGACATAATCTGATCGAGCACCTCGATACTGTCGTTGATCTTCGAAGTCCCCTTATTCGCAGCTGAAGAACGCGAGGGATTGAACATTACAGACAAAGCCAAAGCCACCGTCAGAACGACTATTGCGCGCAATCTCATAATAACTTCCTCCTTTCGAGTAATATCCCTCATTATACCAGCGCAGTCGTTAGAGAAGCCATACCCGATGGGGCATGAAAGTCCGGTGACCCGCCTTACCATTTGAAAGCATCTCTTTCGTTAAGTTATATTAAAAATTACCACTATGCAGGACTCTATCATAATAAAGGGCGCGCGGGAACACAATCTAAAAAACATCTCGGTCTCCATTCCGAGAGAGAAGATAACCGTGATAACAGGACCTTCAGGCTCAGGCAAATCGTCCCTCGCCATAGACACTATTTACGCTGAGGGGCAGAGACGTTACGTAGAAAGCCTCTCTGCCTACGCCCGGCAATTCCTCGAACAACTCCAAAAGCCGGACGTGGATTCTATCGAGGGCCTTTCCCCCTCCATCGCCATCAACCAGAAGACGGTCTCAAAGAGTCCACGTTCCACGCTCGGCACGATCACAGAGATTTATGATTATATGCGCGTCCTCTATACCCGGATAGGAAAGCCGGTCTGCTACAACTGCGGGGGGCCGATTTCTACGCAGGACGTCCAGACTATAATCGATTCCGTGACGGCGATGCCTGAGGGGACTCGGCTTCAGGTACTCGCCCCCATCGTAAAAGACCGGAAAGGCGAATACAGGAAAGAGCTCGCAGATATGAAAAACGAGGGGTTTCTGAGGGCAAGGATAGACGGTCACATGGTGGACCTGACAGAAGAGATATCCCTCAAGAAACAGAAGAGACATACGATAGAGATCGTTGTCGACAGGCTGATAATAAAGCACGGCGTCGAAAAGAAGATACGCTCCGCAATAGACACCGCCCTTAAATACGCCGATACTGTCGTCATCAACCTCGTGAAGGAACAGAATGATGTCCCTTTCAGCAAAACGGCTGCTTGTCTAAAATGCGGCGCCAGCTTTCCGGACATCAATCCCAGGCTCTTCTCCTTCAACAGCACTTACGGGGCCTGTCCGCGATGCCGCGGGCTCGGCGTTCTGGGCCTGCAGGACATGGACGACCTCCCGGGCGTGTTCGAAGCAGGTGACGGCGAAGACAATATTCAGGGCGCTCCCGAAGAATTGAAGCGCTGCAAATCCTGCGGGGGCCTGAGATTGAGAAAGGAAGGCCTGAGTGTCAAGTTGCAGGAACTGAACATCGGCGAGTTTTCGTCTCTCACTGTTGAGGAGGCGCTTTCCTTTATACGAGCGCTGAGACTCACCGAGAGGGAGAGGCTGATAGCGGCGCGCGTCTTGAAGGAGGTAAGGGACAGGCTCTCCTTTCTGCTCAAGGTCGGCCTCGGTTACCTCACACTCGACAGGATGTCGCTCACTCTCTCCGGGGGCGAGGCGCAAAGGATAAGACTCGCCACGCAGATGGGCTCTTCGCTGACCGGCGTACTCTACGTCCTCGATGAGCCGAGCATTGGGCTTCATCCAAGAGACTGCGCGAGGCTGCTGGAAAGCCTTTCTTCCATAAGAGATGGGGGGAATACCGTCATCGTAGTTGAGCATGACGAGGAGACGATGAGGTGGGCGGACCACATTATCGACATGGGACCTGGGGCCGGGGCAAGGGGCGGTTGGATCGTGGCCGCCGGCGCGCCCAAGGCGATCGAGCATGACGAAAGGTCCCTCACCGGCAGATATCTGAGGGGCGAGCTCTGCATACCTCTTCCTCCGAGGAGGAGAAAGCCTGCGGGTTTTGTAGAGATCGAAGGGGCCGCGGAGTTCAATCTGAAGAACATAAACATTAGGGTCCCGCTTAAGACCCTCACATGCGTTACCGGCGTCTCCGGCTCCGGCAAGAGCACCCTGGTGATCGAGATACTTTATAAATCACTGATGAGAAGACTGCATTCGAGCCGCGCGTTGCCCGGGAAACACCGTGCCGTCAGAGGGGTCGAGAAGATCGCTAATGTGATATGCGTCGACCAGTCGCCTCTGGGAAAGACGCCGCGTTCGAACCCAGCGACCTACACGGGCATCTTCGCCCCGGTCAGGGAGCTGTTTGCCCAGGTCGCAGAATCCAGGGTCAGGGGCTTTTCAGCCTCCAGGTTCAGCTTCAATATCGAAGGGGGGAGATGCGAGAAATGCCGGGGAGGCGGGCTGCTGAAGGCGGTCATGCACTTCCTGCCGGACGCATACGTGCAATGTGATATGTGCAAGGGCAAGCGGTACAACAAGGAGACATTGCAGATCAGGTACAGGGACAGGGACATCTCAGAAGTGCTCAGGATGACGGTCTCTGAGGCGCTCGAATTCTTCGGATCTATCCCGCTCATAAGACAAAAACTCGAGATACTCGAAGATGTCGGTCTCGGCTATCTCCAGCTCGGCCAGCCCGCTCCCACGCTCTCCGGAGGAGAAGCGCAGAGGTTGCGTCTTTCGAGGGAGCTGGCGAAAAAGTCGGCCGATAGTACTCTCTATATCCTCGATGAGCCGACAACGGGTCTGCACTTTGTCGACATTCAAAGACTCCTCGACGTGCTGAACAGTCTCGTTGAAAGGGGCGACACCGTTATAGTAATAGAGCACAATCTCGATGTGATAAAATCGGCGGACTATGTTATCGATCTCGGGCCCGAAGGAGGGGAAAGCGGAGGCCGTCTTATCGCCGAAGGGACGCCTGAAGAAATCACGCTCGTTCCCGGCTCGTACACGGGCAGTTTCCTGCGAAGAAAACTCTCACCGGATACAATGAAAGTCGCGTCATGAAAAGAGAGTTCCAAGTTCAACGTTCCAAGTTCCAAGTTCACTGCTTGCTGGCGGCCTTATGCTGTATTTTGATTGTTTCGCTTCTTTCCTGTTCTTTTAAGAAGGACCAGATCTACCGAAAGACGATGATTCTCATGGATACGCTAATCACGATCAATGTGGTTTCGGATTCCTCAGATAAGGCGTCAAAGGCCATGGACAGGGCCTTTGACGAGATCGGCAAGCTCGACAAACTCCTCAACTTCTTTTCCTCTTCGAGCGAGCTTTCGATGATAAACAGGAATGCAGGGATCTCGGCGGTCAAGGTCTCGCCCGAGACCCTTGAGGTCATAGAGGATGCAATCTTCGTGTCCGAAAAAACAGGCGGCGCCTTCGATTCTACGATCGGCCCCGAGATATCTTTGTGGGACTTCCACACCCGGAAGATGCCGGATGACAAGACCGTCAAGGAAAGACTGCCTCTTGTGGACTACAAGCTGATCAGGATCGACAGGAACAAGTCGACCGTATATCTGGAGAAGAAGGGGATGCTTATAGACCTCGGCGCCATTGCCAAGGGATATGCGGCGGACAAGGCAGTAGAAGAGCTGAAGAGACAGGGGATCACGTCAGGCCTGGTATCCTGCGCCGGCGATATCAGGGCCTTCGGTCTCAAGCCTGACGGCAAGCCCTGGAAGATCGGGATAAAGAATCCGAGGCCCGCTAACAAAGAGGACGAGATAATGGCCACCGTCGGGCTATCGGATATGGCGATCTCGACGTCCGGGGACTATGAGAGGTTCTTTATTTCCAACGGAAGGCGCTACCATCATATCCTTGACCCTAAGACGGGTTATTCGGCAGAAGGATGCCGGAGCGTCACTGTCATCGCAAGATACGGCTTTCAGACTGATGCATTCTCGACCGGAGTCTTCGTACTCGGGCCGAGGAAAGGTATGGAGTTATTGAGGCAGATGGGCTTCGAAGGCGTGATCGTCGATAAGGACGGCGGCATAGAGACCACTCCGGGACTGAAGGGCAGGATTGAGTTTAAGGGAAACAATTAACGGCACAACGGCGGGAGACCGTGTCCTCTTCATATTTCTGCTCCTTGTGTCTTTCATCGGCATCTTCTTTATCAAAGAGGTGCTTCCACGGGGCAATGAGGTCGTAATAGAGGTCGAAGGAAGGGTCGCTTACGAGTATCCCCTGGACTCCGACAGGACAGTTAAGGTCGAGAGCAGATATGGCCATCTTACCGTGGAGATACGAAAAGGGAAGGTCAGGGTTGTGGACGCCTCCTGCCCCAATAAGCTCTGCGAGCATCAGGGCTGGGTCTCTTCGGGAGCAATAGTCTGCCTTCCAAACAGGATATCTATACTGGTCGGAAGCCAGGAGAAACCAAAGGACGGGGCGGTCGATGCAACAGCAGGATAAATACCGCATAGCCCTGCTTTCGGCCTACGCCCTCGCGCTTCACGGATTTGAAAGCCTCATACCTATGCCCATCCCATGGCTAAGGATAGGCCTCGCAAACATAATAACCATCACGGCCTTTATCCTCCTCGGGTTCAGAGCGGCCCTGATGGTGACGCTGGTGAGAGTTGTGATCGCCTCTATCTTTACAGGTTCTTTCCTCGGTCCCGGCTTTATGCTGAGCATGGGCGGAGGATTGGCGAGCATACTGGCCATGGGGGCCGTCTTCTATGTGGCCCCGGGATTGTTCGGTCCTGTGGGCCTGAGTCTGATCGGCGCCCTCTTCCACAACCTCTCGCAGCTCTTCCTCGCATATCTGCTTTTTATCCGGAAGATAGAGCCGGTGCTTTTCATTGCGCCGGTTCTCATCATGATCGGCACCATAGCCGGGTTGGTCAACGGACTTGCGGCCGACCTTCTTATCAAAGGCTTGAAAAATGGCGGGGATAAAATCCAAAATACAGCGGAATGGAAGTAGTCTGTCCTACATGCAAGAAGAAGACGACCTGGGAAGAGAACCCCTGGAGGCCCTTCTGTTCGGAGAGATGCAAGCTCTTCGACCTCGGGAAATGGGCCTCTGAGGAATACAAGATTGAGGGCAAGAAGGAAGAAGAGGAAGACGAGGGAGGGCAAAAAGAGGAAAAGTCCTCGAAGAAATCGAGCTTAGAAGACCAATGATCTTAAGAGGAGGTTTCTTATGGTAAGAATAGCTGTAGCCGGGGCCGCGGGGAGGATGGGAAACAGGATCGTCGTTCTTTCCCAGGAATATGAATCAGTCAAGCTTGCCGCTGCCTTCGAAAGAAAAGGGCATAAGGACATAGGCAAGGACATAGGGGTGCTCACAGGCATAGGGGAAAAATGCATCCCGATACAGGACGGCATCGGCAAGTCGCTCGATGAGGCTGATGTAGTCATTGACTTTACCCACGTCGATTCGACCATCGCAAACCTTAGGGCCGCGTCTTCGCAGGGAAAGGCCATGGTGATCGGCACCACGGGCTTCTCAAAGGAGCAGCTCACTGAAATCAAAGCGCTTACGAAGAACGTTCCGTGCGTGTTGGCCTCGAATATGAGTCTCGGCGTCAACCTCCTCCTGAAGGTCCTGCAGGATGTGGCCAGGGCGCTCGGCGACGACTACGACATAGAGATCATAGAAGCCCACCACAGGATGAAAAAAGACGCCCCGAGCGGCACCGCGATGAAGATGGCGCAGGTGATAGCAGATGCGGTAAACAGAAACCTCGATGAAGTCGCCGTCTATGCAAGAAAAGGCATGATCGGGGAGAGGACAAGGAAAGAGATTGGGATTCAGACCATACGCGCAGGCGACATTGTGGGCGAACACACCGTCATCTTCGGCGGACTCGGAGAGAGGATCGAGATAACTCACAAGGCTTCGAGCCGGGACACTTTTGCCAGGGGCGCGCTGAAGGCGGCCACATGGGTTTACGGCAGGCCCGCAGGTCTTTATGATATGCAGGACGTGCTTGGGTTGAAGTAACCCTGGAATTGCAAATAAGGAAGGAGATAAGTTATTAGGAAGCCTTGGAACTCGGCATCCTATTCCAGAGCAGGAAAATAGAAATCAGGACGCAGCCTTCCCCGGCGAGAAAGAGATTCCAATTGAACGCGCCCGGCACATGCGCTGCAATGACTTTCTGAAAAAGAGGGTCGCTCCCCAGCGAAAGGAATCGCGCAAGAAAACCGCCCTGGACAACAATCTTTCCGTAATCCCATACAAAACTGAGAAAGATAAGCACTGCGCCAATAGACAATAGTACCCATTGAAGCGTAGGAAATGCGACAAGGTGTCCCTTACCCTGAAGTCTCCAGATACTCAACGAAATCACCACCATCGATAAAGAACAAATTATCGGGGCGAGGACAGGCCCGCTCCAGATGACCGGGATAAGGAAGAGTATGTCCCATGTGAACAATGACGGAGGCCAGCCGAGGAGCACCTTTAACCAGACGTAATAGAAGATGTCCCATATACCGAAACAATAAAGAACGCACGCCGTTCTTTCGGGACGTTTCCCGTCCGCGATCATCCCCACGGAAACGAGCATTATGAGTGTCGAGATTTCGCGCAATGACTCGAACGAGACGGCCTGCGCGCTCATCGCCCTGAGCGGGAAAGAAAAGCCTGCGGGATAATAGATCTGCCGCAGGTAAACAACCACCATAGCTTCAAGGAAGCCCATCGCAATGCTGAAGGCAGCGAGGGAAATGAGCTTGCTTCTTATTCGACTTTCGAAAGAATACATCCGGCTTCTACTTTAATGAAATTATAACCTTTTATCCAGGGGACCGCTCTGAATTCCTGCCGGGTATCGAGTGCGAGTAAGCGTGTCTCCAGCCCAGATTCCTGTAGAAATGAATCGGAAGATGCTATATACTTATTTCACAATGGATTCTTACAGGGTCGAAAAGGATTCTCTCGGAGAGGTTAAGGTCCCGAAGAATGCCTATTGGGGTGCGCAGACCCAGAGGGCCATCGAGAATTTCCCGGTAAGCGGGATGGTGTTCCCCGATGTATTCATACGGTCGCTCGCCCTCATTAAGCGGTCCTGCGCAAGCGTGAACCTGGGACTCGGTCTACTTGACAGGAAGCGCTGCGGCGCCATAATCAAGGCATGCGATGAAATCATAAACGGTAAGATGTGCGACCAGTTCCCCGTCGACATATTCCAGACCGGCTCCGGCACATCTACAAATATGAACGCCAATGAGGTGATCGCCACTCGCGCGAACGAGATACTCACCGGGAGGAAGAATACAAAGTCCCCGGTCCATCCAAATGATCATGTGAACATGGGACAGTCCTCCAATGATGTCATACCGACTGCGATACATGTCTCTGCGTGTATCCAGGCAGAAGATCTCCTCCTGCCCTCGCTCGATGGGCTTTACAGGGAAATCAGAAAGAAACAGGCAAATTATAAATCAGCTGTGAAGACAGGAAGGACACATCTCATGGACGCCATGCCCGTAACTTTGGCGCAGGAAATGTCGGGCTGGGCGTCACAAGTAGGACATTCCGTCAAGAGCGTCAAAGGCGCATTGCCGGGACTTTCTGAACTGGCGATAGGAGGGACTGCGGTGGGTACGGGTATAAATACTCATCCCGACTTCGGCGCCAAGGTCTCGAAAACCCTGTCACAGCTCACAAAGATAAAATTCAGGGAGGCCATGAACCATTTTGAGGCGCAGGCAGCCCAGACCGCTGTTACGGAAATGTCGGGCCGGCTCAAGGCTGCCGCTACCGGTCTCATAAAGATATCGAACGACCTGAGATGGATGAACAGCGGTCCCATTGCCGGGATCGCCGAGATAAGACTTCAGTCTCTGCAGCCCGGCTCATCGATCATGCCCGGAAAGGTGAACCCTGTGGTCCCCGAAGCAGTGCGGATGGTCTGCGTTCAGGTCATCGGAAACGATGCGGTCATTTCCCTTTCGAATGCCCTCGGGGAGTTCCAGCTGAACGTGATGCTGCCGGTGATAGCTCATAACATCATTCAGTCCATTACAATCCTTGCAAATGCCTCAAGGCTGCTCGCTGAAAAGGCGATAAAGACCCTTGAAGTGAACGAGACACACATGGCCGAACTTCTGCAGAGAAACCCGATAATCGCAACGGTGCTTAATCCGGCGATTGGATACGACAAGGCGGCTGAAGTAGTGAAGAGGGCCTTGAAGGAGAAGAAAACGGTAAAACAGGTTGCGGTCGAGATGGGACATCTCAGCGGGAAAGAGGCCGATAAGATCCTCGATCCGCTGGTCATGACGAGGCCGGTATTGCCGGGCTCGAAGAAATGAGACTGTCTGCGTTATTGCGCGTGTTTCTCTCTTATGCTTACGCCTCTGTAAGTCTCCTCAAGCTCCCTTTGGAGTCCCTTTAAGTCGCCCTTCCCCTTCGTCCTTATAACGACCCGCCTGTAGCCTTCCTTCACCAGCTCATACGAGGTAAGGATGCTTTGGAGGCCGAAACCGTGCGCTCTTATAATGTCCGCGGCGTCCTTGATAGAGCCCGGCCTGTCCTCCATGGTCAGGTATATCCTGAGTCCTCCATATCTTACGCCGGTAATATCGATAAGGACGCGGAAGATATCCCTGTCCGACATGATCCCCACAAGACGTCCCTCTTCGACAACCGGCAGGCAACCGACGCCGTTATCAAACATTGCAGCGGCTGCTTCTTCCACAGGCGTTTCAGGGGAAGTGGTAATGACCCTAGTCTTCATGACCTCCTTTACCCTGGCCTTTGCAAGAAGATAGTGGAGCTCGTATATATCGAGGGCGGTCGCCTTCGAGGGGGTGTATTCCTTTATGTCCCGGTCCGAAATAATGCCCCTCAGCTTATCGCCCTTCAGGACCGGAATGTGCTTTATCCCTCTCTCCTTCATTATCTTCATCGCTTCCGAGACAGCCTCCTCCGGACCGATAGTGACAACCTTCCTCGTCATCCAGTTGGAAACAAACATTTTGACCCTCCGTTTCCTTACGGCTTAAGGCAGTTTAGGACCTTCTCCGGACCCCGAAATGGCATTAACCATGACCATGTTCATACAATAGGACAACTCCGGTGCCAAATCAACAGGAGCATCGTGATATAATTGAGACGAAGGGTTATGAGAAAAAGAAGGGCCGTAATCTACGACGATAACGAGACCATACTTGAGTTACTCAAGGCCTTCTTCGACAAGCGGGGCTATGAAGTCCTATGCTTTAGCGAACCCGCGGGATGTCCGGTTTATGGCCACGCTGAGTCCTGCTTCAAGATGCATCGATGCGCGGACGTCGTAATAACCGATCTGAAGATGCCGAGGATGAGCGGCATAGAGCTGCTGCGGCTGCAGGCCCAGCGGGGCTGCAAGCTGGACATAAAGAACAAGGCCATTATTTCAGGTTATCTCGACGACAAAGACATTGAGGCGATTGCGGAACTCGGTTGCATGTTCTTCAAAAAGCCCTTCGATCTTTCAGAGCTTTCGAAGTGGGTAGACGAGTGTGAAAAGCGCATGGACCTTTCGCTGCCCCTCGACAACGCCTGAGCTTCTATAACTTTTCCTTCAGGAAGATATCCATCAGCTTGTGCCCCTCTTCGACTTTCAGAATGTCCTTTCGGTCCGTGATAGTCTCGTCGAAGGCTGCGCCCTCATTCTTCCTCACGCTGTCGCTGTCGTAGATAACAAAGGGCACAGGCTCTCCCGTATGCGTCTTAACCTCGATCGGCGTGGCATGATCTGGCAGAAGGAGGATGCGATATGCATAGAACGCTTTCACCCCGCGTAAAATCGCGCCGACCACAAGGGCATCAAAATCCTCAATAGCCTTGATCTTGTCGCCGCAGTTCCCGCAGTGCCCGGCCTCGTCGGGGGCCTCCACGTGAATATAAACGAAATCGACCCTTTCAAGGGCCTTGAGGGAATGCTCCGCTTTTCCGGCATAGTTCGTATCGAGATAACCTGTAACGCCCGGGACCTTGAGTATATCAAAACCTGCGTAAAGTCCCAGCCCCTTTGTCAGATCGACCGCCGAAACCATGGCGCCGTTGATGGAATACTTGTCCCTGAACCTCGGTATGCGCGGCCTCTTCCCCTGTCCCCACAGCCAGATGCTGTTTGCCGGCCGCTTTCCTTTTGAGACGCGCTCCCTGTTGACCGGATGATTGTTCAGGACGCGCACGGAATCCATCATCAGCCTCTTCAGGAGCTCTTCACCACGGCCTGTAGGAAGATAATCGGATATATCCTTTCCAATGATATCGTGAGGAGGACTGCACTCAACGGCCTGTTCTCCGCCCCGCCATACCATTAGATGCCTGTAGCTTACTCCGGGATAGAAACTGATCTTGTCGCTGCAGAGCTCCTTGTCTATATCTTTTATGAGCACAGCGGCTTCGTCGGTAGAGACATGCCCGCCGCTGTAATCCTCCATGATGGCGTTTGTCTTTTCCTTGTTGTATTTGAGTGTGACGAGATTGCACCTGTAGGCCACATCGTCCTCCGCAAGCTCCACGCCCATGCTCGCAGCCTCGAGAGGGGCACGGCCTGTATAAAAGACCTTCGGGTCATAGCCGAGGATGCTCAGGTTCGCGATGTCCGAGCCTGGATGAAGCCCGACCGGGACCGTCCTCACAGAGCCTATGAACCCTTCCCTGGCAAGCCTGTCCATATTGGGAGTAAAGGCCTTCTGAAGAGGCGTCTTGCCCCCAAGCTCTTTCAACGGCCTGTCGGCCATTCCGTCTCCGACAATCACGATATACTTCATAATATCTTTTCGACCACTTTGGAAATGATCCCGATCTCGCCTTTTACCTTCATCGGCTGCTTAACAACAGTGAAGACGGTATCAGGGTCCTTCAGCCCGTGCCCGGTCAATGTGCAGACGACGGAACTCCCTGCTTTTAAGAGACCTTGACGATATGACTTTATGACTCCCGCGACGGATGCCGCCGAGGCGGGCTCGCAGAATATGCCCTCCGAAGAAGCTATAAGACTGTAAGCGCTCAGAATCTCTTCATCGGTAACCGAATCGATCCTTCCCCCGGATTCGTCCCTGGCCGCCTCCGCGCCCTTCCAGCTTGCAGGCTTGCCTATCCTTATTGCGGTGGCTATGGTCTCCGGCTTCTCCACCGGATGCCCCAAAACGATCGGGGCCGCTCCCGCAGCCTGGAACCCCAGCATCTTCGGAAGTCCCGAAATCCTGCCCTTCTCGCGATATTCCCTGTATCCTCTCCAGTAAGCGGTAATGTTTCCGGCGTTGCCGACAGGGAGGGCGTGAAAGTCCGGGGCCGAGCCGAGATCGTCGCAGACCTCGAAGGCAGCGGATTTCTGCCCCTCAAGCCGAAAAGGGTTGATGGAGTTCACGAGCGTCACCGGGTATCTCTCCACCACAGTCTTCACGAGCTTCAAGGCCTCGTCAAAATTTCCTTCGATCTGCAGGACATGCGCGCCGTGAATGAGGGCCTGGGCGAGCTTGCCGAGCGCTATCTTCCCTTCCGGGATAATCACAATCGCCTTTATCCCGGCCCGGGCCGCATACGCCGCGGCAGATGCGGAGGTGTTGCCTGTCGAAGCGCAGATAACGGCCTTCGAACCGGCTTCGACCGCTTTTGAGATCGCGACCGTCATTCCCCTGTCTTTGAAGGAACCCGTCGGGTTGGCTCCATCGAATTTAAGATAGAGCTCCAAGTCCATGCCCGCACTTTTTTGCAGGTTGACGGTCCTGACAAGCGGGGTATTTCCTTCCTTCAGGGTTATCACAGGCGTCCCGTCAGAAACGGGCAGAAATTCCCTGTATTCCTCTATGATGCCCCGCCACAACATCTTTCGATTACTATATTGTCCTATTCCCATAATTCTCCGTATGTCGTTTATAGTGCAGGTTGTCTGCGCCTGCGCCGAAGAAAACTCCGGAAAGAGCCTCCGGGACCGGATATATCCGACACCGGCACGGTTCACCGGCTACTCTATAATGTCTCCCTCCACGAGCTCCACATCGACCCCCTGATCTTTCAGCGACTGAATGCCCTTGTCGAGATTCTCCTCGGAACCTTCCAGTTCGAGCACCATCTCTCCCACGGTCTCGGTGACCCTCGCCCTTCTTATGTTGGGCATCACATCGAACTTCCTCGCCATAGAAAAAATTACAGGCTCCCTGATAAGATGCTGAGGGAAGGTCAGCTTAACACGTCTTTTCATAAAACCTCCTCATTTTAGTCTTCAGTCTGCAATCTGCGGCCGACAGGAGACTGAAGACCAGCGATTAAAGCCTTCCTCCGGCAATTGCCGGCACTATCGAGACTTCGTCGCCGTCCTTGACCACAGTGGCCTCTCCCTTGAGAAACCGTATATCTTCCTCATTCACGTAGATATTCACGAACCTGCGTATCTTGCCGGCCTCCGATATCCTCTCGCCGATGCCGGGGAACTTCTTGTCGAGGTCGGTAACGAGCTCCATTACGGTGCCTGCCACGCCCTCGACCTCTTCCTTTCCCTGAGTCAATCTCTGTAATGGTGTCGGAATCCTTACCTTTACCGCCATTCTATCACCTCCAGTTTCATTATTCGTATCTCTTACCGTCCGCGCCTACCCTACACAAGTCCAACATATGCAGGACAGACCATCGTTTCTAAAGATTTTGAAGCACATTTGCCCTGCATCCAATATCAGCTCCGGTCATATCCTATCTTGCTGAGTATTTCTTCGAATGACGCGAGGTTCGGCTTTATGTGGTGAGGCGAAGCAGTACGCCCTACCAACGCCTCCTGCGTCTTGAGCCCGTTGCCCGTAATGCACATGACCGTGGACTCGTCCCTCGGTATCTTGCCGGTCTCTATAAGTTTCTTCGTACAGGCAAGCGTTACCCCTCCGGCCGTCTCCGCAAAAACACCCTCGGTCCTTGCAAGAAGTTTAATGCCCTCGACGATCTCTTCATCCGTTACATCCTCGGCATAACCGCCCGTGTCCCTGATAGCCTGGATAGCATAAAATCCATCGGCCGGATTGCCGATGGCGAGAGACTTGGCGATTGTGCTCGGTTTTACCGGCCTTATTACATCGGCCCCCTGTTTCAGGGCGGTCGAGATGGGAGAACACCCGCTTGCCTGGGCCCCGTATACCTTTGTATCGAGGCTCTTCAGCAGACCTATCTCCTTGAACTCCTTGAACGACTTCCATACCTTCGTCAGGAGCGAACCGCTCGCGCAGGGCACGACCACATTGTCGGGCGCTTTCCATCCAAGTTGCTCTATGATCTCGAAACCCTGGGTCTTCGATCCCTCCGCGTAAAAAGGCCTTATGTTTATGTTCACAAACGCCCATTTATATTTATTGGCGATTTCGCTGCAGAGTCTGTTGACCTCGTCGTAGTTGCCGTCCACCGCTACAAGGTTCGGTTCATAAACAAGGGACGCAACAATCTTGCTCGGCTCGAGCGTCGCGGGGATAAAGACAAACCTCTGAAACCCGGCCTTTGCGCCGTGCGCCGACACAGAATGAGCAAGGTTGCCCGTAGACGCGCAGGCCACGGTATCGAATCCGAATTCCTTTGCCTTTGTAAGGGCCACCGCAACTACCCGGTCTTTAAAGGAAAGTGTGGGATGAGCGACCGTATCGTCTTTGATATATAATTCGCTTACACCTAGTTCCTTCGCGAGATTGTCTGCCTTTATCAAAGGGGTATAGCCGGATTTAAGCCCGACCTGGGGCTCTCCGTCTATCGGGAGAAGCTCCCTGTAGCGCCAGAGGTTCTTTTCCCTCTTCTCTATGTTCTTTCTCGTCAGTTTGCGTTTGATCTTCTTGTAGTCATAGACGACCTCTAATGGGCCGAAACAGAATTCGCAGACGTATATGGGATCGATAGGATACTCCCTGCCGCACTCTCTGCATTTAAGCCCGCGCACATATCCCATAGTCACCTCCTGTTTGATCCAGTGAAAAGAGAACTTTAGGGTTAGCCACTGGAAAAATGAATTATATTTTACTCCAAATAGTGAGAAAATTAAAGAGCGACAGATGGAATTTCCAAATTCTCATGTCCGTTATTCACGGTCGTTAATAGGACCGAGGATCCCCCGCAGACGCTTCTTGCACGGCAGGAGAAAGCGAGCTTTCGTTAAATACGAATACGCATCATTCTGCAATTTCGCAGACGTAATAACGTTTATTCGTACACTGCTTTTAAGACTTCTCTTTCTTGTAAAACTTCCGGCAAATTATGCGGCTTCCTTATTAAATTAAGCGTGGGCAAGGACATGTATACCAGCAAGCCGCTTACCGATGCACGCTTTTGCGATTTTTAAATCGTAAGCTGCCTGAAGATTGAGCCAGTATTGCGGTGTCTGCCTGAACGCGCGGCCGAACAACAACGCCAATTCCGCCGTTACCGGACGATCACCCTTGATTACGTGAGAAACCCGCATCGGCGATACCCCGATAGTGCGCGCGAACTCAGCCTGAGATATACCCATCGCACCCAAGATTTCTGCCAGGAATTCCCCTGGATGAATTGCAGGCAGACCATTCTTAACCATTGTTTGTACCTCCATTAATGATAATCAACGATTTCGACATCATAGGCATCGCCGTCTTTGAAACGGAAGCAAATGCGCCATTGGTCATTAATGCGAATACTCCATTGGCCGGCCCGATCATGAGACAATGCTTCCAGTCTGTTGGATGGCGGCATACGCAGATCGTCGTGGCTAACCGCCCCGTCTAATTGGGTCAAGCGCATTGCCGCTCGTTTCAATATATCTCGCGGCAAGCGGCGCGTTTTTCCAGTGGCAAAAAAACGTTCCGTTTCGGAAGTTGCAAATGACTGAATCACGGAATGATTATAAACAAATTGTTTATGATTGTCAAGCGGCCATTACGTTGGAGAGTAAGAGGGCTGATTGCTTATCGCCAGAAAGTCTCTCACGCCATTGGAAATCAGGGATGTGGAGCCTGTCTAAAAACTTCCTATCACAGACATCCGACAGGATGGTACTCTATTGGGTCAGGCTTGCAATTATGCAAATAGTCTTACCCCGGATTCTCTTCAATATCTTATTTCCATCAAGAAATGGCTCTGTGTCCCTCATTATCCCTCCAAGGCAGCGAGTCGCCTGCAGCAGTTGATGAGAACTGACAAGATACTGAGGAAAAAGGTGGAAGATGTTATTTCTCATGTCAAGACCTGACACACTGAAGTCTCTTATTATTCTTGTTTTCCCATGCCGCTCCGTATGGGCGACAGCCAACAACTGATTTATTCTGGAGTATCCAAAGGTCAGAAATCTATGCTCTCCGACTGAATGGACCCCGTAGGCCGCTTTCTGACGCAGGCCCCTGAAGAAACTGGACAGAATTACTGGTATCGATAAAGAGCCCGCGAAACGAATCGACACGAGTGACTTGTTATGCTAAGACTTTCATCTTGTCGTATAGGAATTCAGGGGCGAGGTCGGCTCCGTTGTCCCAAACGATAGTCTCAAGAACCGGGTCAACCCTGAATGCTTTGAACATTGCTAAATCCATAAGTGGCTCAAAGACTTCCCCGTAAAGCTCATCTTTAAGGTTGACTTCGCCTTCGGCGCCGTCATTAAATCGCAGCCAAATCAAGTAATCGTGGAGATACTTGGCTTCTTTGATATGAAGTATCATATTCTCACTCCAGTGGACTAATCCTAAGCAAGGGTTTATTTTGCTCTGCCAGTCTCCAGTCGGCCAGCAATTCCTCTTTATATTGTTCTCTCCACTCTTGAATCATATTTAATGCTCTTTGGGTAATATTGCCTGCGACTTTTCCAGTTTCAATTTCAACCGTAATTTCCTCATCACCATATCTCGCGTGAAAATGGGGAGGATTGTGATCCCGCCAGAGAATATAAATCACTATACCAAAAAATCTGCTTATTATAGGCATCTTATATTCATTATTTTAGCATATTGAAAAGATCGTCATGCTATGAAGCTATCTCCAAAGCAAAAACGTTCGGACTTGTGTATTGGGTGTATTGGGGGTCAGGCTTGCTATTATGCAAATAGTCTTACCCGGATTCTCTTCAATATCTTATTTCCATCAAGAAATGGGCTCGGTGTCCCTCATTATCCCTCCAAGGCAGCGATTCGCCTGCAGCAGTTGATGAGAACTGACAAGATACTGAGGAAAAAGGTGGAAGATGTTATTTCTCATGTCAAGACCTGACACGAAAAAGTCCTCTAGTCCGTTTAACGGGTTGACGGACTTGTTGGGACAAACCGTCAGGATTCGCCAAATGTCAATAGTCAAGTCTGACCCCACAAACCGTCACATTGATCATTCTTTGAAAGCTAGTCGTTTAAGAACTTCATCAAGAGGTAATAACACGTATAGGTGAAGAAGAGATATTAGCACAACGCTGACAAGGAAAGACAGCAATCCACGAAAAAATGTGACGCCGTGGACATTACGTAAACACTTGTAGAGGACGATAGCAGCGTAAATTAGGAATGAGGCGGCAACTATAAGGATAATGGTAACGAGTGTTCTTTGATCTTGCTGCAAATAGCTGTAGACAGACTCATTTGGTCCTATTATGAAAGGCACCCTATCAATTGTTTTAAGGTAGTACCATATGGGAACCAATAAAATAAAGATGCCGATTGGCATATATGCGCACCATAAACAAAAGGCTGAAACTGTCGCTCTGAGATTACCCTTGCCACCGAATAAAGAGGTGGACCCCAATGGTTGGACAGTTTTGGGGCTGAATTAAGGTGGAAACCACCTGTCTTCATGCCGCCAGTTTTACCGGGATGCCGGGACGTGGCAGTTT
>JAJYIF010000037.1 GCA_021790195.1 Nitrospirota bacterium
ATCAAGGGCGGTAAGGTCTACGACGGAACAGGGGAAGACCCCTATGTGGCCGATATCGGTGTTTCTGGAGGCCGGATAGCTTTCATTTCTAATGACCTAAGTTCCTATGGCACACGGGCGAGTGATGTAATAGACGCCGCAGGCCTTTCCGTTGCTCCTGGTTTCATAGACGCCCACTCCCATTCCGAGTTTACGCTTCTTGCGGACGGCCGCGCCGAAGGGAAGATACTCCAGGGGATAACGACAGAGATCAACGGCAATTGCGGGCTATCGGCCGCGCCTCTTTTCGGCGAAGCCAAAGAGCACCGGGAGGGAGACCTTCGCGAACTGGGGATAAAGGAGAGATGGTCCACCTTCAGCGACTATTTCGGTCTCCTTGAGAAGAAACGTCCCGCATTGAATTTCGCCACGCTTGTGGGCCACGGGAACATAAGAGGCTCGGTGATCGGATATGAGGACAGAAAGCCCGGCATGGAAGAGATGGAGAAGATGCGCTCGCTTGCAAGGGATGCAGTTTCCGAAGGGGCGATAGGACTTTCCACCGGACTGATTTATCCCCCGGGAGTCTATGCCGATACGGAAGAACTGGTCGGCCTCGCAAAGTCTATAAGGGAGCGGATTTATACCAGCCACATGAGGAGTGAAGGAGACGGGCTGATTGAGGCCATCGAGGAGACAGTGAGGATAGGAAAAGAATCAGGGATCCATGTACATATCTCTCATCTCAAGACCGGCGGAAGGGCGAACTGGGGCAAGATCGAAAGTGCGATCTCGGTCATCGAAAGCTCGCGTCGGTCAGGCATCGAGGTGACCTGCGACAGATATCCTTATATCGCCGCAGCGACAGACCTCGACGCTGTCCTCCCTTCATGGACTTACGCGGGCGGTGTTGAAGAGGAGCTCAGGAGACTCGGCGACCCTAACGTGCGGTCTGTCTTAAGGAGCGAGTTCCTGTCCCAGGGCAGGACGGACGATTATTGGGCGGGTATTACGATCTCGTCCCTTCAATCCGATTCGAACAAATGGATGGAGGGTAAGAGCTTGCTGGACGCCTCAAGGGAGGCTAAGAAGGGCCCTGTCGATTTCCTTTTCGATGTCCTCCTGGAGGAGAAACTGAGGATAGGCGCCATATTCCACTCGATGAACGAGGACAATCTTATCAGGTTTCTTTCCCTTCCTTATCTGATGATCGGCTCCGACAGCTCGGCGCGGTCCATGGACGGTCCTACCCGTCAGGGAAAGCCCCATCCGAGGACCTTCGGCACGTTTCCGAGGTTCCTGGGAAGGTATGCGCGCGACAAGGGACTGATGGGCCTGAGCAAGGCCGTTCACAAGACGACCTTTCTGACTGCGAAGACCTTTGGCCTCAGGGAGCGCGGATGCATAAAACCAGACTTCTGGGCGGACCTTGTGATATTCGACGAGAGCAGGATTATGGACCAGGCCACATTCGAAGATCCCTTTCAGCAGCCTGAAGGAGTGCGCCATGTGATCGTGAACGGTCAGCCCGTTGTAAGGCACGGTGTTCTTACGGGGGCAAGGGGGGCCGGGAAGGTACTGAGGCATGGGGGGTGAAAGTGCCCGGCTCAGACCCCTTATTGCCATCACTCTGGATGTCGAAGACGAATATCTGAAGCTGAAGCGTCATTATCCGGCAGTGGTAATGAAGGCCGGAGGAATGCCGCTCCTTGTCCCTTATGCAAACGATCCGCTGTACGTTGCCGGGTCTGTGGACGGCCTCCTTATCCCCGGAGGCGACGATATAGATCCCTCCTACTATGCCGGATCCGTCAGCCTCCCGGTGGGCATAACGGGCGCAACGGAGAGTTCTCCTGAAGGCCCCAAATATGAGATTGTTCCAAGGGAAAGGACCGACTTTGAAATCGCCCTTTTGGAAGCTATAATGGAATTAAGAAAGCCGGTGCTGGGCATCTGTTACGGAATGCAGCTGATAAATGTGGCTCTCGGAGGCGGATTGTACCAAGACTTGGTCCCGGAATTCGGCGGTGCCATTGACCACAGGAAGGGCAATCACAGGATCCTGGGAACGGGAGGTTTGACAGAAGGCGTGTTCACTGTGAATTCTTCTCATCATCAGGGTGTTAGGCGGCTCGGCCGCGGCCTCTTATCTATCGCCGGCTCGGAGGACGGTCTGGTGGAGGCGATACAGCTGAAGGATTATCCCTTCCTTGTCGGCGTGCAATGGCATCCCGAAAGGGGAAGCGATGAATTGTCCGCGCGGATCCTGAATTCCTTTGTAGAGACATGTCATGTCCGATAACAGGTTTTATCTTGCGGTCCTCACCGCTATACTGGCGATACTGGCTTATCTTACATACCGGATATTTCAACCGTTCCTAACCGCCATAGCGTGGGCGATTGTGTTTTGCGTCGTATTCTATCCCCTCTATGCCTTTATAGAACGCCAGGTCAGGCTGAAGACGATTGCTTCACTCATCACACTTGCCGCGATCATAGTGGCCATAGTGGGACCGTTCTCTTATATATCCTTCGCCCTCGTAGGCGAAGTCGGCAGTTTTATCGGGAAAGGCCCTGCCGGAGGCGCTGAGGCAGCGGAATCTATCGTGCTCGACAAGAGGATCGTGGGCCTTATCGAGAAGATACAGCCTTACACGGGTCTCCAGGGCAGGCCCGAGGAGATCATAATGGAGAACACGAGAAAGGTCCTGAAGGGGATCTCGGAGAACCTTTCGGCGGGCTTTACAAACGTGCTGTCGGTGACCGCCAATTTTCTCTTTATGCTTTTTGCATCTTTTTTCTTCCTGAAAGATGGTACGGATTTCATCTCGAAGATAAAGGACTACCTGCCTTTTTCGAGACAGCACAGAGACAGGCTCACTTCGCAGATAAAGGACATGATAGTTTCGACCATATACGGCGGTGTAATAGTGGCCGTTGTCCAGGGGACGCTCGGGGGGCTTGCCTTTGCGATCCTCGGGATCGCTTCGCCCGTCCTGTGGGGAAGCGTGATGGCGATCGTCTCCTTTGTACCGATGCTCGGGACGGCGATTGTGTGGGTCCCCGCGAGTCTTGTCCTCTTCTTCGACGGCGCATATGCGAAAGGTATCGCCCTCGTGCTAATCGGCGTATTTGTGATCAGCATGGTCGACAATATCCTGAAGCCTTTGATAATCGGCGGAAGGACGAGGATGCCGACTGTCGTGATATTCTTCACTGTCCTCGGCGGTATTAAACTGTTCGGATTGCTGGGGCTTGTGATGGGCCCCCTTGTCTTTGCGCTTTTCGTGTCCGTATTTGAAATCTTCAGAGCGATAGAAGGAGGAACCGATGCTTGAACGCAAGGAGCTGAAAGAACTCGCCGGTATGCGCAACGATGCCGTTTCTTTTGTCAGTCTTTACCTGAATGTGGACCCTTTCAGTAATCCCAAAGGGGACTATTTAATCCAGTTCAAGAATATGGTGAGAGAGACCTCCGCGCGTCTCGAAAGGGAGGTCTACAAGAGAGTGAAGAGCGACATAGAGAAGATTGAATCATATGTTCTGGGGAACAAGAGGATATTCAGGAAGGGTCTTGTCCTTCTGAGTTCCGTCAGGAAGGAATTCTGGAGGGAATATCATCTCGCGGTCCCCGTGAAGAGCGAGATCGTGGCGGACAAATGCCCGTATATAAAACCGCTTCTCGATGTGCTCGACCGGCATCAGCGGTATATCATCGCCCTCGTGGACAAGGAGTCCGCGCGGATATTTGTGGTCCATCTCGGCGATATTGTGGAGTACGGCGAAGTGCATACCCCCGACGTTCCGGGCAGACATAAGAAGGGCGGGTGGTTCGCCCTGTCGCAAAACCATTATGAGAGGCATATCAAGTTCCATGTCGGGCTGCATCTCGGCGACGTGGTGAAGAAACTCGATTCCTTTATGGCCGGCGAAGGGATCAGCGGTCTCTTGATCGGAGGCTCGGACGAGGCGGCCGTAATGACAAGGGAGATGCTCCCTCCGTCTGCGTCAGGCAGGATCGTGGGAACGTTCCAGTGCGGTATGTCGGCGTCGAACGACGAGATCCTGACAAGGGCGGGGGCCGTGATCGAGGCCTATGAAAAGAAGAAGAAGGAAGATACCGTGGGGCAGCTGATCGTTCAGGCCATGAAGAACAATAATGCCGTTCTCGGACTCGAAAATGTCCTCAATGCCCTCCACGAAGGGAAGGTCATGAAGCTGGTCTTTCTCAGAGACTATAACCCCCCCGGGCACTTATGCAGGAAATGCGGCTCCCTCGGCGTTCAGGACATTCAGCTATGCGCCTATTGCCGGGGCGAGCTTGACGCCACGGACTTCATAATCGACGCTGCCGCGCAGAAGGCAGTGGAACAGGGCGCCACGGTGGAAGTTGTGGCAGAGAGCGCGAGACTGGCTGAATCAGGGGGCATAGGGGCCTTCCTGAGGTTTTGAGGACAGCGCCTGATAGTATAGCGCTGAAGGGAGTTTGTCGACGAAAGGATAAGTGAATAACTTATTTTACGCGGATCTTCGTCCCCTCTGTTAGCGCCCCGTCCAGGCCGACTTCATTCCCCCACTCGTCGCAGACCTTTCTTCCCTTCTTCACCTCGTCAAGGAGTCCGGCGTTGGTGAGGGCGTGCTTGACCTTCATCCCCGGCATGATATCGACCGGCTTATCGTTCACATAGACTCTCATAGGAAAAGGAGCAGAGCGAAAGGGTCATCGTACAAGCTCTTTGATCCTCCCTTCAATCTTCGGGGAGATCTTCCTGTATTCCTTTATCGAGGCGACAACGATGTCCTTCAGCCATCTGCCCGGGTTAGTATAGGTGATGTTTCCGCCTTTCATGGCCCCGCCGACGACGGAGAAATCTTTCGAAGCCCGAATCGCTTCACCGAAGACTTTGTAACCGTCACCGCCCGCAGCAATAAAATCGTTGGTCGCTACGGAATACTGTTTCTCCGGCTCCAGCTGTTGACCTCCGATCAGGACTCCCTTTACACGGGAGCCGGCCTTTTCCGAAGGATCGAATGTGAACGAGAGACCCGAGACCTGAGGGAACCTCCCTGAGCCTTCCTTTATCTTGGACACCCCGTGCTCCAGTGCCTCCGTTATCTGTTTTCCGGTCAGCTTCACGGCAACGATGTAGTCGTCAAAGGGCAGGACTGTGTAAATGTCTTTGACTCTGATAACCCCCTTCCGGATGCTTGTCCTTATGTCTCCTCCGTTGATTATCGCCGCATCCGCTGCCGCCGTCTTCCTGATGATATCGGCCACGAAATCGCCGAGGTTCGTCTCTTTCTTCCTGACATTTTCTCCGTCGAGATCAATCTCCGTCTCGCCTATTCTTTCATCAAGGAGGGAATCCACCTTCCGCTGATACTTTTCGACCATCGACATGACGGCATCGTCCCTCTCGTCCGCCTTCGGTCTTATCTCTTCGAGGCGCCCCTCAAATCTTGTTATCTTCCGGTCTTTCAACGTGAGATCGAGGACCCCTAGCGCCTTCCCATGCTCCCATGCCTGGACTATTATTGTCTTTCCGACGCGCACCGGTTTTTCGAGCCTTGTGTGGGAATGACCTCCGACGATAATGTCTATGCCCTTCACCTGCGCGGCGAGGTATCTGTCCGCGGAGAGGCCGATGTGCGAAAGGACGACGACAATATCGGCCTTTCGGTGCAATTCCTGAATGTATCTTCTCACCGTGTCCGCCGGGGGAAGAAAACTCAGCCCTGCGACGTTGCCCGGATTTGTTGTCCGGGGCGTGTCCTCCGTGACAACCCCTATGATCGCGACCTTGATTCCGGCAATGTCTCTTATAACATAAGGCCTGAGCGCTTCCATCCCCTGGACGTTTGCTCCGAGGACAGGGAAGTGCGCCTCTGATATTCTCTTTTCGAGCATCGCCCTTCCGAAATCGAACTCATGATTTCCCACTGTCATCGCATCGAATCTCATCTGGTTCATCAATTCGATGACCGGCTTCCCGAGGAAGAAATTCGCCCAAATATTGCCCTGAATCATATCGCCGGCAGCTAAGAGCAGCGAAGGTCTTTCCTTGCGAAGCTCGTTGATCTTTGCGGCGAGATAGGCCGCCCCGCCCTCAAGACGGTCGGAGCCCAGCGGTTTGTACGGCTCTGCGAAACCGTGAAAATCATTGACGTAGAGGATCCTAATTTCTCTTTCTTCGGCGTGTGCAGGGGAATAGGACAGGAACAAAAGGAAAGAACAGAATATCGCTATATAAGACCCGAGGCAAACAAACGCCTTTTTCATTCTATCTTAGCCCCTGTTCTTAAATCACTGCGTAGATATCTGACGCCCTATCGCGCTTCAGAAACAGGCCCCGAACATGCCGTTTTCCTTCTTGACACAGGACTGACCCGGATCGCAGTCCTTGTCCTCTGCGCAAAAGTGCCCCCGTTTTATAGAGGACGCAGGAGCCTGGGCGGGCGCGGGAGATTCCTTCTTTTGCGGGAACTCGGTCTTCTTGCAGACGCCGACGTTTTCATCGGCCATCTTAATGCACTTCTCTCCGTCATATATCTTGCAATCGAGGTCAGAGCGGCACTCGCCGGGAAGGGCGGGCCGGCAAAATATAAGAGACGCAATGGCCGTGATGACGATCGTCAAGCCTATCTTCATCTGACATACCCCCGTTTTCAAATGTGGTTTCCTATCGGACATCGCTTAATTATAACCTATGGGACGCCCTGTCGGCATAGCCGGCATGGAGCGCCTTGTTATCAGCGAACTTTTTATGGTAATCTCTTCGGTACGGATGGAGAAGGGCAGTGGTTAAGAACGACCGGTGGATAAAGGACATGGCGGCGAGGGGAATGATACAACCCTTTCATGAAAGCCAGGTGAGGGAGGGTGTCATATCCTCGGGGGTCAGCTCCTACGGATACGACATGCGTATCTCGGATGAATTCAAGATATTCACGAACATAAACACTACCATAGTGGACCCGAAGAATTTCGACGCGAGAAGCTTTGTAGATTTTAAGGGTGATGTCTGCATCGTGCCGCCCAATTCTTTTGCGCTCGGCCACTCGGTCGAATATTTCAGGATCCCGAGAGAGGTCCTGGTGATCTGTCTCGGCAAATCCACATATGCCAGATGCGGGATCGTGGTCAATGTGACGCCCCTCGAACCCGAATGGGAAGGTCATGTGACTATCGAAATCTCCAATACGACGCCTTTGCCGGCGAGGATCTATGCGAATGAGGGCATCGCTCAGCTCATCTTCCTTCAGGGGGCGGAGCCGTGCGAGATCTCGTATGCGGACAAATCAGGGAAATACCAGGCCCAGAAGGGCATCACGCTTCCGAGGATGTAAAGTGCCTGCAAGAGAAAAGATAATTCTCGCCCTCGATGTTTCCGACCGCGAATACGCGCTCAACATAGTGGACCGCTTTGCCGACCATGTGGACATATACAAGGTGGGCCTGGAGTTGTTCATCTCGGGCGGTCCTGTCGTTGTCGAGGAGATAAAGAAACGCGGAAAGAGGGTCTTCCTCGACCTCAAGTTCCACGACATCGCCAATACCGTAATCAAGGCGTCTCTCGCTGCTGCGAGGCTCGGCGTCTATATGTTCAATCTCCACGCCTCGGGAGGGACAGAGATGATGCGCAGGGCCAAAGAGGCGGTCGTAGACCTCTGTCTCAAGGAGAACATCTCCAGGCCGAAGATGCTCGGTGTGACCGTGCTTACCGGTCTTTCGCAGGAGGTCGTCAAGGGTGAATTGGGCATCCAGCATAGTCTGAGGACGCATGTCAAACAGCTTTCCAGGCTCTCCGTCTCGGCCGGACTCGACGGCGTAGTTGCGTCTGGACATGAGGTGGAGATGCTGAGGAGCCATTTCGGGAAAGATTTTCTGATCGTCACGCCCGGAATCAGGACCTCATGGAGCCCGCCGGATGACCAGAAGCGCACGATGACGCCAAGACAGGCGGTGCGCGAGGGGGCGGACTACATTGTTTTGGGCAGGGCCGTTCTGAGTCAGCCCGACCCTTTCAAGGCCCTTGAACTGATCCAGGCGGAAATCCTGACGGCTTAACGGGGACGAAGTGGTCCGCCGCAAAAGCAGGCGCTCTCTCTCCAGGGAGCTGTTCCTCGGTCTTTATAAAGAAAGCGGAGGGCGCGTACCTCCTCTTGCTGCAGAAGTGCCTTTCGCTTCACCCGCCGATCTATATCCCGCTTTTTCAGGGGGAAGTTCTTTTCTCTTTGAAAGCGTGAAAGGCCCGCGCAAAATCGCACGCTACTCATTCATCGGTTTCGATCCGTACGTCGTTTTTAGGGTCAAAAACGGAAGAGCAGAGATACGGGGCTCCCGCGGGAAAGAAGTGTCTTACGAAAGACCGCTGAGGAAGCTGAAGGAACTGCTTGGAGGATATCGACAGCTACCTTTGCCGGGCCTTCCGCCTTTTCAGGGCGGGGCCGCCGGCCTGTTCAGCTACGACTTTGTCCATTATCTCGAAAGGCTCCCGGATACGGCCGTCGACGACCTTAACATCCCGGATGCCGATTTTTTCATGATAGACCGGATGATCGCTTTCGACCGCTTGGAGAAAAAGGCCTGGGCGATTGTCTGCCCGGGGGCACGGAGCGGTGCCGTAAACGACGCTGCCCTGATGTACGATGAGGCGGACCTTTCTCTCGAAACGATATGCCGGAAAGCGGAGCTTGCCGGGCAAAGGCCCCCGGAGCACGATCCGGAAGGCCAGCGCCGGGGCGGGACCGCCACAGAGGTGGTTCATGGGCTGACCAGGGAAGAGTATATGAATATGGTCGTGAGGGCCAAGGAGTATATCGCCGCCGGAGACATATTCCAGGCCAACCTTTCGCAGCGCGTCTCCGCTTGCATCGGCAGCCTGGACCCATGGCCCCTCTACATGGGGCTGAGACGAATAAACCCTTCTCCTTTTGCCGGTTACATGGATTTCGGCGACTATTTTATTGCGAGTTCATCTCCCGAAAGGCTTGTGCGGGTAAAGGACGGCCTGATAGAGACGCGCCCGATAGCAGGGACGAGGCCGAGGGGAAGGGACATTGCCGAAGATGAGGAAATGAGGCGCGAGTTGCTGCTTAACGAGAAGGAAAGGGCCGAGCATATCATGCTGATCGATCTTGAAAGGAACGATCTCGGCAAGGTCTCGGAATACGGGACTGTTGTGGTGGATGAACTTATGATAACCGAGGACTATTCTCACGTTATTCATATCGTCTCAAATGTGAGGGGTGTGCTCAGAGAGGGCAGGGACTGCCTCGACGTCATAAGGGCGGTCTTTCCGGGAGGGACGATAACCGGCGTTCCGAAGGTCAGGTGCATGGAGATTATCGAGGAACTGGAGCGTGTGAAGAGGGGACCCTACACAGGTTCGATGGGATATATCGGTTTTTCCGGAAACATGGACATGAATATCGTGATCAGGACCTTCGTTATAAAGGACGGATACGCGCATGTCCAGGCCGGGGCCGGGATCGTCGCAGATTCAGATCCGGGAAGAGAGTACTTCGAGACCATCAAGAAGGCGGAGGCCCTCGTGAACGCCCTGAGAGGGTTGAGTTGCTGAGGCATAAAGGATATAATCTAAACAAATCAAATTCTGGAGGAGGGACTGATGGTCGTCGGCAAACCGATCTTTACTGTGGAGCAGATACAGCATAAGGTTAGGGAACTGGCAGACAGGATTTCGCGTGACTATGAAGGCAAGGACCTGCTGGTCATAGGGATACTGAGAGGAGCATTCATGTTCATGACCGACCTGGTGCGGGCCATCCGGGTCCCTCTGACCGTTGATTTTGTAGTCGCCGCAAGCTATGTCCAGACTGAGACGAGCGGCGAGGTCAAGGTCTACTGCGATGCAAGGGAGAGTGTGACCGGCAGGGATGTCCTGCTCGTAGAGGACATAGCGGACACCGGTGTTACGCTGAACTATCTGAGGGAACGCATCCTCCTCAAGCGTCCGCGAAGTCTCAAGATATGCACGTTTCTGAACAAGCAGGAGAGAAGGACTGTGGATGTCCCCCTGGATTACGTCGGTTTCGAGATCCCCAACCAATATGTGGTAGGGTACGGACTGGATTACGACAACAAATTCAGGAACCTTCCCTATATAGCGGCTTTCAGAAAGTCGGTTTAGCGGAGCCCTGCTTGAGGTTCCGTGCGTTCCGGCGGTCTTTGTATCGCGGGTGCGCCTGCGGCTGAAACCAAAAGGAGGAATATGTTTGAGCTGATGATCGAGACGACTTTTTCTGCCGCCCACCAGTTAAGGGGCTACAAGGGGAAGTGCGAACATCTGCACGGACACAACTGGAAGGTCCACGTCCATGTATCGGTCGAGAGACTCAACGAGATCGATATAGCCGTTGATTTCCACGAGTTGAAGCGGCTGACAAACGAAGTGACGGCGCCCCTTGACCATACCTTTCTGAACGACGTCTTTCCCTTCACCGAAAAAAACCCTTCTTCTGAGAATATCGCTAAATGGATATTCGACACCCTGAAGAAGAAAATCAACAGCGACAATATCCAGGTGACTGCAGTCACCATATGGGAGTCCGATACCGCTTCAGCTACCTATTATGAAGATTGATCCGGCGCTTGCCTTTAGGCTCCTTGAAGGCGCAAGAGCGCTCGGCGCGGACCTGGCGGAGGTCTTTCTCAAGGCGTCGAGGAATATGACTGCGGAGGTAAGGGGAGGGGAAGTGGACGCCCTGCAGTCGTCGGTCGAGTTCGGTTATTCCCTCCGTGTCATAAGAGATAAGAGGCTCGGCTTCTCCTTCTCGAATAATGCGGACGATGCGGACTCCGTGATTGAGAGGTCAGTGGAGGCATCGCGCTGGACCGAACAGGATGATTACCTTGATCTTCCTGAGCCCGACGCTCACCAGCCCCTTAAGGTCTTTGACCCCGCCATCGAGGCGCTAAGCGAAGATGAAGCTGTAGCGAAGGCCCTCGCCGTGGAAGCGGCCGCGCTGAAGACCGACCGCCGCATAAGAAAAGTGAGGAAGGCCTCGATCTCCTGTTCGACCGGGGATGTCCTTATTGCCAATTCAAAGGGGCTCCGGAAAGAATATTCCTCGAGCGCTTGCGCTGCACAGATTACCGTCGCTGCAGAGGAAGACGGCAAGAGTCAGATGGGCTGGGACTTCGATGGGGGGAGATTTCTCGGAGACATTGATTTTGAGGCGGTTGGGAGAAAGGCGGCAGACAGGGCGTTGTGCCTCCTCGGTGCGAGAAAGATAGAGGCATCGAAGGCTGCGGTAGTGTTGGACGATTCGGTCGCCGTAGAGTTCCTTGGCATTTTTTCGTCGCTTCTTTCATCGGAGTTTGTCCAGAAGGGGAAATCGCTCCTTGCGGGTAAAAAGGGTGAAAGGGTCGTGAGCCCCCTTATCTCGGTAGTGGATGACGGCCTCATGGAGCGAAGGCTCGGAAGCAGACCGTTTGACGGAGAGGGTGTGCCCGCCTTCAGGAATAATCTGATTGAGGAGGGCGTTCTGCGGGGATATATGTACAACATTCATACTGCGAGGAAAGAGGGCGTCAGGTCTACGGGCAATGCGGCGAGGCCGGGTTCCTCTTCTCTACCCTCGGTCGGTCCTTCTGTCCTTTATATCGCTGCGGCCGGCTCTGTTACGTCGAAGAAAAACCTGCTCGCCATGCCTGACAGGTGTCTTTATGTGGTGGATGCGATGGGGATCCATACTGCAAATCCCGTGTCCGGTGAATTCTCGATCGGTGTTTCGGGCCTATGGGTCGAAAACGGGGAGATAAAATATCCTGTCAGAGAAGCAGTGATCTCGGGGAACATCCTCGAATTTTTCGGGAGGGTCAGGGCGGTGGCTGACGAGCCCGGATTCTACGGGAATATGGGGTCTCCCGGCCTTCTTATCGAACCGGTGGATATTAGCGCGTAAAGGAAGGTCGGCAAGCAGGACCGGCTTTTCCTGCGGACTGCCGGATGTGGCAAATGGCCCATGCTGCGCGTTTTAGCTGACTGTATTCGGCATGTTCCTGTAATTTTAGCTCCGGCGGCCTTGGGAAAAAAATTGTGGCGGTAGGGTGTGGTGGTAGGGTATAGACGGCGACAGATGTAAGGAAAGTATGTGAATTTTGGCCTTTTTCGTACTTGCGGAATGCAGGGATAGACTTTCTTTCAGAGGTGTAACAATCTATTTCTTTCAATTCTTCAATTAAGATATATTCAGAGATAATTGGCAAACTTATTGCTTATAATTATTAACATTTTTGAGAATCATAAATTTAGAAACCTGCTCGCGGCGTAAGAGGTCAGAATACTTCAGTTCAGTTTGAAGGGAACGGGTTTCGCGTATTTCGATCTGTTCGAGAGACAAGCGAAAGTTCAGTTTGTTTCGGAGGGGAATCATCTCAGTGTTCTGGAACGTCGTGTCTTGTCCTGGCTCGAGGCCTCATCGCGGGCATGATAAAGCAAGGAGAGACGACTTCCCTTATTCTCTTCCTGGACTGTCACAATAACAGTCCGTTCCGGTGTTTTCTCTCATGGGAAACGGCTTTCGTGGAGGAGGGCAGTGAAGGACGACAAGAGACTGGTAAGGATCCTGTCTCACCACGATATTGTTTCGCTTCTGGAACTGATTAATGAAAGCTGCGTCTGTAAAGACGAACGGGATTTCAGGAAACTGATGGCCTGTCTCAAGGAATTGGTCCCCTTCGAATTCGCCATCTGCGGCATGATTCAGACCGCGAAGGACAGGTCGGTGAAATCGTACGAGGTGATCAATGTCAGTTATCCCACCGAATGGCTTTCCGTATACATGGCGAGGAGATATCAGGAGGTAGACCCGGTTATGAGGGAAAACCTCGCCAATTTCGATCTGCAGTATTGGCATGACACGTATAAGGAATACGAGACGCCCAGAGAGTTCATTTTCTCCGCGTGCGACTTCGGCCTGTCGAAGGGATACACTCACGGCGTCAGAAATCCCACGGGAAACACCGGGAGCATTTTTTCCTTCGCTGGAGACTTTATGGAGCGCGAAGACCGCACGGAGGCGATATTGAGACACGCCATCCCTCATTTACATAATGCGCTGGGCCGGGTCGTAAATGTCTTTAGCCCTGTGAAAAAGGTGACCGTGACACACAGAGAGCGCGAGGTTCTCAACTGGCTGAAGAGCGGCAAGACCAACGCCGAGATATCGGAGATAATGAGGATAAGCGAAAACACGGTGAAATACCACGTGAAGACGATCATGAATAAATTCGGTTCCGCCACCCGTGCCCAGTGTGTCGCCATAGCAGTGGAGCAAGGCCTGATCGACATCGGATAATAAACAGACGCCTTTTTGAAGCGTTCGCCGAGAGCAGGCCGTCAAATTTGAGTTCCGAGCTTTAAAAAAAATCTCTTTTTTTGTTAAAATCTACGCACAGAAATCTTTCTTCCGGAGGAGTTAATGGATTATTTCTTGAGTGAAGAGCAGATTATGATCAGGGACCTGGCGAGACAGATCGCCGAGGAGAAGGTCGTTCCGGTCAGAGAAGGGCTTGACGAGAGGGAAGAGTTTCCGAAGGAGATTATGAAGGTCCTCGCGCAGTCGGACCTGTTCGGTCTTTTCATCCCCGAGGAATACGGCGGACTCGGAAAAGGATGTCTCGAACTCTGTGTTGCTGTGGAGGAGCTGTCACGGGCCTGCCTCGGAGTTTCGACGTCCTATGCGGCAAATGCGCTGGGAACGTATCCTATACTCCTTTTCGGCACCGAGGACCAGAAGAGGAAATACCTTCCCGATATTGCCGCGGGAAAGAGACTGGTCGCCTTTGGTCTGACGGAGGCGAACGCGGGGAGCGACGCGGCCGGGATCCAGACAACAGCGAAGCTCGAGGGAAATGAGTATGTGCTGAACGGAACAAAACAATGGATCACTAATGGCGGCGAGGCGGAGATCTACACTATCATAGCCATCACCGACAGGGCCAAGGGGCCGCGCGGGGCCTCGGCCTTTATCGTTGAAAAAGACACGCCTGGCTTTACCTTCGGAAAGAAGGAGAGGAAGATGGGCATCAGGGCCTCGGTTACGAGGGAGTTGATCTTTGACAACTGCAGGATACCGAAAGGGAATATCCTTGCGAGGGAGGGTTACGGTTTCATCGTAGCGATGAAGACCCTCGACAACTCGAGGACCGGGGTCGGCTCACAGGGAGTAGGTGTTGCGCAGGGGGCCTTTGATGAGGCCGTGAAATTTGCGAGGCAGCGCGTCCAGTTCGGCCATCCCGTAATCAGCTTCCAGGCCGTCCAGCATATGCTTGCGGACATGGCGATAGAGATCGAGGCGGCGAGGTCGCTTGTCTACTGTGTAGCGAGATATATCGACAGCGGGTCGAAGGAGGTGTCCAAGGAGTCCGCGATAGCAAAGGTGTTCGCGACCGACGTTGGGATGCGCGTCACCACTAACGCGGTCCAGGTGATGGGCGGTTCGGGATACATGAGGGAATACCCGGTGGAGAAGATGATGCGCGATGCGAAGATATTGCAGATCTACGAAGGTACCAACCAGATACAGAGAAACGTCATAGGCCAGGCCCTGATCAAGGAAGCTGCAAAAAAGAAATAGCCGGGTCCGTTGCTAAGGTCCGAAGAAGAAAAGGGGGGAGGCTCCGCTCCAGGTCGGCATCTCCCCTTTTTGATTTTCAATCAATACAGATATGTCTATTACTTGGCCGCGTGTTTCTGGCCCCCGTTGAGGTCATCGATGAAATCGGATACAGTCTTGTCCGCGGCAAACACCATCTCTTCCTTTAGCTGTTTATAGTTGTTTGCCTCAAGCTCGTCGAGTGTCTTTTCCCTGTTGAAGTCTTCCGACAGATAGAGAAAACTTTTTTGCCAGATGATTTCTCCCTGTGCGTCCTTCATCGTGACGAGCGTTTTCGTCAACAAACCTTTCGTGAAGAGCCCCTTATTCAGACCTCTTTCAAGGGCTATGGCCCCTCTCGTAAGGTCGATAGAGCCGTAAGCTATGCGGCTGACCTTGAACTCTATAAGTGTGCATTTCTCCGAAGAATCGTCCGTAATCGGCGCCGGAATAACCGTCAAAGGCGGCCAGTCCGGCCTGTCCTTTTTTATGCGCTCCAGGAATTTGTCCATGACGAGAGCGCCGAAATCATAAATCCGGTCCTGAGTGCCGGAGCCGCGCGCCTTCGCGTATTCGTCTCCCACTACGAGTAAGGCAGACCCACCGGGGGCCGCGAGTGTGACGAGCGCAAGAAGCGCCGTTTCCGTGCCGGTGCTCTTCATTATGCCCGGGGTCTCGAAGCGGCATACCTTGATAGGTTCCAGCCCCGAGAAATCTCTTTTCACAAGCTCCTTGTTACCAGGTCCGCACCCCTCGAGGAAAAGCGAAGAGATTATGAAAAGGGAAGCCATAAGCCATGAGACTGTCTTGTTCATCAGATCCTTCCTTTCGTCTTCCTGCGGTTACGTTCTCGGGATAAACAACAAAACACTGTTTATCTCCCCCCCATCGAAAAAAGTCCGGACAGTGTCATCGCTGACCGCCGCCGACCTTTTTTTACTTTAAAACTTCCCTTATGATCTGTCAATTAAATTCTGGAGGCGCTTTTAAGGCGGTGATAGAGCACAGCGGCGCCCTGGGCAAGGACGCCTCCGGCAAAGTCTATAAACACGTCGTGTAAAGCCGGGGTCCTCGATGCGACAAAGGATTGGTGGAACTCGTCGCTTGCGGCATAGAACAACACCACCAGGCCTGCCGACAGGGTCCACCGCAGCATTCGCGTCTTCGCAGAGCCGCTCCGGAAGGCCCTAAAAAGGAGGAGCCCCAGCACAAAATACTCGGTGAGGTGAGCGCACTTGCGAATTAATTCATGGATCAGATCCAGCCTCTGCGAAGAAAGCCAGGGCATCAGGAGAAGGAGCAGGGGTTCGATGACGGCCGAGGTGTTGTCTGAAGAAAATGTACCGGTCGACATCCAGAAGATGAAGCCCATCCAGCAGATCACGGGAAACCAGTATTTAAGCGCCTTCCCGGGACTCATGACATCCACCTTCTCTCCCAGCTCATAGCCCTTTCATAATGAAGGAAGAGCATCTCGCGGCGTCTGAATTCCTTCGAGTGTACCGATCTCCTGCCGTTCTTCTCCGAAATCCCGATATCGGCATGGAGCATCTCATGATAGACAATGAACTCGATAAAGTATCGCGGCACGGTCTTCTTGTACAGGACCGGGTTTATTCTCAGGGTGTCCGTGTGTCTGGCGTAGCTCCCGAGGGTCCTGCGTCTGACCGCATGGCCGCGACAACCTGTTCCCCAGGTAATGACGCTGGCCAGCCTTCCCCCGAAATACTGTGCATTTATCGAATCGTATATCGCGCGCAGATCGTGTTGCCTGCCCTTCGTCCTTATCGCTGTCCTTCGGGGAGACCGTTTTCTGATGGAGGAAGAATTGTCTTTCACGAATTTCCTTAGAAGAGGGGTTCCGCCTCTCCTTCTCTTTATGAAACCGGCCAGTTCCTCCACTACATCCGCGCCGGCGATGAGAAACATCCTGTGGAGCCTGACGCTCAGCGCCTTGTCCGTCTTTCGCACGGAGACCATGCTAGAAGTGTTGTTGGTAATTGTAAGAGCAACAGGACAGCCGGCGCGCTTCTCAAAGAGGCTCCTGAGGTAGTTCTCGTCGCAGGGAAGAGGAAGGGCCAGTTGTCTGTTCTGGGGGGCCAAAAGGACTAAAACTCCCTGATCAGACAATAAATGGCCGATAAATCGAGTGCGTCGAGTTTCTTTGAAAAGGTCATCCCGAATAGTTCCTTGATAACGCTCCCCGTGAGGAGGGGCCTTTTCAAGGTCCTCGCGAGGTCCTGCAGATAATGCAGGTCCTTATAGATGAGCGCCGAGGAAAAATGCGTCGAAAAATCTTCCTTGAGGATCTTTTCTCTTTTTGCGTTCAGGATTGCCGAATTGCCGGCCCCTGAGGCGAGTATATCGAGCACTTTCGCTTTCTCGATTCCGCAGTCTTCTCCGATCGCCACCGCCTCCGCGAGGGTGGCCATGAATGATCCGAGGGCAAGGTTATTGATAAGCTTCATCTTTGTTGCGAGGGTCGGTTTTTCGAGGTAAAAGACTGTGTTGCCGATCTTCTGGATATAAGGGAGGGTCCTGTCGAAGGCATCCTTGTCGCCGCTGACAAGGACCGTAAGGGTGCCCTGCTGAGCCGGAATCACGCTGCCGAGGACGGGGGCTTCGAGATAGAAGGCACCCCGGTCTTTGAGCACCTGATGGAAGTATGCGACAAGCTCAAAATGGTTGGTCGTTGTATCGACGATCGTCTTGCCCCTGCAATCGCACCTCAGAAAACCTTCTTTTCCCGCAATGACCGATTCGACGGCAGTACTGTCGAATAGGTTGACGAATATGGTCTCGGTCCTTGTAAGAAGGTCTGCGGGACTCTCTGCGATCTCGGCCCCCATATCCAGCGCCTTTTCTCTTGTTCTGTTCCACACGATAAGCTCTACCCCTTCCGAGAGGAGCCTTTTCGCCATAGACTTTCCGAGATGCCCAAGGCCGATGAACCCTATCTTCATAACGAGACCCTCCTTTCAATAATTCTTAATTATGATAATATCACAGATTGCCCGAGCTGAAAGTCCTCCTTGTCCTCCGGCTGTGGCACAACCGGAGTTTTGGTCTTATAATGTCATTATCCATAATACAAGGAGGTTGAAATGAAGAAGGTTACACTTGTCGTTGCGTGTTTTGTGTTTTTCCTATCCGTTCCGATGAGCCGCTCGAATGCCCAGATGATGGGAGATATGAGGCAGGGCGGGATGGGGATGATGCGCGGAATGGGCGGCGGGATGATGGGGGCCGAGCATCCCGTGTGGGGTATGCTGATGGAGCTGAAGCTCAACGATCATCAAAGGGATAAGATAAGGACCGCCAGGCAGAAGGCGACGAAGGAGATGATCCGGAAGTCAGCGGACATCCGTATCGCCCAGCTGGAGCTGAAGGATCTTCTCGACAAAGATCCCGTGGACATGAAGGCGGTCGAGGCAAAACTCAGGCATATCGAGAAGATGAGGACTGACATGCGCCTGTCGCTCATAAAGGCGGTTGAGGAGGTCAAGGCGACGCTGACGCCGGAGCAGAAGAAGCAGCTCAAGGAAATGCTCGAAACCAGTCCGAGGATGGGGATGATGCGCGGCTGCGACTGCGGCATGATGGGATGCGCCGGCTGCGGGATGATGCGCGGCATGATGAGGGAAAAGGGCGAGATGATGATGCGTCAGCGTCCCATGGACGAGATGATGATGCAGGAGGAAAAGGAGTAACGGCGCCCTCCGGGAAATCCCGGCCGGGCATGAAGCCCGAAAACACTTTATAAATGGCGACGAGATTGCATAGTCACACTCTGAAGGCCGGAATTGACATCAGGCGAGTCGTGACGAGCGTTGCAAATTCTCCCCCAACGAATATAAGGTGTCGCATATAAAGCTTTCTTCGGACTCCATGCCCGGTGGCGTCATGTTCTTCCTTCAAATACACCCATTCTATTTTGCGCCGCCGAATATCGAGAATATCCCGTATTTATAAAAGCAGTCCACGTTCCGAAAACCCGTTTCACGCAGCGCACCCAACTGATCTTCAAGGAGATCAGGCTTGTTCTCTTCCAGTGTCTTGTATCTCTTGATGATGTCCGTCGGGTCGCCGCCGGCAATGCCTAATGAAGCCTTCTTCTCGTCCATCCATTCTTCCCATAGTCTCATGTACCATCCGTCAAGCTGCCCGGTCGGCGCCAGGACTACATCAATATTGACGAAGAAACCGCCCTGATGCAGACTGCGATGGATAGCCCTGAAGAGGGCTTTCTTTTCCTCAAGCGTGAGGTGATGTATCGCCATGGAGGAAACAATGAGATGGTATCCGTCGCCTATATGGGCGGAGCCGAGGATTATCTCCTGGAAACTCGTCTTTATGAAGCTGATTTGCTTAAATCCCTTGAGCCTCTCCTTAGCCTTGGAGAGCATGTCGTCGGAGCCGTCAACGAGCGTCGGCGCGATTGAGCCGTAACTCTTCAGGAGTTCGTGAGTAATTATGCCGTCTCCGCAACCTAGGTCGAGAAGCCTTTTGCTGCACTGCACCCTCAGGAAGTGACCGAAGAAAGACTTTATAATCCCTATCATTCTTCTGCGTTGTACTATATAGATATCGGCCTTGTCCAGATAGTCGCGGCTGAACTCCGCCTTTGACCAATTCGACTGCTCAAATTCCGTCATGCAGCTCCTCCTTATTTATTGCTTACCATATCAAAGGTACACAATATCGTCGGGAAGGACCGTCAATCTCTCGCGGCCCGACTGCGAGACGACATATGTATTTTCGATGCCGACCGCCCCCTTCCCGGGGAAAACAAACTTCGGTTCGAGCGCGACGGCCTGATTTTCTGAGAGGGCCGTCCTGAACCCCTTGGCGAGGACCGGCAGCTCATCCAGTTCGAGACCGACTCCGTGCCCGACGAACCTGGCCTGACCCATGAAATACTCTTCGAGTCCATGCTGCTGCGCCATTCTGAGGGCGCCCTCGTAGAGATCTTCGCAAACCTTTCCCGGCATCAGGTTATCGGCAAGCCATGTCTGGATCGTCCTCGATGCGTCAAAAGCCCTATTCATATCGGCGTCGAGGTCGCCGAAAGCGAAGATGCGGGTCATGTCCACCATGTAACCTTCGAATGTGCCGGCGTAGTCAACAACGATCGGGACGTGCTCCATGATTATCTCGCGGGAGGGACCGTACGGAGCCGCGGGCGTGAGACCCCTGCCCGTGATCGGCCCGTCAAAGCAGCCGCTTTCCGAGGCAGTCCTGCCGGCAGCCGCGAGGCCCACAATGTCCTGACCGAAGGCCCTCATAGTGAAGCGTCCCTCGCTGCCTGCCTTTCTGAGGCGATACTCGATCTCGGCAGACAGGTCAAGCTCGCGCATCCCCGGTTTGAGGAATCCCGGTATCCCGGCGAAGACCGCAGCAAGTCTTCTGCCGCTTTCGCGCATCCTCCCGAGTTCCCATGACGATTTCACCGAGCGGAGCTCGCGGTTAATGGCAGAGATGTCGACAAATTGTTTGCCCGTCAGCAATCCGGAGTAGAAGGCGTGATATTGTACCGGCAGGACATCAAAGGTGAGGCCGATCTTCCTCACGTTTCCGTCGAAGAGCGACGGGAGCTCCCTGGTCGGCGGAAAGGGACGGACGTCCTGGACAGCGCTTTCTTCCTTTGCGCGTTCGAGGCTCTTTCGCACCAGCAGCAACGGCTCTCCCTGAACCGGTACCCACAGAGCGGAGTTCTGGCGGGTGCCGGTGAAATACAATACGTCTATCGGATACATGAACAGGGCGCCGTCGATGCCCTCTCCGATTAGTCGTTCTCTGAGCCTCTCTATCCTCTGCGAACTTTCACTTTTCGGAAGCATACTATCTCCTTCTCCTTATCCCGAACAATGCGTCATATTTCTTCCAAATCATTCACTATCCAATACTATCGGCAGTTTGAGTTTATCAAATAGCGCTTCGATAACAATCTCTTTCATCTCACCTTTTCCAAGGTCTTCCTTGCCCGTCATCTCTTCGATGTCAATCCTCACAATAGCAGTGATTGCCAGTTTTGCGTCAGGAAAGTCGCCGTAACCGCCTTCGGGCTGATATTTCTCCATAAGTCGCCTGAGGGCCGACCTGCGCTCCTGTTCATCTTCGACAATATAAGCGCGGCCCTTTATGATTACGCTCCTGTAGAGGTACTCGGCCTTGCACGGATTTTCGGCAGCGCCTCTCACAAAGGCGATCGGAAGATCAACCTCAAAACAGACCCTGTCGTCTCTCCTGATATCGTCGATCTTTTCTCCTTCCTTTGCGCTGTGGAAGTAAATCTTACCGTCTGCATAAACGAAATTGAGCGGCTTTACCATCGGCCAACCGTCTCTGCTCACAGTGCCCAAACGTCCGACATGGCAGGCGTTCAACAGGTCAATGATAACATCTTTGTCCCTGATCTCTTTCTTGCTCCGTCTCATATTCTTCCTTTCCATAAGCAGACTACATTCTATCTCGTGCAGGGCTGATGTGTGGAAAAGTCTTTATAACGATACCTTGAAGTATCGGAAGCTATCGTTAATATCCACATTAAACGTTTCTTAGAGAAGAGCCGCCATCGCCGGTCTTTCAAAAATAGGTCATCGTTTTTAAAGACTTTGGAGCACGTCTGCCCTGCACTGTAACCATTTTCGATAAACCTGCCCTATTTAACCGCATAGGCAAAGATTCTTCTGAAATCGAATTCTATGCCCCGTCCTGTCCGGTTTTGCTCATACTGCATTCCAACGGCATACTTGAAATACTCCTTTTCCCTTTCCGGCAGCGCTGCGAGGTACGGTCTTAGCCCCGCCGAACTCCACCAATCCAGGATCTCTTCCACTCTGTCGAAGACGATCCTGTAGTCTCTATAAAGAACTTCCACATCTCTAAAACCCGCGCGTTCAAGGAGCGCTTCGTATTCCTCCCTTGTCGGCAGGTACCAGGGAGACTCCCAGTTGAGAAAAAAGCGCTCATAGCCCAGCAAAGCTATCGCATTCGCATTGTAGTCGAAAAACTCGGTGCAAAAATCCCTTGAAGGGAGCTGGAAGGCGATCATCCCGCCGCCCTTCAGTGCCCTGTACGCACATCTGATGGCCTTCCCTTGCTCTTTCACCCACTGGAGGGCCGAGTTGGAAAATGCGAAGTCAAAGCGCTCCACAAAATCGATGGACTCCGCCGTGGTCCTCAGGAAGCGCACGTTCTCTATTCCGGAGGATACCGCCACTGCCTTTTTGAGCATTTCCTCGGACGGATCAATGCCCACAACGCTTCCCTTCAAGGCGAGACGCGCGAGCTCAACAGTCAGTTTCCCGGTACCGCAGCCGATATCGAGCACGGAGTCAGTCTCTCTAATATGAGACATTGCTACGAGCTCTTTGCCGGCGTCGATCTGCGGCGCCTTCACCGTGTCATATTTCTCCGGGTCCCATTTCATGAAACACCTCCAAAATAAAAAAGGCCACGGGGTTTATTCCGTGGCCTTTGAGTTTCTCCGTTGTCTACGACAGCTAAAAGAAATCCCCTTCGGCCACGGCATCTAAATGCCAGGCGCGTCTAAGGAGTATCTTGACCGTCATCAAATAAAACATCTTTCAACTATACGCCACAATTTTTTTCGTGTCAAGAAAAAAGTATTAATGATGAGCGCGTGAATCGGTTATAATTTGCGAGGAAGAAATGAGAGCGCATTTATGATAGAGAGGTCGACACACCGGCCCAATGGTTACATAAAAGGAGACGATTAAGATGAGAAAGATCATTACAGTCATTGCGGCCATCACGATTGTTCTTATGGCCGGTATTTCTTCGGCGGCAAATTTTGACAAGGAGAAAACGGCCGTAGTGGCTGCAGAGAAGTGGCTGGCCCTGGTGGATGCGGGCAAGTACCCGGAGAGCTGGAAGGAGGCTGCCGGGTATTTCAGGAACGCGGTCACGCAGGAGCAGTGGGAGCAATCTCTTCAAACTGTTAGATTGCCCCTTGGAAAGATGATTTCAAGAAGGGTGAAGAGCAAGGATTACCGGACCTCGTTGCCGGGCGCTCCGGACGGTCAATATGTCGTAATCCGGTTTGAAACCTCTTTTCAGCATAAGAAATCCGCTGTCGAAACCGTGACGCCTATGCTCGATAAAGACGGCGAGTGGAGGGTCTCCGGTTATTACATAAAATAGCAGGTACGAAGTCGAACCGACTATCGACAAGTTCGCGGTTATAAACGGCAGCGATTACCAGGACGTTTCTCTCATGTACAACATGGTCAAAGGCAGTCTTTAGGTTTAGAATTGGAGAAGGCGGCAACATCCATCAGGACAAAGATCATAGGGGTCGTCATCGGCTCCGTGATCTCTGTCGTGGTCATACTGGTGACTATTTATGTCTCCGAGAAACACAGGGAGATGAGGGAGATAGAAGCAAGGCTGATCGAAGACTCCCTGAAGTCCGCGGCTGGCCTGGCATATGCAGTAGCTCCCCATTTGATCGAAAATGATTATGCATTTATGGACGGTCTTGCTTCACAATACGCCAGACGCTCCTATCGCAGTTATGTCATGATTGTGGACAACCATAATAAGATACTGGCCCATAGCTCGGAGGCAGAGCTGGGCAACTCTTTCGAAGTCCCTGATACATATAAGGCCGAAGATATCGGCGGAGGCCTGTTCCAAAAATATCTGCACGACGGGAAAATGTTCTATGACGTTTCTTATCCCATCAAGGCGGGCGACCTTGTCCTGGGGACGGTGAGGATCGGTCTGGACACCGACTGGATCAAGAAAGAGAAAGACGATATGTCGAAGACCATCCTTGAGTTCATAGGGGTCGCCTTTGCAATAAGTATAGTGAGCATACTCGGAGCGTCCGGGATGACAGGGAAGATAACAGGGCCGCTGCTTCATCTCGCACGGAGCGCTAAGGAGGTGGGGAAAGGCGACTTTACGCAAAAGGTGGATGTGGAAAGCGGCGATGAAGTGGGTGTCTTGGCCGAGAGCTTCAATATAATGCTTGAGGACCTTAAGCGGTCGAGGGCCAAACTGGTGGAGAAGGATTATGTAGATTCGATTATGGCTGCAATGGAAGACTCCCTGATAGTCTTGTCCCGCGCGGGCCTGATAGCGACCGTTAATAATTTTACCCTGGATTTGCTGGGATATAAGAGAGGCGAGCTCGTGAACCAGCCCGTCGAGATCATTGTGGAAGAGTGGCTGTTCGGCGCCGACGAAGCTGATGATTCAACAGTCGCCGGTATGTCGACCAAGAATGTTGAAGGCACCTTCAGGACGAAGGCCGGCAGGAAGATACCGATGCTTTTTTCCGTTTCCTCTCTGGGGGGAATGTTCCATGAAGGACTCTTATTGCTCGGGAAGGACATCACCGAGCGCAAGAAAGCCGATGAGGCTCTCAGAGAGAGCGAGAGACGTTACCACGCCCTTTTCGATCAGTCCCCTGACGGCATACTGCTTATAAACAGCGAAGGGAAGATAGTAGAATTCAACGAGTCGGTCCACCGGAGGCTTGGTTATTCGCGGGAGGAGTTTTCACGGCTTTGTGTCTCGGACCTTGACTCTTTTGAAACCGCCGAGGATGTGAAGTCCCGCATAAGCAAGATCATGCAGGATGGAAAGGCCGACTTCTACATCAAACACAGGACCAAACAGGGGGAAATCAGGGACGTTCACGTGATCGCCCAGGTCATTACTTTGTCGGGAAGCCCCTTTTCGCTCGCCATATGGCATGATGTGACCGAGATCAAGAACATGAGAGACAGGCTGGAGGAGAAGACCGCAGAACAAAACGCCATTCTCGAAAACGCCCTTGTGGGCATAGCGTTCCTGAAAGAGCGTCGATTTATCTGGATCAACTCCAGGATGGAGCAGATGTTCGGCTTTCAGTTGAATGAAGTGAGCGGACTGACAACTGAAATATTTTATCCTTCACGTGAGGCTTATGAGGAAGTGGGGAAAGAGGCATATCCGTTGCTTGCCGGAGGGGGGATATATACGACGGAGCGTTCCATGAGGAGGAAGGACGGCTCCATCTTCTGGTGCTACCTGTCCGGCAAGGCCATTGACCCGGCCGTTTTGGGCAAGGGCTCGATCTGGATCATGCAGGACATCTCCGAGAGGAAAAGGGCGGACGAACAAATCAGACTGTCTCTCCGGGAGAAGGAGGTCCTTCTGAAAGAGATCCACCATCGCGTGAAAAACAACCTTCAGGTCGTATCGAGTATGCTCAGGCTCCAGGCGGATTATGTGCAGGACAGGAAGTCGCGGGTCCTGTTCGAAGACAGCCGGAGGCGTGTCGAAACCATGTCTATCATACACGAGAAGCTTTACAGGTCGAACGACCTCGCGAGGATCGATTTCAAGGAATACGTGAGCGATCTTGCGGCGAACCTGGCCCTTGTCAGCGCCGGCGGGGCCGACCGGGTGGAAGTGGAAATAGACGTTGAGGGGATGATGCTCGACATTAATAGCTCGATCCCGTGCGGACTTATAATAAACGAGCTGGTATCGAACGCTTTCAAGCATGCCTTTGCAGACGGTAGGAAGGGGAAAGTTATCATAGGCATGAGGAGAGTGGATAAGAACAGGGTCGTACTCCTGGTGAGCGATGATGGCGCCGGTTTTCCTGAAGGTCTGGATTTCAAGAACACATCTTCTCTTGGGTTGCAGCTGGTGAATTCCCTTGTGACCCAGCTCGGCGGCGCGATAACGCTGGACAGGGGCCGCGGGACCTGCTTCAGGATTGAATTTGAGGCATAAGTGTAGGAATATAGAGTAAAGGGCGTTTTATGGCAGATGAAAAGATAATGATAGTGGAAGACGAGGGCATCGTAATACTCCATATCAGGAAGGCCCTCGAAAGCCTGGGTTACAGGGTTGCAGGCGCGGCTACCTCCGGAGAGGACGCCGTAGCAAAGGCGAGCGAGATAAGACCCGACCTCGTCCTGATGGACATTGTGCTGAAGGGTCGCAGCGACGGGATAGACGCGGCGGAAAAGATACGCGAGCTTTTAAACATTCCGGTGATCTACCTTACTTCTCACGCGGACGAGGGCACCCTCGAACGGGCCAAGGCGACCGAGCCTTTCGGCTATATCGTGAAGCCTATGAGGGAAAGAGATTTACGGATTGCCATTGAATTCGCTCTCTATAAGGCGAAGACGGAAGAAGAACTGCGCAGGGCGCGCGGAAACCTGGAGAGACAGGTGAAGGAGCAGACTGCGGAGCTGATCAAGATCAATGAGCAACTGCACGATCTCACCGCGCATCTCCATACAGTCAGCGAAGAAGAGAGGAAGAGGATAGCGCGCGAGATCCACGACGAGATGGGACAGACTTTAACCGCGCTGAAATTCGATCTCGCTTGGATCAGCGACCGGTATAAGGATGACGAGTCCTTCAGTGAACGAAAGAAATCTATGATGAAGCTCGTCGATTCCGCCATCTTTGCGGTGAAGAGGATTTCGGCCGACCTGAGACCGGACGTTCTGGACCATCTCGGTCTTTCCGCGGCGATAGAATGGTATGCCTTGGAATTCAGTAAACGGACCGATATCGCATGCGGTGTTACTTTCCTTCCCGGTGAAATTGTCCTTGATGGGACCCTCTCCACGGCGATCTTCCGCATATTTCAAGAGTCGCTCACAAATGTGGCGCGCCATGCCGGGGCCACGGAAGTCAAGGCTTGTCTCGAACTGAAAGACGGAAAGATAATGCTGAGTGTCGAGGACAACGGACGCGGGATTTCGGAAGGTGAGATCGACGACCGTCAGTCTTTTGGTCTGATCGGCATCCGGGAGAGGGTCCGCGCCTTCAATGGCGAACTGAAGATATCCGGCGTCCCGAACAAGGGGACGACGGTCGAGGTGAGTCTGCCGGTCGCCGGCTGAAGCGCCTCGCAGGAGGGTTTCGTTCCAAGATTTCCCTTAGCTGTCCGGGAAGCTACTTAACAGGAAGCTCTATTTGTGCGCCCTTGGAGACCACGAAGGTATTAGCGTCCCCGGTGATCTCTTCGTTTCCCTTTTCGTCCTCATCGCGGAAAAGCGCGTGGACGTACCACAGCTCGCCGGGGTAAGTAAACTTGTTTCTGAGTTCTCCGGGATAAAAACCGATCAGGGTGGCTTCAATTGAGTCCTTGTACTCGACGAGCTTTCTCAAAAATAAGCGGTCCCGGATCTTGCCGGTGCTGACGTATAGCCCATTGAGCACGTCCCATACCAAATTCTTGATCCTGCCCTCGACAAGGAAAGGGAAGGGCATTCTTGTATCGATCCCGAGATTCCTGGCCTGCCTTCGTATAAAGTCATAGAGCTGATGCTCCGACATATCGTCCGGGACCGGTATCTTCCGCCATTTTGCGACCTGGGCGGTAATCAGAAGGGCCGCTTCTTCTCCCTCCGGTATCATGCTGCGGGTCACATTGATCCCGTCTTCTCCATAGTTAAGCCACACCTCGCCGTCGAGCACCGTAATTACTCCTTCGGCGTTTGCGATTATACCCAGCCCATATATGTGAGGTCCGGCAAGGGCGTTCACCAGCTCAACGCTGCCGGCCAGTTTATGCTCAAAGAGTCCCTTCTTGAAGCTGCCGTAATACCGGACGTTAAAGGTGGACTTTTCGGGATGGGCGAGAGCAAGATTCGCCGTGACAAAAAAGAGACAGAGTGAAAAAATAAAGACTTTCATCATATATCTGAGAGATAGTTCCCTGCTGTCGTTAAAGCGGAGAACTGACTACAAATAATATTATATAACATTGGAAAGCTTGCCCCCAAAAAGTTCCGTCAAGCAGGAGTCCCGGAGACATCCGAAATGCCGCTTATACGCCGGATGCCTCCGAAGGAGCTGTAACATCATAAACGCCTGACGTTATGTCCTAACGTCTCAAACTATATAGGATAGCCGTTCCCTCTCTATCCTCCTTCTGATTGTTGTTCTTGAGCTTGCGGATCTTTTTGAATGTCCTTAACACCAATTTATCACAAATGACTTTCTTGTCAAGGAAGCGTCGGAATTGCTAAAAACAAATTGCGTGATAGACTTTAGATAGTCGGTCGTCTTCTCAATATAGAGGGACGAGAGAGGGTGGCGTGCTGAAAGGATTGTGTGCGGGAAGCCTCGCCATGAGGGCCGGGAAGGTAGACGCCGGAACCCTTCTCTCTCAGATTGTCCACATGGTCGCAGAGGCACGGCGCAGCCGGGCGCCGATCCGGAAAATTGGCAGATTCTGTCATGACGTCATGGGTTGGGCATGAATAAGGAACGCCTGCCGAGCCTGACTCACAATTGGATAAGCTCCCTGGGCGCGATGATTAGTCTTGTGGCCGGGGTCTGCATTGTCTTCTTTCTGGTCTTCAGCTTAGTGGCTCAGGGTATCAACCCTTACTTAGGCATACTCCTATACATGATCATGCCCGCTTTTCTTGCGGGCGGACTGCTGCTCATTCCCATAGGCATGTTTGTGCGCTGGCGCGACCTCCAGAAGGTGGGACAGATCGTCTATCACAAATGGCCGTCGGTGGATCTTAATGACGAAAGGCACCGTAAGGCCGCCATGATGTTCTCGGCCGTTACCTTAATCCTCGCAGTGGTTAGCGCTGTCGGCATTTATCAGGCATATCACTACACGGATTCGGTGACCTTCTGCGGCGTGACGTGCCATACGGTCATGAAGCCCGAATTTACGACGTATCAGGACTCACCTCACGCGCGGGTGAGGTGCGTCGCATGCCACATCGGTCCGGGCGCGGGATGGTATGCCAGGTCCAAGATGTCCGGGCTTTACCAGGTGTACGCCGTATTGGCCGATAGGTATCCGAGGCCCGTCCCGACTCCCATTAAGGACTTAAGGCCGGCCCAGGAGACCTGCGAGCAGTGCCACTGGCCGAGACAGTTTTACGGAGGCCAGCAGAGGCAGTTCAATTCCTATCTCTATGACAAGGCAAACACTCACTGGCAAATCAATATGCTTGTAAAGACCGGGGGAGGCAATCCGAAGACATCGCAGACGTCCGGAATCCATTGGCACATGAACATAGCTGTCAAGGTAGAATACGTGGCGAGGGACAAGAAGCGGCAGGACATCCCATGGATCAGGGTCACCGACAGGGAGACCGGAAAGGTAATCGTTTATCAGGACGTCTCGATGCCGCTCTCAGAGAAAGAGCTCCAAAGCCTGAAACCGCGGACAATGGACTGCATGGACTGCCATAACCGTCCGAGCCATAACTTTCATTCTCCCGACTACGCCGTCAACCTGGCGATACTGACCGGAAAGATAGATGGCGAATTACCCGAGATCAAGTCGGCTGCGGTGAAGGCGCTTTCTCAGGATTATGCGACAAGCGCTGATGCGCAAAAGCAGATCATCAAGGCAATCCCGGATTTTTACCGTCTGAAGTATCCCGATATCTATTCACGCAAGAGGAAAGAGATCGAGGAGTCGACGGGCGCCATACTGACGGCTTACACGAGGAACGTGTTTCCCGAGATGAAGGCGCGGTGGTCCGACTATCCGGATGACATCGGACATTTTATTTTCAAGGGTTGCATGAGATGCCACGACGGCAAGCACAAAAGCGAAGAGGGCGCTGTCATCCCGAATGACTGCCGCACCTGCCATATCATCCTTTCTCAGGGAAGTCCGGGGAAATCGGAAGTCGTGGATTTTCGGACAGGGCTGGAATTCAAACATCCGGTCGATATTGGAGACGCGTGGAAAGGAGGGGCCTGCTATGAATGCCATACAGGAAGCGGACCTTAAGTGCAGTGCCGATTTAAGCCTGCCACCATGGTGATAAGCTTTCCTCGGTTTAGTCCTGGAACGTGAGTCAAGATGTTCTTCCGGAATTCCGCGCAATCTGATATCATCTATCCAGAGAACATTATTATCAATAATCGACAAAGTATCATGGAGGTTATATAGTATCTTATGTGGTTCTCCATAGTTTTTGGTCTAGGAATAGCTGTCTTCCTGGTAATCCAGTATATTACTAAGCTGTATAGATTCAAAGGGACAAAACTCAAAACAAGGATGAACTATGCCTTGGCTGTTAGTTTATTTTTTACTATATTGGGTCTTTGGCAGACCAGCGGGTCGCTACAGCTTATAGAGAAAGGAATATTACTCGGCCTGTTCTTGTCACCTCTGTTATGCGTCTACTCCAAAAAGTGGACAGAAAGCAAAATTAGGGACACGACAATATCTTACAAGAAGGTACAGCGCATCAAGAGATTATTCTGGACACTACCTATAGTTATTCTATCTCAATTTCTCCTTCATCAAGACCTCGGAAGACAGTTTGTTGAAGCCAAGTGGCCTATGTTGGGGATTGCATTATCATGGTTTATTTCTCAAATGTTTGTGATGTCTTATATAATCAAACTAGAACGAGCATCGGGGAAACCCATTCTAGAAGATGAACAGTGATGCCAAAAAGAAGTGCATAGCAAGACATACACCTTAGACGCGACTGCTTCCTAAAAAAATAAAGAGGCAGCTGGACATTTCCCATATTTTTATCTAACTAGTTTCTGTTGCGGAAGAATTTTATAGGAAAGAAAAGCCTGAACCTTTATAATTGGTAACCCTTAAATACCAAGAAGAAAGGAACAGGCTTTGCGAAAGAAAATATTGGAACAAGAATAC
>JAJYIF010000038.1 GCA_021790195.1 Nitrospirota bacterium
AGAAAATTTGTGCTGCTTGGTGTAAAATCTCATTTGAGGCCTCCTTGTGAAAAGATCGGGTTCCTGAATCATATCTGATTCGGGTATGATTCAGGGGGGCCTTAATGAGTATCAAGCAAATCCACAGGATGGCCTTCTCTCCTTCATAGAAAACTGTGTTTTAAAAGATGATGACTATGAGAAAAGAATATGATTTTTCAAAGGCTGTGTAGAATCCCTATGCCAGCAGGCTCAAACGGCAGGTGACGCTCCAGATGGACGAAGGCACCATCAGCTATTTTAAAAAGCTAGCTCAGGAAATCGGCGTCCCGTACCAGACTCTCATCAATCTCTATTTGAGAGATTGCGCCGCGTCTCACAAGAAACTCGCACTGCACTGGAAAACAGCATGAAGTTCCAACCCGGTGTTGGCCTTGAAAAATTATACCGACCTTGCAAAATTACTCCATCACCGCGCCCTTGCCGGCGGAGCTGACCATCCGTGCGTATCTTGAAAGATAACCCGTAGTTATCTTCGCTTTCGGCGCCTTCCAACCGGCAAGCCTTCTTTCCATCTCTTCCGCCGGGACCAGCAGGTCTATCTTCCTCTTCGGGATATCGATCCTGATCCTGTCGCCATCTCTGATTAAAGCGATAGGCCCGCCTTCCATGGCCTCCGGAGATATATGTCCTATGCAGGGTCCCCTTGTGCCGCCGGAAAACCTGCCGTCGGTTATAAGAGCCACCGATTCCGTCAGTCCCATGCCCGCGATAGTTGCGGTGGGCGAGAGCATTTCCCTCATCCCCGGGCCTCCCTTTGGCCCTTCATATCTGATCACTACCACATCGCCGGGCCTGATCTGCCCTGCAAGAATCGCCTTCATGCCCTTTTCTTCGGAGTCGAAGACCTTTGCGGCGCCCTCGAATTTCATCATCTTCCGGCTCACCGCGGACTGTTTCACCACGGCCCCATCCGGCGCAAGATTGCCGCGCAAGATGGCGATCCCGCCCTCCTTATGATGGGGGTTGCTGAGCGGCCTTATGACATCCTCGTCCGTAATCGAGGCTGATTCGATTATCGACAGAACAGAATTGCCGCTCACCGTCTGGTTGTCGTTCATTCTGTCAGTTAGCCTCTTCATGACCGCCGGGATGCCGCCGGCCCAATTCAGGTCTTCGAGATAATGTTCTCCTCCGGGCAGCATGCTGGTTATATGCGGCGTGACCTTGCTCAATTTGTCGAATGTCTCCAGGGGAAGATCAACGCCGGCGTCATGGGCTATGGCAGGGATATGGAGCACCGTATTTGTCGAACCGCCCAGGGCGAGATCGACCATGATGGCGTTCTCAAAGGCCCTTAGGGTCATAATCTTCCTCGGTGTAACGTTCTTCTTCACGAGGTCAACGACTCTCCTTCCGCTCTCGAATGCGATCCGTCTTTTGTTCGCGGACACGGCCAGCTCCGTCGCGCACCTCGGCATGCTCATCCCCAGCGCCTCCGTCACACACGCCATCGTGTTTGCCGTATACATGCCCTGGCAAGAGCCCGCTCCGGGACAGGCGCACATCTCTAATGCCTGAAGTTCCTCGTCCTTGATCAAACCCTTCTTGTATTTTCCGACCGCCTCGAATGTGTCGTTCACGAGCGAAAGCCTTCTTCCGCCGAGGCGACCGGACAGCATCGGTCCCGCCGTTACCACAATCGACGGGATATCGGTCCTTGCCGCAGCCATAAGCATGCCGGGCGTTATCTTATCGCAATTCGTAAGAAGCACAAGACCGTCCAATTGATGGGCCCGGGCGATCGTCTCCACCATATCGGCGATCAGCTCCCTGGAAGGGAGCGAGTAATGCATGCCCGAATGGCCCATAGCGATGCCGTCACAGATCCCGGGAATTCCAAAAAAGAAGGGATAACCCCCGCCGGTATGTATGCCCTTTTCTATGAACCTTTCGAGGTCTCTCATGCCGATATGTCCTGGAATTATATCGGTAAAGCTCGTCGCAACGCCGATAAAGGGCTTGTCCATCTCGGTCTTCGGAATGCCTGTGGCATAAAGCAGCGCCCGGTGAGGGACCCGCTCGATGCCCTTCTTTATGATGCCGCTTCTCACAAAACAATACCCCCTTTCGAAATGGGAAAAAAGATCAAGGTTAAAGTTAAGGCTAAGGCAAAGGCAAAGACCTCGCTTTCTTCAGTCTCTGCCTCAGCCTCAATCTCAACCCGTAGTAGTTCCTATCCTTCAGTTAGAGTGGCTCTTTTTATAGTCCCTGACGAGCTCTGCCATCTTGTCCTTTTTCAGAAGCTTCAGCTTCTGGATCCTCTTCCTCTCCATCTCTTCGTCTGAGTTGAGGTGGACCTTCCTGTCGATTTCAGTGAGGAGACGCTCAAGGTCCTTATGCTCATCGCTCAGTTTCTTGAATTCCTCGTTCTCCTTCTTGAGAGCCTCTATAATCTCCTGGTCTGTCAAAGCCTCCTCCTTTCCTGCCTGATGCCTCAGGCGCCCTTGTTTTTTCTTCCGCCGACATTTCTGCGGCGAGTTTATATGAGTTCTCTATGCAATCATTGACGCTGATGCCTCTGTATGAATTGCCCGATAGATAAAGTCCTTTATACTTTACCACAATGTCGTCCATGAGTTTAAGTCTTCCTGATTTCCTTCATAATTCCGCCTTAAGTCTGTGGAACTCCGTCAAAGACCTGGTCACACAATCCTCTATCGCAAGCCCGGAAAAAAAGTTGCCTGTAATGAAAACCCTTTCCCCGGCTATGAGCCGATCTATGTCGGCCACTGTCTTTTCGTGTCCCAGAACAGGGGACGGCAGGACTGTCAGGTTCTCAGAGGAAGCCTCGAACTTGTCCGTGCAGAGGACCTCTGCGATCCTTTTTGTCTTTTCGGTGCGGTCCAAACCGCTCCTGAAATGAAATGTAAACCCCCTGTAAACCGGGTCTGCAACCGTGTCGCGCGAAACTATAGAGAAGAACAAATCGTTTACGGGTATCAGACCGGTAAATAGCGGCAACTCGACAGCGTCCTTCCTGACCACAACGCCAAAAGACTCGATCTGAGAGATCTTTATTTCAGAGAGTCTTGCCGCGGCGTCCGGGAGAATATTACTGATGAGCCTCGATGCGACATGCGGCGGAACAGCCAGGGACAGGTTGCCGGACCGGAAGACGCGTCCGCCGGAAATTGAGACTTCGAACATTCTGCCGGTAGCCGTCACCGAGACCACGTCCGCTCCTGTAATTAACTCTATACCTTTACCTCCGGACGCGGCGTCCGCAACAGTCTGAAGTCCTTGCTTTACAGTGAACTTCTTGATAATGTCCTTCCGCCTCTTCCTCTTCTTGAAAAGCATGTCGGCCGGGAAATCGTCGGCTCGCTGGGAAGGCACGGCGCTTAACGCGGGGCCTATCACCCTGTCGAAATTCTTTCGGCCCACTATCCTGGGATAATATGACCCAACCGTCCGTCCGGTCTTTGCGAGAGTGAAGATGCGCGGGACCGAGCAGGCGAGCTCGATGAAATCCAATTGTGAGGGGATAGACTTGACCTTCCCGTCCACGAGCATCATGAACGGCACTTTCTCGCGCTGCAGGAGTTTTTCCCTGACGCCGCAGTCTTCTATGATGCCTATAAGATTACTGTAAGAGTTGTAACACGTGTGCGCGCCCAGATCGAGCCAGAAGCCGTCCGGTCGGCGCATTGTACTCAAGCATCCTCCCGCCTGCTCCGACTTTTCCAAGACGATCGTCTTGAGGCCGGCCCCTGAAGCGTAGTGGGCAAGGCTTAGTCCGCTTATGCCGCCGCCTATCACTAACAGGTCGGCCTGCATCAGTTCCATCCCGCCTCTGTTATCGCTTTTCGAGCAATGTTCGCAAGCGCCTTAATAAACAGCGGACTCGTGTTCATGGATTCGGTCCTTACAAGTTTCATTCCAAGACTTCCAGCCATTTCTTTATAGAGTATATCAATCTCATATAGCGTTTCTATATGGTCCGAGACAAAGCTGACAGGCACCACGAGAAGGTTCTTCACCCCATGCAATGCGAGTTCCCGTATCTTGTCGTCGGTGGAAGGCTGAAGCCACCTTACAGGGCCGCTCCTGCTTTGATATGAGAGATGCCAGCTTATGTCGATCCTGTCCTTCACCTTCTCTATAGTGCCCTCTATGTGAGAAACGTACGGGTCTCCGGAATTGACTATGCTTAAGGGTAGGCCATGGGCGCTGAAGAGCACCTCGGCCTTCGCGTTCCGAAAAACCGCCAGGCCTCTCTTAATAGAATCCACGAGCGCGTCGATATACCCTGGATGGTCGTACCACGCTGAGATGCGGCAGGGATTCATGGAGTGCCGCTTCACCGAATCATCAAATTTCGACATAGCGGAACCGGTTGTGGCAACAGAGTAGTGCGGATAGAGGCTCAGGCCGACTATTTCCCTGATACCGTCCGCAGCCATCTGTTCTACCGTGTCTTCGATATACGGGCGCCAATACCGCATCCCGACATAGACTTTATACTTCGATGAGATGTCATTATCTCCGTGTCCCCGCTTCTCCATGTCCCCGTTTCCAGCATTGAGAGCCGCTTCGAGGGCCTTTGCCTGGGCCCCGGTTATTTCAAAGAGCGGTGATCTGCCCCCTATCAGCCGGTACATGTCCACGGCCTTGCCGGAACGGAAGGCGGCGATGAGACGGGCCAATGGTCTTTGAAGAAAGCGCGGCCCGAGCTTTATGATCTCTCTGTCGGAGAAGAGATTATAAAGAAACGGCTCCACCGCCCCAAGCGAGTCCGGCCCCCCGAGGTTAAGAAGAATTATCCCGATAACCCTAATTTCGCCGACCTCGCGACTCAGTCCTTATGTTCCTCGTATATCATGCTGAAATCCTGCTGCCGTCTGATAAATATCTCAAGTATAGCCGGATCGAAATTCTCAGGGAAGGTCCTGCCGTCGCCCTTTGTAATAACCCCTGCTGCTTCTGCGTGCGACAGACCGACCTTATAGGGTCTCCGGCTCCTCAAAGCGTCGTATTGGTCCGCCAACGTTACGATCCTTCCCTCCAGAGGAATGTTTCTTTCTCTAAGCCCTTCCGGATACCCCGTGCCGTTCCATCTCTCATGATGGCTGAGCGCTATCTTTTCGGCCATAAGCAATATCTCCGATTCGGAGCCATGGAGGATCTTTCCCCCTATTGTCGTGTGCGTCTTGGCCAGCTCGAACTCCTGAGGGGTCAGCCTGTCCGGCTTCAGCAGGATGGCGTCCGGAATGCCGATCTTGCCTATGTCGTGCATAGGCGAGGCATAGATTATCGTATCTATGAACGACTCCGGCATCCCCAGCTCTTTCGAGATCATCTGGCAATAGAAGCTTATCCTCTTAAGGTGATTCGCGGTGTCCTCGTCCCTGTATTCAGCGGCCATAGTGAGCCTGTATATTGTGTCCAGATATCCGGACCTGATCCTCTCATTGGCCCTTTCGACCTCCTTATAAGCCTTTTCGAGCTGAACGGTCCTCTGATGCACCATTGTCTCGAGGGTCTTATTGTAGTCCCTGAGAAAATCCCCGTACTCTTTCACTTTCAGGAGGTTCTGTAGCCGGAGGGTAAGCTCGACCCGGTCGACCGGTTTGGTGAGGAACTCGTCCGCGCCAGCCTTAAATCCCGACAGTCTCGATCCCCTGTCGTCCAGTGCGGTGACAAGGACAATCGGGATGTTGTTCGTATCCTCGCTTTCTTTCAGTCTCGCGCATACTTCGTAACCGTCCATCTCCGGCATCATTATGTCGAGGAGCGTAACGTCCGGCTGGAAACTCAGCGCCTTCTCAATGCCCTCCCTGCCGTTCCTTGCCGTCTCGACGGAATACCCCTGCGCCCTGAGCATAGACGACATGAACCTGAGGTTCAATTCGTCGTCATCCACAACGAGGATCTTCTTGATAGCTCCCTCCTAAATAGCCGTCAAGTTTCTTTCAACGGTCTTCAAGAAATCCAGGACCTTGACAGGCTTTCTTATAATACCGTCAAATCCGGCATCGAAAATATCGTCCGAGTCCGACGCGGTAAGGGCATACACCTTTGCGTTGTCCAGCAAACCTCTGCCCCTGCATATCTTAAGAACGTCGAGACCGCTCACTTTGGGGAGGGTAATGTCCAGCAAGACAAGAGAAGGCGATTCCCTCTGTACGACCTCGATCGCCTCTTCCCCGTCGGCCGCTTCGAGGACAATATATCCTTTTTCCCGGAGAAGCGAGCTGAACAACCTCCGGTTTATATCGTTGTCCTCAACGACAAGAATCCTCGGCCTCTCCGCACTCATCCCGCAGTCTCACTCAACTATATCAGACATCGCCCCGGATTGGAATCGAAAACGTAAAGGCCGTACCTTCGCCCTTCTTACCCTTTGCGCTTATGACGCCTCCGTGCATTTCAACGAGCCTTTTGGCCAGAAACAGACCAAAGCCCGCTCCTCCGAACCTCTTTTGAAGCGAGGGCTCCAGCCGGGAGAAGGGCTGAAACAATTTCGGTATGTCGTCCTCCTCCATCCCGATGCCCGTGTCGGCCACGATGACTTCGATCAGGTCCTTCAGCCTCCGGGCGGTCACGCTTATCTTCCCGCCGTCAGGACTGAATTTGATCGCATTTGAAAGAAGATTTATCATTACCTGTTTGATCTTCTTCTGGTCGGCCACGACTTCATCCAGACCGTCGTCAATCTTATAGTCCATCGTAATGGCGTGCGCGACCATCTTCTCCCTGAACAGGCCGCCGCTCGCCCTGATGAGTTCTCTCAGGGAGAATCCCCGCAGGTCGAGCGGCGCTGAGCCGGATTCCAACTTTGCGAGGTCCAGCACGTCGTTTATCAGACTCAGCAGCCTCTCACCGCTCAGGAGTATGTCGCCGAGATGTTCCCTGTGCCGTTCGTTTATGGGGCCGTAAATACCGCTGAGCATGGCTTCCGAAAAGCCTATGATCGCATTGAGCGGCGTCTTCAGCTCATGCGACATGTTGGCGATGAACTCTGACTTTGCCTTGTCAGACGACTCGGCCAGGAGCATCGCCTCTTCCAGCCTGGCGGTCCTCTCTTTGACCTTGGCATCAAGGTCTCCCAGGAGTCGCACATTCTCCCTGTCGCTCTTCCTGACGACGAGATAAATGAGAAGGGAAGAGATCAGGACGAAGGCTATGCCCTTGTATGTCTGGGCGGCCGTCAGGAGGTCGGGCTCCCTGATAAAGAACCTGAGGGCGCGGTCTGAAAAATAGATATAAAGCGCGCTCACCGACAGATAGGTGAGAGCCACCCTTGCAGCCCCGGAGACCGGACCGCTCTCCACTTTATCTCTCACTGAAGCGGTGAACGGCCTCCACCAGCGCAATCGCGTTCTCCACCTGACTCTCGGGCAGTATCCCGTGTCCGAGGTTGAAGATGTGGCCCTTTGCGGACTCCCCTTTCGCGAGGATGGCCTTCACCTTGTCCTCCAATTTCTCGGGCGGCAGGAACAGGGCGCATGGATCGAGATTCCCCTGGACCGCAAACTTCTTACCGAGGCCTTTTATCGCGTCTTTCAAATCTATCCTCCAGTCGACGCCGACCACATCCGCGCCGGTCTTCCTGATCTCCTTCAGGAGGGCCGCGCAGTCGTTGACAAAATAGATCATGGGGACGCCCTCCTTCCTGAGTTCCGCAAGGGTCCTCTTCACGTAAGGCAGGACGAACTCCTTGTAGTCTTCGGGCCCGAGGACGCCTGCCCAGGTATCAAAAAGCTGCACCGCCTGAGCGCCGGCCCTTATCTGCGAGGAGAGATATGCGATGACCGAGAGCGTTATCTTATCCATGAGAAGATGGAAAAGACCCGGATTCTGGAACATCATCTTCTTCGTATGAAGAAAGGTCTTCGATCCCCCCCCTTCGATCATGTATGTGGCGAGAGTAAACGGAGCGCCGGAAAAACCGATAAGCGGCACCTTCAGCTCCGACCTCAGGATTTTTATCGCCTCTATTACAAAAGGCATACTGTCTTCAGTATCGGGAAGAGTCAGCCTGTCGACGGCGGCCTTGGTCCGGACCGGCTCGCCAAGGACAGGGCCGCCCTTGTCGGAGAACTCCAGCCGCATCCCCATGGCCTCAGGCACCACCAGGATATCCGAGAAAAGTATCGCGGCGTCGACCCCGAGACGCTCCACGGGCTGTATCGTCACTTTAGCCGCAAGTTCCGGCGTTTTGCAGAGCGTAAGGAAATCGACATTGGCGCGTACCGCCTGATACTCCGGAAGATAGCGTCCGGCCTGTCTCATAATCCAGACCGGCGTATAAGGCACTTCTTCTCCCCTGCAAGCCTTAAGGAATGTATCGTTCATAAAAAACCTCCGTAAGAGTGTAGAAGTGTAGGAACATCAGAGTATCAGAGCGTCAGAGTGTTAAAGCACAAAAAGTTATACGCCGAGTTAATTCTGGTCTTGCTTTCAGGTTTTGACACTTTGATTCTCTGATACTTATTTAACTATCTTCTTTGTCATCTTCGCAGGCATATAGCTGCAGAAAGGCTCTTCGTCCAGATAATCCCCGTACACGGAATAAGCCCTTGCCCTGCAGCCGCCGCAGACGTTTATGTATTCGCAGGAGCCGCACTTCCCTTTGTACTTCTTGAAGTCCCTCAGGTCCCTGAACAATTCGGAGTCTTCCCATATCTCTTTGAACGACTGCCGCCTGACATTGCCGGCGGACTTGGGAAAATAGCTGCACGGAAAAACATCCCCATCCACGTTTATGAGACATATAAGCTGGCCCGCGATGCACCCCTTGGAGCCGCCGGTCGAAAACTTCAGGGTCCTCCTCTCGAATTTGGACTTTTCCTCCTTCGCTTTCTGGAGCACCACCCGGTAATAATGGGGAGCGCAGGTCGGCCTGACGAGCATGTCCGGCTCATCCTTTTCCATGCGGTAATGCCACTCGAGGATGTCTTCGTAATCCTCCTTGGATATGAGCTCGTTCATGATCTCCTCGCCCCTCCCCGTAGGCACAATCATAAACATGTACCATGCAGTGGCGCCGAGCTCTTTTGCAAGCCTGTAAACCTTTGGTATCTCTTCCTGATTTCTCTTTGTGAAGGAGGAGTTTATTATAAACTCGATCCCGTGCTCCTTAAACAGACGGGCCGCATTCACGGTTCCGGAAAAAGCCCCTTTCTCGTTCCTGAAATCGTCATGCACGAGTTCCGTGGAGCCGTCGAGGCTCAGAGACACGATCTTTATCCCCGAATCCTTTATCCGGCCGCAGATCTCATCGGTTACGAGTGTCCCGTTCGTTGCGAGGCACATCCTCAGGCCTTTCCCGGCCCCGTACCTGGCTATGTCAAAGACATCCGTCCTTATCAGGGGCTCTCCGCCCGACAGGACAACGACGGGCTTCGCATACCCGGATATGTTGTCGAGAATGCCGAAGGCCTCCCCGGTGGAGAAGTCGGGATGTCCCTTTATCTCCATCTCCGATGAGGAGCGGCAGTGCACGCATCTGAGGTTGCATCTCCTCGTTATTTCCCATGCTATCCACTTAGGCTTAAATTCCATAGGACTCCTTTGCGGTCTTACTATTATACCGTTGCCTCGGCCATTTTGTCATTCCAGACAGAGTCCTCGATCGCCTCAAGGAGAGGCGCAAAGGTCGAAGGATCGAGGGCAGAGACCGCCACCGCGTGAAATCTGGCGCGAAGGTTATCCACCTCTTCCCCCTGCAGCTTGTCCGTCTTGTTGAAGACCAGAAGCTGGGGCTTGCCCTCCAGGCCGAGCTCCTCCAGGGTCCTCTTCACTGAAGCGACATGCTGCTCAAACCTCGGGCTCGACGCATCCACGAGATGCACGAGGAGATCGGCGTCTTCGAGCTCTTCCAGAGTAGACCTGAAGGCCGCCATGAGGTCTTTTGGAAGGTCCCTGATGAAACCCACCGTGTCCGTGATAATAATCTCCCTCTCCCTCGGAAACCTGAGCCTCCTGCTTGCGGTATCGAGAGTAGCGAACATCTTGTCCTCAACAAAGGTCTCGCTTTTTGTAAGGGCGTTCAGGAGCGTGGATTTCCCCGCGTTCGTATAACCTATGATGGAGACTATAGGGAGGCCGGTGCAGATCCTCCTTTGCTTCCTCTGTCTTCTCGCCTCCGAAAGATACTTTAGCTCCCGTTCGAGAAGCGCTATCCTGTCGCGAACGCGACGCCTGTCTATTTCGAGCTTCATCTCTCCCGGTCCCCTGCCGCCGATGCCTCCCATCAGACGCGACATGGAGGTCCCCTTCCCGGTCAATCTCGGCAGCCTGTATTTGAGCTGCGCGAGCTCCACCTGGACCTTCCCGTCCCTGCTGTGGGCACGCTGGGCAAAAATGTCCAATATTAGCTGACAGCGGTCGATCACCTTAAGCTCGGTCAGCTCTCCAACCGCCTTTGTCTGTGAAGGATTCATCTCCTGGTCGAAGATCAGCAGCGTAGCGCCCTTGTTCATCGCGTTTATCACCAGCTCTTTCATCTTGCCCTCGCCCATAAGGTACTTCGGGTTGACCTCCTTCGGCCTCTGCATTGCCTGGTCAAGGACGAGCACGCCGCACGACAGGGCCAGTTCCCGCAGCTCCTCTAAAGAATCCTCCTGCTCATATTTCGGTTTTGTGGAGACGCTTACAAGGATCGCCCTCTCGCGGCTGTCCCTCTGGTCGAATGTCCGCTTCCTCTCCATCTCCTCTTCGAGGGCGTCTATGAAGGAAATGAAATTCAGTTCGAGCTGATGAAATGACTGCGGGGGAAGCACCTCTATGGACCTTTCAGACCCCTGCGGCATAAGATGGCCCACGAATATTCTGTCAGGCAGACGGTCCTTTATCCCTATTGCCGCTATGAGGTCGAGCCTCAGCAGGGAGAGATCGGTGAAATCGTCCCGGTTCAGAGGTTCGTCCTTAAGGTGCGTATGGACGAGCCTGAGTCCCCTCAGCGCCCTTCTCCCTATGGGGAAATCCGAGAGGTCGGGAATGAAAATGCCCTTGGTGTCTCCGACGATGACATGCGTGACTTTGCCTGACCTGTGGATTAGGAGCCCTATCTGCCGGCCCAGTTCCGAAGACATCTCCGTCACATACCTGGCAAGCTCGGGGGTGACTATCTTGTCCTGGAGGATTCTCCTGCGATATATCCTCTCCAGCAAACGGATATCCTGGCCCCTGAGGCCGGATGTATTTCCATAAATTGAGGGTATTCTGAAATCCTCCTGCGCTTCTTTTTATATTTTATCATAGAAAGAAGTTTTGTATAATGGTTTCAGACTAGGGTGAAACATGCCGCCGCCGCCTCAAGACGATGAGAAGGCGGGCATGCTTCTAAACCTTGTTATATGCGATTTATTGCATTAGGACCAAGAGGTGTCACGCTATTCTTCAAATGTTTGCTCAAACAATTGTATTTTTAATGAGGTCGCAGACACTTCAAGGTATCGCGATAAAAGGTTTATCAGTATGCCAGCCTTCCCTGGGAACCGTCTTTATTTCAGTAATAAATTGAATGGAGGAGATAGAGATGAAGGTGATAATTGAAAAGAGCATTAAAGGAAAGACGCTGCGTCTTGTTCAGGGAGATATAACGGAACGGGAAGTCGACGCCATAGTGAATGCGGCCAACTCGCATTTGCAGCACGGCGGAGGCGTTGCCGGCGCCATAGTAAGGAAAGGCGGCCATATTATACAGGAGGAGAGCGACCGGATAGGTTTTGTGCCGGTGGGACACGCCGCCGTTACCGGAGCGGGAAAACTCCCCTCTAAATATGTGATACACGCAGTAGGGCCGAGGATGGGAGAAGGGGACGAAGACAATAAACTGAAAAACGCGGTATTGAGCAGTCTCAGTCTGGCTTCCGGGAAAGCATTAAAAAGCATCTCCATTCCAGCTATAAGCTCAGGTATCTTTGGGTTCCCAAAGGACAGATGCGCTGAGATACTCGTGAAGCAGGCAGCGGACTATCTTAGAAACGCTTCAGAAACGAGCCTCGAGACAATCGAATTCTGCGTTCACGACGACCTTACGAAGGGATATTTTCAGAAGGAGTTTGAGAAGATCGGAAACACGTAGTTTATCTGTGGCGGTCTTCGGTCTTGGCGACGATCCAGTAAACGGACCCCATGACAAGGATCGCGGCGATAAGATAATAGATGGACTCCGGGTTCTCATGCTGGAGGGTAGCTATCATCATCTCCCTGATCATCGTCACCAGCGCAACGCCCACAAAAACGCTTATGTGCATTTTCCCTCCCTTCAGCTGGGAGATTTCGGTGCTCATAAGCTCTATCATCAACCAGAGCAGAAGCAGCGAGCCGAGGGAAGAGATGATGCCCTGCTCGATATTCCCCGAAAAGGCGCGGACCACGTCTAGAACGAAAAGCCAGACGACCCCGGCGGTGAGGCCTATGAGCGCAAACACCAGCACGAAATTCGTGGCCTGCGAGAACCGCTCCGAGAAGCTGACGAGGAGGCTCTTCACTTTGTAAACAGGGGAGTAGAGGCGGATCTCTTCCTCGATATAGGAGCTTAAGATCACGCTCATGCTGATGTCTATGATCTTGCCTACACTGATAACGTTGCTCGTAACATCCGCAACAGTTTCTTCCTGCTTAGAGAGTATACCGGTACAGGCGTTCTTAATGAGGTTTGCGGCGCGCTGCAGATAATGGACGTCCACATTCCTGCGGAGGTGCGCGGAGCCTATCTTGATGAGCTTCTCATGAAACCGGTTGCCGTATTCACCGGAAAAGAGTTCGGAAAACCACATCTTCTGGGTTTTAAAGACATGGGCCTTCAGCGTCTCCGGGTTAAAGAACGCCGAGGCGTTTTTGGTGCCTATGAACCAGAGGTTGAGGGTGCTCATGATCTCCCCGGCGTGCTCTTCCATAAGAGGCCGCAGCGCCGCGAGACGCTTTTCGTCTTCATCGGTAAAACGATAGTCGTGTTTGATTTCCCTGAAAGAGCGCATAACCTATCCCTTATCATATGATAGCGGAGCATAAGGTTGTGTTCAACTGCTGAATGAAACTGAAGCCGATAGGGTTTGTACTTCCTGAAATCTTACTTCACGGCAACGTTCTAGCCGCCGTAGCTTACAATCGGAGATCAACCTTTCTTCTTGACAGCGGTCCGATAGTCGGAGTATAACAGAGGTAATTCTTTGGGAGGGGACTCATGTTAGACGGAAAACTCGATAACATGACAAAAGTAATATAAGCCGACCATGATTGTACGATAAATCAAGCAGTTACGCCCGACACGGCATCTACGGTGGATTGCGGAGAAGGAACAATGCCGGAGTTATCGAGAAACTATCTAATAACTCGGCAACCAAATACTGTCATTCACGCAAGCGAAGCGCGTCGGGAATCCTTCTAAAAACAAAGAAAGATTCCGGAATGACAAATTGCGTTATTTTGTTGCCGGGTTAATAATAACTGGTTATACAGATAAAAATATCTTAATCAAAATTCGGGAGGAAAAATAAGGTGCAGCAAAAAATATCGATTTATGAAATTTTAGAAATGCTTTACGTAAAAGAATTGAAGGATATAGCGGAAGCACTCGATTTGGATTCTTCTGGAAACAAGCAAGAGGTCATTGAAGAAATAGCAAAAAATGTATCGCCAATAAATAAATTTTTCGATATACTGAAAAGCGACGAGTTAAAGGCAATTTGTTCTAATTTGGGATTACCCGCAAGAACTAAACAGGATATGGTTCGTAGTCTATTAGAAATAACGGACGTTGAACCAGACATGAAAGATTCCCAGCCATCGATAAATGAACCTTTGGAGCCGACATTTGAAAATGTCTATGAAAAATTAAAAGAATGTACTTTATCCAGAAAAAAAATAAAAACTGAGAAAGATGCCGAAAATGAAATCGGGGACTATCTGAGTGTCTATTTCAAAGATGTAATGAGCCAATATAATTTAGGCGGATATTTGGGATTGAAAGTCGATATCGATATAAATGATGGCATATTTGGGATTGAGGTTAAATTAACGGATTCATTCTTTAAAAGTACGAGTGAAATATTCAGATTGTTCGGCCAAGCTGTTTACTATACTAAAAAAAGATATGGAAAAAATTTCATAGTGGCAATAGCTGGCTCCCCCCATGATCTCGATGAGCCGGTATTTAGAGAAGCAATTGCATTCCTAAATTCTATTGATATTCAATATATTGGAATACCAATTAAATAGGAACCTCTTCGCTTGCTTGAACAAACGGCGAATCGGTTGCTACGCTTCCCATCGGCCCCCAAAAGTTTCAGTTCTTTCGAGCGTTATGTAATATTTTATGAATAAAAAACGAAGGAAGGGAAGAACAAAACGGGCAAATCCGAAACCGTGTCTAATAATTGAGTGTAATAGCAACGGATTGAGGATGCAGAATATAGCTTATGCAGATGAATTATCAGCGATTTTAAATCGAAGAGATGGCTGTGAAGCAGTCGTCTTAAAAACGACCAGATTTCATGCGCTTGCCACGCAGTTTTCAGAAGTTGCAGGGACGACATTTAAAGTAATTGTAATCATTGGACATGGAAACGACAAAGGGATGCAATTTACTGAAGATGCATTTTTGCCATATGAAGCCGTCGCAAAATGGGTAATTGCATTCTCCCCAAAACACTTAGTTCTGATTTCGTGCAAAGGGGGCGGATTTAATCCATCTCAAATCTTTTTCGATTCCATTAAGTCAGTCAAGAGTATTTTCGGATCACCATGCAATTCAACGAAGTTGCAGCATCAGTTACAGAAAGTCATCATTCCTACATTAATAATTCAAAATAAAATAGGAAACAATCTCCTTCTATGCCTTCAGGCCGGTAACTTTCTTTTAACGGGGGGACTCATTTTTTATCAGCGGCGCAACGAATTCCGAAAACATCCGTTTAAATCAATTGCACTTGATATTAGTGCTCAAGTCCTCGATGCATTGAGAACAAATAGGACAATATAGAAATACTGTATAATCGGGTAAGGGACGGTAGCTAACCGTCCCTCCCCACACCACCCATCGTGCGGCCCCGTGCCTACCGGACAGGCAGGCGCATTCTTCGCAGCTTGCTTCGGGGTTATTCATTTGACAGAGGTAGCATCCCGTGGTAAAAGAAGTTTGATAGGAAGTCATGAAAGGCATCCTGAAGATTGCATACAAGCTGCTGGTAAACGACAGGGGTAAATTCGCCGCTCTGCTCGTCGGGATCACGTTTGCGGTCTTCCTCATCGTCATGATGACGTCGATGTTCGCCGGAATCCTGTACAGGTCCTCATCCACTGTAATAAACATAGGCGCCAAGATCTGGGTGATGGACCCCGCGGTAAACACCGTAGCCAACAGCATCCCGATGCCGGATTACGTATTGGACGCGGTGCGCAGCATAAATGGGGTCAAGTATGCCGTGGGTCTATACTCGGGCGGAGCGCTCGCGAAGCTTCCCAACGGGGTATACCAGTCGGTAACTGTTATAGGACTTGACGATGCAAGTCTGTACGGGAGGCCGTCGTTGATAGAAGGGCAGATCGAGGACATCTTTGCGGACAATGCCTTCATCGTTGTGAAGGATTCGGAGTTCCCGAAGCTGGGGAGCCCGAGGCTCGGCTCCGAATTCGAGATAAACGACCACAGATGTGTAATAGTCGGCATCGCCAAGGTCACGACGGGCGGATTGTTCGGCGTCCCCACGCTTTACACGACTTACAACAGGGCCATTCAATACATACCTTCCACGAGGTATACCGTCTCGTATATCACGATCGAGCCGAAGAGCAGCGATGCGGTGCCCTACATCAAGCAGCAGGTGAAGGCGCTTGGTTACGAAGCCCTGACAAAAGAGGAGTTTATCCGGAAGGTCTCCAATTTCTATAAATACCAGACGGGCCTCGGCACGAACGTATTGTTGATGACGGTAATAAGCTTTGTTGTCGGCCTCTCGATTTCGGGGCAGACCTTCTACACCTTTATCCTGGAGAACCTCGAAAAATTCGGGGCGCTGAAGGCGATAGGGGCCAAGGGAAAAGAACTCGTCTCGATGATACTGTTCCAGGCGGCTTTTACGGCCCTCACCGGTTACGGCCTTGGCGTCGGTCTCGCGTCCCTTCTGATTGCGGTCGCAAAACTGAGATTGCCGAATTACGCGGCAAAGATCACCTTCGAAAACCTCGCCTTCGCCTTCGTTATGGTACTCGTCATTGCCGCCATTTCGAGTTACATCGGGGTAAGAAAAGTGATCAAGATAGAGCCCTTCGACATCTTCAGGGGCTGAAATGGCGAGACTGGCGGTGAGCGCAAAGGAACTGGTCAAATGGTTTGGTGAAGGCGAGGCCCGGACCATGGCGGTGCGGGGAGTTAGCTTCGACGCCTACTTCGGCGAGATGCTTTTTATCGAAGGTCCCTCGGGCAGCGGCAAAACGACCCTGCTCAGCATGATCTCGGGCATATTGAGGCCCAACTCTGGCAAGGTGATCGTGGAGGACAGGGAGATATGGGAGCTGCCCGGCGACCAGATCGCGGATTTCAGGCTGAATACGGTGGGGTTCGTGTTTCAGGATTATCACCTCTTTCCGAAACTGACCACGGTCGAGAACGTGGCGATCCCCCTAATACTGAAGAAGCTCGACTGGGAAGAGTCCATCTCGGTGGCTCTAAGACACCTCGAAATAGTGGGTATCAGGGACAGGGCATACCTAGCCCCGGTGAAATTGAGCGGGGGCGAGCAGCAAAGGGTGGCGATCGCAAGGGCGCTCGCGAGCAGCCCTGATATCATGATCTTCGACGAGCCCACTGCTTCGCTGGATGGGGACACGGGAAGAAGGATCGTCGATTTTGTAAAGACAAGCGTATTGAACGAAAACAGGAGCATCATCATCGTCACCCATGACAGCCGGATATTCGAATATGCGGACAGGATAATGAGAATGGAGGACGGGAAGATCATAGGGGTCGAAAAGGGAGGTCAGAATGCGCAATAAGGTGCTGTTTTCTCTTTCAATCGCCGGTATCATTATCGGGATCGTGAGTGCTTACATCTACGGCATAGAGAAAAAGCCGCAGCCTCCGCTCTTCCGCCCCGCGTCCAACCCTTACGCAAAGGGCATCTACGCCAACGGGATCATCGAAAGCTATCAGACGAACGGGGAAAATGTGAACATATATCCTGAGGTGCCGGGTGTCGTTACAAAGATCCTCGTCGCCGAAGGACAGAGCGTGCGTCGCGGGACACCGCTGCTTGTCCTGGACGATTCGGTTCAAAGGGCGACCGCTGAACAGCAGAAGTCCCAGGCTGAAGCGGCGCTGGCCATGCTCGAAGAGTTGCGGGCGCAGCCCAGAAAAGAGAACCTCGAAGTCGCAAAGGCCCAGGTGGATTATGCGAGCGCAAGCCTCAGGAGCGCGCAGGACCAGTTGGACAAGCAGGTGAAGTCGTACCAGCTGGACCCGAAATCGGTGAGCAGGAATGATCTGGACAATGCTGAAAACGCGGTCAAAGTGGCGAAGGCCAACCTCGAAGTCGTCACGAAACAGTACGAACTCACTAAGGCCGGCGCGTGGATTTACGATATAAGGAACCAGGAAAAGCAGTACGATGCCTTATCTAAGGCCTATTCGGCATCGAGCGCTCTTCTCGACAAATACGTTATAAAGGCCCCGGTGGACGGAGTTGTCCTTTCGATCAACACCTCTGTAGGCGGGCTTGTATCGCCCCAGGGATCATACGATACCTACACGCAGGGGTTCGGTCCCGCCCTCGTCATGGGAAGCCCTCAGACATACATCGGCCTCAGATGTTATGTGGACGAGATCCTCGTGCACAGACTGCCTCCGGTGCCGCGCATGGAGGCAAAGATGTTCATAAGAGGGACCGACATCAGTATTCCTCTGGAATATGTAAGGGTGCAGCCTTATGTCTCGCCCAAGATACAGTTGTCCAATGAAAAGACCGAGAGAGTCGATGTAAGAGTGCTGCCGGTGCTGTTCAGGTTCAAGAAGCCGGAGAACCTCTCTCTGTATCCGGGGCAGCTGGTAGACGTCTACATAGGAGAAAAATGAGGCGGATGACACCCCATAACCGTATTTTGATTCCGTGCGCAATATGCCTTCTATTCGTGACCGGCTGCACTGTCGGGCCCGACTTTGTCCGCCCGGAACCTCCAAAGCTCGAACAGTACACCGGCGGCACAAAGCCCGGCCCGACGCTTGCGGCTGAGGGGCAGGCGCAGCATTTCCTGGAGGGCGCCGATGTGGTTTCGGGATGGTGGCGTCTTTTCAACTCAACCAAACTCGATACGTTGATAAAAGAGGCCCTGACACGGAACCCTGGTCTTCAGGCGGCACAGGCGAGTCTGCGCCAAAGTCAGGACAATCTGAGGGCCGGTTACGGCGTTTTCTATCCGCAGGTTGACGCGGGTTTTGATGCGACGCGCCAGAAATTCTCCCAGACACGCTTCGGAGGAAGCTCCGCAAGCAGCATCTTCAATCTCTATACGCTCTCGGCCACTGTCAGTTATGCCCTCGACATATTCGGCGGAGAACGCCGCGCCGTGGAGGGGCTGCAGGCGCAGGTAGACTTTCAACGCTATACTCTCGACGGCACATATCTTGCCCTCATTGGCAATATCGTAACCACAGCCATCGCCAGGGCAGCCTATCAGGAAGAGATCAGGGCCACAGCACAGATTATCGACCTTGAGAAAGAGCAAATCAGGATCACGGATCTGCAATATCAGGCCGGCACTGTCCCATATTCCAATGTGCTTACCCTCAGGAGCCAACTTTCCGCCACGGAGGCGACACTTCCGCCTCTCAGACAGAGAGTAAGTCAGGCCGATCACCTGCTGTCGGCGCTGTCGGGCTATGCCCCTTCAGAATGGGCGCCTCCGCAGATCGATATGGCCGACCTCAATCTCCCTGTTGATCTGCCGGTGAGCCTTCCGTCGAAGCTAGTGCGTCAGCGGCCCGATATCCTTGCAGCCGAGGCCCAGCTGCACAGCGCCAGCGCGGAGATCGGAGTGGCCACAGCCGCGCTGTTTCCGAGCTTTACCCTGAATGGTTCTTACGGGGCTGAGAACAGATCCTTCGACAGCCTTTTCAAGAACGCCAGCAGTATCTGGAGTCTCGGCGCAAATGTCACTTCCCCGCTGTTCCACGGCGGGACCCTGCGGGCGCGGCAAAGCGCTGCCATCCAAGGATACAACCAGTATCTCGCCGACTACCGTCAGACCGTCCTCAGCGCGTTTGTCCAGGTAGCGGACACGCTTCGGGCGCTCGAACATGACGCAGAGACCCTCGACGCCCAGTCCCGGGCGGTAGCTTCTGCCGAAAACGCCCTGAAGCTGACGCAGGCAAATTATGAGGCAGGGCTCGTCAATTATGTGCAGGTCCTTATAGCGGACAATCTTTATTATCAGGCGAAGATCGGATATCTCCAGGCGCTTGCCCAGCGCCTTCAGGACACGGTTGCCCTTTTTGTGGCCCTGGGGGGTGGCTGGTGGAATGCCGAAACTCCCGGCACATCTTGATCGCAGGGAATATCTCTTGTCTTACGATTTGCTTTGAGCGCCCGAGTAATGCGGCGTCAGGAGGGACAATATCTTTTCCTGGACCTCTTCCGGCATCACGATCGCGCCGCCGGGTCTTCCGTAGAAATGCACCCTTGACCTGCCGTTGACGGCGAGCCTCACATCCTCCACCATCTGGCCGGCGTTAAATTCTACGGTAAGGAACTCCCTTTCCTCGCCGGAAAGATCATAGAGCTCTTTTTCGGGGAAAGGAAACAAGGTGACCGGTCTGAAGAGTCCGACCTTGAGTCCGTTGTTCCTAATGCGCTTTACTGCGGAGAGGGCTATCCTCGCGGCAATACCGAACGCTACGACAATGAGTTCGGCGTCATCGGTCTGAAACGAGTCATACCGGACTTCTTTTTCCTTCATCTTTCCATATTTCTGCTGGAGCATATTGTTTCTCATCTCAAGCTCTCCCTCGCCCATGTAGAGGGACTTGAGCACATTAGGCTTCCTTCCCTTGCAGCCTGTAAGCGCCCATGTCTTTTCCGGAAGACCGGGCTTGATGTAGGGAGCGGCCACAAACGGCTCCATCATCTGTCCGAGTATGCCGTCACCGAGGAGCATGACCGGGTTTCTGTATTCGTCCGCCTTGTCAAAGGCGAGCATCGTAAGCTCCCACAGCTCCTGGAGATTGTAAGGCGCATAGACAAGAAGCTTGTAATCACCGTGCCCTCCGCCCTTGACCGCCTGAAAATAGTCGGCCTGGCTGCCGGATATATTTCCGAGACCGGGGCCGCCCCTCTCCATGTTCACGATCACGGCCGGGAGCTCTGACCCTGCAAGGTAGGATATGCATTCCTGCTTCAGGCTTATTCCGGGACTGCTTGAGGAGGTCATCGCCCTTGCGCCGCAGGCCGAGGCGCCGTAAACCATATTGATCGCCGCCAATTCGCTCTCCGCCTGGATAAATACCCCTCCGATCTCGGGCATCCTCTTAGACATGTATTCCGGGATCTCGTTCTGGGGGGTTATAGGATATCCCGCGTAGAAGCGGCATCCCGCATGGATCGCAGCCTCTGCAATCACCTCATTGCCCTTCATGAATACCTTCTCGGCCATGCTCGAATTATACCACAGAGGAACCAAAGAAACACCGGCCTCAATTTGACAAAGCTCCAGGCCTTCCTTTATATTTTTTGTCATCACCATGAACTTCCAGAACATCATACTGAAGCTCCAGGAATTCTGGTCGAAGAAGGACTGTGTCCTCCTTCAGCCATATGACATGGAGGTGGGCGCCGGGACGTTTCATCCTGCCACATTCTTTAAAGTCCTGGGGCCGGAGCCGTGGAGGGCCGCCTATGTCGAGCCCTCGCGGAGACCGACCGACGGCAGATACGGCGAAAACCCGAACAGGCTCCAGCACTATTACCAGTACCAGGTGATACTGAAACCCTCGCCGCTCGATTGTCAGCAGTTGTACCTCGAAAGTCTCAGCGGCCTCGGAATCGATCCCCTCAGACACGATATCCGCTTTGTCGAGGACGACTGGGAGTCCCCGACGCTCGGGGCATGGGGTCTAGGCTGGGAGGTCTGGCTCGACGGGATGGAGATCACCCAGTTCACCTATTTCCAGCAGGTGGGAGGTTTTGACCTCAAACCCGTGTCCGTAGAGATCACCTACGGACTCGAAAGGATAGCCATGTACCTTCAGGGCGTGGACAACGTCTTCAACCTCGAATGGGGCGGAGGCGTCAGATACGGGGATGTCCATTACGTTTCGGAAGTCGAGTTTTCGAAATACAACTTTGACTTTGCAGATACCGATTTGCTGATGAAACAGTTCGAGGCCTTTGAGAAGGAGTCGAAGAGGCTCAATTCCCTCGGGCTCGTGATGCCTTCATATGAGTTCTGCCTCAAGTGCTCGCACACCTTCAACCTTCTGGATGCGAGGGGCGCCTTTTCCGTGACCGAAAGGACCGGATACATAGCCCGCGTCAGGTCCATGGCGAAATTGTGCGCCGGGGCGTATCTCAAGCAGAGAGAGGACCTTGGTTTCCCTCTGTTGACGGGAAGCGAGGCGGCGGCGCCCGCCAAAGAAGTCAGGAGCGGCGGCGGGAGATAAGATGATTCAGACCCCTCCGGCAGATTCTCTTTCCAGTCTCCTGCTCGAAATAGGCACAGAGGAAATTCCCGCAAGATTTCTATCCCCGGCGATGTCTATGCTAAAGGAGAACGCCGAATCCATATTTGAGGAATATTCGATCGGATTTTCCGAGATAAAGACCTATGCGACACCCCGTCGTCTTGCCCTTATCGTGAAAGGCGTTCCACCCTTCCAAAAGGAAAGGGTGAAAGAGGTTTACGGCCCGGCGAAAAAGGCCGCCTTTGACGAGAGCGGCGCTCCGACCAAGGCGGCAAAGGGATTTGCACAGTCCCAGGGCGTGGAGGTCGCAGACCTTGTCACGAAGAAGAAGGACAAGGGCGAATACGTTGTCGCCGTCATCAGACAGAAAGGCGTTGCCGTAACAGACCTTCTGCATGAGGTCCTTAGAAGAATAATCCTTTCGCTGACCTTTCCGAAATCGATGAGGTGGGGCAACGGCAACCTCAGATTTGCAAGACCGATACACTGGATTGTGTCGCTCTTTTCGGGAGAGACGATTGTCTTCGAAATAGACGGGATTAGAAGCGGGAACGTAACGAAAGGCCATCGCTTCCTTTCTCCCGGCTCCTTTGCGATAAAAGAGATTGCCTCATACATCCACCTTCTCGAAAACAACTATGTCATCCTCGACCCTGCCGAAAGGAGAAGGAAGATCGAGTCCGGCATAGAGAACCTGGCGTCGTCCGTGGAGGGAAATCCGATAAAAGACGAGGGCCTACTGAACACAGTGACGTTCATCGTCGAATACCCCGTGCCCGTCCTTTGCTCCTTCCCTCCCGATTACCTTGCCCTTCCGAAGGAACTGCTCATCACGGTGATGAAGGACCACCAGAAATATTTTGCAGTCGAGGACGCGGACGGCAGGCTGAAGAATTTCTTTATCGTAATCAGCAACACAAAGGACGAAAACTCCGATACGATAAGGACCGGCGCAGAGCGGGTTATCAAGGCAAGGTTTGAGGACGCCCGGTTTTATTACGAGGAGGACATAAAGAAACCGCTTCACGCGAGGATAGAGGACCTGAAGAGGGTTACCTTCCATGACAAGCTGGGGAGCCTTTACGACAAGACAAGCCGCGTCGTAAGACTCGCATCCTTTCTGTCCGAGAAGTTTTGTCCCGGCAGGAAACAAGACATCGAGAGGGCTGCCTGGCTTTGCAAGACCGACCTCCTTACCGGTGTCGTGGGCGAATTCCCCGAGCTTCAGGGGCTGATGGGGAAGTATTATGCGATGCACGACGGAGAAAGGAAGGAGGTTGCGGAGGCGGTCCTGGAGCACTATCAGCCGGCATATTCCGGCGATAAGCTGCCGGAATCCGAGGAGGGCTGTATCGTCGCCGTCTCCGACAAAATGGACAATGTTGTCTCGTTCTTTGCCGTGGGTCTTACCCCGACCGGCTCCGAGGACCCCTTTGCGCTCAGGAGACAAGCCCTCGGGATCATCTCCGTCCTCATGGAAAAAGGATATGACGTTTCATTGAGAATTCTCGTTCGGGAGGCTGCAGGAGGCCTGGCTTCCGGGACTTCTGACGTAACTAAAGAGGTGCTCGCCTTCTTCGTCCAGAGGCTCGAACAGCTCCTTTTATCTCAGGGGCACGATACAGACATGATTCAGTCCGTCATCCACTTTGTCGAAAGTGAGGGTGTTTCTTTGAGCGGTGTCAGGGAAAGGCTCCTCGCCATAAAAAGCTTCAGGAACGAAAGCGGTTATAACAAGTTCCTCCTCGCGGTCAAGCGTATAAACAATATAATCTCTGCCGCCGACGACGCTAAGATAAATCAGGAACTCCTTGAGGCGGAGCAGGAGAAGATCCTCTTTGACAACGTAACGAACACGGGGCCGGCTGTGGGCGCGCTTCTAAGGGAAGAGAACTACTTTGACGCGCTCAAGGCATTGTCCGCTCTTACGGAATCAATAAACAATTTCTTCGACAACGTCCTGGTAATGGACAAGCGTGAAGATATAAAGCTTAACAGGCTCGCCCTTCTGCGGACCATCGGGTCGATGGTCTCTCAAATAGCCGACTTCTCCAAACTGAAAGAAAACTGATAAATATTTAGCCTTGCTGCTTATGAAAGAAGACAAGGTTTATGACTGTATCATAGTCGGCGCCGGGCCCGGAGGGCTGCAGGCGGCGATTTACCTCGGCCGCTATAATATGCAGGTCCTCCTCATAGACCGCGGCGGCGGAAGGACCATGCACGCAAGGCGCATCGAGAATTTCCTCACCCAGAAGTCGATTTCGGGCAGGGAGATCATAGAGACCGGTATAGAGCAGGCAAGAGAGTTTCATGTGCAGATAGAAAAGGGGGCAGTGTATGGGATCGTGAAGAAGGAATTCTTTGAGGTCTCGGCCGGCGACGGGAAATATCTATCGAGGTCCGTCATCGTCTCTTCCGGCGCCTATGACAATCTCCCCCCGATAGAAAACGTCCATAAATTCCTGGGAGCGGGCTTCTATACCTGTGTGGACTGCGACGGCTACAAGACAACAGGAAAGAAACTGGTTGTCCTGGGAAACTCTTTGAAGACCGTCCACCTCGCCCTGGCCATGAGGGAGATGTATACGAAAGACATAACCCTCATCCTTTACAGCCTTGTGCCGCCAGAGGGGTACCTGGAGGAGCTGAAGGAAGATGGCATTCGATTCATAACGGACAGACCGGTGAGGATCATCGGCGGAGAAAGGATCGAGGGTATAGAATTAAGAAGCGGGGAGACGGTCGGTTGCGACGTGATAATGTCTAATTTCGGATTTAAGCTGAACGATGAATTCCTCTCAGGTCTCAATTTAAAGAGGGACGCCGAAGGCTTCAAGTTTGTCGTGAACCATAATTATGAATCTTCCCTGAGCGGGCTATATATTGTCGGCCCTATGAACACCGGACCGGACCAGGCCGTTATCGCGGCGGGGGAAGGGGCCGTAGCCGCGCTCGATATAAAGAAGAGACTCTTGAATCCTTGACAAAGGAGGAACGCCTTTCGGGTTATAATAGAAATATCTGCCGCTTTTGAAGGGATTTAAGAAAAGGTGAGGCTTATAGAACGCAAGTTTATTTTTGTTGTCTTTGTTCTGTTCCTTTCGGGCCTTGCCGTCATTGTCCATGCAGAATCTCTCTGGACGCCCGAAAAAGTTTCCGAGGGCGTCTTCAGGGGGCCGCATCCGGGAGAGACAGAATTAAAGGAGCTTTCCGGGATGGGGATCAAGACTGTCCTCTCTCTCGAGGACGATCCTTCTGTCGTTGCGGAAGAAGGAAAGGCCTGCCGGTCTCTGAATATTGGTTTCGTCAATGTTCCTCTCAGCGAGGTGACGCCCCCGTCGCCGGATGCCCTTAAGCAGGCGGTAAATATCATCCAGGAATACAGGGGCCGCGGCATCTATATCCATTGCCGTCGCGGGATAGATCGAACGGGGTACGTGATAGCCGCCTTCAGGATGCTGGTCGAAAAATGCGATCTCGACAGGGCATATAAAGAATGCTGCGACCATGGTCACAGCAAGTTGATCTATTTCTTCTGGAAGGGTTCTCTGAAGAAGATATGGAAAGAGGCCCTTTCGACGGAAGAGGATAATCACCATCCGGACAGGGCTTTGCGCCCGGACGTATCAGCTGCCCGGTCAACCTCCGGAGCGAACTGAACTATCTCTTCCGATTTCTTGAGGCGACTCGTGAGTCATCGTCAACTAGAGAAAGAGTTTCGAGTCGCGACTGCCCATAATGTCAACAAAGTTCATGAATAATGTATCGGGATTGTATCTTTGGCAAACCCAACATTGCTGATCTTTGATCCTATTATCTATTCTAAATCTTCTTTTTCTTCTTACCTTTTGCTTCTTTTTCGGGCGGCGGCGTTTGAAGCATTGCAGACATAGCTTCATCAAAACTTAAAGGGCTTAGGCTTAATTTCTTACTTTTTACTTTTGCGATCTTTCTTTTCACCATTGACCTTCACCGTTGATTGTAATCTAAAATGCGTGTAAGAGTCGCGTTCAATGCCTCGGCTCTCACGTATCAATATCTTCCTCTCAGTAAGATTCATTAGCAACTTCTTCGCAGAATGCCATCTCTTTAAGTGTGGTAATAATCTGAAGCACTGACTTACATTGATTTTGCCGTGTTCTCCAATGAAATTTATAACCCGTGTTTCATCCTGATTAAGCGTAACAGCAACTTCAGCGGGTAGTAAATGAAATACGTCAGAATCTATCCAAACTTTTCTTTGCTTGCGATTATTCCGTAGAGTCACACGTACTGCTAAAGCTCCTGATGCAATTTGCTCGAATTCAGGAACAGGCAATTTCATTTTTTCCATTGTATCTCTCATCCTTCGAGTTCCTTCATTGTGACACTTTACAAAATCCAGATAAAACATGGCCTGCATAAGATGAGTGTTCCTTGGATGATGTGAAACATAGATGTTCTCAGGAGTAACAAGAGGTGGAAATCCTCCAGGACTTTCAAAAATCAATCTATCATCGAACATCTTTATGAAAATATTCATGTTCTTTAACCCGTAAGATCGATGCACGCAAGCATTTACAATAGCCTCAAACCATGCATCGTACGGATATTCAGGAGCCGTATAGAACTTTCCATCTTCACCAAGACGGGAAAACTCGCGCAATTGAGATTCAAGAACCTTTGCTGTGTTGACTATTAACTCAGGAATACAGCCCTCAAGCCAAATATCTTTAATCACATTATAATCTTGTCCTGTACCTTCGACTTCTCCTTCGTATCTCAAGAACCGCACACTACAACCGGGGAAAACCACTTTGGGATCATTAGCAAAAAGAAGAACGCAGGCATTGTTCGGTATAAAAACTCCGTCTTCAATTCTTCCTAACCTTCTTTGAGTAAGAATTTCCTCGGCAGAATGCGTTTGGGAAAGCCCCCTAATTTTATGTACGTTTTCGACGAACAGATTTACCAAGTAATCTTTAAAATCTTGCGGGAATTTTAACGTGCTGGGTTCTTGTTCAAGATCGATCTGTCTTTTATCAATCTGAAGTTCGCGAATTTCCTCAGACGTTAATTTGTGCTTTTCATCGCCTATTTGTCATTTTTCAGCTGCATTCCCCCACCTGGTTTTCAGGGTCATTCCCCCAGGTGCAGCATCCTATCCTCGATTTTTTAGCATAGGTTGTAGAACATAATCAAGCCTGTGCCTTTCTTTTTCTCTG
>JAJYIF010000039.1 GCA_021790195.1 Nitrospirota bacterium
TTCTCCTCTTTCATCGCCTCGCGCGCGACTCTAGCCTTAAACTCCGCCGAGTACCTGTTCCTTTTTGTCTTGCTCATTTCGGTGCGACCTCCTTGTCGTCTGTCGTATTTTACACCTTATACGACTGTCCGATTTCCGGGGTCCACCTCTATCCCCATGACGCCGAGGGCCCTGCTCAGTCTGTTGTCTTTCCCGACCGGGAAGGTGAGCCGGTAGGTCGCCGCGAACTTCCTGATATCCGCATCGCCGCTCATAGTGAAGACTCCGATGAAAAGCACACCCTTGTCTTTGTATGAGAGGTAGGCCTTTTGAAGTTCCGGGGCCTCAGCCTTGCACACAGGTCACCAGTAGGCGCTGACATTTATTACCATCGGCTTCCCTTTGTAGGTTCTGGAATCGATGATCTTGCCGTCGACCGTACGGAAGGAGAATTCCCTGATGGCGTCATCGGCGTGAGCAACGGATGCAACGAGCAGAAATAAGAAAACGAGCTTCAGTGCCCTGACCATAACACAGTCCTCCTTTCATTCTTATTAAACTCCTGTTCCTTTCTTCACATATGCAGACCAAAGCTAAAACCTGAAATGCACATTGTCGAATTTGACGAGGATGAAAATGGCGATCAGGACCTGCAGGCACAGACCGATAACGACGGCGATGAAGAAGTTCGTCCTTGGGGCGAGCAGGATGACGGAAAGGATAAAGATCATCCACGGCAGTATCATAATCATCAGCCCCTTTGCATAGGCTGATACCGCGGCCTGGCCCGCGTTGAAGTATATGAGCAGGAAAGTGCTCAGCGTTATCACGGGCAGTGTGCCGATAAAGGCCGCCAGCAGGCTCTTCGAGTTGTTGGCTAAATACGTGACCACGCTTGTGATCAGTCCGCCTGCAAAGAAGTAAAACACATATTTCATTTCCATTGAAGTTCCCTTTTTAATTATAAAGCAACCGGGGCCAATTTATCTTACGGCTTGAATTGGCCCTCCACGGACCGGTATATCAAGAGCGGGCTTGGTAAAGTATGTCAGCCGCCTGAAAGCATTTACTTTTCACCGGATTTTGCTAAGATTTCAAATAGAATCGAAGGAAGTCAAGCAAAGGAGGAAGGATCATGAAAAGAGATAAGGGTCTGAAAGTTCTTCTCGGTCTCATTGCGCTTCTGCTTCTTCTGAATCTGGCATCGGGTCTTCAGTCGAGGCCTGCGATGGCGGCAGGCGAAATCGGGAGGTACCAGATCTCGGCCTGGGCGGCCCAGTCCGGGACCTATATGCACCACAGCGGATATTATGTTCTTGATACGATTACCGGTAAGGTGGTCGCGAGCAAGAGCGAGGTGCACGGTCCGGAGAAGTAGGCGGCGAACAAGGGTTTACAAATCGGCGCTCTTTCATTATCATTTAGGCATGAGAAGTTTGAGGATTGCGCTTGCCCAGATAAACCCGACAGTTGGCGACCTCGACGGCAATACTGAGAAAATAATCCGTTACATCAAGGAGGCCGAAGATTACTCGGCCGATATCGTGGCGTTTCCCGAGCTTTCGGTTACGGGATATCCTCCCCAGGACCTTCTCCTGAAGCCGCAGTTCATAAAGGACAACCTGGAGGCCCTGAAGAGGATAAAGGAAGAGGTATGGGACATAACCGCGATAGTGGGTTTTGTTGACAGGAGAAACGATATCTTTAACGCGGCGGCCGTCATTCACAACAGGACAGTCGTCGATATCTATCATAAGATTTATCTGCCCAACTACGGCGTATTCGACGAGTTCCGGTATTTCCAGGTCGGCACGAGATGCCCGCTTTACACCATCGGCGACGTGACTTTCGGAGTGAACATCTGCGAGGACATATGGTACCCGGAGGGACCTGCCCATATACAGTCCCTTTTCGGGGCAGAGGTGATAATTAACATCAACGCGTCTCCATACAACGTCGGCAAATCCGATTACAGGGAGAAGATGCTCTCCACGAGGGCGATGGACAATGCGGTGATAGTAGCCTATCTTAACACCGTGGGAGGCCAGGATGAACTTGTGTTTGACGGCCACAGCCTTGTCTTTGACGAGAAGGGGGACCTTCTTTGCAGGGGCAGGCAGTTCGAGGAAGACCTTATACTCCTCGATCTCAACCTGGAAGCCGTCTTCATGCAGAGGCTCCACGACCCGCGCAGAAGGCAGGAGGCCGTGACATCGGCATCGACAAAGGTCGAGAGGATAGTCGTATCGAGGGAAGGGGCTCAGGGCGAAAGGAAGCAGCTCCCCTGCAGGGAAGCTTGCGTGATGGGCGCCGTAGAGGAGGTCTACAATGCGCTTGTCCTTGGCACGACGGACTATGTCGAGAAGAACAACTTCAAGAATATGGTCATAGGATTAAGCGGAGGCATCGATTCAAGCCTCGTCGCTGCCGTTGCGGCGGATGCCTTCGGAAAAGAGAGGGTTAAAGGACTGTTTATGCCGTCCCCTTATTCTTCAAAGGAGAGCAGGGAGGACGCATATGAGCTGGCCGACAACCTCGGTATCGAGATCATTGAAGTGCCTATCACGGATATCTTCCGGACATATCTCGGGGTCTTCGAAAAGCATTTCGAAGGACGAGCGCCCGACACTACAGAGGAGAACCTTCAGGCGAGGATCAGGGGAAACATCCTGATGGCCTTTTCGAATAAATTCAACTGGCTTGTGCTGACTACCGGAAACAAGTCCGAGATGAGCGTTGGCTATGCCACTCTCTATGGCGATATGGCCGGGGGGTTTGCCGTGATCAAGGACGTTCCCAAGACTATGGTTTATGAGCTGTGCAGGTGGAGAAATGAGAAGGAGGGAAGACTTATTATACCCGAGAGGGTTTTGTGGAAAGAACCGTCGGCAGAGCTTAAGGCCGACCAGAAGGACACTGACACCCTCCCTCCCTATCAGGTCCTCGACCCTATCCTGAAGGCATATGTCGAGGACGACCGGAGTTTTGAGGAGATACTTTCACTTGGGTGCGAGGCTGATTGCGCCGGAAAGGTGATCGGGATGATAGACAGAAGCGAATATAAGAGGAGACAGTCGCCGCCAGGCATAAAGATAACGAGAAGGGCCTTTGGAAGGGACAGGAGGTTCCCGATAACCAACCGGTACAGGAGCACGTGATATGAGGATTCCGGGTTCAAGTCTCGAAGTCCGGGGAACCGTGTCGAGGTGGACTGTAATGGTCCTCGCTTTTTTGTTTCTCGCGGCTCAGGCCGCTGCCGCTGAAAAGACTGATTTTCAGGTGAAGAAGCAGCCCGAGATTCAGCAGGTGAGACCTCAGAAGCCCGTGAAAGTGAAGCTGCACAGGAACGCCAAGGGAGAGTATTCGTGGGAGCTTAACGGGGACAACGTCGATGAGATAGTGAACGTTGACAAGAAGCTGAGGAAGCTGTTGAAGGTGCAATAGGTCTTGCAATGGATGACAGGCAGGCGGACCGTAAATCTTTGCATGCGATGTAATTGTCTAAAATGAGTGTTCATAGGCCGGTGCATGTGCCCGGCTCGTCGGAGCTCCTGGAGCCGTTCCAACTCAGGGTATCGCGGTAAAGATTTCTCTCCGCCCGTCTCCCATCTTTTTTTGTCGGTGTTTGGAATACAAATGTAAAGGAGGATTTACCATGGAGAAGTTTTCGATCAGGGAAGTCATTGAAGAAGCGGTGCAGACAGAAAAATTGGGCTATCAGTTTTATACGGAAATGGCCGAAAGGTTCAAGAAGGACAACGGACTTAACAAGCTTTTCTCTACCCTCGCTACGAAAGAGCTCAGACATGAGAAATCATTCAGGGAGCTCCTCGATATAATAAAAGACCAGGAACCCACGAACTGGGAAGAGGCGGAACAATATCTCAGGGCGATCGTGGAGTCGGAGTTTTTCCTGGGCAGGCTCGGCTCGCTTCCTTCAATGGAGAATGTCAAGACTGTGAAGGAGGCGGTGAACTTTGCTTTGGGGTTTGAGAAAGAGACGCTCCTTTATTTCTACTGGATAAGAGACGCTGTCAAGGAAAAGGAAGTCGTCGGGGAGATCATTAATGAAGAGAGGAGTCACATCATGTGGCTCAACAATTTTAGGGACAGCTTTAAGAAATAGCGCTCACTCTTATGAAAGGCGTCCTTTACATTGTCTCCACTCCTATCGGCAATCTCGAGGACATAACCCTGAGGGCACTGAGGGTCCTGAAGGAAGTAGATGTCGTTGCCGCTGAAGACACGAGGCGGTCTTCCAAGCTCCTCAACCACTATGGCATCTCGAAGCCCTTGACCAGTTATTGGGGAGAAAAGGAAAGGGTGAGATCCGAAGAGGTGCTCAGAAAGCTGCGGGACGGCATGTCGGTTGCCCTGATATCAGATGCCGGCACTCCAGGTATATCGGACCCCGGCGGAGTCCTTATAGAAAGGGCCATAGCGGAAGGGATTATGGTCATTGCAATTCCCGGGCCTTCGGCCGTCATTGCTGCCGTAAGTCTGTCGGGATTGAAGGTGAGGGAATTCTCGTTTATCGGCTTCCTGCCGCCAAGGAAGGCCGAGAGGCGTAAAGTGCTGGCCGAACTCGCTATTGAAAGGAAGGCGCTTGTCTTCTATGAGGCGCCTCACAGGATCCTGGAGGCGCTCGAAGACATGGCCGAGATATTAGGCGACAGGAACGCGGCCCTCGTGAAGGAAATCACAAAGATACACGAGGAGGTTCTCCGGGGGAGTCTGATCACGATACAAGAAGATCTTCAGGGTAGGACCGTGGCCGGGGAATACGTTATTGTCGTGGAAGGCAAGAAGAAGGAGGAGGTCTCGTTCGGGGATGCAATGAACGAAGTGAGGTCTCTTATGAAAAGGGGCATGGGCAGAAAAGAGGCCGTGAAGATGATTTCCGAGCAGTACGGGTTTAGCAAGAGAGAGCTCTATGAAAGAAGCCTCGGACAGGGGAACTCTAAATGACGAGAACAATCTCCACTGTCTTGTTGGCGGCAATGGTTTTGGTCCTGTGTGGCGGCTGCGGGTCAGCATATGGAAGGGAGACCGGGAATCAGTCGACCGATAAGAGGGTGGTGAAATTGGTCAATCGCGCAAGGGCGAGGGGGACGTGGTGCGGAGGACGATTCTATCGGCCTGCCCGACCGGTGACATGGAATGAGACGCTTGGCCGGGCGTCTTTGAAGCATTGTCTTTTTATGGCAGACAGAGGACTTCTCTGCCACACGAGCTATTACGGCGGGGGAACGGGGAAATGGCTTTCGAAGTTCGGATATAACTGGCTGGCCTATGGGGAAAACATCGGGGAGGGTTATCGCACTGCGGAAGAGGTCGTGCGTGGCTGGCTGAAGAGCCCGGATCACTGCGAAAACATAATGAACCCGGCTTACAAGGAGGCGGGCTCTTCTTATGCGAGGGGCTCGCAAAAGACCTACTGGACGCTCATGCTCGCTGCGCCGGGTAAGCGGTCACTCGGCGGCCGGTAGTCCGGCAGATCCGGGATGAGCCTTTTTCTTTTATGTATTTCATCTTTCATAGTCGCTCTTTCCGGCGCGCTCGTGCCGGGGCCGCTGTTCAGCATAACCGTTGCCGAATCCGCAAGGAGGGGTCCCATGGCGGGCCCGCTTATTATCATGGGCCACGGAATACTGGAGCTCTCACTGGTAGTATTTATCATTCTCGGAATCGCTCCGCTTCTCCATGCTCCTTCAACAATAACGGCGATCGGCATCGTCGGCGGGCTGGCGCTTATGTATATGGGCTACAAGCTGATAAAGGATGCCCGCGCTGCGCACTTTTCTACGGCAGGTGAAAAAGCGCATGAAGGAATACATCCTATATTGTCGGGTATTATCGGGAGTGTTTCGAACCCCTACTGGATCATGTGGTGGGTTACGGTAGGGATGGGTTATCTTGTCGGCTCCATAAAGTTCGGTCTGGCCGGGGTGGCGGCATTCTTTACGGGACATATTGCTGCGGACCTCGGATGGTACAGCCTTGTTTCGCTTGCCGTTGCAAAGGGAAAGAGACTGATTGGCGACAAGGGGTACAGGACTCTTCTTTATTCCTGCGGGTTTTTCCTGGTTTTCTTAGGCATATGGTTCCTGAAAAGGGCGGTGGGCGGTTGACTTTTGTGCCCTTGATAGGATTAAATATTTAATTCATGAGAAGGCCTTGTATTGCAGCTAACTGGAAGATGAACAAGACCGTGCCCGAGGCGGTGGATTTCATCCGTTCTTTCTTGTCTTCCGTCAAAGACGTGAGTGACGCCGATTTAGTGATCGCCCCGCCCTTTACAGCGCTTTATGCTGCGGGCTCGCTTCTGAAAGGGACAAATGTCGGACTGGCAGCCCAGAATGTGTTTTATGAAGAGAAGGGCGCGTTCACGGGTGAGATATCTCCCGTTATGTTGAAGGGCACCGGGTGCGAATATGTGATAATAGGTCACTCTGAGAGAAGACAGTACTTTCACGAGAACGACGAAATCGCGAATAAGAAGATAAAGCTTTCGCGGAACAACGGACTGAAGGTCATCTTTTGCATAGGCGAGACCCTGGAGCAGAGGGAGGCCGGCAGGACATTTGAAATCCTCAGTTACCAGATAGTGAACGGCCTTAAGAATATTAATGCTCAAGGTCTGGTTGTGGCCTATGAGCCGGTATGGGCGATAGGCACCGGCAGAACGGCGACTCCTGATCAGGCCCAGGAGGCCCATCTCCAGATCAGAAACAGATTAAGGGAGCTGTTCGGCGAAGCTTCTGACGCGGTTCAAATATTGTACGGCGGAAGCGTTACTCCGGAGAATGTCGACAGCCTTATGGCCTGTCCCGACGTCGACGGGGCACTAGTCGGCGGTGCAAGTCTCAAGCCTGACAGTTTTGAAAAAATCGTAAGATTCAAAAGGGGGATCAAATGACGACTTTATTGGTTATCATACATCTGCTTGTTTGTCTCTTCCTGATATTTATCGTCCTTATTCAGAGCAGCAAGGGAGCTGAATTGGGCGCGGCCTTCGGCGGCTCCAGCCAGACGCTGTTCGGAAGCCGTGGCGCGGCCACGCTCCTGAGCAAGCTCACCACGATTGCGGCCGTGGTATTTATGCTTACATCTCTGCTGCTGTCGATGATTTCCGTAAGGGGCGCTTCGATTATCAGGAATACATTGCCGATGGAGCAGAAATCCGGCATGCCCGTGCAGCGTGTGCCTGCACAGACCATGCCGCAGCAGCCCGCTCAACCTTCGAAATAGTCTTCTGGAGTTTGCGCGCTCTCCCGGTTTTGTTCGGGGTAAAAGAGCTGTCACGAGAATATCCGGAACAAGAGGAAAGTTACCGAGGCGCCCATCAGGGCGCCTAATATGACCTCCCATGTAGTATGGATCTTCGACGTCACCCTGCTTCCAGCTATGATCGCCGCGAGCACAAAACTGAGCAGAGAAGCGATAGCGCTGCCGGTGACGAAAGAGACCGATACCCAGATTGAAAAGGCGAGAGCGGCATGGCCGCTCGGCAATCCTCCCCTCAGCGGCGTCCCCTTACCGAGGTAGGCCTTGGTGATGACCACCAGTATGAGGACGAGGACCACCGCCATGATGGATATCTCTTCTCCGGTGTGCCTGGCGATAGTGAATCCACTTCTGAAGGAATCCCTGATATAAGGCATAAGGACTATGTACCCTATGACGGCGGCGCCGAAGGCAGTTATCAGGACGGCCCCGGCGGAAACATCCTTCGCTATCTTTGCCTTTTCGCTATGCCTCGGCGAGACCAGGTCGACGACCGCTTCAATGGCAGTATTGAAGAGTTCGGCGAGCAGGACGACGATCACCGTGATGCCTATGATCAGAAAATCGTTTCTCGTAAGACCGAGAACATAGCTCAACACGAGAACGACCGCTGCGGAATAGAAGTGATATCTCAGGTGGCGCTGGGTCTTTGTTCCGTGCAGGATCCCTTCGATGGCGAAGTTCGCGCTCTTAACCCAGCGTCTCAAGGGCATCCATTAGCTCCCGTTCCCGCCTTCTCATTTTTCCCCCCTTATAAGCGCTTTTTTCGTGGTCATATCCGAGGAGGTGGAGGAACCCGTGAATGAGAAGCCTTCTCACTTCTTCGTATAAGGTAACCCGGTGTTCGAGAGACTGTCTTTCGGCGGCGGGCAGATTGATGACAATGTCTCCAAGCAGGAACTCTCTGTCGGCCGGCATCTCGGCAGCATTCTCGTAAATCGGAAAAGAGAGCACGTCGGTTGTCCGTCCGACGCCGCGATAGAGCGTGTTGAGCTTCTTCATCCGCGAGTCGCCTACAAGGATGACCCCAAGCTCGGCCCCCTTAAGGCCGAGCGACTTGAGAAGTCTCAGGGAGTCCTTTTCTATTTTCCTCTGAGGAATCTTTATGTGTCTTTGATAATTCTTTATGAGGACCCTCATGAACGAACGGAGTTTCCCCCGCAAGCCCCCTTTCACCGCTCTTCTTCGGTTGACCGCCGAAATCGAAGCCCGGGTAATCGACCCTCCTGTGGAGAATGCCGGTCAGTATGAAGGAAAAATGTTTTTTCACCTCGAATATGTCTTTGAGGGTCAACTCGCATTCGTCTAATTGACCTTCCAGGAATATGTGGTTGATTATCCGGTCGACAAGGGCCGAGATCCTTGCCGGTGTCGGGTCCGTCAGCACCCGAGAGGCGGCCTCCACGGCATCAGCCATCATCACCAGGGCGGCCACGCGGGTCTGGGGTTTCGGGCCTGGATATCTGTAGTCCTCCTCCAGGGGATGGTCTCCGGCAACTTGGTCCTTTGCCTTCTGATAGAAGTAAGTCATGAGGCTTGTCCCATGATGCTGCTGAATAATGTCTATAATGGCCTGCGGCAGCTTTTGCTGGGTCGCAAGCTCAAGGCCCTCTTTTACGTGGGACCCGATTATCATGGAACTCATGTGCGGGGTAAGCTTGTCGTGCTTGCTTACCGCGGTCGTGTAATTCTCGACGAAGTAATCGGGCATCTTTATCTTGCCGATATCATGATAGTAGGCGCTGACCCTTGCCAGGAGCGGGTTCACGCCGACAGCCTCAGCTGCAGATTCGACGAGGTTACCGACGATAACGCTATGGTGATACGTGCCGGGAGCGTTTATCATGAGACTTTTCATCAGGGGTTGATTGAGATCGAGGAGTTCTAGCAGACTGATATCGGTTGTGACGTTGAAGGAGTATTCGAGGACCGGCAGGAGGAGCGAAACGACCGCCGGTACGCTGAACGTAGTGGAGGCGGCAAAGATCAGCGTCGCAACGGCCCTGTCCGTAAACAACTTTCCCTGAAGAAGCAAGAGGATCACGGCCGTGATGAGACCGGCAGCTCCGACGAACAGGCCCCCTTTCAGCAGGGCCGAACGCTTCTTGCACCTGATTACGCTGAACGCGGCCGTGAGACTGCCGACGAAGGCGTAGACCGGGAAGACAGCGTCGCGCAGCCAGAGACCGGTAAGAAGACTCACGATGAACGAAAAAAAGATGGCGGTATGGAAGTCGAACATGAGCGTGACGAGCATCGCTCCAGCTGCAATGGGCATGCCGTAAACGGCCCCCTCCACCGAAAGGGAGCCGAAACCCTTCGAGAAGTTGAGAAGGATGTAGAAAGAGATCCGTCCGATGAGAATTGTGGATACGATCAACAGCCCCAAAAGCCCAAGCATCGTGTATTTCTTCATGTACTGAGGCTTGTACCTCAGTATGTCGCGGTAGAGGATAAAAAGCAGTAAAGAGGAGACTAGCACCCCTCCGATCAGCGGTTCTATCCCGAGCCTGCTCTGAATGACCGCCGAGATGAAGACCGCGAGCACTATGAGCAGACTGAACTTTCTTGCCTGCGGTATCCTACTCTGCGGCTTTTGGATTATCTGCGCTCCGTTTTTCGTACCTTTCATAGGCCTTCACGATTTTCTGGACGAGCTTATGCCGTACCACATCCCTTTCGGAAAAGTAGATGAATTCTATTCCTTCAATTCCATGTAGAATCTTCGCTATCTCGATAAGTCCGGAGGTCTTCCCGGGCGGCAGGTCCACCTGAGTCGTATCCCCGGTGATAACCGTCTTTGAGTTGAAGCCGAGTCTTGTAAGATACATCTTCATCTGTTCTGAGGTCGTATTCTGGGCCTCGTCCAGTATAATGAAGGAATCATTGAGTGTCCTTCCCCTCATGAACGCAAGAGGGGCTATCTCTATGATCCCGCGCTCCATGAGCTTGGACACCTTTTCGGGCTCCATCATGTCGAAGAGCGCGTCATAGAGCGGTCTCAGATAGGGATTCACCTTTTCGTAAATGTCTCCGGGAAGAAACCCGAGCTTTTCACCCGCCTCCACTGCCGGTCTTGCAAGGACTATCCTGCTCACCTCTTTCCTGAGAAAGGCATTTACGGCCATCGCCATGGCCAGGTAGGTCTTCCCTGTGCCCGCGGGCCCTATCCCTATTACAATGTCGTGCGCCTTTATGGCCTCTATGTATTCCTTCTGGACTTCCGTCTTGGGTATTACGAACCGCTTCTTGGACGAAACCGGGACGTGGTTCGTCAGGAGGTCCCTTAGCGATACCTCACCACCAGTCGAGACCGCCCTCACTGCAAAACGGATGTCCTCCGGGTTCAGTGAATATCCTTCTTCGCTCAACGAGCGCAATTCGTTTATCAGAAGCTCCGCCTTCCGGGCGCTCGTCTCCTCTCCCTGAATCAAGATCCTGTTACCTCTCAGGCTGATAGTTACACCGAGAGATTCCTCAAGGAGTTTGAAGTTCTTGGTGAGGCCGCCATGAAGGATGGGAAGTTCCTTTTCGGAATCGAGATCTATCCGGGTGGTTACCGTGTTCGCTCCTTGGTGTTTGCGGCAATGACAAGGGCGTCGAGCTTTTCGGATTTCTTGAATTCTCGCAGCGCCGCCATGGCCTCTTTCTTTGTCCGAAATTCGCCGGCCTGCACCTTGAAGAGAGCCGCTCCGGCAGGACCGGCATCTTTTCTTACGGTTGTCTTGTAACCCTTTGCCTGGAGTCTGCGCCTCAGGGCATCGGCATCCTTCCTGTGCTTGAATGCGCCCGCCTGAATGATATAGACAGACTTTTTAAGCGGCGAAACACCCTTTCCCGGCGATCCCGCTTCATAATTTCCGGTCCCGGCAGGCGCTGACGCTTTTCTTGGCTGGTCATCAGGTCTGCTCGCCGCTGTGCTGTTTCTCTCCCCGGGCATACTCTTCCCGACTGAACCCGGTTTATCTTCAGTATCCGAGAAATCCTGGACCTTTTCAGGAAGGGAGATCCTCTTCGGGAGCTCTTCGCCTTTCGGAGACGTTTCGAGGGATGCGGAGGTTAAGGGGGCCGGCTTATTCTCTGAAGGGAGAAGCTGTTCCGCGGAATTGCCGTGAGATAAGGCATCGCCTCCGCCGGGGACCTGTAGGTTCGTAGTGGAGGCGTTATCGCCGGCAGACCGTCCTCGAATAATAGACAGGTCCGAAGGAGGTGCATTCCGCCCGACGAGATATCCCAGGGTAAACCCTCCGGTTGCAGCTATCACAGTAATAATTATAAGGGCTATCCTGCCAGAGATCAAATCGGACAGTCTTCTTACCATTACAGGATAAGCATAGCATCTCCATAGGAGAAAAATCTATATCCCATGGATACGGCCTGCTCATAGGCCATGAGAAGGTTTTTCCTTCCGCAAAGGGCCGACGCGAGCATAAGGGGAGTGGAGGCAGGAAGGTGAAAATTGGTGACGAGTGAATCCACGACTTTAAAGTCGTATCCCGGATATATGAATATGTCCGTGGAGCCGCATATGCTCTGATCAGTCTCCGGGCCGAGTCTTTTATACATGCCGCTGAAGAAGCCCTCAATCGCCCGGGAAGTGGTCGTGCCCACTGAGACAACCCTTTTCCCTGAATGCTTCGTCTTTTCAATGGTCTCGATAAGTGACCTGTTTAATTCAAAGCGCTCGGAGTCCATCAGATGATCTTTTACCTCGGCCGCTCTGACAGGCCTGAAGGTGCCTGTCCCCACGTGGAGGGTGAGATATCGAACAACGACCCCTTTCTCCTTTAGTTCCTCCAGAAGCTCGCGAGTGAAATGCAGGCCTGCGGTAGGGGCTGCGATGGAGCCGAGCGCCTCGGCGTAGACAGTCTGATAGGACGCCTTATCAGCGCTGTCCGGTTTTCTCTTTATATATGGGGGAAGGGGCATCATTCCGTATTCCCATAGGACTTCAGGAAAAGCGCGGTTGCCACGGGCCAGGTCATACATATCTTCAGAACCCGCTTCGAAGACCGGGTACCCGGCGGTTTGAAACTCCACGGTCTTCCCGCCGTTCATCCTTGCCGAGAGCTTTTCAGAGATCGAAACGAGTCCCGTGTACCTCTCTCTTGCAAGGACCTCCCAGACGCCTGCGCCGATTTCCCTTACGAGCAGAAAATCTATCTTTCCCCCGGTCTCCTTTTTGCCTTCCAGCCGCGCAGGAAATACCTTCGTGTTGTTGAGAAGCAGCAGGTCTCCGGAGCCGAGGTATTCGGCGAGATCGCGGAATCTCCTGTGATCGAGAGAGCCGTCCCTGTGGAGCACCAGTAATCTGCTGCTGTCTCTCGGAACGACCGGCCTGATGGCTATCAATGACCCGGGCAGGTGGAACTCGAAATCACTGACCTTCATACAATTGTATTTCGGTCCCCGGATAGAAATAGGAGAGGATTTCCCGGTAGCTCTTGCCTTCTTTCGCCATTTGGAGGGCGCTCCACTGGCAGAGACCGACACCGTGTCCGTAGCCCTTTCCCTCGAAGTCTACGCTGTCGCCGTCTACCTTCATGCTGAAACTGGTGCTCGGCAGCCTTGACCAGCCGAGGAGCTTCCTGAATTCTGTCGCCTTTATGACCGAATTTCCCGAGTCCGACTCCACCGCCAACTCCCTCACTCTCCCCGTGGACGTATAAGAACGGATAGAGATATCCTTCAGTTCGTTTATGTTCAGGTCTTTCTGGATCTCTTCCTTCGGTATCTTCCTCACCCATTCCCAATAGGGCGAAAGTGAGCAGTCCGTCTCCACGGATTTGAGATAAGGATAGCTCACCCCGAAGACCTCCTCGGGGTCTTCTGTTCTGCCGCAAGAGGTGGAATGATAGAAGGCCTCTATGGGTTTGCCTTTATAAGTAAGAATCTCGCCGGCCGTTTCTTTCACGGCGAATGATATCAGCACCTCGGAGTTGTTGCCCTTATAGACCTGGTTCATAACAGAAGAGGTAATATGGAACTTAGAATCGGGGTTTTGGGATTTCTTGTAGACCGCATATGTGCGTGCGATGACCGCCTGGGCCTTCAGGGCCTCCAGGTCCCAGTTCGTGCCGACCTCGGCAGCCACCACGCTTTCGACGTAATCCTCGAGCGGCAGTTCATTGATCAGATACAGACTCTTGTCGCCCTTCCATACCTCTATGTTTCCGCTGTAGTGCGCGCCGGCGATAAGGAGATCGCCCTTCCTGGTCCCGAGCATCTCCATCTTTTCGTTCTTATCCGGCACCGCGCTGTAGCTGTCTTCAAGGATCAGCACCTTGATGGTCGCAGAGGATTTTGCAGAATGGGCCGCTCCCGGAAAGAAGAGCAAACCCACGGAGACGAGGACAACGGCAAGCGCTTTCATTATCTCCTCCCCACGAACCACAATATGAGAGAGATAATAATGCTGAGTAGTATGCTTGTCGCAATAGGGAAGTAAAATGTGAAATTCCTTTTTTGAATAAGAAGATCTCCCGGCAGCTTCCCTAACCATGGGACCTTTCCAGACAGCAGGAACAGTCCGCCTATCGCGGCCACTATTAGTCCGGCCGTTATCAGGAATCTCCCTATGTCCTGCATCCGGTCACCTCTTCTTTGCCCGCCTCTCAGCCTCCGAAAAAACGCAGCCGCAATATTTTTGTCTGTAGAGACCGAGTTCCCTCGACAGTGGAATGCTCTCCTTGTAACCGACCCTGAAATCCTCCAGATAGAAGGGAATGGAATGTTTCTCTCCCATCTCCCTGCCTATTTCCGCAATGGCGCCGAAGTTCTGGTACGGACTGACAAGAAGCGATGTCGTGAACCCGTTCAGGCCCATCTTCCTGGCGGTCTCGGCCGTCTTATCGAGGCGCATTGCATAGCACCTGAGGCAGCGGTTGTCATCAGGGTCTCCAATCGTCTTCAAGAAACCGTCGAGGCCGTAATGATCGATATACTCCACTTCGAAGCCCCACAACCTCCGGAGCTTCTCCAGGGAGTCGAGTCTCTCCCGGTATTCGGCCAAAGGATGAATATTGGGATTGAACCAGAACCCCTTGACATCAACTCCCTTCGAGTGAAGGCTCTTCATAGGGTAAAGGCCGCAGTTCGAACAGCACATGTGCATAAGAAGTTTCACTAGTAATAGTTTATCAGAAAGGCGGGAGATTTATTTGCCGTCACGCCAAAATGCATCATGGCGCATGCCGCTGGATCAGGGGATACCGAGGGAATCGAGAATCCGGTACACCGCGTTCAGCGCCGCTGAATCAGGAGGCAGTTTTATTATGGGCGCTCCGTTGAGGTCATATTCGAAAATAGTTCCGTCCTGCGGTACGAGCCCGCCCACGCTGAGACCGTAACCTTCGGCAAGGGTCTTCAGTTGAACGCCGTCCGCGCCGGAGGTCCTGTTGATGATGAGCACTCTTCTGTCCACCTCCAGCTGCAGCTCATCCACGAGGGCATGGATCCTCTTCGCCGTCTGGACCCCCTTGACGGTGGGGTCGCTGACCATGAGGAGAAGGTCCACCTTGTGGGTGGTCCTCCTCGAAAGATGCTCCATCCCCGCCTCGTTGTCGATGATCACGTACGGATATGTCTCGGAGAGCTTGTCCGTATATTTCCTGATGATATTATTGGCGGCGCAATAGCAGCCGGGACCTTCCGGTCTGCCCATAATGATGAGGTCGACCCCTTTCGACTCTATTACCGACTGCTGGACCTGGTAATCGAAGAGCTGTTCCATGCTCATTCCGCCGGGCCGGTCTCCTCCGGCCCTGACTGCCTGAAGAGAGTCCTCCCTCAGATGTCCTATGGTAGTATGCGCCGAAATGCCGAGGGCTTCGTTAAGACACGCGTTGCTGTCTGCGTCCACTGCGAGCACCGGGCCCTTCCGTTTCTCGATAAGATATCTGACCGTAAGGGCGGCGATACTTGTCTTGCCGGTCCCACCCTTGCCCGCGAGCGCTATAAGATAAGCCATGTTTAATTATACACTAGCAAAGACGCCACGCAAGACGATCAATCGAAAAGACGCGTGAGAGCGACCGTTTTTTCCTCTATGCTCTTGGCGATAGTATCCTGTTCGCTCTTCAATTTGTGAAGTTCGTCGGCTATGGTGATGGCGGCGAGAATGGACGCCTTCAAAGGGGTGGTGTTAGGGGAATTGTTGTAGACTTCTTTTATCTTGTCCTGTACATATCCTGCTAACTTCTGTATATATTCCTCGGACTCATCGCCCTTGATGGTATATTTCTGCCCGAGTATATGGATTTCAACCAAGCCCATGTCACCCGAGCTCTATCGTTTCGAGTTCGTTGAGCAGTTCTTCAACCTGCTTTTTTATGGCTGCCTTCTCGGAAGACAGCCTTTCTATCTCCTGGTTCTTCTCGTCGAGCAGCGCATCGAGCTCCCTCACCCGCCGCTCCAGCGTGACATTCTCCTCCTTCAGGGCCTTCACTCTGTTTACCGCGCCCGCTATCTTCTCATCAAGATTCTTGAGTCTGTTCAACGATTTTTCCTCCTTCTCCTCACTTGCATGTCTGTCGTCGTCAAAAAGCGTTCTCATTCTTTACTTACTCGCTATAGCGCGTATTCATCAGGTTGAGGTAGTAAAAATAAGTTACCAATACGCTCTTTACGTAGTGCCTGGTTTCATCATATGGGATGTCCTCGATGAATTCGTCGTACGAGCCGTAGTTGCCTGCCTTCAACCATTCCCTCACTTTGTCCTGTCCGGCGTTGTAAGCCGCCAGCGCCGCTGGCAGGGACTTGAATTCCTTCAGAAGCGAATTGAGATAATAGGCGCCTACCGTTATGTTTGTCCTTACATTATATACCTCGGCGCTGCCTGAAATGTTCAGGTCGAGCTTTCGATCGAGGTTGTATGCGGTCTGCGGCATTATCTGCATAAGCCCAAGGGCTCCTGCAAAAGAACGCGCGGAAGGGTTGAAGCGACTTTCTTCCCTCATCACCGACAGGAGCATGAGAGGGTCCAACGCATACCGGCGAGATATTTCCTTTACTACCGGCCAGTAAGCCAGGGGATAAAGCAGCTCGTTGATGTCGGCCTCGCTCCTTCCGGAAAACCTTGATAGAATAGACAAGGACTTGCTATATGCCCCGGCTTCCTGCAATACGCGGCAGAGATGGAAGAGCACGTCAGGGCTCGAAACCTTGTTTGCGGCACGGACCAGTTCAACGGCCGCATCGTCTTTCATGCCGAGAGAACGCAGTATCTCGAAGCGCTCCAGAGCAGGGCGGACCCGTGAAGGCAAAGACCTCTCAGAGAATAGGGGTTCTTTCACCTCGGCGGTCCAAGCCGCCTTTCTTACCGGGCGACCGCTTAGTCTGCGGGAGTCGTCCAACTGCAAAAGCACGCTATAGATGTCCTTGCGCCCATTCTTTGTTCTCGCCTGAAAATCGACCGAAGGCCGTGGGGAATCAGCCGGGCTGCACTTCCATTTCCAGTAACGATAACGAGGATCAGGATATTTTTTTATAAGCTCAGTCAGGGAGTCCGACGCGGACGCATAGTCCTTGTCTCTGTAATGCATCCAGGCAATGCCCCATAGCGCGTCCTCCGCGTGAGAAGGATATTTCCCCTTTACGTCAAGGTAAACCTTAAACGCCTCTTCTCCGGACCCTTCTCTTCTCTTCTTGGATGCATATGCTATCAGGAGTCCGCCTGCGCGCTTGTCTTCCATGGCAACGAGCTTCGCCGTCGCCTCATTGAAGGCATCGATGTCCCCGGCCCTGAGAAAAGACCGGGCGCTGTTATAGAAATCCCCTGCCTTTGAAAAGGTTTCGCCGGCTTCCCCGTATCTCTTCTGACCGAAAAGGGCAAAGCCGAGCCTTTTCAACACCTCGTCCCTCGTCTCGTCATCTGATGAGGGAAGCATCTTTCTTAAAACAGCTTCGGCCTTTTGATATTCATAGGATTTGAGGAGGTTCAATGCCTTGTCAAGCCGGACGCTGGAAGAAATGTCCGACGGCTTCAACTCCTTGTATGCCATGTCCGAAAAAGGGCTGTTCGCCGCATAGAGTTTGATGAACATCTTCCGGGCCTTATCGGTCTCTCCCTCTTCTTTCAGCACCCTGGCCAGCAGGAAGCTCATTTCAGAATCCTCCGGGTAATCCGACACATAGGCTTCGAGGAGTTCCAGCGCTCCTTTGTCCTTAAGAAAGACGCCCGGGTCCGGTCCGCCGGCCCCGGAGGGTTTCCCGGACAGAGGTCCCTTGACGCCAAGTATGCTCCTGAGTTCAAAGAACCTTGCCCTCTTCCTGAGAGGCGAGTCCGGATAGGACGTCAGGATCTTATGTATGCACTCCTCAGAATCATCGATTTTGTTCAGCGCCCTGTATGCCTTTGCCTTGAAGAAAAGCACGTAGTCCCTTACGACGGGAAGCCCGTCATAAGCGAGAGCGAAACTCTTCAGGGCATCTTTATAATTTCCCTTCTCCAGCAAGTTCTTGCCGCTCTGAAGATCCTCGATTGCCTTCGCTTTACCCGGAGAAGATTCCAAGGCAGAAACGGAGACATTCATACAAAGGGAAATGAAAAGACTCATGATGACGATGCGGACGTTGATGGAAAGGTTCATCTTATCGAATGCTCGGTTTAGTATTCTCGTGCGACCTTCTCGCCGCTTACTGAACATTTGACGAATTAAGCATAAGGTTTTAAAGATGTATAATTATATCAGTATCGCGGGCCGGATTCAACAGAAACGTGCTGCCCGGATTGACCCTTTATAAGTTGACGGTAAGCGGGAGCGGCAAGATAACGATGGCTTTCCGGCTCATTAAGGGACGCAAATCCCTATCTGAACTCGGGAAGGAGGCTCATCAGCTTCCACTGCTTGGAGCCGTTTTCGGTCACATAGGCCCACTTCTGGACGTCCAGCAGGGTCTTCAGCGTGTTCGTATAAAACGTGTAGTACTGGAATTCGACGGTGACCTCTGCTTCGCTCTTTGACTCATTGTACTTTGTCCTCACGATGTGGTAATCGAACACCTTCATGTTTTTTGCCGCAAGCATCCGTCTTATGTACTGATCGGAAATAGAGTCACTTGCGAACTGACTCGCGTTCTCCAGTTTATGCCACCGGATGAAGTCATTATAGTCGCTGATGCTCTGTTCAAACTTCCCGTGAACGGAGCTGCAGGCAGAGGCTGTGAAGAGCAGCACGCACAGAAAACAGACGATCAGTAGCCTGCTCATCGTGAAACGACTGAAATTAGGCGTACCGTAAAACATCATAACTATAGTAGAGGAGAAGAGATGAAAATATCAACCTGGGCCTGCGGTCGGCGCGACTTTCTTGTCGTCTGCGGAAGATTGTGATAAATTGAAGATATGCAACCGACGGTGACTCTTTATACATTGAGTACCTGCATGGCCTGCAAAGCTGTAAAGAAGCTGCTGAGCAAGCTGGATGTGACCTATGAATTTACGGACGTCGATCTCCTGAACAGCGAAGAGCAAAATGCCGTAATCGAAAAGATCAAGGCGGTGAATCCCAGGTGCGCCTTCCCGACGATAATCATAGGCGACGCAGTTATTGTGGGATACCGGGAGTCCGAGATCCGAAAGGCCCTCGGACTATGACCGAGATAGAGCGACTCTTCGAGACGCTGAGAAAACTGCAGGAGCCGAAGGGATATTTTTTCAACGATGACCGGGAGATGACCTTCGATCTTTTGAGGGGCCTCCTCGTCAATAAGGCGCGTTACGGGTATATGTCCTGTCCTTGCAGGCTGGCGACCGGCGACTATGAGAGGGACAGGGATATCATTTGTCCCTGTGCATACCGCAAGCCCGACGTTGAGGAATTCGGCAGCTGCTATTGTTATCTGTATGTCTCGAAAGAATGGAACGAGGGAAAGGTCCCGCACGGCTATGTCCCTGAGCGGAGGCCCCCCCGGGAAGATGCCTTATTATAAGGAGAGCGGCAAATGAAACGGAAACTCTTGTGGGCGGGCGCCATCTGTCTGGCGACGATCGTTGTCCTTATTATCGGCTTAAGCATTTTTGTAAAGAGCTACCTCAGGAGCGACAAGCTTAGGGCCATTGTAGTTTCGCGGGTCGAGGGCCTGACGGGCAGAATAGCGAGCATCGACCGGATCGAGGTGTCTCTTTTCAAGGGGATCGTGGTAGATGGGATAGATCTAAAAGAACGCAACGGCAAACAGGATTTTATTAAAGCGAAGGAATTTGTGCTGGAATATCGGCTTCTTCCTCTCCTGAGGAAAAGGCTTGTTATAAAGAAGGTGGAGCTGGTATCGCCCTTTATCAATCTGGTCAGAGAGAAGGACGGTCGCTTCAATTTCTCGGACATGATGGAAAAAGCCGGAAAAGGAAGTGAGACAGCGCCTGAGAGCGCGGGAGGGGGCGGGATTCCTCTTTCGGTAGAAACGGACAAGATATCGATAAGCGATGCCAGGATAGAATTCACGGATGAGGAAGGGGTCGCACCTGCAATGAAGATAGCTGCAAACAGCGACCTGAGATTCTCCTCGGAAAGAGGGCAGGGCGGCCCTGAGCTGACGGGCAGAGTCGATATCAAGGAGTTGACCATGAAAGGCAACGGAGTCGAGGTGAAGAGCTCCGGCCTTGTCTCGATCAAACAGGATGACGTCGAATTCGATATCAGTTCAGTTGTCGATAAGGACACCGTGAAGCTCTCGGGAGATGTGAAGGACTATATGAAGAATCCCGTGGCCCGGCTGGATGTCAATGCGGTCCGTTTGGATATCGAGAAGCTTATGGCAATGACAGGAGGAAAGAAAGACAGCAGTGTTAAGCGCGAAGCAGCACAGGGGGAAAGCCTCAAGGGCAGAGTGAAGGAGGAAAGAAAAGAAGCGAAGCCCGGTAGGCTGACAGCGTCGGGCGAGATAAAGATCGGCGAGGCCAAATATCAGGGATATGTCTTTAGGAATTTCGCTGCCGGATACAATTTCTCGGGCGGCAATATCATTGTGAGCCCGATCACTGCCGATCTTTCAGGGGAAGAGGGGATGGTTCTAGAAGGCTCGGCAAAGGGTAATCTCAGGGCCTCAATCGCCGGGGGGGAGAGCGCCGGCGAGTCGCTGAAGAGCACGCTTGCGGGAAGATTCAATGCAGACTTGACGAAATGCGAGATGAAGGAAAGCAAGATCGGCGGCGCCATAGCTGCGTTTACCGGGATCAGTGAGATCGGAAGTCCGAAGTTCGATACCGTGCACTTCGTCTTTACGATAGCAAAAGAAAAGATAGCGCTGAACGGCACAATGGCATCGAGTTTGATAACTCTTAACCCCTCGGGGACGGTCGGGTTCAACAAAGCGATTGATATAGTGACCGACCTGAAGGTAGCTCCGAGCCTGGCCGGCAGGATCGTCGCGGGCAGAATAACGCGCTATATAACGGACGAGAAAGGCTGGACCGTTATCCCGCTCAGGATAACGGGAACGACTAATAAGCCTTCTGTCGGTTTGAATCAGGCGGCGGTTACGAGGCAAATAGAAAAAGGCGCCGTGCAGGAGATACAGAAGAGGTTATTCAAGGGCATTTTAGGGAAATGAGAAACTTCAGTAGATAATGCCGTAGAACCTGTCATAGGGGATCTCCCTGTCAAAGGCGACGCCGGTGAAATAGTCTTTGCCGTGGGAGCAAATTGAGGCGATTTTCCCCTCGATAATATCGGGCTTTGAGCCGTCAAGAGATTCAAACAAAAGCTCTATCGAAACCGGAGTAGTCTTCTCCATGGGTACATCGGTATAAAAACCCATGCCTCCCTGTGAGATGGTAGTCACTTGTGCGACCAATCCCTTTGGTGAGCCGGTATCAAGTCTCTTGATCAATGCCTTGGCAGAAATCGAATACCTTTGCCACCTGCGGAAGCTTTCGAACATGGTCATCTCCAATATTTTTACTATAACACAAGAAAATTCTTTTGGATAGAACCGTCAAGTCTTTGATATCTTATGCCGTCGGGGGCCGGAATCCAGCAAACAACTCTCTTCATCTTCTGTTATACTTTGTGGCATTGCCCTTCGAGAGTTCGACGGGATATTTCTTTTCGTTGATCTTCATCTTTTCGTTCACTTCCTTCTCAATGTCGACTCCGAGCTTATCGGCAAGGCGGACGAGATAGATAAAAACATCCGCCACCTCTTCTCTCACAAGAGCCATGTCCCTATCGTTATGGACTATCTCCCTGGACTGTTCTTCAGTGAGCCACTGGAATATCTCGAGAAGCTCCGCTGCCTCGGCTGCTAGGCCCATAGCCAGATTCTTCGGGCTGTGGAACTGGTCCCAATCGCGTTCCCCGGCGAAAGCGGCAAGTCTCTTGCGGATTTCCTCGATATTCATGGTTTAGTTGCGGCGTTAGGTTTCCCTTCGTCGTTCTCAACGATGACGAGCGTCTCGGTTTCGCCCAACGCAAACATCTCACGGACCTTTCCCGTGATACGGACATTCGAGCCCTTCTTCGGCAGGGGCCTCCTGGTTACGACGGCGATCTCGGCCGTACCGTCATCCACTATGAAGTATTTTATGAAAAAGAAACCAAAGACCTCTTTCACCTTGCCCGATATAGTGACTGTCTTACCGTCAAAATCACGAGGGTTGTCGATGATCTTTTTTATAGGCGTAGAAAATATCCCCTTACATGCCGTCAATACCAGAACTGTCAAAATGAGCGACACCGTAGTTCTCTTCATGAGAGCAATCCCTCGTCACACAAGAAACAGATCATCTTTGTCTTCGAGTCCGGGCTCATTTCAGGTAATACTACCCATTCCGCCCCAAAAACTCAACAGTTTCTATACGACAAACGCGCTAACCGGGAAGGTGTTATGACGACCGTGGTTCTCCTTCAGTGTCCCCAGACCGCAGCCTTCCTGGCCCAGATGCTATCCTGATATCTGTGGCGGAACTCCTCTGTTATTGAAGAAAGGTCCTCGCGGTCCTTTGTCTCCTTGTAGCGACTGACTCCCCGCCAATAGACCGAGTATGCAGCTACTCCGGAGTCGGGGTATTGCCGCACAACTGCACCAAACCTCTCTTCTGCCTCAGTCCATTTCTTCGCCACGAAAGAGAGCCTTGCGAGACACATATCCAGCCACGCCCGGAATTCAGATTTGGGCAGATATCCCTCATTTCGAACTCTCTCTTTTCCCTCTGTATCCGTGATCAGGACTGTCGGTGTCCATAGCACATCAAACCGATGGAAACCGGTGGGATTGTCTTTGATGTGTATCTCCAGCGGCACAAAGGTTTTGTTTATGAATGAGGACACCTCGTCATCAGAAAACGATTCGGCTTCCAGCCGGACGCACCCGCCTCAGCCCGGTGTTGCACTGAAATCGATCAGGATCGGCAGGTTATTGTCTTTTGCCTCTTTAAGCGCAGCCTCGATATCCTTTCTCCATTGTACAGCCATGTCCGTTACCTCCTGTGAAGTAGCTTTTTATAAATTGTAATGGGAGGGAAGGGGGGCTGCAACTCTTATGGATGTGGTTTTTCAGGTCATATCGGCCCCGTATCGTAGTACGGAATAGACTCCAGCCGGTATCCAGTGATTTTCCTCCCGCCAGTTGACAAATCAAACGTGTTCAATTACCATAAGAAATGGTTATATAACCAACTATTATGGTAAGTAGCGGCTAAGATGCTTGAAGGACTGTTTGGCAATATTATAGTTGAGAAGATACTGTTTACTCTCTACGTATACGGAGAAGGGTATCCCCTCGGAATCGCGAAGACATTTGGAGAACCGGTAAACAGGATTCAACAGCAACTAAGGCGGCTTGAAAATAGCGCGATCGTTGTGAGCCGTCTTGTGGGCAGGGTGCGAATATATACGTTTAACCCGAGGTATCCTTTCCTAGACGAATTAAGAGCGCTGATGGCAAAGGCGTATGAATTCATACCTGAAAAGGAAAGGGAAAAGTATTACGGGAAGCGGGCCAGGCCGAGAAGGGAAGGCAAACCTCTGTGAGAATTGATTGGAAGCAGATAGGGATTAAAGAACTGGCAGCGCTCGTGCATTATCTGGAACTGCCAGTTGCAGATAGTTTCTGACTTTTTGACTTTTGCACTTGCCGGGCGTATTATGTTTCTATCCTTCGGGGATGAAGCAAAATATCAATAATCAAGCCTGACCCTACGGCCTACTCCAAGAGGCGGGGTTCTCGCCGAACAAGATGCAAACAGCTCTGGGAGAAGAATTCATAATCGAGAAATACATTGGTCTCGTTCGTGAACTCGGACACATCCCTGTTCACGGAGAGGTAGTTCGCAAGTCAAAGAATGCCCCATCTTTCCCGAGTGCTGGAGTGTTTGAGAAGTTCGGAGGTAAGAAACAACTTATTGCTGCTGTTACAGAATACTGTCGAACACATAATGGCTTTGACGACATCCTGGCGCTGTGTGAGGAGAGTGCCAACAGGGAATGCATGGGTGAACCTCCCAGAGAATCTCATTCAAAGATCGAGACTGGCTTCGTTTATCTCATGAAATCTGGACACCACTATAAAATTGGTCGAACGAACTCCCCCGGCCGCCGGGAATGGGAACTCGGCATCAAGATACCGATACCGCCAAAAACTATTCATTACATCGAAACGGACGATCCCGCTGGGGTCGAAGCCTATTGGCACAAACGATTTGCTGATAAGCGAGGGGAAGGGGAGTGGTTCGATCTTTCGTCGGAAGACATCAAGGCCTTCAAGAGATGGAAGAGTATTGTTTGATGTCTAAGCACATGTCTAGACTGATGTGTCTGAGGTGCGGGAGTTTGTCTGAAGAATTATTGGACGTCTACTTTTTCCCCTTTTCTCTCCCCTCTTTCCTCAATAATCGATAAGTTTCTTCATATATCCTCACGCGGGGGCCGAGGGCGACTAAATCTATTTGACTCTTGGAAGAAACGCGGTAGATGATCCTGAATTTGCCGACTCGGAAGCTCCTAAGTCCGGCAAGTTCATCCCTTAAGGCCTTGCCCGACTCCGGTTGATCCACTATGATCTGGAGCGAGGGCTTGATCTTTTTTTTCAGTTTCGGATGAAGTGAGCGAATGATGTCTGCCATTCCGTAAGGAACATTAAGCTTGTATCGTCGTCTCATGAGACGAACCGCTACCCTAATAACTCATCCAACGTGTAAAGCCGCGAATTTTTTTCTTTTAATGCCTTGAGGCCTTTCGCGATCTCATCCATCATAGCTGCGTCAGAGCGGATTGAGATTGTCTCCTTCAGACTCTCAAACTCGTCAGGGCTTATGAGCACGGCGGCCGGGGAGCCGTTCTTTGTGATAACGACCTCTTCGTCGGTCGTCTTCACCGTTTCAACAAGACCGCTCAGTTTCATCTTTGCCTCAGACAGTGATAGGGTCTTCATTCAGACTTCCTTTTAGGTTGACCAGAATTAAGACTATAATGACATGGAATAAGGTGGTTTGTCAAAACGTAAAGATAAACTGCGCAGAGTTTGTCTTGCGGAGCCGGTTGACGATTGTTAGTCCGTCATTGCCCTTGTCGAGGACCTTTCATCCTGGGCCGACGCCGTCCGGCCCGTTCCGGTCTGCCGGAGGATTTGTCTGTTCTTTTGTCTTTAGGACGCATTCCATGCGGCCGGTTCCCATGCGGATGAATACCCTTCTTTCTTGCATGGGCCGGTGCCTTGCGGTAATCGGCAACGATCATATCTTCCGTCAGCGGCATGACCGGTATTTTCTGTTTGATGTAATCTTCAATATCTGCGAGTGAATGCACGTATTCCTCGCATGCTAGGCTGATCGCCTTCCCGCTGGCTCCGGCGCGCGCCGTCCTGCCGATGCGATGCACATAGTCCTCCGCGTCCTCGGGCAGATCATAGTTGATCACATGCGACATCCCTTCGATGTGGAGCCCGCGGCTTGCGATATCGGTGGCCACCAGGATAGGAAGCTCCCCCTCCTTGAAGCTGGAGAGGACCCTGAGCCTTTTCTTTTGGGGAATATCTCCGGTGAGCGCTGCTGCGACGAAACCGTTTGCGTTCAGAAAGTCTTCCAGTTTCTCGGCAGTGGACTTCCTGTTACAGAAAACAAGGTAGCGGCCTTCCGGTTCGCGCCGGAGGATACCCAGCAAAAGACCGAGCTTTTCTGAACTGCCCACGTGATAAATCTCCTGCTCGACCTGCTCTACGGTGATCTGCCCAGGAGTTACTTTGAAGAGTTCGGGACTGTTCATGTGCTCATAACAGAGTTCGAGTACACGGTGCGACAGGGTGGCGGAGAAAAGCATTGACTGCCGTCGGTTGTAGGGCGACATCCGCCTGAGCAGGAACCTGATGTCGCTGATAAAGCCCATGTCAAAAAGGCGGTCGGCCTCGTCGATCACGAGGAATTGGGTCTTCCTTAGGCTGTATACATTCTGCTTGAGATAATCGATGAGGCGTCCCGGCGTGCCTATCATCATATCCACAACGCCGTCAGCAATCTGCCGGCGTTGTTTATCGTAATCGATACCGCCGAAGATCGGCACTATCCTGAAGCCCGCAGGATCTCCCAGTATTTTCGCCTCGGCCTCGATCTGGACCACTAGCTCACGAGTCGGCGCTATGACGAGCGCACGTGGCGACGGACCCTCTCCCAAAGAGGGCATACTACACATGCGTGAAAACACCGCGATCAGGAAGGCTGCGGTCTTACCGGTGCCTGTCTGTGCCTGGGCCGCGATATCCTTGCCCCGCAGGGCTTCGGGCAGTGTCAGTGCCTGTACGGGCGTGCACTCGGTAAAACCAGCGGCCCTTATTCCCTCAAGGACCTGTATGGGTATGTTCAGCTCATCGAATCTCACTTGTTTTACTATACCCTAAAAGAGAAAGAGATGGATACTCTCGGTTTCCTGTAAACAGAGGAGGGCGGCAATTTCATTTGTTTGCTAACCAGGGGCTTGTCAACGTGCCGGCCTTGTCTGGATCGGATAGCGAGCTAATATAGAAATAATAACTCCTTACGATAAGATACCTCGCAGATCTGCTGCGGGGTTCTTCATTAACAAAACAAAAAGGCCCGGAATTATTTCCGGGCCTTCTATATTTAATCCGGCAGCGACCTACTTTCCCATGACCTCGCGGTCATAGTATCATCGGCCCTGGAGGGCTTAACTTCCGTGTTCGGAATGGGAACGGGTGAACCCCTCCGGCATCGCCACCGGAAACTTTATTTCCGAAGAAATTATACTATGTACAAAGAACGAAAAGCAAGTTCTTTTGACAACAGGAGGGAAGAAGTAGAATAAGGGTCAAGCCACACGGTCTATTAGTACTGGTCAGCTGAATGCGTTACCGCACTTACACTTCCAGCCTATCGACGTGGTGGTCTACCACAGAC
>JAJYIF010000040.1 GCA_021790195.1 Nitrospirota bacterium
AGAGAAAAAGAAAGGCACAGGCTTGATTATGTTCTACAACCTATGCTAAAAAATCGAGGATAGGATGCTGCACCTGGGGGAATGACCCTGAAAACCAGGTGGGGGAATGCAGCTGAAAAATGACAAGATTGGCTTGAGGCCGAAAGAATCATATTGGCCAGGCATACAGGTAGCGCTGAAAAGAAAACGGTAGAATCTTCAAAAAAGAGGCCCAGAAAGTAAAATAAGGAAGGGAATCCGATCCAAGATCGCAAAACAGGTCCCTCCACTGCCTTTCCAGCCAGAGAATAATTCTGGCGACATCAGTTTCGGATGAAGCTTGAGATACATATTGACCAAAACTGATTCGGTCCGAACGATGCAACCCAAAACCGTGGAATGTCCTTCTGCCTGATCGAATAGAGATTGAAAGAACATGCAACTTCGCGGTAAAGACACGCAGTCAAAGGACAAATCAAGATCAGCCACGGCGGTTTTTGAGCGCGCATCTTAATAGATCTGCAATCCCGCATGGAATGGACAGTCAGAGACTCAAACGCAATTATCGCCCTTGGCTGCGCCGTGCTTTCGAATCGTGAAGACTTCTTGGAGTCCCGCGCTGCTTAATACCCGATTCTATGACGCAGGCCCCTCCCCAGAACCAACTTGTACTCTTTATCGAATGTGATAAAGTGGGATTGGGAGACGTTTGCGGAAGCTCAAGGGTTTCATTTCCGACGCATTCCTGCGACAGAACGGGATAGCTTACCGCATTTGGAGATGACACAGTCTGGGGTAAAATGAGTCTGATAAGGCATATAAAGCATTCTCCTCGAGTTATTATAACCTGGGTTTTCGTTCTCTCTGTATTGCCGTTCCTCGCCGTAGAATTATTCCGTGCACAGTTCTACCATGTGATGGATATTTCGTCCTATCTCGTTTTCCACAACATAGCCGAATTCTTCAGTGTCATGGTCTCTCTTTCCATTTTCGGCGTAGGATGGTACACATACGAACAGTCCAAAGACAGCCATGCGCTCTTCCTGAGTGCGGCTTTCCTTGCAATCGGTATCATGGACTTCATGCACGCCCTCGGTTATGCCGGGATGCCGGCGTTCATCACGCCTAACTCTGCGAATAAGTCCACCCAATTCTGGATAGCGGCAAGATCGTTTGCGGCGGTCGCATTCTTGGTAAGCGCATATATTCATCCGGACACGCGAAGGAATTGGCTCTCTAAACCGGTCCTGCTGGCATCCGGCCTTGCGGCTTCGGGACTTGTATTTATCGCTGTGACCTTCTTTCCTTCGGATCTACCTGCCACATTCATTGAGGGCGTCGGGCTTACACCCTTTAAAGAGATTTCGGAATATTTGATCATAGGCCTGCTGATCTTTGCAGCCCTTGCCTACTGGAGGCGTTTTTCTTCTGAGGGGGATAGACAGCTTCTATATTATATAGCCGCGTTTATAATCTGTATTTTCAGCGAACTCGCTTTTGCCGGCTACGAGAGTGTTTTCGACACCTTCAATGTGCTCGGACATATTTATAAGATCGCGGCTTTTGGCCTGGTGTATGTAGGAATATTTACCGTCTCTGTAAAGTCTCCATATCTAAAGCTTATGGGTTTAAGCGAGGAGCTGAGAAAAGACATCGCCGAGCGCATAAAGGCTGAGGCAACCATCATCAAGGCAAAAAAAGAATGGGAACACACTTTTGACTCCATAACGGATCCGATAATGATCCTGGATACAAACCACAGGATAGTCAAAGCAAATAAGGCGATGGCCGACAAATTGGGGGTTACCGTATCCGAAGCCACGGGTATGACATGCTATAGATCGATCCACGGTACGGGTGAACCTCCTCCTTTTTGTCCGCATTCCAAACTATTGGCCGATGGGCAGCCCCATTCATCAGAAATTCTTGAGCCGCGTCTCGGCGGCCATTTTCTCATTTCGGTGTCTCCCATCTACGATTCCGAGGGCAGGCTGTCAGGGTCTGTCCATTATGCCCGTGATATCAGCGCACGCAAACGTGCCGAAGAGAAACTTCGCAAAGAGGCTGAGAGGGGAAGCATTCTTCTGGAACTTTATGAGAAAGCCCCTCAGCTAACGGAAAAAGAACTTTATGACTACGCTCTTGACCAGGTGGTATATCTCACCGATAGCGAGATCGGCTTCTTTCACCTTGTTTCAGATGACCAAAAGACTGTCATTCTCACGACATGGAATAGCGAAGCGCTTAAGAACTGCACTGCCTCATATGCCACGCACTACTCGATCAATGAGGCCGGCAATTGGGTTGACTGCGTGCGCCACAGGCGGCCTATTATTTACAACGATTTCCCGACTTCCCCCAACCAGAAAGGGTTGCCCGAAGGGCATTCGCCGGTCCGGCGGTTCATGAGCATTCCCGTAATGGAGGGCGAAAAGGTCAGGTTCATTTTCGGCGTCGGGAATAAGGTTGAGGAGTACGATGATCTCGATGTCGCTCATATTCAGCTGGTCGCGAATGAATTGCAGGATATCATCAGACAACGGCGCGCCGAGGAAGAGATACGGCAGCTGGCAACAATCGTAGAATCTTCCGACGACGCTATCATCGGAAAAACCCCGGAGGGAGTTGTTTTAACCTGGAACAAAGGCGCCGAAAGGGTCTACAGCTATGCAGCGGACGAGATCGTCGGCAGGCCGATATCTCTTCTCGCCCCGCCTGAGATGCCGGACGAGATTCCGGGAATAATGGAAAGACTGAAGAGGGGCGAAGTCATAAGGCACTATGAAACGGAGAGAATGCGAAAGGACGGCAGCCGTCTTTTTGTATCTCTCTCAATATCTCCGCTCCGCAACGCGGCCGGGGAGATTGTCGGCGCATCGGCTATTGCAAGAGACATTACCGAGCGCAAGAAGACAGAGCATGATCTTGTTCGCATGCTCTTTGCGCTCAATCATGTGAGCGAAGAGGTTCTTATTCTGGATGACCATGCCCGCATCCATTTCGTGAATGAGGCCGCATGCAGGTCTCTTGGCTATTCGAGAGAGGAGCTCCTAAAGCTCGGGATCAGCGACATTGACCCCGATTTCCAGATGGATGTCTGGCCCGGTCACTGGCATGAGGTGAAAGACAAAGGCTCTTTATGGTTTGAATCGAGGCACAGAGCAAGGGATGGGCGCATTTACCCGGTCCAGATATCTTCAGACTATTTTGAATATGAAGGCCATGGCTATATTTTCGGGACCGCAAGGGATATCACGGAATACAAGAAGGTGGAAAAGACCCTGAGTGAACAGAGGAGGATATTGGATTCATTCTTCTCTTATTCAGTGACACCTTTGGTCATTCTTGACAGAAAGTTTAATTTTATCAGGGTGAACGAGGCATATGCAAGAGCATGTCAACGAGACATCTCTGAATTTACCGGCCACAACCATTTTGAGTTCTACCCCTCGGATGCCAGGATGATCTTCGAGCGGGTTGTTCAGAGTAAGGAACCTTTTCAGGCAGTAGCGAGGCCGTTTGTCTTTCCGGACCACCCAGAATGGGGAACAACTTACTGGGATTGGACTCTGACCCCTATCCTGGACTCGGCAAATGAGGTGGAATTCCTGGTTTTTTCTCTCATGGATGTCACCGACAACAAGCGGGCGGAAGAACGGATACAGCGCCAGCTGCAGAGGCTATCATCCTTGCGCTCCATAGATCTCGCAATAAGTTCAAGCCTCGACATCAGGGTAACTTTCAGAGTCTTCATAGACCACGTGATAACCCAGTTAAGTGTGGACGCGGTAAATGTGCTTCTGCTAAACCCGCGCTCCGGGCTCCTGGAATATACAGCCCATCATGGTTTTAGGACCGATGCGCTAAGGCACAGTCACGTTCGTCTTGGAGAAGGATATGCAGGCATCGCGGCGCTTGAGAATCGTATTGTAAGCGTTCCTGATCTGACTAAAGAAGATACGGGATTCACACAATTGGGGCTTCTCGAAGGGGAGGACTTTGTAACGTATTTCGGAGTACCTCTTGTTGCAAAAGGGCGTGTAAAGGGTGTATTGGAGATCTTTCACAGAAGCCGTCTTGAACCGGATGAGGAATGGTTTGAATTTCTCGGAGCACTTGCCCTGCAGGCGGCGATTGCGATAGACAACAGCTCGCTCTTCAATGACCTCGAACGTTCCAATATGGATCTTTCGCTGGCATATGACAGTACCATTGAGGGCTGGTCGCGGGCCCTTGACTACCGAGACAAAGAGACAGAGGGACACTCCCAACGGGTAACAGAGATGACCATAAAGATCGCCCGTGAAATGGGGATAAATGAAGATGAACTTGTGAATGCGCGAAGGGGTGCGCTTCTCCATGACATGGGTAAATTGGGAATACCGGATGCGGTCCTTTTAAAAGCGGGGCCCCTCACGGAGGAGGAATGGAAGATCATGCGACAGCATCCTGTTTATGCATATGACCTTCTCTATCCAATAGCTTACCTGAGACCAGCTCTTGACATACCTTATTGCCATCACGAAAAGTGGGACGGGAGCGGTTATCCTAGAGGACTCATGGGGGAGCAGATACCCCTTTGCGCGCGGATTTTCGCTGTGGTTGACGTATGGGACGCGCTTCGATCGAACCGCCCTTATCGCCCAGCATGGAGTGAGGAGAAAGCGAGAGAGTATATTATCTCACTTTCGGGCATTCAGTTTGACCCCAAGGTTGTGGAGATATTTATTAGGACAGTTGCTAAAAAGAAAGATGAGTAATTCAGCCAAATGAAGGAAGATTAGAATGACAGTTGAAGAAATAGCAAGGAAGGTATGTGAACTTGCCTATGCGAAGTTATGCGAACAAGGAGTGCAAGAAAAGCAGGCGTCATATTCATTAGAAGAATATTGGAAGAAAAACAGAAAACACTTTATTGAGAGGGCAGAAACATATTTGGAAGTGAAGGCCTGTCTGGAGGCAAAGTAGTATTTTCTGCTTTTTTATCGTATTTCTAACCTCGCAACATTCTGTCTGCTTCCCCCCCTGAAAGACAGTCCCTCCGAGAATGGGGGTACGTCTATGGAAAACTTGGACAGACATATCTGCCGGACAAGTTCCATAATTTAGCACAGGAAGAAAGTGGGGAATAGATCTGGCCTTCGACACGACACTTCCAGCCGACTATAAACCTCATCTGAGAGCGACCAGCAGGATCTTTTCGCCGGGACAGTAAGCACTTAGCTTGCGTTTTCATTTTACCTGCTTTGTGCCTCCAAGCTTCTCTTTAATCTTCAAAATATAGTTTCTCTTCCTCTTGCCTCCGGAACCGCCACACTCTTCACATGTAAGGATCAGTTTGTTTCCTTCTTTGAGTCGAAATAGATGGTTGGTGCAGAATATTCTATGGCACTTATGACATTGGCCGCCGTGCTCAGGCGAAAACTGAACATTGCAGCTTGAGCATCTGAAAGGAACAATTTTGTTGATCATACGTCCTACTTTGAAGCAGTATATCAAATACCAAAGGTGCGTGCTACGGGAAGAAGAACTTGGACGTGTGGGGACTCTTTTCCCGTCGTCTTTTCGATCGAAGGGCGCCGAAAGCAAGGCCGCTCAAATTTGCGGATGCACCTGAACATAAATAGTTCGAAGTGAAACTTGACGCGATGTATTTCAATGTAGTATCCTCCTTATAGGGAGGTCATATGAAGAAGGCAACATCTTTGAGACTCAGTGACGATATGGTAAGAAAGATATCTGCAAGGGCAAGGGCGCATAGACGTACAATCACAAATCAAGTTGAAGAATATATTACAGTAGCCATGGAGGTTGAAGATAATCCTGACCTCCCTTATTCCTTTATTAGGGAAACAATCGAGGCGCGAGAAGAGATAAAAGCCGGACTTGGTAAACCATATAAATTCGGTGTGCTCAGGTGAGTCTTTCACCAATAGCCTCACCTCTCTTTTTGAAAAAGAAAAAGAAGCAATTCCCTGCTTTTCAACGAGAGCTTGATGACCAGGTCCACGCGATATTGAAAGATCCTTTGCTTGGTGACCCTAAGAAAGGGACATTGCAAGGAATCAGGGTTTTAAAATTCAAATACAAAAAGCAGTTATTTCTGCTTTCTTACGAACCCGCTTTTAAGAAGAAGGCTCTGTATCTTTATACCTTCGGTAGTCATGAAGGGTTTTACGAAGAACTTGAGAGATATATAAAATCGAAATAGGGGACATGGAAGACATGGGCGATAGTCAACACTGAGATTGAATAAACTGCTCAACGAGCAAATGATATGAGAGGCGATGAATCAATTCACGGTTTTTTTAACGACGACGGAACTCCAGTCAATCCAGACCTTGTTCCTAAGCCTGGTCTTTGTATCCTATGTCAGAAAGATGAGGATTCTTCGGAAGAAATCTCCTGCATTCTTACTCGCGTGGATCAGCAGGGTGCTTCCGAGTTCATCTGCCATGCTTTCGAACGGAGAAAGCAAAAACTATAAGTGTGAGTATCATAAAAGGCCGGGGCATTTCTGTTGCTTTCCGATAGAACATCTCCAAAATGCAGGAGGCCTTCGAATTTCTCTTTCTGGATGTACATCTCGTCATGCCTTCCGACCAAGGACGGCATGTTAGTACCAGAAAGTGTAACTGTCTCAAATTTGCATCAGTGTAGATAAGTCGGTGCTATACGTAAACGCTGCCGCAATAGTACAGCTCGAAATTGACTATCGAAGCGTGAAGTGAACCCTGGTAATGCTAACATAATGGCACTCCTACTGGGTCTCTCGTTGGATTACGAACTCCTGGTCTGCGGTTCCCTTTCTTCTCGGGCTTGTTTAATTTGAAGTACGGGCTGAAATACTGATCCAGAATAACCTTAAGGTCGCTGTCCGCCTCCTCGAAACCTAAGACTTGCCACAAGAGGCTGTGAGCGTTTTTTGGCCCTGCGATCAGCTGCTCCCCTTTCATTGCGCCCATTGTCAACAACAGGCATTCACTCTCCGGCAGCGCAGTCATCTCCAGTATCTCATAGGTCAGCTCAGTAAGGCCTAACTCCAAGGTCTTGCTCAGTGCATCCACTAGCCAGTCTCTCAATATCCCTACACATCCGACGCATCTCGCGATGAAGAATTCCAGCATGCCGTTCGCGGCTGGATCGGGAACCTTCTCAAGTGGAAGCTGCCTGAGAAGAGTAACAAGAATCTTCTTGAAGATTTCAAGTTCTTCCGGCACATCGGCTCGATAGCGCGGAAAATGAATATTCTTGCTCCGTCTTATTATTTGCCCACTCCTGATCTTGAATTCATAAAGAGTATAGGTGCCTATCAGGATGTGTGGCACTTTAGATTCATCGGCAATGGTCTTTACGTATTCAAGATTATGCACTAGCCTCTGTGCATTTGCCACCAAAGTGAGATGTTGGGCTTCATTGAAGATGAAGGCATACGGTTTACGCTGCTTAAGCGTTTCAATATGGGCATCAAGCAGCACTGGCAAGGTATTTGAACGGTTCCTTTTCCCAGTGGCCAGCCCCTTTCCATCGAAGATACCCTTGTAATCGACTTTCTTGTCGACAAGAGGTTCATTCATGGCCAGCATCGCTTTTCTGTGTATCATGGGCCATGTCGGCCTTGAGGAGCCAGGAGCCCTGAGGGAGATCATGCCAACCGGTATTCTCCCGGGATCGTTCTTCAGTTCTGGCAACATAAGTTCATAGATGATCTCGATCAATCTATAGGCGAGGGCTTCTTTCCCAACACCCGGAGGCCCGCATACAAAGATCAGATTAGCCCGCCCCGATTTCAGGACGCTCATGATCTCTTTGACCGCGTCTTGAAAGAATTGATGCGGTTTTACGACCGACTTGAAATACTCCTTCTTTTCATCGGGGGATGCATATCTCATCTTTTCCGGGAATTCCGATTTAAGGTAGGTCATTCAAAATCTCCATATGATTCGATATCGTCGCAGGTTTCGTCGGGCGTATCGCTATCCGTCAATGGATTATTCTGAACATCCGGGGCATGTGAGCCATTGCCGCCATTCCCGTTACCCCCGTTGCCGTTATTTCTTTTGCCATTGTTCCCTGGATTTGTCTCAAATGACTTGAGAATCTTTCTCTGTTCATCATCCTTCATTTGTTGCTCCTGAATCTGCTTGAATCCCTGGTCTTTCTTGGCCAGATAAAAAGCCGCAAGTCGTTTCGCATTGTCCTTAAAATCGCCCTTGACGGCTTGCTTAAGCTTTCTGATGACTTCAGAGGTTATCTGTATTTCTCTCTCCGATTTCCCCTGAAAGGCGTCAAAATGTTCTGATTTACACATGATCCACTTATTATTGATGCGGGCATAGCCGATACCGATATTTAGCGGCTCCCTTTTGGTTGGTGGTTCGGAGCCCTCAATACCGGGCAGCATGAAGGCTTCATTCCAATAGTAGTTGTCGTACATTCTGAATCCCCTGCCAGGAATAATCTTCGAGGTTCCCTTTCTGGTCGGTGGTAAGGTATCCATAATGAACTCTTCGTCGTACAGTGTCAACCGTGAGGGCCGTTGACCGGACCAGATCATGCCGTGAGAGAAGGCGTCTAAAGGACTCTGTCCTAAGGCGGGATGGCGTTTTGTCTCGTACAAGTCAATGAATTCAATAAGATTCTGGACAGTATTACGCAGTACCCACACCGCAAGTCTTTTCGGATCCGTCGCTTTAGTTAACTCACGCACGTTCTTTGTATTTTGTGTATTTCCGTTTAATTTATTGAAAAACCCTGTCTTGGTTGTTCCAAAGATGCGCTCGCCGACCGATCCGAAGTTGGATTCCTCTTTAGGTCGACTTTCCGGCATGCAATCATGGCGACCGAGAAATCTCTCAAAATGAGCGCTTCCGAACTCTTTGCCGCCATCCACCACAATTGTACGCGGCAACCTGCAAAACTTCTGTACGCAATAGCGCAGAGTCATAATGCACGAAATAGTGTTCGGTCTGTGATAGGCGAGGTAAAACGCGAGTATGCGCCGAGAATATGCATCTATCAAGAAGGTCAACCATGGGCGGCCAAAATTGTCTCCCACCTCAGAAAGCAATTCCAAATCAATCTGAGTGTGGTCCAGATGACAAATCTCAAAGGGACGGTCCCCATGGCGTGGGGTAGAACGTTTCAAGCGCCAATAATAAATCTGATGCTTGTAAGCGGCCTTGTGCCCCTGTCTTTTCTTTGTTTTCTCGTAAGCCGGCCTTTTGTCTATCTCTGCCGAGAGTATTTTGTAACATCTTGGACTCTGGCCAAGTTCTTCGCATTTGATGACGTAAACACCATAGACTGTTTGTTTATCTATTTGAATGTCATTTTCGTACTCCTTCTCGATTATTCCGTGCATGAATTTCAACTCGTCCTCGGACATCTTACGCACTTTAGGCCCTTTCTTCTCTGGCAACATCTCAATAACAGGATCGTTATTCAGGGACAGCGCTTCTCTATATTTATGTACCCACCTCTGCACGGTGCGAAGTGACTTTGGCTTACCTTCGAAAAGCTCGGTAGTATCATCACCGTTTATATATGCCCTTACTATTTTTATGTCGCGAATTGCCATAGCTATGTCTTTGTCGGATGCCGAGCGGAGTTTCTTCTTGAGGGTATCGTCAGTATTATTATCCTGAACTTTGACCCCTTTCAGATCGCCACGTTTCACAAGTAATTCAACCTTTTGATGGTCAAGATCTATAAGTTCCTTTTCCGGCGACTCCAAGTATGTCTTCGTTTCTCCTATTAATGAGATCCTGAACGGTTTTCCGTCAAGAAGCACATAGGCTCCTTGTTCCCATATAAGAGTCCCCGTGGTTTCTTGTGTGCATAGGGATTCAGAGACGGAGAGTGAATATGCCTCTGCCAATAGCTTATTTTTAAAAACGAAAACCGTTTCGGGCTCTGCCAAAGCGGCTGCATATAGATCTACGTAGATCACTCCTCTCGTAATAAGCCTGTAGATGTCATCCGTATGCTGAAGGCCCACCGCTATGATAAGATTCTCGAGCGTGATGCCCGGATTATCACTGGCTTGAGCAACAATGCTGTTTTCTATTTCAGGACTCGTCTTTTTCATCGAAATAGTCCTCCAGGAAGTGCATATTCCTTATTAGGGTCGGATCTATCTGTGCCGATGAGCGCACTTCGAAGAACAAGTCGAATTGTCTTGCATAGTTTTCGCCGGGTTGATAGTGCCAGAGTCCATCCTCATCCTTGTAGTAGACTCGCGTAGGTTTTTCAGCAAGATTCTCAAGTCTCTGCTCAGTTTTGCACTCTACCCAGCCGGCACGATCTCGCAGGATAAGAAAGAAATCCGAGGTGCAGTGGACGCCGCGCTTGCGATCTTTATACGTATAGAAAGAGGAGTAGCGGGGAGGCTGATCCCAAAATTCCAGCACGTTGGGGTCGTATTCACACATGTAAATGAAGGCCAGTTCGAGCGTACGGCTCTCGAATTGGATCGTGTGGCCCATCTTCTTGCTCGGGAATCTGCCGCATACATTGTGGAAATTACTTTCTACACGCCGCGCTGGCGGAGAGGAACGAACATTAGCGATCACTTTTATGGTCTTCTTGGACTTCTTATTTCTCACACACCAGTTCTGAAGTTCTTTATCAGTCAGCATTTTTGTCCTCCTTGCCGGAGATATTCTTTCTTTTCGATAGCTCCGAGGAGATAATTGCTTTTAGATATTCAGGTGTAATCAGGCTCTTTTTTTGGACAGTCCTGTCCATCTTAAAGCTGGGAAATTTGTCCCTGAGGCGGGTCTTCCTTTTCTTCTTAGGTTTTGCACTTTTCGACACGTTGTCAGGACTGGGCGCACTCTTTGCAGGACGGATACCGGGTCCTCCGTCTGCAATGATTCTGTGAGGTTGAATTGCATGTGGGGGATACAGTGTTATTAATTCTGGTCCGGTTGGCGAATGCCTGAGCATCATTACGGAAAGCACTCTCTTTGAAAGGCAATCCTGCATCACATAAAGGTCTGGCTTAAAGACTTTCTTTCTTGAACAATCTTTGACTTCTAGATCCAACTGCAAGTGGTCGATATTAGCCAATTGAAACGTCCGTCTTTCCTTTCGCATTTAAACCTCCTCTTGGGTTTGGTTTGTCCAAAGCCCCAGCTGTTTCATTGTTCTATGCCACGCGGTCTTCACCTCCTTTGCTCTCAATATTGCCTTTCTTGGACATGCCGCCTCGACTGACTCAAAGCTCGGATAAACATCAGCAAGATGCAGTTGTCTGCAGACCTTTTCCACAAATAGGCATTCCTGTTCCAACCGTGCCTGAGAGACTTCCCTTCTCCGCTTTGCAGCCTGTTCTGCAATTCGACGACATAATTCCGGAAAATGTAGATACAGGGTCTTCTTCGAAATCCCCAAAGTCTGCGAAACCCGGTTCATCGTAATTTGGCTATTCACGTCTGCGGACAAGTGGTCTTCAAGGTGTTTTCGTACCCTGGTGCCGTCAAATTCGTTCCTTGTGCGGATAGGCTGGGTTCGAATTGGGGGCGGTTTCAGGCGGTCCCTGTGATTCAAGGATCCTTTATTGAACAGCTTCATGAGCGGCGTTTCTGTTACGTAACAAATCTGCAGGAGATGATAAAACGAAGAAAAAGACTCTCCCCTGACCCAACGTGTTGCCGTGCAGTGCGGTATTCCAGAGGCGGAGGCGAACGATGATGCATCGGGAAAACTTCGGATGTATGCCGTCAGATTGTCCATGACGATCTTTTGAAGCAGTATGTGCTTTAAAAGTGGAGTCTGCGCAAGCAGAGCCATGATGTTTTTCAATACCCAATTGTCGTAATCATCGATCTTTGCTCGAACCTCGTCGGCATTTGTTTCCTTCCATAACGGCGATTTGCATATGGCGCAGTATCCCGGTCTTGTCGTACGTGTTAACAAAGGCTGAGTTCGTTTGCAAACGGCACAGAAGGAAAGAAGTCTACACTGGTGAACAGGACAAACCGATATAAATTTCAGTGCCCAAATCAAGGGTTCATAGAGTGGCTCCTTCTTTCTTTGCCACTCTGCAAAACATATCGGGCACCACGAACGTACTTCTTTAAGGATCCCCTTGATGTCAATGAGATGCCTCCAAGATAACAGGGTTAAGTAGATAAGATCCTTGCGACCGGTTAGGTATTCGAGAGCATTGACGAGCTTCAGCGTAAAATCATTGTGCCCTATGAACAAGCCTGGACGTTCGTATAAGCGACTGCTCCCCCTTTTCAAGCTTGCCACCAGGGAATTTCCAAGAAGCGGTGCAATGTCAGTCATCAATGTGCCGACATAGATGCTATGACTATGTGCGAGCCTGCACAAATAGCTGGCGAGGCTTTCTACGTAATAGGTTCCGACGCCGATTGGTTCAAGGCAGAAGAGTGTCGTGCATGTCAATGAATTCAAAACATCTTTAAAGAGATCGCTCGGCATAATCAATCACATTTGTCAAAGCAAGAGTTCCGACGGCTCCTCGTTGTAAGGTTTTATGCCCAGTTCGTGCAGCGCCTGATGCCATGCAGAAAGTACCAGCTTATTTTTTATGCTGTCCGGAGAGGTCAATTTGCGTTTGATTTCTGATAGCCTTGGCATTTCTCCATAACGAACGCTTTCCAAGACAGCATTTCTGACCTCGTTCCTGTGATTTCTCAGCGTCTGTATGTGGGTATTCGTCTTTATAGTGGCGAACCGCGTAATTATCGATTTGCAACTCTCAGGGAAGAAGCGGAGTAAAAAGTCTTGGTTATAACCAAGGGATTCCGCAATTTCATCGAGGGAATATGGAGGCATGTCATCATCCAGGTACCTTCCGATTCGTGAAGAAAGAGTCCGATAAGCTTTGGTGAGAGTTAAATCTTTGTCAAGAGAGATTCTGTTATAAAGCATATTCGACAGATTGCGTAGTTTTTGATCGTGCCATTCCTCGGTGATGAATGAAGATGGGTTTATATTCAAACATCTGCAAAGATAAAACAGATTTTCTATATTGAAAAAGATGGAACGTTCATTACACCAATCTGATATTGTTGACACTGGCAAGTTCAGACGAGCTGCAAGTTCATGGTAGTTGCCGTCAAATGCAAGACTTACATATCTCTGTATGGCTCCCGGGATATCGATCTGTCGTGACCGCGATATAATGTGCGGCAGCTTCACATGCAGATCTCCAATTGAACGCACAAGCCATATCTGCCACTCCCTATCAGTGAGGCAAAAGTGCCAATGGTGTGGACCTCGAGCGCATCCTCCGCGTGAGGAGATGATTTTATCGGCCCCGAAAGCCATCAATCTTGATTTTGGAAGCTCCGATGTGGGTTTGGATATGAGTTGCGTATATCTAATTCTGGAATTACGTTTTGAGGATGTCGAAAGATCAAGGGGGAGACTTGATTCAACGCCAAGCCAGCGATGACATCGGGAACAAAACCCGGGGTTCATGAGTTTGTCAACGAGCGGCAAAGTTTTGTTGCAGTCTTTATGAGGACAGTGGATAACGAGAGGTACGAGATGACGGTTGCATAGTTTGACCATTTCAATGGTCCATACAAATTTTTCATAAATGGGCAAGCCCTGGGCCATCCACTCTTGGAAACACTTTGGGCACCAGGCACGTGACTTTCTGGTCAAGTAGTGACCCGTCAGACAGAGCCACTGGAGCGCGGTAAGGCTTATGAGATCGTCGCGACCTGTTAAAGATTCCAGGTCTCGAACGTAGTGGTAGTTTCTAAAGATGAAATCAGGAACAGACGCCCACTTTGCTGGTTCCCTTAGGGTGAGATCTGCCGATTTTGGTTCAGTCGGAGCCTGGACCACCAGTTCCACGAGATCACTCATTTTGATGTGATGAGCCATGGATAACCGCGCAGAGTAGCTATGGATACCCTCGACATCCGGGGTACCGACCCCGATTGGTTCCAGGGGATATAGGGTGCTACTCTGAAGAGAAGGATGACCTTCTTCATATATTTTCTTACGATTTCTTAATAGGTTCGTTGTTCCTATTTTTGTTTCCCGCCTGAAGATTATTTAAATACTTTCCTCTAGACGCTGCAGGGATATTTCTTGATGTTTTTCTGAAGGAAGCCTCGCATGAGTGGGTTGCGTGTAGTCTGGCAAGATAACTACAAAGGCTTTCGGTCGGTCTGGAAAGAGACAGTGTCAATGGAAGGGGGCGAAGCCCCGAAGATTTCGGAGAAGAAAGGTGTTTTGGCATAACAGCCTCCCTTTAGGCTCTAATTATGTCAGATTGTCAAAATACCCAAATAACACAGTTGTTGATATCATAGTTAATGTGATTGATTAAACAACTATTCAAAAAATAGCAAATAACTACGCAGATGTCAAGAGAAAGATAAGTGCAATATCAAGTTGCATGTCAGTTTACGATTTATCGTACGATTCGCGCGTTGGCAAATCTCCTTTTATCAGACAAGACACAAGTGGTAATATTGCTATAGGTTCTATTGAGAATGATTACAGGAATTCTGCAGGAAACTGTTCGTTCCCAGCGACCGATTAAGAGTACCAGACATAAAAAGGTACCATCCCGGTGGCGTCCGTTCGAGGCCGCCCGTTCCTTTGCTCGCAAGCTAGGCTTCTCAAATCATATGCAGTGGCATGACTACGTTGTGGGCAGAAAGCCTGAACTTCCTCCGAAACCTGACGACATTCCCAATAGGCCGGATTCTGTCTATAGGAAATCCGGCTGGATCCACTGGCCGGACTGGCTTGGAACAAGCTATATTCCTGACAAATCCTCTTATTTCCTTTCATACAAGGAGGCAAAAGATTTTGTTCAAAGGCAAGGGATAAAATCTGGCGATCAATATCATGCGTTTTGCAGGAAACACCGTCTTATTTTTCTTCCATTCAATCCAGATCGTGCGTACAAAACTAAGGGCTGGACTACGTGGGCCGATTTCCTTGCGACTAGAAGATTTCATAGGATTGAATGGCGCGAATTTGATGATGCCAGGGAATTTGTTCGGTGCATGGGATTTCGGAGTTCAAAAGAGTTCTTTAAGTGGTGTTCCGGTAAATTTGATGCTCCTGTAGAGCGTCCGTATGATATTCCTCCACATCCCCATATCGTTTATAAAAGCGCTGGATGGATTGATTATGGTGATTGGCTTGGCACCCATAATCCGTCATCTCGTCCGAAGATCCATCTGCCATTCAATTTAGCTCGCGAATATGTTCGGGGTTTGGGGCTCAGAAGTCAACACGAATATTTTATTTTTTGGGACACAGTAAAACCTGGGATTCTTCCTAAGAGCGTAAATACCGTATACCGTCGTTCAGGATGGAAGAATTGGGCTGATTTCTTAGGGATCGTCAGGCCGAGACTTGAAGGCTGGAGACCATATAAGGATGCCGAACGATTTGTTCATCAGTTGGGGCTGAAGAACCATGGGGCCTGGGTGGCGTATTGTAGGGGTGATTTAAGACATCTGCCTCAAAAACCGGCCGACATACCTAGTGGCCCTTATGGCGTTTATGCCGGAAAAGGATGGAAGACTTGGGGAGATTGGCTCGGCAGCGGAAACATCAGAAAGTGGGCGCCATCATTTGTATCCTATCATGAGGCAAGAACCTTTGCCAGGAAGTTGGGACTCAAGAGTGGCATGCAATGGAAGGCTTATATCGCTGGCAAATACCCAGACAAGCCCAAGAAACCTGAAAGTATTCCGTCAGTTCCTGAACGAATATATAAAGAAGTAGGCTGGACCGACTGGAAGGACTTTCTTGGTACCGAAGGCAGACATAGAAGAAAACCTTCTTCCAGTTGATTGAGTTTGCCGCGTAGATTTGTTTTGTTCACTAAAAGTCCGCGCCTTCGACATTCTGACCGGGGTGTCGAATCCCAAAAAATAACTGACATTTCTTTCATGCACTGACCTCTAATACCTCGATCGGCTCTTCCTCAACCGACAGTCAAGCATTAATGCAATAACTGCGAGGTTCTCGTGAACTTAGATGTTCGACAGTACTTCGATTGAACAGTACACGCATAGAAACATCCCCTATCGTCCATTAAGATGAAGTATAGGCATTGAAAAGGGGCTTCCTTGCCCAATCAAGAATCGCTGACGCTCCCCAACTCAAGGAATGGAGGTATCGATTACAGCAATTGAACAGAAACGACCTTACTCGAAATTGGAAAAGGACATAGAAGGCCTTGACTTGCTCATCCGAGCAATGAAAAGGCCGGAAACTGTATCTTGGACAGAGGAAATGAGGCTCAGACCGCAAGCTACGATCGAGTTATTGAGCAAGGTTGCGAACGGTCCGCCGGACGAGAGGAAAAAGGCTCTGGTTATTCTGGGTAAAATGCACGAATTGCGCGTATCTACGCTCTGTCAAACCTTTAATACATCCCAGGCAACTATCTGCAGAGACTGGAAGAAGTTCAACAACATGGGGGTAGCAAGCCTTTCCCTAGGGCATCGGGGACCTGCACCGAAAGAAGGGGACGAAACAATAAAAGCAGCTGTCTTCTCGATTATTCACTCTCCTCCTTCCGACCACGGTATCAACAGGACTTCGTGGAAGCTCGGAGATATTTGCAGGTGCCTGTCCAAACATGGAATCCACGTCTCGAAGGATCTTGTTAGCAAGGTAATCAGAAAGGTCGGATATAGATGGCGCAAGGCAAAAACTGTCTTAACCAGTAACGACCCTAAATACAGGGAAAAGCTGGATCACATCAAATCAATACTGTCAGCGCTTGGAGAGAACGACCGCTTCTGTTCCATTGACGAATTCGGTCCTTTTGCGGTTAAGGTCAAGGGAGGCAAGAGATTAGTTGGTCCGAACGAGTACCCGCAAGTTCCTCAATTCCAGAAGTCCAAAGGTTGGTTGATTGTTACAGCTGCTCTCGAATTGTCTCAAAACCAAGTTACCCACTTTTATTCAAAAGCGAAAAACACTGTGGAAATGATCAAACTGCTCGAAGTCTTGCTGAAGAAATACAGAGGTTGTGATAGGCTGTATCTTTCTTGGGATGCCGCTTCTTGGCATGCTTCAGAAGCCCTCTACGAGAAGGTGAAAGACATAAACCGGCCTGACTATCGAGCAGAGGCTCAAACTCCGCTTGTTGAACTTGCTCCGCTGCCTAAATCGGCACAATTCCTAAATGTCATTGAGTCGATATTCAGTGGCATGGCGAGAGCGATAATTCACAACAGTGACTATCCATCCGTGGAAGTGGCGGTCGCGGCGATTGACCGTTACTTTCAAGAAAGGAATGAGCATTTTCTGAACTATCCCCATAGGGCAGGGAAGAAATTATGGGGCAACGAAACTGTTGTCAGTGAGTTTGCTGAGTCTAATAACTGCAAAGATGTAAAATGGAGATGAGACTTGGGTGGGTATTTTGCTCCATCCATGGCATTCGTGCAGAACATTGTAGTTATGCTTAAATAGAGTAGGAAGGACTTATGCTTCTGACCAAAGGTATAATTACGGACAAGCGAATACATTCTGGAAAGCCGGTGATAGAAGGAACGCGCGTTCCCGTCGCTCTCGTTTTGGGGAAATTGACAGCTGGCATGACCTACGAAGAAGTGATGCAAGAGTATGCAATCACGCGAGATGATATACTCTCCGTCCTTAGATATGCCCATAAAATAGTTCAGATACGAATGAGACCAGCCCGATGAGTCTTATGCAGGGCCTCTGAGAGTGAAGTTGCTTTTTGTCCCAATTAAGTGAGATCTTCTATGGCAAGATTCGACCGCTACATAGGTATTGACTACTCAGGAGCTGAGACACCCTCATCGAGCCTGCGAGGCTTGCGAGTATATTCTTCGAATAAGGAGACTCTGCCAAAGGAGGTACCTCCGCCACCCAGTCCTAGGCGCTACTGGACACGTCGTGGGATAGCTGAATGGCTCAAGACGGAACTTGTTGGAGACCTGCCTACTATTGTGGGAATTGATCACGCCTTTTCATTCCCTTTGCGCTATTTTGAAACCCACCAATTGCTGCCCGATTGGCCGACATTTCTTGACGATTTTCAAGAGCACTGGCCGACGGATCGAGAAAATATGTACGTCGACTTCGTTCGCGACGGCATTCATGGGAATGGCGCATTACGAAGTGGGGATCCAAGGTGGTTACGATTGACAGAAGAGTGGACAGTGACGGCAAAATCAGTCTTCAGGTTTGACATTCAAGGCTCCGTTGCAAAATCAACGCATGCAGGCTTGCCGTGGTTGCGATATTTGCGTCTGAACACGGAAGGGCTCGTGCATTTTTGGCCATTCGACGGATGGGCAGTGCCACCGGCAAAGGCTGTTGTAGCAGAAGTTTATCCATCGCTATGGGCGCGCCGCTTTCCACAAAACGATCGTGACGGTGACCAGCATGCTGCGTATTCCGTATCTGCCTGGCTTCGCAGAGCTGACTTAGACAAATCCCTTGAGACTTTTTTGAGTCCGGCGTTAACTCCGCAAGAAAGAACTGTGGCGGGTATCGAAGGCTGGATACTCGGCGTCCTTTAGTCGGTCATTTTTGGCTGCACCTGATACACCTCACGCAGGGTCGTTCATCGAATCTGTAGAGTTCCGATTGAAACGTTGATCACGGGGTTCTATTTATTGCCAAACCTATCAGTAATTTAATACAATACAGCCGTGGGTGAGATTTATTCCGTGTGTCGGAGTCAATCTGAGGGGGATACTGGCAAATTGCAGAATGCTCTAACATTCTTTACTTGCGAACCAAGCGCAACACTCCTCCTTCAATTAGATAGAGACGTAGAAGATGTTGACATATGTGAAACCTTTGTCCCTTTTTACATGCCACAAGATACGGCAAGTCTCTCTTGGTTTAATGGCGGGCATAAATAATGAGTAGCAATACATTTCTCCGTTGGGCGGGAAGCAAGAAGCGACTTATTCCGAAAATTCTCCCTTATTGGGGCGAGGGCTTTGCTCGTTACGTTGAACCCTTTATGGGTTCTGCAGCGCTTTTCTTTTCGATAGAGCCGCCTAAAGCGATCTTGTCTGACATCAACACAGCACTTGTCGAAACGTTTTGTGCTATACGTGATCACCCGGCGGCTGTATACAACAGATTGCTTCGCCTGCCATTGGGAGAAGATGCTTACTACCAAATACGCCAGGAATACGCTGCGCAGCGAGCCCCGCTTGATCGAGCTGCTTATTTTGTATACCTGAACCGATTTTGCTTTAATGGTCTTTACCGCACGAATACAAAAGGAACGTTCAACGTGCCGTACGCGGCATCGAAGACCGGACGACTGCCCACCCTGAATGATCTAAGCAAAGCAGCTAAGGTCCTGTCCTGTGCGCATATAAGGGCGGGAGATTTCGAGGAAACGCTCAAAGATGTGAAGTCCGGAGATTTCGTCTATATGGATCCTCCTTACGCTGTCAATAATCGTAGAATATTTCGCCAGTACGGCCCAGACTCTTTCGGAACGGAGGATCTTGATCGACTGGCCGCTGCACTCTTGACGATTGATCGTTGCGGTGCGACATTCCTTGTGAGCTACGCAATGTGTAGGGCGGCATTGGAAGTATTTAGAGGTTGGCATGTTAGGCGTGCACACACACAACGCAGCGTCGCCGGATTTGCATGGCATCGTCGCAAGGCGGTCGAGATACTCGTATCAAACCGCGAACTGCTGGATAGAAAGTGACAAGTGAATCCCTCACGGCACGCCAAAGTGAAAGCCTATTTTGCCATAGGAGAACCAATATAGTGATTTCAGATCAATCAGCGGAATGCCCACTATGCTGAAGCTTGCTGTGATGAGCGATCTTCATATCGGATTAGCTGCTCGGGCAAAGGATCTCTGTCCCGAACCACCGCTCACACCAAGGAAGCATCGTGCCAAATATGATGCGAAAACCAACGCCTCTTACAGACAGATGTTCATCGAATTTGTCTCGCGTGAGCGCATTACGGCAGACTATCTTGTTCTTCCCGGGGACCTTACCAATCAAGCGCGACCGCAAGAAGTACAACTTGCCTCAGAATTTGTTTTGCAAGCGGCGGATGCCCTTGGTATATTACATGACAAAATTATATTTGCACCTGGAAACCATGATGTGGACTGGTCGATGTACGATCCGAGTGACCATACTGGCGTCCGCTGGGGACAAAGATATGAAACGATAGGGCACGCTAATTTTCATTTCAGAAGGATCGTGGACCAAGGGCAAGGGGACGTTCTCTCACCCCCTCATTTCATCGTTTGGGATTTCCCAGATCTGCTTGCTGTTGGTTATAACTCAGCCAGCCACGATTCACCTATGCCCGAAGATGGAGCCCACCACGGCCTCGCTGATCCCGCCCATCTCGATGCGATCCGTGCATATCTTGCGAGTATTGGTCCACCTGACGGTCGTTTACGCCTATTTCTTGTCCATCATCATCCTCTTGACTTCGCAGCGCCCATACCCAGGACGCCGGATTTCAGTCTGATGACAAACGCCGAGGCTTTGCTTTCTCTTCTCCATGAAGGTGGCTTCGATTTACTCATCCATGGACATAGGCATCATCCACGATTCGAAACACATAGCACCGCAACCTATCCTCATCTTCCAGTGCTGTGTTCAGGTAGTTTCTCCGTCGAGATCGACACGGAATGGGCGGGGACAATAGATAATCAGTTTCATTTGGTGGAAGTAACCGGGCGAGCAGGAAGCGAGAACCGAATCACAGGCACAGTTACAAGTTGGAGCAATAATCGCAGCAAGGGATGGATACCAAGTGAAGAATCGACGAGTGGCATTCACCACATTATTCCGTTTGGGAGTTATGTCATGCCCAATGAACTTGACGCACGCCTTGAGCCCTTCATTAGACAATGGCTAACAACGCACGATCACATACTGTGGCAGCAAGTCGTGGAAGAATTCCCTGATCTAAAACATCTCCCGCTCAACAGTGCAATTTCTGCGTTTAAGAGGATGGCCGACCGGCTGGGCCGGAAAAGCATGTATCAAACACTGAAGGATCTTATACTCTACTAATGGAGGATAAGTTGATGGAAGACGAATCCCCAAGACACAGGCGGAATCTTTTTGAGGTTGACAACGCTAGGAACCTGTCGAGACAGGAATTGGTTGAGACATTCATTCCCACCCAATCGTTCTGGCGATTACTGTCTGCAAAGCATCACGTATTGCTGGGAGCCCGCGGTCAGGGGAAAACAGCACTGGCCAAAATGCTTTCACATGATCATCTCGCATTATTGGCTGAAACTAGAGAAGAACCCAGGGCTCGCTCGGCCATTCGCAACCAAGAATTTATCGGAATTTATCTTCCCACTCGCCTTGAATGGGTTGGTGGCCTTAAAAATAAATCTTGGTTGAATGAAAAAGAAAGAGAAGAACTGTTTCAGTGGCGTTTAAATATTGCCAGTTGCATCGCATTTATTCCTATTGCAAGTAGCTGCATTTTGACATATGTAGCCGGGAAGGCACAACAGGCGGCTAATGAGAGGCAGTTGGTCAACAATCTCTCGAAGGACTGGATCGTCGAGCCAGGGCTTGCCTTTGATAATCTTCTCCATCTTCGTCGTCATTTGGAGGATACGGACTATCGCAAACAAATTCAGATTCTCCGTGCGCGGGCAGCAGGGAAACTTCCCGACGGCGAAATGCCGGAGGGCCTAGTTTTTGGCACTGATCTTTTTGCTCCATTGCGCCAAGGTATAAGGCAACTTTCTCGTCTTCTTTCCATAAACGACAATTGCACTTGGCTTCTTTGTATTGATGAAGCTGAATTTCTTGAGGAGATAGACCTCCGCATTATTAATTCACACATGCGGGCATACCCCGACAAACTCTTCATTAAAATGACAACCATGCCTTACCGTCATACAGTCGCAACAAATATCGGGGCCGATCTGGTTAATGGCGACGATTTTCAATACGTTAATATGGAGTCGGATCGAGTTTTGAGTGCGCGCACTACAGGTGATTCAGGCTCGATCGGAACGCGCTTTGGGCGAACCCTTTTCAAGAAACTCCTTGAGGCATCCGATGCCAGTGTCGCAGAAGCCAGTCGTCGTGAAGCCCCGAGTGCTGTAGACGTATTAGGTGAAAGTGCAATTCTCGATCCGCGCAGAGAAGAATGGGATGTTAAATCGGACAACATGAGACTGTTAGAGAAATATGCGTCTCCGGAGACTGTTGCGCGGGCCCATCGGTTGATAGGAACCTCTAAATTCCGAGATGAAATAAGCAGAAAAATTCACGGTGCCTTATTGCTTCGCAAAGAAATTGACGAGCTGAAAGGGAATAAAGCATTAAGCGCTTATTCTGGCGCGAGAATGGCCATTCGTTGTTCTGATGGTAACCCGCGTCATCTGATTAGAATATTTAATGCACTTCTCATGCTTAGATCTTGGGAACAAAAAAAGCTAATGAGAGGGAGGCGCAAGACCTCTTGGATTTCACCTATAGAACAGACTCGGGCCATGCGTACGCTATCTGCCAGTACACTGAACAAGGTGCGTAGTTTTGAGAATGTGGGTCCAGAATTACATGCGTTTCTTTGTATGCTAGGGCAGTATATGCAATGGAACTTTCTTGAGCGGCCGTTAACGACTGACCAAGTAACCTCGGTAACAATTGATGCTTCTATTTCTGACAAAGACTGGCGCCTTGTTTGCGTTGCGGTTGGCAACGGACTTCTGTATCCGAACCTTGGCTCTGGAAATCCAGACGAGATGCCGTGGCGGGAGGGCACGTTTCATTTGGCTTATGCTTTAGCCCCGCGGTTTCTGCTTCTTCCAAGAAGGGGGCAGGCTGCGAGCCTAACTGCAATCGAAAGATTTTATGAGAAGAGGCAGACAGAAAAGGAGATATTAACAAAAGATGATCATGACCAACTCTCCCTGTTAGATAAAGGAGACTTATGATATCACTCCGAGTGCTGGACACTGATTTTGATGCCATATGCGAGGCACAATACGATATTGCCATATTTGCCAGTGGGTATGAAGCGAGGTGTATTCACACGGCCGGATTGATTAATCCGAGCAAGGTTACTAATCCATTTATTTTCGGTTTCACGGAAGAGCCGCATGCCGGAAACAGGCATGAGAATGATGTATTTTACTGGAAGCGCTGGCATCGTGAACCAATTCCCTTGAGCGGCGACGATGAAAAGCCCATATATGAACATCTCCACGGGATCATGCAGGCACTTGATCGCCCTCTTCATATTATCCTTGACTACTCATCCATGTCACGTCTTTGGTATACCGCTGTTCTCAATTGGGCTCGTTTTGCGGCGGGCCGCAGAGAGGTGATCATAGACTTTGTTTATGCAATGGGTAGCTATGAGGAAGAAACTCCGCCTATGGTCATCAGAGGTATGGTACCGCTGCCGGGATGCGAAGGTCGGGCTTATCGACTGCGTGAGTCGGTCGCAGTATTTGGTCTCGGCTTTTACGGCTCGGCCACTCTTTGCGTTCTTGATCGGCTTGAGGCAGACACCGTTTATGCATTTCTAGCATCACCTGGCTCGTCTGAAGAGTACGCCGCCAAGACACGAGAAATAAACAAGGACCTTATCGGCAATCCAAAAACGAAAGATGTACTCGAGTTGCCTATAGCGAGTATAGAGGCGTGCTATCGACAACTTGCTGAAACGATTGCCCCCCATCGTCCTGACGGAGAAATTACACTTGTTCCTATGGGACCCAAACCCCATGTTCTGGCTTCAATTCTAGTTGCAATGCGTTTTCCGGAAGTTGCTTGTCTTCGTGTCAGCGGTGCTCCAGCAGTAGACGTCAAGCCCGCTGGCGATATCGTAGCGACTCGTGTCATTGTGAGAGGGGAATCTTAAGAGAAAAAGAAGGAAAAGGAACGGGGTCAAATCTTCATTCTTCACTCATATTGTAATGGAGTTAAGGACAATGAGGATGTTTCCCGCTCATGAAGATTTCCGCTCGTAACCGATAGACTGTTTAGGATGGCTGCAACCGTTTGCTTCTGTGAGGAAGTTACTCTTTTTCATGCAAGAAAAGTCATTTCCGACCGCCTCATAGGAGATGTGAAGCCATCGACTTAAGTTTTGGCGGGACAATTCCTAACCGTTGGAAGTAATAAATGTCATTTCCGTATTGGAAGTAATAGGTGTCATTTCCGCCAGAAAATAGTCTAACGGATGCGGGTATGCGAGGAGTCCGAAACCCCGCACCATCTTCCCGCCGCTTATATAATCCATCTCACCGCCAGGGGCGTTTTCTCCCTGGGCCTTCAGGATCTTGAGGTAATATCCGTGATACGGCGTAGGCCTTCCCGTCTTCTTGACCGGATATCCCTCTTCCGAGGCATGGGCGACCAAGGGACCCAGCGGGCTCATATCCTCCCCTGATGCGGCTTCCCAGTACAGGCCGTCCTTCTTGTCCTTGTTGCTCAGAAAGTGCTGGGCGAACTGAAGCACTCCGTCGCCATTCCGGTCCTTGGCGGCATACTCGCGCTGCGCTTTCACATACGTCAGACAGAACTGGATCGTATTCAACTCATTCCGGCCGATCCTCCGGGTGAGCACCTCATCCTTTCCGTCCTTGGTGGCAAAGACCCAGTCTTTCCCCGACTTCACTATAAGGACGGGAAAAGACCACTTGTCCTTTCCGATTACAACCTTCACGGTCTTGCTGTTCAGGCGTGAAAAGCTGGTCGCCTCTCCGGCTGCCCTGACGAAACGATCCCGCGCCCCTTCATCCGCAACCGCATCTCCCGAAGAAATGATATCCTTGCCTTCCGGTCCAAAAATGGCCAGGAGCCCGGCGGTGTCATTGTCCCTGGCCGCATCTACAAGCGCTTTGAATGCCTGTTTCGGGGACTTGAAAGTCCTCTGCTTTGTATCCTGAGCAGAGGCAAGAATACTGAAAGAGAAGATTACAATGAAGCAGCATGTGAGGACTGCTGATCTATAGATGAAATGCAAAGACTTTTCCGAAAGGGTATTATCTCTAAACATCTCAGGTTCCTCCATGTTTCGATGATATATGTTCACCGCTGCCCTTGTCGTCCGGTCTCGATAATATCATCGGTCCGGTCAGCGACGCCCTCCGCCACTGCGGGACCCTCCACCTCCGCCGCCACTGCTGCGAGATCCTCCCGTCCAGCCTCCGCGACCGGACCCTCCGCTGATGGAGCCCCTGCTCGGGGTCTGCCCGGCATTTGTGCGGCTTTGGACTCCGCGGTTTCCTGAAGACCGCTCGACATTGCTGTTTCGGGAACGGTCAAATACGCTGGATCTGGTACCTACAGAAGATCTCGGGCTGCCGAAACCCCTGTATTCCTGGCCGGATCTTACGGCCGGTGCATGACCGGTTGTCCCGGCCGGCGTCTTGCCGGTCTTTACAGAGGGCATTCGGCCTGTCGTTGCGGCGGGCGTTCTGGTCAATGGACTGCGGCGGATAATCGAACGGGCCCCGCTCTGCCCTGCAGGACTGGACCAACTCGTGCGACCCGTCGGGGGAAGCGTTCCCCCTCTGGACCTGTTTGTGGGGTCTATGCGTGACATCCTGCCCGAGCGCGGATCGCGGTAGTGATTGCTGACAAATTCACCATGGCCGCGGTCATGCTTGCCGTGGTCATACCAATGACCGTGGTCATGCACTCTCACATGAAAGTCTGTCAGGACAAAAAATCCGGGGAACCAGGAATTCCACCACCAAAACGGATAAGGCACCCAGGTGTACAAATACGTGTAATCAGGAGGAGGGGCATAATACGTGACCACCGGCGGACCCTCGTCAGAATAATAGTTGTTTATGACTGTGGGATCGGCATACTCTGCGCCGGATGTGTCTCCAACCTCGAGACCGGAGGTGTCCATACTCACATCCAGGTTCTGCTGGATCATTACGCTCTGAAAGGCCTTCAGGGCCTCATCCTTCCTCATAGACAATTTGCCTGCATCAGCCGCTTCGCCCACTGTGGTCTGCAATTCTCCGATAATATCCGGTGTGACCGGGTAATCCGCAATCCAGCCGTTGCGGGGCGCTATCCCTGCCTCGCTTAACATATTCTCCGCCTCGGTTTCGTCCGCAGCCTGGCCGAGTTTCAGCGAGTCAGCCAATGCCACGGCAAAATCGCCCTCGCGGACCAGGGGCTGTGACAGCGGAGGATTCGTCGAGGTCTGGTCGGTTTGGGCGCTCACGGGGGCCGCCAAAAAGAGAAGGACTATTAAAACAATCGATATACTGATCAGATTCTTCATATCAGTCCCTCCACGCCGGCATCTTGTTCTCCCAGACCGGCAATTGAAAACCGTAATTGCAGGACTGTGATTTTTCACGAGCATTCCCCCATTTGAAGGGATAGTTTTTCAAGACCATTCCCCCACCCTTTTTCAGGAGCATTCCTCCACTTTTTCAGGTCATTCCCCCACCTGATGAGCGGTT
>JAJYIF010000011.1 GCA_021790195.1 Nitrospirota bacterium
AGAAAAAGAAAGGCACAGGCTTGATTATGTTCTACAACCTATGCTAAAAAATCGAGGATAGGATGCTGCACCTGGGGGAATGACCCTGAAAACCAGGTGGGGGAATGCAGCTGAAAAATGACAATTGGAGGCTGCGCAACTCCCAATATCCAATCCACATCTTATACCAGAACGCTGCAGCCTGATGAAGAGGACGATATCGGAGGCACGTTTATGGAGAGCGGTGACATCAGGACGATCGCTCAACGCATGACGACTTCCCTGCTTTCATCACGTGCGGTGAATTCATACGGCTCTACGGTTAGGATTGCTGTAGCCCCGATTCGTAATTCAACCAGATTTATTATCGATAAGGATATTTTTTCCAAACGTCTCAGAATCGAACTTAATAAGGTGGCTGAAGGGCGTATAAGGTTTTTTTCACAGGGGATGGGACAAGAAACGCGTCGCGAGATATTGCAAGCCCAGGATAAGGAAATGTGGGATGCTTCTGTAGATGAAATAGCCACATTTATAGCGAGATCGAATACAGTGGCAAACGTGCAGAATCCCCTAAGAGTGGCCGTTATCCCAGTTAGAAACACTAACATCATTGGAATGAATGCTGATAGTTTTACCGCTATTTTGAGGTCGAGAATTGCCGAAAAATCTCAAGGTAAGATTCAATTCTTGGCTCGCGAGGAAAACGGCAAGGTAATTGGACAAATATTGTCTGAAACTGATCTGAGGCACCTGGGCATGGTTGAGAGTTCCAGGAATAATTCCATTGCGAGCGTGGATTTTTTCTTGGGCGGAGAGTTTATTGCTAAGAGTCTGTCAAAAGAAAAAGCTGTAATAATGAACGAAGCGAGTGTTGGTACTTCAAAAGATGATCCTAGGACTGTCGAGGTGTCTGCCGGTAGTTCATTAAGGCGTCCCAATACTGAGACCTACCTAAATGTGCTGCTCATAGACGCTCAGACAGGAGTCATCCCAGTTGAAAAAATGGTTCGAGTGGAGAGAGAGATGAAATCAGGGCTGGCAAAAGCTGATCTTTTGCTGACAGGGGAACTCAGCGCTTTAAGTAAGGGCTCTGCAGGTGGCGATAGATCTGATTATGTAATTTTAAGTTTTCAACTTGTTGATCCCTTAACAAATGAGGTTCTATGGGAAGATTCTTACGAGACAAAAAAGGTTTCAAATAGAAGCGTTCTTTACAAGTAGTCGAAACATAAATGAAAGGGGTGGAGAATGAATAATCGTCTTGCGCTTAACATATTGTTGGCATCAGTTATATTGCTTGCATCCTGCGTTAACAGAGAGTCTGTTTCAACTGTTTATAACGCTGATAGGGTAAGTGCTGAGAGGTTAGAACAGGAAGGAACGATAGTTTTTGTGAGACCGACTGAATATTCAGTGTGGGGAACCAAGTCAATACGTGAATATATTGAAATAGCTTACGAGCGTGCATCAAGGAATGAAGCTGGTCTGCTACAGGTGGATCTTGGGCTAAGGAACAGAGGCGGACAGCGTTTTTACGATAAAGAAGGACCCTCTTTTCAAGTTTCCATGAAGACTGCTTTTTATGATAAACCCCTTGCTTCAGGGACCCCTCAGGCGGTTCCAGTCTACGAGACAAATTGGCAGTCTCTACGGTTGTTGAGGGGAGCAACAGAACACTACCAGGTGACATGCCCACTCAGCTCTGCCCGATATTATCAAGTAACTATATCGGAACTTTTAAAGTGACATGGGGTGCGGAATGAAAGCGTTTATGAAAAATACAACCATATTTCAGAGAGGATTGGGGCTATTTGGAGGTAACCTGCTGATTTTCGTTCTTGTAACTGGTTCCTCAGTTTGGGCTACTCAGCCAGAGCTTGGCAGTATTCTTGTTCTCAAACATAGAGTGGGCGTCATGTCTCTATCCGAACTTTCTCAAGACAAAGATAAGGCGGCTATTATCCTACAGACACCAGATCCACTTATATATTTTGGTAGAGAGGGCGTTGTCATGGAAAGGGAGGACTGGGCCTCCGTCGTCGATATGACTAAGGAGGTGTTATCAAAGTCGGATTACCTTAGAGTAGTGGAAGTGCCAAGAACTCTTGCCAAAAAAGAGGTGCTGTCAGCATCAGACGATCGCCCGGACTTAATCGTGCTCGTAAGCTATGGCATCGCAAATAAGGAAAGAAAAGTATTCGTAAGGCTATTAGAACTGTCCTCGGGACAAACAGTTTTTTCAGCTGAATCAGAAGGCCGCGATTTAAGGGCCGCCATCGAAAAGTCACTTTCCGGCCTCGATGAGTGGCTTCTCACCCAGGCATGGCGTTGCCGCGTGATCGGAGTCCGTAATGAAGAGGTAATAATTAATCGTGGGTATTTAGACGGTCTGCGGGAAGGAGCGAAATTGAATGGCTACTCAGTTGGCAATGTTCCTAAGGACAGCAAGGAGTCTGACGAGGCAGTCTTGCTTAAATATGGAACCCAGGCCGGGGCATATATTGTTACAGAGGTTCGTAATAATTTTGCCAAGGTGAAATCAAGTGAGGGCAAAAGAACACTAAGGGAAGGCGATATTCTCGAAATGCCTGAGATCAGGCTAATAGAAAGGAACGTCAAGACCAGAGGAAGCAGGATCTGGGACAGCATTTACAAATGACAAGCCACAAAATGGCAAAAGAGGAGGTTTTTGTGAATAAAAAACTGGCTTCGTTGTTAATTCTCATGTGCATCACGCTTATTTTTCAGAGCTGTGCAAGTGGTCCACAGCCAATTCCGTCTGCTTATTTTGAAAAACCACATGAAATTTCGGTCCGAATAACGAATATAGATGATAAGCCAAGCTTCAGAGATTCTGGGAACGGCGGACTCGTAGGGTTACTTGTTAATGCTGGAAGGTCTTCTGACATGAAAACAATGTTTGAAGGCATATCAGGTGATACCGTCAAGGAACTGCTGAGACAGAGCATAGAGAATCAGCTTGAAGGAACGTTTACAGTGGACGATGACAGTAAAGATCTAGGGGTGGAAGTCGAAATATCACATTGGGGATGGTTTCTACCAACAACTGCTTTTGGTATTAAGACGGGGTCTTATCAATTGGAAATAATGGGAACTGTATCGGTGTATGAAGTGACACCAGATAAAAAAAGGGTCGCTGGTCTGGTCATAGTCTCGCAGAAGCCGCTTGGAAACAAGCCCACTGCTGAAATATGTCAAGAGGCGCTAAAACAGGCGATAGTTGATTTTGCCGCGCAGGCAAAAAATACCCTACTTAAAGACAGGAGAAGCTAACGCAATTATACCAGGAGGGGATTATGCGGACAACGTTCTTGAAAAGATCACTTTTTGTCCTGTTTCTTATCGTCGTTTGCTTGGGAGTGAAGGATGGTGTTGCGTTTGCCGGCGATAACAACTATGTGGTTCAGGATAAGTCCTATGAGGAACTTAATAAGATGGAGATTCTTGCTAACGACGCAAGGGTCCTCTATTGGAATGGGGAATATCAAAAGGCATTGGACATTTTTGACACTCTGGCGAGATCGAATCATCCTAATACCCCGTTATATTTTGATGAGATTGCACAATGTCAAATAGCGCTCGGAAAGCTTTCAGAAGCAGAAAAAAGCCTTCGGAATGTGGACAATTTCTTCCGTACGTACAATACCGAAGATAGGGAAAGAAAGGCACTCTCCAGTTTTGGTAAAGAAGCCGACAAAATATACCTGGGAGACCCGTACGAACGTGCTTCAAATTATTTGCTTTTGGCGGTGATATTCATGAATCGTGGCGACTACGAGAATGCTCTTGCCGCGTGCAAAAGTGGGATCTTGGCGGCTGCCGATGTCGGAGACAACAAGAACAGCGGCAATTATACCATGCTGCATCTACTCGAAATGAAAAATTTTCAGATGCTTGGCAGGACTGACACCGCTGCTCAATCTAGAGCTATTGCAAGAAGAAGCTACATAAATGCTCACCCCATGGTTAGGGACCTGTACTCTGACCGCCTTGGCCTGTTGGAATTATTATCCCTATCTCAAGAACAAAGAAAGAAGTTAAACGTCAAGGAAACGCAAGAAGAATTGCAAGCAAAGCTAAAGGATGTTGAAGATAAGTTAACTGAGGCATCGAGAAGAGTGAATCCCGAAGAAGATCTCGGCATATTGTTGACTGGCGATTATAATACTCTCATCGTTGTGCCGGTTGGAAAAGGGCCTCACAAAAGCCGAAAAGGCAAGGATGGACAAGTTGTAGTTATTGAACCGGATCAATCTACCTACCAGAAACCAGCAGTGTATATCGATGGGACGCTTGCTTCCATCAAGCCTGTGACGCAAGTTGCGGACATAAACTTCCTTGCAATGACAAGGGGCGGTAGGAAAATGGATGCGATTTTGCAAGGCAAAGCGGTCTACAGGTCGACGACTGTTGGTGCTGGCGCTCTTCTGACAGACATTGGTAACAGACTTGGAGGAATAGCGGGACTCGCAACAGTCTTCGTCGGACTGATTGCGCAGGGTGTTGGTGGTGCAATGAGCCCGGAGGCAGACACTAGATGCTGGCAGCTATTGCCTTCAAGTTTTGATGTATATGCTTTAAATCTTCCCGCTGGAGAACATGAAATTGACATTAAAGATCGCATCTACTTTGAGATACAAAGTGAAACAGCAAGAAAGATTTCAATCAATGGACAGGGGGGATTGGCAATTGTGCTTTCTCCGCCTGTTCCGGTTGGACGCTATTCCGAAAACGCCGATTCTGAAACCGAGATTAGAAACAGCGTGAAGAAAGCCGTCGTTGAGAATGAGACAGCATCTATTCTCCTGCCGCCACCTTTGGGGCTTAAACAGATTGAGAGATTTCCACCGCTTGAGGCCGGTGGAAGACCCGAGGCTGTCGCTCCAGACTTAAGAAAGATTACTAGAAAAATCGAAAAGAGGCTTGCGACATCACTACAAGTGGTAAAACTGAGCCATAGCGACATTCTAAATAATATTGAATCATTCAGTAAGTCGCTTCACTGGGCTCTACAAACTGAATTTGAACACTTAGATCTCAGTAAAGATAAAGATGACAGGATATATTCAATTGATGTAACTTTTAGCCTTGTTGATACAGCATCTGGGAAAGCTGTCGCAAGGGAAACGACGAAGGGGATCTATAGAAAGACTGCCGATGATAAGATAGGTAGTACATCTGCATATTACAAATGTTTTGACGATGCCCTAAATAAATTCTTGGCAGGAAAGAATATTAGCAAGATAGTTACGAAGCCGTTTCAGAAGGCTGCTCTCTGAAATATTTGAGCTGGAGGATAACCAGCGCGAATCGCGGAGGTTGCTCTGTGGACGGATTTCGCGAGATTATTTTGTACGTAATCATTGGAGGTTTGTATGAAAAGATTTAGAGTAGCGTTGTGTTTATTAGTTGTCGGACTGACAATATTGACGGGCTGTGCCACTGATCTGATATATCATGGACAGCAAGACCAAACCAAAGATTCTAAGTCTAAATGTTCAGTTTGTCATACGAACGAAGATTGATCATAGCGAATACTTAGAGGTGGCCGCAGAAGACGAGTATATGGGGTCAATTCGGGAAGGCGAGGGACACATCCCACATTATTGTTTTCACGCGCACTTTTCCCTCCTTTGTCTAACCTTTCCATTCTTCGGCATAACAAAACGATCTATCTTCTTCAAAACCTGTGCCAGTTTCCTTTTCCTCTCCTCAAGGTCATATTGCAACTGCAGGTTCAGCCAGAATTCAGGGGAATTACCGAAGAACCTTGCAAACCTCAATGCACTGTCAACGGTAATACTTCTCTTCCGGTGAATAATCTCGCTGACGCGGGTTTGGTCAATTCCGGTTCCTTTTGCAAGTCTGTAGGGCGTTATGCCCATGGGGGTCAAGAAATCTTCCTCCAATATTTCGCCTGGATGAATATTTGGAATTCTCTTCATGTGGTCCCTCCTTTGGTCAATGATAGTCCGCTATTTCAACATCAAAGGCATTGCCGTCCCGCCATCTGAAACATATTCGCCATTGGTCGTTGATACTTATACTGTGCTGCCCTGTCCTGTCTCCCTTCAGGGGATGTAACCTGTTTCCAGGAGGTACTCTCAGGTCATCTAACGCGAAGCGGCCTGAATATGGCGAAGTTTCTTTCTCGCATTTCTCTGTATTTCTATGGGAAATTTGTAAGAATATTCGCCGTTCCATATCTTCAGGGTTTCCTTGCATTTCCATGACAGGATCACAACTCAATAATATGATATCACAATACTATTGTTAAGCACTATTAGGTCATTGAATCAGATAAAAGCGTAGGGAGTTTTGGCGTCAGCTCTATATTACTAGAGGAAGAGGAAAGCATAAGGTTGAAACACGTGGGGACGATTTTGAGATAGGGCCATGACAGCCCTGGCAATTCTTGATGGTTCATTGCCTGGGTAGGACCTGGGGACTATTATGATGCCGTGGTGAGGACGGCCTTCCTGAAAATAGAACTCAGTGAGCTTCAAGAAATCGTTTCTGTTACGCGTAATGACACAGCGTTTTTGTTGCGCAGCCTCGTCAAGCACTTCACGGTCCTCCGCCCCGGAAAGCCCAAGCTCTCTGACGTGGACAGCGTCAACGCCCTTTGCCCTCAGAATAGAAGCAATTTCTTCACTTAAGTCCTCATCGACCAGAAACTTCACCGGCTCTTCCCTTTTGACAGGGAGAAGCGGCCTTCGACGGTCTTGGATGTAACAGCCTCGTTGCTCAGTATGAGTTCGTCGATTTCGTCAGGGTAAGCCTGGTAGTAGCTGAGTGCCGCGACGAGCTGCCTTTCGGTGAGGTGAGGCAGGGCCTTTCTTAGAGCCTTAACATCTTTGCCGACGATTCGATATTCATATACGACTTCCCAGACCTCAACGCCGGTGCCGGCAATGCGGGCGCGTCTTCCGGTAATCCCCTGTGAAAATATTATGCCCGGACAACGACGCATCTTCAAAGCCTCCTCGAGCAGCTCGTTGGCGAGGGCATTAGCGGCTTTATCTTCCCGGATCCTTTCGATTTCCCGAAGTATAGGCTCCTTAATTCGAAAACTGCGTTGCACAGTGGACATTGTCAAACCTCCTGTAACTTCTTGTATTACATTATATCACAAGAATCCATTTCTTGACGAAGAGCTTTACAGAGTGCCAGCGACTTGCCACGGGGATGAATCAAGCCTTGGCTGCATTTCCCGGCCCATTCCTGCTACTGCTTCCGCATAATAGTACATATGCCATGGTTATGTCGAATATTGGCCATATTCTTGTTGACTTATCATCCTTTGTCTGAATATAATTTGCACGCAAGAAAGATTGTTCGTCGCACTTTGGGCTATCGATGGGTGACTTGATAAATACCTGCATTGAGTAATCGCAGGCAGGACATGAGGAGGCATTATGGAGGGCACGTGTGACGGTGATTCAGCAGGAGAGCGAGCACCATTTGAAGCGGTCTCGGATTTTGGCAGGGCGGACTCGGACGGCTTTCAACACTTCGCGCGTGGTTTACGACGCCGGCACAATTCGACCGAGCCTTCGTGGAAGGCGCCCATGCTCAAGACTAAGAAAGGCGACATCCGAACGGTGCGATCACTTGTTATCGCTCTATTCGTGTTAGCCTTGCTGTCACTGCCATCGGCCGCACTTGGTGCAATGAGGGTCTTTGCAACCAGCGTCGGTTATGACGGCAACCTTGGCGGCCTCACGGGAGCCGATGCTAGATGCCAGCTACTCGCGAATATTGCGGGCCTCCCTGGGACTTACAAGGCGTGGCTCAGCGATAGCTCCGGCTCTCCGTCGACGCGCTTCACACAGTCAAGCGGCCCCTATGTCCTTGTTAACGGAACCACCGTGATCGCTAATAACTGGGCGGATCTCGTGGACGGCACTTTGGCCGCAGCGATCAACCTGAATGAGCAGGGTTCAAGTATTGGTAGCAACTATGTGTGGACCGGCACATTAGGTTCCGGAACGCCGTCTGGCAATAACTGCTCCGACTGGTCTAGTAACTCAATAACGATTTTAGGGACCTATGGCAACACGAACCTTGCAAGTTCGAATTGGACCAACGCTGGCTTAAGTACATGCACTGGTATCCTACGTCTCTATTGCTTCCAGCAACCTGACCCGCCCCCGACGATCAGCAAGGCGTTCGGGGCAGCGAGCATCCCGCTCGGCGGCTCGACGAGCCTGACCTTTACTATCACTAATCCTAACGCCTTTTCTCTAAGCGGAGTGAGCTTCAGTGATACATTGCCCGTCGGCTTGGTGGTAGCCACTCCAAACGGCCTGACAGGGTCTTGCGGGCCTGGCACGATTACCGCAAGTGCGGGTTCCAATTCAATCAGCCTCACGGATGGGACCCTGGCGGCAAGCGGGTCCTGTACCTTTAGCGTGAACGTCACCGGGATTAGCGCCGGTGTTCAGACGAACACGACAGGAGCGATTTTGTCCAACGAAAGCGATCCGGGAGGCACAGCCTCTGCCGCCATTAATGTTGCGGCCGCCGTGCCTACGATGAACGAATGGGGGATGATTATATTCATGGTCTTCGCAGGACTCGGGTCGGTTTACTATCTGAGAAGACGAAGAAGAGTAAGAAGCTAACTTCAGGCTTGGAGGGCTTCACAGGCTATTGACCCCTTCTGCCTGCCTTATCAGTCTATTGTCAGGACGAAGAGTGGGTTTCGTTGCAAAGACGGCGTGTAATTATTTCCCAAGGAGTTCTTTTATCCTCTGAAGCAACGGGATGCGGACCTTGGTCTTGAGATAAAGATCGCCCGGTCCTCCGCCGTTCTTTCCGGCCTTGCCCATGCCCCTTAATTTTATCTTCTGGCCTTCCTTTATACCCGTAGGTATCCTGATCAGCAGCTCGCGGGAATTGGCGGCTCCGGCATAATGATAGCGCACCTTGCCGCCAGCCGAGGCGATCTCGGGCGGGATCGCAATCTTATCTTCAATGTCCCTTCCCTTTTCGGGCAATTCCAGGCCGTATTTCTTAGCCATGTGATTCTGTAAAGCCCGTATGCCCAGAAGGAGCATTCTCGAAAGAAACGTAGGTCTATAGGCCGGGGCCTGGTTGGCGCGGTACCAGGAGTTCCTCAGGGTCTCCTGATACGTCCTGGACGCAGGACCGAAGAAGACAAAACTTCTTCCCGCAAATCCTGGCCCCCTAAACTGAAACGTCCTGAATTGGTCCCCGTAGAACGTGCTGCGGCTGAAGATGTCCTCCGGCCTGTTGAAGCCGAACGCCCTGCTCAGTTCCGCAAAGACCCGGTTGATGTCGGAATCTCTGAAGATGTCCTGATCGGTATAGGTCTGTCTGAACCTGTCTCTTGCGGAGAAGCCGTAGCTCTGTCTGTAGGAATCATACTCTCTTCTCTTGCTTTCGTCCGAGAGGACCGCATAGGCCTCGTTGATTTCCTTCATCATGTCTTCTTTGCCCGGATTCTTGTCCGGATGATATTGAAAGGCCAGCTTGCGGTAGGTCTTCTTGATCTCCTCCGAAGTGGCCTTTTCACTGACCCCGAGAACCTTATAGTAGTCCTTCTGCTCCATGATCATTTAGTATAATTTATATGGACGTTTTTCGTCCTTGCCTTGATTAATCCCCGGCCTCTCACAGGACTTAGCGGCACAGTCCCGATCATCTCTGCATTCTTGTATAATAACTGCATGTTTCAGCTCTTCTCAAAACGGCTTTTTCTTATACTCCTCATACTCGCTCTTTCGTCCTGCAAGAGAGAAACGGCCCCGGCCGTCCAGACGGCTTCCCAAAATGTCCCGCTTGTGCCCGCGTACGGCGATGCGCTCATAGTCGGCTCCATAGCCGAGCCGAGCAACCTTATCCCGATGCTCGCCAGCGACGCCCCTTCCCAGGACGTTGCCGGTCTTGTCTATAATGGGCTCGTCAAATACGACACCGATCTGAGCGTGATAGGCGATCTTGCCCAGTCGTGGGATATTTCCAAGGACGGTCTCGTTATTACTTTCCATCTGAGGAAAGGTGTGAAATGGACCGACGGTGTCGAGTTCACCGCGGACGACGTGATGTTCGGCTATCAGACGATCATCAGCGACAAGACCCCGACCGCCTACAGCGAAGACTTCAAGCAGGTGAAGAAGGCCGAGGTGCTCGATAAGTATACCTTCAGGGTCACCTACGAGAAGCCGTATGCGCCGGCGCTTACCTCGTGGGGCAACCTCGTGGTCCTGCCGAAGCATCTCCTTGAGGGCAAGGACATTACTAAGAGCCCTCTGACGAGGGACCCTATGGGCATGGGGCCGTATAAACTGACTAAATGGGTTTCCGGTCAGGAACTGGTCCTCGATTCGAACCACGATTACTTCGAGGGGAGGCCTTATATAGATCGCTACGTCTACAGGGTAATACCCGATTCGGCTACGATGTTTCTCGAACTCCAGACAGGGGGCGTGGACATGATGGGCCTCACTCCGCTTCAGTACATAAAACAGACCAACAGCCAATATTTCAAAGACAACTTCAATAAATACCGCTACCCCTCTTTTTCATACACCTATCTCGGGTTCAATCTCAAACACCCTTTTTTCAAGGACAGACGCGTGCGGCAGGCCATCGCTTATGCCATCGACAAACAGGAGATCCTCGACGTTGTACTTTACGGGCTCGGCAGCGTGGCGACCGGACCCTACGTCCCGAACACATGGCCGTACAATCCGAACGTGAAGGAATACGAATACAATCCGGCGAAGGCGAAGGAACTCCTCGGAGAGGCGGGCTGGAAGATGGGGAAAGACGGCGTGCTCGAAAAAGACGGGAGGCCCTTCGAGTTCACGATCCTGACCAACCTGGGGAACAGCCTCAGGATGAACACGGCAACGATCATCCAGTGGAGGCTCGCGAAGGTGGGCATAAAGGTACATATCAGGGTGCTCGAGTTTTCGACCTTCATCAACGAGTTCATCGACAAGAGGAGGTTCGAGGCGGTAATCCTAGGCTGGCAGATCGGCCTCGACCCGGACCAGTACGACATCTGGTATTCCGGAAAGACGAAGGAGAAGGAGCTGAACTTCGTGAGTTACAGCAATCCCGAGGTCGATGCGCTCCTCGAAAAGGGCAGGAGGACCTTCGACATAAACGAGAGGAAGAAGGCCTACTTCCGCATGCAGGAGATACTTGCTGAGGACCTTCCCTACATCTTTCTCTATGTGCCCGATTCTCTCACTATCGTCAGCAGCCGGTTCAAGGGCATCAAGGTCTCTCCGATAGGGATAACGTACAATCTCCCGAAATGGTATGTGCCGAAGCCGCTTCAGCGCTATCATATAGAGCCGTAAAACCATGACGCAAGATACACGACACAGGATATTCGATACAAGATGCAAGATGCATGATATATCATGTATCATGAATCCCGGATCATGCATCATGCAGCCTGAAACAAAATGCTGACTTATCTTATAAAGCGCATTTTCGAGATGGTCCCGACGCTCTTCGGGATAACGCTCATATCCTTTTTTATCATTCACCTTGCGCCGGGCAAACCTACCGATATCTTCAGCGAGCTGAACCCGAAGATCACGCCCGAGGCGAGGGAAAGACTCAATAAGTATTACGGCCTCGATAAGCCGATCCTTGTCCAGTACGGGATCTGGCTTAAGAAGATCTCAACGCTTGATTTCGGTAACTCGTTTTCTTCCGACCACAGGCCTGTGATCGAAAAGATCTGGGACAGGAAGCAGCCCCTGCTACAGAGGAGGCTCTTCGTCACCTTCATGATCAACCTGCTGGCGATGATAATAATACTCCTCGTGGCGATACCGATAGGCATATCCTCCGCCACCCATAGAAATACCTTCTACGACAAGATAACGACGACCGTCGTTTTCATTGGTTTCGCCATCCCTTCTTTCTGGCTCGCCCTCCTCCTGATGATATTGTTCGGCGTACACCTCCACTGGCTCCCCATAGCCGGCCTGAAGTCAATGAATTTCGATTCCCTCCCGCTTTCCGGGAAGATATGGGACGTGGGCAGACACCTTATGCTCCCGCTCTTCGTCTCGGCCTTCGGGGGTCTTGCCGCGGATTCGAGGTTCATGAGGTCGAGCATGCTTGAGGTGATCCGGCAGGACTATATCAATGTCGCGAGGGCCAAGGGACTTCCCGAGAGGACCGTGATCTACAGGCATGCCTTCAGGAACGCCCTTCTTCCCATCATTACACTCCTCGGTCTCAGCGTCGGGGGCCTTATAGGCGGAAGCGTGATCTTCGAAAACATCTTCGGGATCCCGGGCATGGGCCAGCTCTTCTATATGAGCGTCATGACGAGGGACTACCCGATGGTCATGTGCATTCTGACCATAGGCGCAGTCCTCACTCTCCTCGGAAACCTTCTCGCGGATATCGGTTACATGCTCGCCGATCCGAGGATAAGGGCGAGGTAGCGCTATGGCGAATAATACCCTGAGGGGTCTCTTCTGGAGAAGGTTCAAGAGGAACAAACTCGCGGTTGCCGGCGGCGTCATCGTGGTCCTGCTCTTCCTGGTAGCGCTGCTTGCGCCGGTCATTTCTCCCTATAATCCCGACAATATCGACAGAAGGCATATCCTTGAGGCCCCCGGACCGGACCATCCTTTCGGCACGGACGACCTCGGAAGAGACGTCCTGAGCAGGATGATCTTCGGCTCGCGCATATCCCTTGCGGTCGGGTTTGTAGCGGTCGGGATATCCACGCTCCTGGGCATGATAGTCGGGGCCCTCTCCGGGTATTACGGCGGATGGTCCGACAGGATCGCCATGAGGTTCATCGACATCATGCTCTCGATCCCGACTTTTTTCCTCATTCTCGCCGTGATCGCCTTTATCGGCTCGAGCATATGGAACATCATGGCCGTGATCGGACTCACCTCCTGGATGGGGGTTGCGAGACTGGTACGCGCTGAGTTCCTTTCACTCAAGGAAAGAGAGTTTGTCCTCGCCGCCAGGGCCGTGGGGGCTTCCGATCTCCGCATCATCTTCAGACACGTCATGATAAACAGCATGGCGCCCGTCCTGGTCTCGGCGATCCTCGGGGTGGCGGGGGCTGTGCTTGTCGAGTCGGCGCTCAGCTTTTTGGGAATAGGCGTCCAGCCTCCGACACCCAGTTGGGGGAATATCCTGACGCTTGGAAAGGACAACATCGAGATCGCGTGGTGGCTTTCGGTCTTCCCCGGGCTTGCCATCCTGATCACTGTCCTCGGATATAATCTTCTGGGCGAAGGCATCAGGGACTCAATTGACCCTAGACTGTGGGGAAGGGAATAGTTCAAACAGACAAAGGTCAAATAGGGCAAACAGGCGAAATAGGTCAAAGGCAAGTAAGCAAAAGTAAAAATGATAGGTAAAAAAGGGCAAAGTTTAATAAGTTCAAGAAGGCCACACTACTTAACCTTCTTTACCTTTTTGACCTTCTTAACCTAATTTTATGAAACTTGAAGACGCCGCAGCGGCAACCCCTGACCCGGAACGGGCGCTTAAGAACCTTCGCTCTTTCTCCGAAGCAAACCCTGCTCATATCTCCGAGCTTGAAACCCACATAAGAGAGGTCTCTCTTCTTTTCAGCATCAGCCAGTTCCTCGCGAACTTTGCTATATCGAACCCGGATGTCCTCTTTGAAGCAGTAAGAAGACTTTATGACCCTGTGAGCAAAGGCGACATGGTCGGGGCATTGCAAAGCGCCGTGGGCATGTCTGAGGGCGCAACCGATTTCTCCCCTCCGGGACCGTCGAGGACCGCAAAGGAATCGTTCGCCGCAACCGTCCGCATCTTCAAGAAGAAGCTGCTTCTGCTGCTCACGCTGAGGGATATCCTGAACGTGGTGGACATCGTGGATTCCATGCTCGAACTCAGTCTCCTGGCCGATGTGATCGTAGAAGAATCGGTCGGGCTGCTCAGGGCGGACATGAGGGAGGCTTACGGCGATCCAAAGGACGATGCCTTCTCGGTCATTGCCGTCGGCAAGCTTGGCGGGAACGAGCTGAACTACAGCTCCGACATAGACCTTCTCTATGTGTACGGCCCTGAAGAGGGCGAGACGGGCGGTGTCATGACGCAGGGAGGCGTCGTCAAGAACAGGATCAGCAACCACGAATATTATTGCAGGCTCGGAGAACACCTTAACAGGCTCCTTTCCATGAACACGGGAGAAGGCTTTGCCTACAGGGTCGACCTGAGGCTTAGACCGGAGGGACAAAGGGGGAGTCTCGCTATATCGCTGTCCGCTTACGAGACATATTACGAGTCATGGGGAAGGGAGTGGGAGAGGGCGGTGCTTCTGAGGGCGAGACCTATAGCAGGAGACGCGCAACTGGGCAGATCCTTCATGGAGATGATCAGGCCCTTTGTCTACAGAAAATATCTGGACTTCGGCTCCCTCGACGAGATAAGGCGCATGAAGACGAGGATCGACGAGGTCTTCAGGAAGGACGACATAAAACGCGGATACGGCGGCATCCGCGAGATAGAATTTTTTGTGCATGCGCTCCAGCTCATATACGGAGGGAAGGAGCAGCTCCTGCGGGAGAGGAGCACGCTTAAGTCCCTGCACAGGCTCCTCCAGAAGAACCTTATAGGTCATGAAGACTATTCAACGCTTTCGGACAACTATCTCTTTCTGAGAAAGCTCGAACACAGGCTGCAGCAGCTGAACGACCTGCAGACGCATGAGGTGCCTTCTGATGAACGTGAGCGGGCCGCGCTTGGGCGAAAGATGGGTTTCTCCGGAGGCGAGGCGTTTCACCGTGGACTCGAGGCAAGGCGCAGATCAGTGAGAGCGATTTATGACTCCCTTTTTGTCAAAGAAAAGCCGGCGCCGGGGAACCAAGAGGCCGCGCCGGAGACGAGCGCCTTCTTCACCCAGGGCCTTTCTGCGGGCGAGATCAGGCAGCTCTTGGGCGGCTATCGTCTGAGAGATGCGGAGAAAGCCGCGAGGAACATCCGGGGTATTAGGGATGATACCTGTTCTTTTCAGACCCTCCGGGGGAGGAGACTCCTCGGCCAGATCCTTCCGGTCTTCCTCAGGGAGGCGCTGAAGAGCGCAAGCCCCGATAGGGCGATCAACAACCTTCATTCCTTTGCCGCGCTCCTCGCCTCTGAGGAGTCATATCTGGAACTTTTTGCTAAGAATGAACCTCTCATCTCCACGTTCACGCAGATCTTTTCGCGGAGCGAGTACCTGATGAAGAAGATCATGAAGCGGATCGACTATCTTGAATCACTCAGTCACGAATCGTTTTTGAAAAGGACACTCAGATCGCTGAAAAACGAGGTTGAAAAGACGGTCGCCTCGGGGTCGTCTCTTTCAGACTCAATAAGAATGACGCGGCAGATGGAGGAGATAAGGCTCGGGACTCTTTTCCTGGACAAGAAGATCGACGTGACAAGGCTCATCAAGGGCTTGAGCAAGACAGCGGAGGCAGTGGTTTCCGAATGCGCCGATAAACTGGCGCAAGGCGGATTTGCAGTGATCGGCATGGGGAAGCTCGGGGGGAGAGAGATCACCTTTGATTCCGACCTCGATCTGATATTTGTCTGTGGGGGAGAGGTCACCGAAGGGCACGTGAAGTCGGCCGAGAGATTCATCAGGCTTCTCACGTCATACACAAAAGACGGAGTGGCTTACAGAGTGGACGTCAGGCTCAGGCCCGATGGGACCAAGGGCCCCCTCGTCTCCACCCTCGATGCGCTGAATAACTACTATTCTCATGCGGCCCATTCTTGGGAGTTCCAGGCGCTTCTCAAGGCAAGACCCGTCGCCGGCGACGTAGCGACGAGGGCCGGCTTCATGGAGATGCGGCGGGAAATCCTGAAAAAGAGGGGCAAAGAGGCGACCGCCTCGGACATCAGGGGGATGAGGGAGCGGATATCGAGGGAACTTGCAAGGGACAAGGAGGGCATCGATATAAAACTGGGCCGCGGCGGCATAGAGGAGCTTGAGTTTACGGTGCAGTACCTGCAATTGATCAACGGCGGCGCGCTTCCGGGACTCTTGGTGCAAGGCACACTCGATGCGATAAAGAGGCTCGGGTCTGCCGGGATAATGGGGCGGGAAGCCGACCTCCTGAGGGAGGCGTATCTCTTTTGCAGGGTCCTCGAAAGCTTCATGAGACTGAGAGAGGGAAATGTCCTCAGACGGACCGATATTGACGACGCTGCGGAGTTTATGGCGTTTCAAAGCAGCGACGATTTTCTGAGGCGTTTGGAGGGGCATAGAGACCTTGTGAGAGAATCGTTCGGTAAGTTTCTCCGGTAGTTTCTTGTCTGTCCTCCAGGTTGTGTTATAATCTGATAAAGTATAGTGTCATGCCGTTCCGTGCGCTTATTCAGACCCACCGTCAGGGCCGGTGTGACATCTGACCCGTCGAACCCTAAGACAAAAGCTTTCAGGAGGATGTCTATGATAGTCATAGCGGAGAACCTTAACACCAGGAACAAGACTTACACGGATGCGCTCAAGAAGAAGGAAAGGAAGACTATCTCGAAGATGGCGAAAGAACTGGCCGATGCTGGGGCTGCGTTTATAAATGTGCAGTGCTCTCTCGACGGCGCGGGCGACGAGGAGATGCTTCCCATGGCGGTCGAGGCTGTGGCCGAAGGCGCGGGGACCGGAATATGTCTCGATTCGAGAAACCTCAAGGCTGTCAGGAAATCCTTGTCCCTCTGCAAGGAGCCGCCGCTCATTAACTTCATCTCGGCCACCGAGCCGGAAGAGGCCGAAGAACTCCTTGAGCTTGCGGCAGGGTCCAGGTCCTCTGTGGTGATCAGGGCCTCCAGGGGGACAATACCTACAACCCTTGAGGCGAAGCTTCAGATCCTTGAGGAGCTGATCGAGATGGCGAACGAGGCGGACATCCCCAATGAAAGACTCTTTGCCGACCCTTCCCTTGTTCATATAGGAAGGGGCATGGGGCAGGACCACATAAAGAATTCGTACGAATGCGTAAAGCTCCTGAAAGAGATGGTGGAGCCCCCCATAAATACTATCGCATGGATATCTAATATCTCGACCGCCCTGCCCAGGGCACTGAAACCAAGACTCGATGCGACTTTCCTGAGTTATGCGGCCGGGGCCGGGCTCGATGCGGCCCTCGTGGATGTGCTCGACCCGGAGATCAGGAAGACTATCTACCTGATAAAGTCCTTCAGGGACGAGATCATATTTACACCCGCCGATTTGTCGGCTTGATCAGGACCATGTGACGGAGAAACCTTGTTAAAACTCCGCGACGGCATAATAGAGCTTTATAAGAAAGTGGCCATTTCTGTGCCTCCCGATGTTGAAGAGGCAATAAAGAAGGGACTGTCCTCTGAAGAGGACGATAGGGCAAAGGATGCCCTATCGAATATCCTCGACACTATCAGGAAGTCGAGACAGGAATCGAGGCCGCCTTGCGCCGATACCGGCATCCCAATCTTCAAGGTGAAGGTGCCCCGGGGTCTCAGTCACCCGGAGATTGCAAACACTATCCGCGAGGCAACGGCGCTTGCCACCAGAAAGGTCCCCCTCGCACCGTGCGCGGTGGACATTGTCACGGGAGAGAACTCCGGAGACAACACCGGCATAGGTTTCCCGGTGGTCTATTTTGAAGAAGTGCAGGATGACACTCTTACCATAGACCTCATGCTCCGCGCCGGAGAGTGCGAGCAGTATGGACAGACATACAAGCTGCCTGTGGAAGAGCTTAAGGCCGGGCGGGACCTTGAAGGCGTAGGAAGTTGCATTGTCGACGCTGTTAAGAGGGCGGCAGGCAAGGGATGTGCTCCTTACAGCGTAGGGGTCGGGATAGGAGGCGCCAGGGACCAGGTCGCGGTGCTTGCCGTCAGACAGCTTTTCAGAAAGCTGCCTGACGAGAGCGAACATCCTGCGGTCGCCGAACTGGAAAGACAAGTGCTGAAGGAACTGAACGGTCTGGGGATAGGACCTATGGGCGGAGGCGGAAAGACGACGGCGCTCGGAGTGAAAATAGGCGTGAACCACAGGCATTCCGATTCGTATCTCGCGGAGGTTTCAGTGGCTTGCTGGGCGAACCGGAGGGGACGGCTTATCTGGTGATTTAGAAAGGTCATCTCGGTGGCAAGGACAATCTTCATCGCGGGAGGCAGCGGCTTTATCGGCAGTCATCTGCTCGAGGCGCTGAAAGGCGGCCCTGCCGGGATAAGATGTCTTGCGAGAAACGGGGCGCGGGCGGACCGTTTCAGGGAAAATGGGTTCGATATAGCCTTCGGCGATCTGCTTCACCGGGATAGCCTTAAAGGCTGCCTCGACGGGGTCGATCTGGTCATAGACCTTGTAGGGATCGTCCAGGAAAAGAGCGAGTTCACCTTCGAGAGGGTCCATGTGGAGGGGACGAAAAACCTTGTTGACGAGGCGGCAAGGGCCGGAGTAAGACATCTCTTTTATCAATCTTCGCTGGGGGCCTCGAAAGAGTCGTCCTCGCAGTTTTTGAGGACAAAGGCAGAGGCCGAGGAGATAGTCAGGAGAAGCGGCATCCCTTGCACGATCTTCAGGCCTTCGGTAATCGTCGGAGAGAAGGACGCGTTCACGGAAAAACTGAAGGCGGTCATTAGGCTGGGGCCCGTGGTGCCGGTGCCGGGCGACGGCAATGCAAGGTTCCAGCCCATGGATGTTCATGACTGGGTCAAATGCTTTCTTATTGCTCTAGAGGACGGCCGCGCAGCGGGAAAGACTTTCGAGTTCGGTGGGCCGGAGCATCTGACATATAACGAGATTGTCATTCAGTTGATGGACGCCATGGAGATCAGGAAGAGGATCGTTCATCTGCCGATGAGCTTTGCAAGGGCGGGGGTGCCGTTTGTCGGGCTTGCGAAGGGATTGGCGAGGTTCCTCGGCAGGAAGATCCCCCCGGTCACCGGCGAGCAGCTCACGCTCCTGGGCATAGACAATATATGTGATCCCGACTCTGTCGAAAAGACCTTCGGCTTTAAGCCCATCACGTACAGGGAAGCCCTCAGAAAGTTCATACGGCCCTGAGACTTATGAAGACATTCGAGACGATCGATATCTCCGGCGACGCGGGGATCAATGCCTATGGTGAGACTGTCGAAGATGTTTTCGTGAATGCCGCTATCGGTATGTATAGCCTTATCACGGACCTGAACGGGATAAAAGAAATGAAAGAGGTCCAGGTGAAGGCGGAAAGTCATTCCCTGGAGGGGCTTATCGTTTCGTGGCTCAATGAGCTTGTGTTCCTTTTCGATGCGTTCGGCTTTGTCGGGAAGAGGATAATCATAAAGACCTTCGGGGACTACAGGATCACAGCGGTTGTCCGGGGAGAGGATTTCGATCCCGATAGGCACGAGAGGAGATTGCTTATTAAGGCGGCAACCTATCATCAGCTCAGCATAGCCGAAGAGAAAGGGCTCTGGACTGCGAGAGTGATATTCGATATATGAAGAACAAGTCAAGGCAAAGGATAAGGCTGAGGTCAAGATTGAGAGCTCAACCTTGACCTTAATCTCAACCTGCTTGGGAAGGAGGTGATCTTGTGGGTATAGAGAAACTGAGGAGGATCGACGGGACAAGGATGGAAGTCCCTGTGGACTATAAGGCCGGGATGAGGGTCAGGGGGATAATCTACGTGGACGAAGTCCTTGACGATGCCCTCGAGAACCAATCGGTGGAACAGGTGGCCAACGTGGCGACTCTGCCCGGGATTGTCAGGGCATCCCTTGCCATGCCCGATATTCACACGGGCTATGGCTTTGCCATCGGCGGTGTCGCCGCCTTCGATATCAAGGAGGGAATCATCTCTCCTGGCGGTGTAGGTTATGACATAAATTGAGGCGTCCGTCTTCTCAGGAGCAACCTCAGAAGAGGTGAGGTCCTCCCGAGAATAAAGGACCTCGTGGGGGTCCTTCACAGCGAGATACCTTCGGGCGTGGGCTCGAAAGGGAAGATCCGTCTCAGCCCTCAGGACGAAAGAAGGCTGCTTACGTCGGGCGCCAGGTGGGCCGTCGAAAACGGTTATGGGGAAGCGTCGGATCTCGAGAGGATAGAGTCGGGCGGCTATATCGAGGGCGCAGATCCCGAGCTCATAAGTCAGAAGGCTTACGAAAGAGGACGGGCCCAGCAGGGGACCCTTGGTTCCGGCAATCACTTCCTCGAGATCCAATATGTAGATGAGATATACGACGAAAAGGCGGCCCAGGCCCTCGGCCTCTTCAGGGACCAGATGACTGTCATGATACATACCGGCTCAAGAGGTTTCGGCCACCAGGTCTGCACCGATTTTCTGGAGGTGATGGAGAGGGCCGTCAGCAAATATGGAATCGAGCTGCCGGACAAGGAGCTTGCATGTGCGCCTTTTAACAGCCCCGAGGCGAGAGATTATCTCGCGGCAATGAGGGCCGCAGCCAATTATGCCTGGGCGAACAGGCAGTGTATTATGCATTGGGCGAGGGAGGCGTTCCTCAGGGTCTTTGCGGCCACGCCGAAAGACCTCGGCATGGGCCTTATCTACGACGTGGCACACAATATAGCCAAGGTCGAAGACCATATTGTGGACGGAAAGAACATGAAGCTTATCGTCCACAGGAAAGGCGCGACACGCGCGTTTCCGCCGGGGCATCCCGAGCTGCCTGCGGCTTATGGGAAGACGGGACAGCCTGTCCTGATACCCGGAGACATGGGAAGGGCCTCCTTCGTTCTTATAGGGACTGAAAAAGCGATGCAGGAGACCTTCGGCTCTACCTGTCACGGCGCCGGGAGGATGATGTCGAGACATCAGGCCATACGCCGGGCAAAGGGCCGGGCGATCTGGCGGGAGATGGAGGACAAGGGAATAATCGTGAGGTCTGCCGGAAGGGAGACGCTCGCTGAAGAAATGCCGGAGGCTTACAAGGACATAACCAATGTCGTCGATGTCGTGCATAATGCAGGGATATCGAGAAAGGTCGCGCGTCTCAGGCCCATGGGCGTGATTAAGGGGTGATTGGATGAAAATTTGCGCATTATGCAATAAAAAGATAGAGGTCGACAAGTATTTTTCGAGGAAGTCCGCGTGTCCGCACTGCAGAGGAGACCTTCACATCTGTCTGAACTGCAGGTTCTATTCTGAAACTGCTCACAACAAGTGCCTTGAACCTAAGGCCGAATTTCAGCGGTCGCGGGACAAGGCAAACTTTTGTGACTATTTCGTTTTCAAGGACGGACCGTCAGTCGCCGCATCCGGCGCTGAAAGGGAGGATGCGAGGAAGAAGTTCGACGACTTGTTTAGAAAATCCTGAAGGCGGTGCACCTTGCAGTTGCCAAGCTGCTTGATTTGGATATGACCGCTTGGCTGATTCGTGCCGGCACATTAATGTTCTCGATAAGAAACCATCTGCATTTCGATTTCTCACCGCGAAGTAAAGAATATGGGAAGTGGAGCCTATGGGTTTTCCTTCCTCAATTTCTTCTGTATTGCATTTTCTATCTCTGCATGAGATCTTGTTATCTTTACATTAGTCTGCTGTGGAAAGTGCCATAAACTTGCACCATGTGTCGCACTGATATTACTTCCGAGCGAGGAAGAAAACTTATCCTTCAAGGAATGAATTATGGCTACATCGCAGATTAATTTGTCATGCCTGCAAGACTTTGCCTTATCATCAAACCGTTTATCCGCACTTTCGAGAGGTTCAACAATGTGCGCCCGCACATTAAATTCCGACAAGAATCTGTGGCATACAATATTCCCATATCGAGAGAGCCCTCTGTAACTTAATGGTTTGCGAGAACTACCATCGACAACCCTCCCTTCAATTGATTCACCTACCGATACGATTTCTACCATTTCGCTATTTTCGGATTAAAGCAGTCAGTATCTGTTCAGCATCATCAATTTCGCAATTGAACATAACTGATAATTGTTCGGCATCAAAAACAAGTGCAGAAACATTCATAAGTAATTGGATTTCACTCTTAAGCTCATCCAAATTATATTTTATAGCGGGAGGCAAATATTCTTGAACGATATTTTCAAACTCCTCATCGGTAATATTTCCAATTTTGTGATTTAATTGATGTCCAAGAAACTCTCTATTCTTTAGAAGATAAAAGAACGCCTTATTGATTATTGGCGATATTCGATCAACAACCTTATTAGCTGCATAAATGCTTAAAATAGCTGGAGAGGTCTCGATAGAGATACCTTCCTTGCTAATAATTACTTTAGTAACATCATCTACTGTCGTAACGTCAATCTCGCCCTTTAGCCTATCTTCGGCAAAAACTTTATCACATTCAATAGTAAGAGCATTATCTTCTCGTTCTGGCATAATCTATCCTTTCAATTCCATTTCCTTTTGAAATTTCTCATTTAAGCCATTCAATTCTTTTAGTAACTGTTGAAAAACGGGATAGTCCATTACTAATTTAGCGACTGGCATAGGTTTAATACTCTCTGGACTAATTTTGCTTGCACCACTTAATGAAACTGCCAATGCCTGATAGTCAAGCTGATAAAACGACATTGCAAAATTATTATTAACACGTGCAACCTTTAATAAATCAATTTTTGTATACGGAATTTGATCATTCACTCCTATATCAGTAAAGCCAATTACTTTTGCTTGCATATAGACCTCCGAGTTCAAAATTGTCAATATTTGAATATATTATACGCGACTTTCTCACTTTCTGTCGCACTACCAACCAGTTATTGAGCGGTTTATTAGTGTGGTATTAGTTCCCTCCCTCTCAAATCTCCCCTTTTCCGTCACAGCCCTCCTCCTCTGACAGAACTTGCTTCGTTACGACGATATAATAGAAAAATCAAGAGGAAGATGCAAGGAAAATAACCTTTCCTCAGACGGACGTATTTATCACGCCTTTATTATCAACGCTGCCACATATGCCAGATAAAGAGCCCCTCCGAAGAGGAGGGTTACCGGTGAAAGGCTCTTTCTGAATGTAAGCTGCGCGAGCATGATCAGCCCCGAGGCCATCGCAATGACAGCGGAGAAGAGGGCCAGGCCGGTAAGGCGCCAGTCGGTGAACAGCAGCCCCACGGAGACCGGAAAGGTGGCCTGAAAGACCATAGCGCCGGTTATGTTGCCGATGGCCAGAGTGTCACGCCCTTTCCATGTCCATGTGACGCTGTTGAATTTTTCCGGAAGCTCAGTGGCGACCGGCGCAAGGATGAGAGCGAACAGGAGGGGATCCATACCCAAACTGACAGAGACATGTCCGAGGCTCGCCACGAAGGTTTGCGCGCCCTCGACCATGATAACCAGCGAGCAGATTACCTGGACAAGTATGAGGGCGATATGAGGCGAGGGGGACTTGCTCAAGCCGAGCCTTCTGCAAAATCTCCAGAGATACATCCCTTCGGCATGTTCTATGTCCGCGCTCTCGCCCCTGAAGGTCCGGTAGGCATAATAGAAGTACCCTGCGATCAGGATCATGACGATGAACACTGAGAATCTCTTCCCGGAAAGGAACGACGCAAGCACAGCGAGCGCATACATGGGAAGGAAGAAGAGGAGGTCTCTCTGTGTGGAGTGGGCCTCGACGTTTACATGGAAATCCCTTCTCTTCCGGAAGGTCGATACGACAACCGTTATACCGACCAGAAAAAATGCGAGGGTGGAGAGCATGAACGGCGCGCCGAGTATTGCGCCTACGCCGATCTCCTTTGCCGATTCCCCGCCGTAAAGGAATATGGCGACCAGGGGCAAAATGGTCTCGGGCAGGGCCGTTCCCACGGCCGCCAGGATGCTGCCGACTACCGCCTGGGAGAGAGAAAACCTCCTGCCGAGGTTCTCGATACCGTTGGTGAAACCTTCGGCCGCGGCAAGGATCATTGTGAGCCCGATCAGGAGAAGGACGATCTCGGAAAGCATCAGTGTATCACGAGCACGGGACAGGGGTACGCCCTCAAAACGGCGTCGGTCACGCTTCCAATGAGTATCCCTCTTATGAAGGAATGGCCCCTTGCGCCCATCACTATGAGATCGACGTCATTCCTCGAAGCTAATGAAATGATTTCCTTAGGTGGCTCGCCTTCCAATATGATCCCTTCCCCGCCGATACCCGATGTAGCAAGAAGGTCCGAGAGGTCGCCTCTCGCTTGGCCCAAAAGCTCTTCGGCGAGCCTGTCCATGTGCTCACCCGGGACCATCTTCTGTTTGATGACATGAGTCGGAACGACATGCGCCACCTCAATTTCTGAAGAGAAGATGCTCGCCACTTCAGCGGCAGCCTTCAGCGCCTTTTTTGCTGCCTCGGAGAAATCCACCGGACAGAGGACCTTTCGTATACTTACGGATCCGATCCCGGCAGACTCCGCTTTCTTGCCCTTCGCAACGAGCACCGGCATCTCAAGAGTCTTGATGAGTTTCTCGGAGCTGCTGCGTCTGAGGGCGTGGTGCTGAAAGCCTATCACGAGCATCCCAGCTTTCAGTTTCCCGATTTCGGAGTGAAAAGACTCCTGAAGTCTGCCGACCACAACCTCCAGGGCAGGCTCGATGCCTGTTTCCCTGAGCCTGTCCTTCCATGTGCCGAATTTCTCTTCGGCGTTCTTTTCCTCCTCTTCTATGTACCGGTCGAGGTATGCCGGAGGGGTGACAAGGAAGTCTATGACATGCAGGACATGTAGAGACGCGCCGAGTCCTTTCGCAAAAAGTGACGCATAGGCCAGGACCTTTCCGGTGTCGGGACCGAGGTCGATGCCGGCAAGGACTTTTTCAATCTTCATTGTCTGGGAAGAATTCATTCGGCGCCGGTCCTATGCAAAGGATACCAGAAAGAGACCCAAAAAAAAAGGGATAGATGTCGGTCTATCCCTTGCGATGAAATAAAAAAAAGATTATCTTACTGCGTCCTTTAGCGCTTTGCCTGACGTGAACTTGGGAGTCTTTGCTGCAGGAATGGTTATTACGGCACCTGTCCTCGGATTACGACCCTTCCGGGCTTTCCTCTTAACCACTGAGAAGGTCCCAAAACCTACCAGTGTAACTTTCTGGCCTTTCTTCAACGACGCCTTTACTGCGTTCAGTGTCGAATCCAATGCCTTGCTTGCATCCGCCTTGCTAAGCCCGGCGCCAGAAGCTATCTTGTCGATAAGCTCCGCCTTTGTCATTTACTTCCCCCCTTTCTTTAGTATTTCTCTAAGATTCCGCACTGTCTAAAGGTATCAAGAAGAGAACCTTTTGTCAAGCCAAAAATTTTGCGGTCAGGCTAAGAAAAAATCATGCCAGAGACCGGGCCGGCGACCAGCTGAATTCGGCTCTATATTTCAATCAAAAGCAAAGTCGGACTGTGGATTTTCCCGCTCCTCTATGGTATGTTTAGAAACGATGCTCAGGCAGCTGCGTATTAGGGACTTTGCGATCATCGACAGCCTGACCCTGGACCTCGAACCGGGTCTGAATGTCCTCACCGGCGAGACCGGGGCCGGGAAGTCCATAATCGTGGACGCCCTCGGTCTTACGCTCGGTGAAAGGGCGCACGCGGACATGATCAGGAGCGGGAAGAAGGAGACCTCCATAGAGGCGTATTTCGATATCAGGTCTCACCCTCTTCTGGAGCGGGCGGGCATCCCTGCCGAAGAAGGAGTGATCCTCCGGAGGACCCTCTCCTCAACGGGCAAGAGCAAGGCGTATATAAACGATACAATGGTGAATCTTCAGACGCTCCTGGAGTTCGGCCGCTCGCTCGTCGATATACACGGACAGCACGAGCACCAGAGTCTGCTCTCGACCGACAATCAGATGTCCATGCTCGACGCCTATGGGAAGCTGCTCGATGTCAGGTCCGAAGTGGAGAAGCTTTTCCATGAGACGCAGTCCCTTGGACAGGAACTCTCGGCCCTGAAGGGCGATATCAGGGAAAGGGCACAGAGGAGCGATCTTCTAAAATTTCAGGTGAATGAGATAGACGCCTCGTCCTTGAAGCCCGGCGAACCGGAGGCGCTGAAAGAGGAAAGGACAATACTTGCGAATCTTGCAAGGCTCCGTGAGCTGACCGAGTCGGCGCGCGAGCTCCTTTACAGCGGGGAGGGTTCTTCATCCGAGAAGCTGTCCGCCGCTCTCGCATTTGTGAAAGATATCTCCCGTATAGACCCGACTGCCGGCGATGTTCTGCGCCTCCTCGAATCGGCGCTGCCCCTTATTGAAGATGCGGGCGTTTCGCTCAGGGGATACATGGAAAAATATGATATGGATCCCGGCAGACTCGAAGAGATAGAAGACAGGCTTGAGCTCATCAGGGGGCTCGAAAGGAAATACGGGGAAGGGGTGGATGCGATTCTGAAACACAGGGACGATGCGGAGAGGGAGCTGCAGATGCTCACTCTTTCCGATGAAAGGCTGAAGGACCTGGAGGACGGGCTCAAGGGCAAGGAAGATATGCTCTCCGCAAAGGCCGCTCGTCTTTCGGAGATGAGGAAGGAGGTGTCGCGGAAGATCGAGCGGGCCGTCAAGACCATACTTGCCGACCTCGGAATGGAGAAGGCCGAGTTTGCGATTGATCTCAAAACAGCGCCTCTCTCTTCAGCCGGAGCCGACGCCATAGAGTTTCTTTTCTCTGCTAACAAGGGAGAGCCGCCGAAGTCTCTTGCGAGGGTGGCCTCCGGCGGGGAGCTTTCGAGGATAATGCTGGCCCTGAAGGAGATCCTTGCCGAGGTGGACAGGGTGCCTGTCCTGATCTTCGACGAGGTGGACGCGGGCATCGGGGGAAGGACCGCAGAAAGCATCGGCATAAAGTTAAGAGACCTCGGCGGCCGTCACCAGGTCTTGTGCATTACGCACCTTCCGCAGATCGCCTCGATGGCGCACCATCACGTTATGATAGAGAAGGCGCAAAGAAAAGAAGGCATCTGTGTTAAAGTAAAAGAGCTGTCGGACAGGGAGCGCGAGGAGGAGATCGCGAGAATGCTTGGGGGGAAGGTGACGGACATATCCCTCAGGCATGCAAGAGAGCTCCTGAGGCAGTCAACCGTCGCCGGTCAGCAGTCATTAGTCTGAATCCGGAGGAATAGATTCGGGATGAAAGGCAGGATTTTGATAGACAGAGAGCTTTGCAAGGGCTGCAAGTATTGCGTGCTGGCCTGCGTGAGGGGCGTGATCGCTATTGACAGCGAGTTCAACTCAAGCGGATATTTTCCGGCCAAAGAGGCGGCAGTCGAGAAATGTAACGGCTGTGCTTTGTGCGCGCAGATGTGCCCCGAGCTGGCTATAATGGTCCGGAAGGAAGAGGACGCGGCCAAGATTTCTTCTGCTGCTTAAACCCCTGTCCGTTGTATCCGCCTCTGCGGAAATACTTCAAAAAAAATGCCCGGCATGTCGAGTACAGGCATTCTTTTCAGTCGACGGACGTTCCTAATAATAAGGCGAATAGACTACTATGTTCATCGTCTTGTTGTCGCCCTGGGTCACGGTCACGGTGCCTCCGTTAGTGCCAACGCACACCGGGTTTCCCACATACTCCTGATGCTGGTCGCCAAGACATTGGGATTCATAAATATAATAAGTCCCGCCGCTCTTCAGATTCATGAGGTAGTTCCCGTTTGCATCTGTGCGCTCAAGCGCCAGGTACTTTACAGGTCCGCAGCGGTTGGGGCCGTGCTGGTCAGGGTTGTATGGTCCGTAACTGGCGCTTATGCAGGGCTCGGTCTGTGCCCTCACATAGCGGCCTGCCAGGGGGTTCCCTTTATCGTCTTTGACGGTCCCGGAGATCGTTATGGCCGGCTGGAAGAACGAAGCATATTTGGTGCCTAGGTCGGTCACCGATCCGTCCGTAATTGTGACAGTGGTCAACTGGGTCCAGGTATAATCGCCTGCCTCTGGCGGCCCCAAAGGACGGGCTGCACTGCCGAGATTCTGTCTTCTGGTAATTCGAATATAGTAAGCGCCGGCGGAAACGCTGGCGCTGATTCTTCCGTTTGCATCTGAAGGTCCGAGAATAAAGTCCGGGGGAGTGAAGATCTTTTCCATGGGGGGGCCATCCGCTGCATTATGCAGATAAACATAAGCGTAAGCAAGCGGTTGTTGAACGTTATTGCTGTCCGTGTATTTGAATGTCACTGTGAGCGTCCCGGTCGCCCCGGCAGAACCTGCGGTAAAGGCAGAAACCAATATCAGAAAGAAAGCGATAGCCATACACCGCTTCATTTCATAACCTCCTCTTCAGGGATCATTCGGTTAATGACGCCTGGGTCTTAGCAAGGATGAATGACGGATGTGCCTATAACAGCGGGCTTCACATATTTCTTCTTCATAATTACCTCCTTTCACCGAAGTTTGACGAAAGGGGAAACGGTCGCGGCACACATTCCGCAACTCTTTCACGAAGATTGCCATATCTGTCAGGAATTGTCAAGACAATTCTTAATTGATTGACTTTAGCATTTGCCGTGCCAATATTTCCGTTAGTCGCTTTCGGCTGCCCTTAAGATTTGGCCGGTCGGCATCATGTCCACCGGCGGCGGCGCCCCATGCTGCTTCCGGTAATCCTTGCGCTTGCACTCGTTCATCTTCGGTCCCACGCAATAAGTGCTTATCATCCCTTTGCAAGCACTGCTCCAGTCTTTCTCGTACTTCCTGAAGAATCCGCACGTCTCCAACAACTCACATCGTTCCATAGTTCATTCCCCCTAAACCTAAAGTTACAATTATAATATAATCTATTCTAAGTGCCATGATCAATAATGTCAATTCACGAGGAATGGATATTGTCATTTTCCCGGGAACTTTATGATAGCGCTGCTATTGAAGGTCTCTTTTCGATCGATCTTGAGAATACCGTTATATCAAGTGGTTACGACCGCGAATGTAGGACAAATTCTATTGAAAAAGGTGATTATAAGGAATAAAATATAATCAAGAAGAGGAAGTTAAAGTATACTTCCAGACTCAGGGAAGAAGGGACTTAGTAAGGAAGAAAAAAGAAGAAAAATTGGGAATATTACCTGTCGGAAAAAGACAGGAATATAGGGCCCAAAAAAATCTTTGGATCCGACTGAGGTCCCAGGCTTCCCGGGGATCTGGAGGGTAGAGTATCCTGGAACCATACGAGGAGAAAGGATATCCGTTAACACAACGGTCGGGTTCAGTGAGGACCCAAAGATAAAATCCCTCCCCGCATGGTTCTATAATTTTATCGTACCAGCTCTTTATTATGAGCGCAGCATTTAAGTCCTTGCCCTGCTACTTATTTACCGGACTTAATGTTTCTTCGTCAAAGCGCCAGGCTCCCTGCTCGCGTGAAAAATGGGCCTCCCCGCGGACTTCCCCTGTTTCTCCCTTCCCTTCAATGAGAAGAAGCGCCTTGTCCCCCTTCACATATGCGGCATTTACCTTCACTTCTCTCGGATGGCCCTGTTTCAGAAATGAGAGGAAAGAGTTCCCTTTGCCTTCAGCCTCTGCCTTGTCCCACACAGACCGGCGTTCCTCGGACAACAGCGACCTGAGTGCCCGTTTGTCCCAGCCGCTAAGTGCCCTGTGATAGGCCAAATATGCCTTGCCCGGTTCTCCTCCTCCCGGTCCCTGGGGCTTGCCATGGTCGTCATCAGAAACAGGCACATTGAGGGATATGTCGAACCAGCGGTGCCCGTCGGCGCCCTTGGGGAAGTTGAGCTTTCCGGTCAGTCTTCCGCCCTGGAGGATGACGGTCGACTGGACCAAGGGGTCGGCGCAATAGCCGCAGCCGTCATTCGGGCCGAAGTAATACGACAAGCCTCGATAACTGCCGTCAGGTCCGAACTCGAAATATACGATACCCGTCTTTTCGTCTTTGAAATAGCGTTCAAGCGCGTTCCTGCGGTCCCAATAGAGGTCCAGGGCCTCCTTAACGAAGCCCTGATTACTTACCGCAACTACTATAACTTTCCCTTTGCCTCCGAGAGAGGGAGTTCCATAAAATGCATAAGCGTCCTTCACCTCCATAGCGGACCCGGTGGTCTTAAAACTGCCCGAGGCCCTGCCGCCTTCCTCGGCTGCAGAGAGCATGGCCGGCATGAGCAGACATAGACAGGACAAAATAAAGCTTACGAGGTTCCCGAAGGCGTTCTTCAACAGAAGTCTCCTTTCTTAACCATATCTATTGATACTTCATTGACGTTGAGATGTCAAGGTCCCGACGTTTTTGGCTCCTGGCCCGTTTGTTCCTTTCAGGCGCTTGCCCAAAAGGACCGGTTTAGTGCAAAATATCAGCTACGCCTATGAGAGAGTATTCATGCCGTTGAGAGTCGCCGTTGTGGGCGCAGGCTATTTGGGACAGCACCACGCGAGGATATATGCGGAAATGAACGAAGCTGAACTTGCTTACGTGGTGGACAGTGACAAGGCGAGGGCGGATGAAGTTGCGGGCCGATACGGTTGCAGTGCCCGCACCGATTACCGCGCTGTACTCGCTGATGTCGATGTGGTGAGCGTGGTGGTCAGCACCACAAGTCATTTCGATGTGGCGCGTGACTGCTTAAGGGCCGGGAAGGATGTCATGGTGGAGAAACCCATTACGGCCACCTTGTCACAGGCGGATGAACTGGTAAATGAGGCGCAGAAGGCGGACTGCATATTACAGGTCGGGCATCTTGAAAGATACAACCCCGGAGTCAAGGTGATCTCTGAAATGGTGGATGGGCCGAGGCTGGTCGAGGCCGTCAGGCTGTCCCCTTTCCTAAACAGGGGCTGCGACGTGGATGTCACACTTGATCTTATGATACACGATATAGATATAGCTCTGAGCTTTATTCGGTCGCCTGTAAGGCGCGCCGACGCTGCGGGCTTTTCTTTCGTGACGGAGAAGATCGATGAGGCGAGGGCGTGGGTCGAGTTTGAAAATGGCGCAGTGGCTTGTTTTGCGGCGAGCCGGGTCTCGAATGAAAAGATGAGAAAGCTAAGTGTATTTCAGAAGGACGGGTTTATGGAACTCGATTATCAGTCCGGTATTGTCAAACGCACTTCGTCCGGCGCCGGGGAACCGGAAACCTTCAGGCCGGAATTCAAGGAGCCTTTGAAAGAAGAGCTCAGGGACTTTGTCCGTTGCGTCGCCAGGAGAGAGCGGCCTAAGGTATCGGGAGTAGAGGGCCGCAACGCCCTCGCACTGGCTCTTGAGATAGGCTCGGCAATGGAGAAGCACAGATGATCCCTATGGTCGATCTTGGAAAACAATTTGCGGGGATCCGGGAAGAGATCATGGAGATGATGTGCCGGATACTTGAGAGTTCTCACTACATCCTCGGTCCCAATGTCCGGGAGTTTGAGAAGAAGATAGCCGATTATTTAAAGGTCGCAGGCGCCATAGGAGTCGCCTCGGGGACCGACGCACTTCATCTCTCTGTAGAGGTCCTCGGTATCGGAGAGGGCGACGAGGTTATTACCACACCATTTACTTTTTTTGCGACGGTCGAGGCGATTGTTTACACAGGTGCGCAACCGGTGTTTGTGGACATAGACGAGAAGACCTTCGCAATCGACTGCAGGAAGATCGAGGAAAAGATAACGCGCAAAACGAAGGCTATACTTCCTGTGCATCTCTTCGGTCATCCCGCGGACATGAAGACGGTTATGAAGATTGCCGGGAAACACCGTCTCAGCGTTGTGGAGGACTGCGCCCAGGCCTTCGGAGCCGAGATAGAGGGCCAGAAGGTGGGCGGTTTCGGTAACACCGGCTGCTTCAGCTTCTATCCGAGCAAGAACCTCGGGGCTTATGGCGACGGGGGGATGATTACGCTCGGCAGGGACGGCAGCGTCTCGGACGAGATAAGGGAGCTCCGGAACCACGGGTCGAAGGGATCATATATTCATGACTCTGTCGGTTTCAACAGCAGGCTTGACGAAATCCAGGCCGGCATTCTCCAGATCAAGTTGAAAAGGATCGATGAATACAACAGGAAGAGAAGAGAGAAGGCGGAGTTGTATAGCTCCCTGTTGTCGGACGCGGTCACCTGTCCGATTGAAAAGGAGGGTTGCTACCACGTTTACAATCAGTATACGATCAGGTCTAGGAAACGGGATGAGATCCAGAGAAGGTTGAAGGAAGAGGGAATATCGTCTGTAGTTTATTATCCACGTCCGCTTCATCTCCAGAAGGCCCTGAGCTATCTTGGGCACAGGGAAGGAGATTTCCCTGCCGCGGAAGAGGCTGCGAAGGAGGTGCTTTCGCTGCCGATCTATCCGGAACTCGAGGAGTCTGACATAAAGAGAATCGCCGGTATAGTAAGAAAGGCCGCCGGATAAATCCCTCCCAGCCTCCCTTTTTCAAAGGGAGGAGATTCTGCCGCTCTTTGACAGACGGGTGAGGCGAGATTTTTCGATAAGAATTTCTACTCTTGGATAATATGAAGACCGTTATGATAGTGGCAGGGGAAAGCTCCGGTGAGCTTTATGGCTCTCTTCTTGCAAAGGCCCTGAAGAGTATGTGGCCGGACGTAAGGGTCGCAGGCATCGGAGGGGAGAGGATGAGGGACGCCGGAGTGGAGATGCTCGCCGGCATCTCGAGCTCTTTCGGAATTACCGAGACGCTTCTGTCGCTGAAGAGACTGCGCGAATCTTTTGATATCGCTTCAAGTGCCCTGTCTTGGCTTGCCCCCGAGGTTGTTGTCCTCATAGACTATCCCGATTTCAATTTCAGGATAGCGCGCATCGCCAGAAGAAGGGGACTGAAGGTGCTCTATTATGTGAGTCCCCAGGTGTGGGCGTGGCGGAAGGGAAGGGTGAAGACCATGGGGGAGATAGCGGACAAGGTTGCGGTCATACTTCCCTTTGAGGAGGCGATTTACGCAAGGGCCGGCATCCCCTGCGAATTCGTCGGACACCCGGTCATGGAAGAGATAGAGGAATATGAATCCAGAATCCAGAATCCGGGAACCAAGAATCAAACCGGATCAAATCCGGTAATTGCGCTTCTTCCGGGAAGCAGGCCGCACGAGCTGAAGACATTGCTGCCTGTCTTTGTCGATTTTGTGAGGATGTCGAAGGACGTGCTTCAGGGTTCGAAATTCATCGTACCGCTTGCCCCGAATATAGAGGCGGAGAAGATCAGCGGGCTGGTGGGCCTGCTGCGCGGGATGGGCGTTGAATTTGTGAACGGCAGAACGATCGAAAGCCTTGCCGCCTCAGACCTCGCTGTTGTCGCCTCGGGGACCGCCACACTGCAGGCCGCGCTCCTGCGCGTTCCAACGGTAGTCGTCTATAAGGTATCGCCTGTCACCTACCTTGCCGGAAAGACGATACTGGATGTGAAGTATATCTCTCTCGTGAACATCATTCCCGGAAGACAGGTCATCCGGGAGCTCATTCAAAACGAGGCTAATGCAATGAACATAATGCAAGAGGTCAGGAAGATTTTGTATGATGTTAGCTACAGGAGCGCGATGATATCGTCCTTTGAGGAGATCAGAGTGATATTCTCAGGGAGGCGTCCGTCCCGCAGGGTGGCGGAGCTGATCGGTTCGATGGCCGGATGGAGGAATTAGTCCCTGCTTGGAATCCTATAAATTAGAATCCTATAAATCTGTGTGACTCTGAGGTAGATTGAGATGGAAGCCCTGAAAAAGATACTCCTGCTTGTGAAGCCGTACTCTGGACGCATGCTCCTTGCAGGATTGTGCAGCCTTACGGTCTCGGCCACGAACGGCGCGCTCGCCTGGCTTGTGAAGCCGGCGGTCGACAAGGTATTCGTCGAGAGAGGAGCGGTGTTTATCTTTCCGCTCAGCGTCGCTATCATGCTCGTCTTCCTCGGCAGGGGTCTATTCACGTTCCTCCACAACTATCTCATGAGCTCGGTCGGAGCGAAGGTCGTGAGGGACATAAGAAACAGGATGTACCATCACATGCTGTATGTGCCTATGAGCTTCCTGCAAAGGGATTCGTCCGGCGCCATGGTGTCGCGCGTGCTTAATGACGCAGGGGTGGTCCAGGGCCTGCTTGCCTATACCGTGAAAGACCTCTTTGTGGAAAGCGCCTCTGTCATAGTTCTCGTCTGTGTTGCGATGTACAGGCGCTGGGACCTGACCCTCATCTCGATCGTTGTTTTGCCGCTGGCCTTTCATTTCGTGTCGAGGCTTGGAAAGAAACTTAGAAAAGTGAGCCGGCGAACTCAGGAAAAGATAGCGGGCCTGACAGAGATGCTTACGGAAAGCTTCTCGGGAAGCAAGATCATCAAATCCTTCTGCCGTGAAGAGGACGAGGTGGAAAGGTTCCGGGAAAAGAACCAGGACTATTACCGGGAGCTCATGCGTTCCACGAGGATCACCGGCGCCACCTCGCTGATGATGGAATTCGTCGGCGGTGTCGGCATAGGGTTTGTGGTCTGGTACGGGGGGAGTCTTGTAATCAGGGGAGCGATCACTACCGGCGATTTCTTCTCGTTCCTCACTGCGATCTTTCTGATTTATACCCCCGCAAAGAGACTTGCGGCAGCGCAGAATACCCTGCAACAGGTGCGGCCGCCCCTCGAAAGAGTGGAGCGCCTCTTAAAGGAAGAGGAGGAAAAGGACGGGAGCGTGTCTTTGGAAGGGTTCGGCGGCGAAATTGCATTTAACAATGTCTCTTTCAGATATGAAGGCAAGGATGACAATGCGCTGAACGGCATCTCTCTTTCGGTAAAGAAAGGCGAGGTCGTTGCGCTTGTGGGCAAGAGCGGGGCCGGGAAGACCACATTGGTCGACCTGATCCCGAGGTTCTTTTCCCCTTCGGAAGGAAGGATTACCGTGGACGGTGTCGATGTCTCGACGGTGACGCTCAAGTCTCTTCGCTCTCTCGTCGGCATAGTGAGCCAGGACACTATACTCTTCAATGATACGATAAGGGCCAATATCGCCTACGGGAGACCGGGGGCCTCCGAGGAGGAATTGCTCGGCGCGTCCAAGGCCGCATACGCCCACGAATTCATTCTCCAGCTCCCGGACGGCTATGACACCGTGATCGGGGAAAGAGGGGTCAGGCTCTCCGGAGGTCAGAAACAGAGGCTTTCAATAGCCAGAGCAATTCTGAAGAACCCGCCGATACTCATCCTGGATGAAGCCACGTCTTCTCTCGATACCGCTTCAGAACTCATGGTCCAGAGGGCGCTTGAGAACCTGATGAACGATAGGACCGCCCTGGTGATTGCGCACCGGCTCTCCACTGTAAGAAGGGCCACCAGGATATTGGTGATGGACAACGGACGGATTGTCGAGTCGGGCACGCATGACGAACTGCTGGCCGTCAATGGAATCTACAGGAGATTATACAGCCTTCAGTTCGATGAGGCTGCTGCGGAGCAATTTACGGGCGAGTCCGCGGCCCTGAGGGAACAAGCTTCCTGACATGCGCCAGCTCGAACAGCATTCCTAAGTGATATCTTAATATTGCCTCTTCGCTAGCTCCCGTTCACTTATAAGACGGTTCTGCTATGATGGAAATAACAGGATACTTATGAATATCGTCGTCAGCGGCTCAACGGGCTTTATCGCTTCCCATCTGGTGAAGGTCTTCGCCGAAAAGAGCTGGCGCGTTATTCCTCTCCGCAGAGAAGATTTCAACCTCGACGATACGTCTTTCCTGAAGAAGATCGACGAAGCGGACGTGGTGATAAACCTTGCCGGCGCCTCTGTTGCGGAGAGATGGAGCGAGCAGTACAAGAAGGTGATGTACAGCAGCAGGATCGATACTACCAGAAAGATCGTGAGCGCCCTCGAAAAGATGCAGAGGAGACCGGAAGTATTTATATCGGCTTCGGCAGCCGGTATCTATAAACAGGGAGGTTCCTATACGGAGGAGGACAAGAGCTTCGCTGACGATTTCCTCGGAAGGCTGGCCATAGAATGGGAACGGGAGGCCCTCAAGTCCAGAGAGAGCGGCGTCAGGACGGTGATCTTTCGTTTCGGCATTGTGCTCGGCAGCGACGGGGGCGCGCTGCAAAAGATGCTCGTCCCTTTCAGGATGGGGCTCGGCGGAGTGATCGGAGACGAGAAGCAGCCCTTTTCGTGGGTCCATGTCGATGATCTCGTCCGGGCCTTTATTGCAGTTATAGAAGACAAAAGCTTCGAAGGGACCTATAATCTCACCGCACCCCATCCCACTACCAATGAGGTTATGGCAAAGACCCTCGGGAAAGCGCTTCATAAGCCCGCTCTCATGCGGGTCCCGGAATTTGTCCTCAGGCTTCAGCTCGGTGAGGGGGCCTCGGTGCTTCTGAAGGGACAAAGGGCCTTGCCCAAAAGGCTTGTCGAAAAAGGGTTTACCTTCAAGTTCACAGATATTGAAAAGGCCATAGAGGACCTCTTAAAGACCGACAAATGATTGGCCGTGTCCTCGGCGTGTACCCCCAAAATACCCATGCCGGGCGATTTACTTATCTGTGCTGTTCCGGTAGCATTCTTCAAGGTAAAATACTAACACGGATTATTTGTTAACTTCGTTGCATGACGGGCAGATACGACTCAAAACCTTTTTGAAATCGACGGGATATCATGATCGGGAAGCCGGGATTAATGAAAACCGACTGTAGCGACATGTGTCAAAGCGCTTATTGGGAATCTGCATTAAGGCGTTGGAACAAGAAAGTCTTGAGTTGCATCTGCCAATATTTTATGGATGATGTGGGCTAAAGATATGGAAACTCCGGTCGAGGGAAAGAAACGCCAGATAAGGTTTATAAAAAGGTGCGAGGTCGAGTTTTCATCGGACAGCGTGACCCGCAGGGGAATATCCTCCAACCTGTCGTTGAACGGTCTCTTCATCAGGACGGACCTTCCTTTCTTCCCGAACACGATACTCGACATGGTGATCTATCTTCCCGACGGTTCGGTCTCCGTACTGAAAGGGCGGGTCACAAGGTCGTCAAGGACGTCCCTTGGGATCACGGGGACGCACCTGAAGAATTTCAAGAACGGAATGGGCATCGAGATCATAAACAGGGACATCAATTATCAGAACTTTATCGGCTCGCTGTTGCGCGAAGCGTGAGAAGACAGAGTTTCGTACGGCAAGGAGAACGAAGTTTCCGGAGACAAACAGCCGATCGAACTTAGTGACGCCGGAGGCGATGAACAAATGGAACGGAGATCTCATATTCGTTATGAATTGAGACGGGACATAAAGTATGTGTTGAATTTAGCGACTTCGGAAGAAGTCTTTAAGGGAATTACCGTTAATATAAGTGATGTCGGGCTCGGCATGTACACATTTGATTTTCTCCGTGTCGGTCAGGAAATAACGATCACAAGCGGTCTCGATGACACCTGCCGCGAGGGCACTATAAAGTGGTGCGAGGAGCTTGGGGAGAATGTCTACAGGGTAGGGTTGCTTTTTAATACCGGGGAGCGGTTCACTTCATCAAGTCGCCGATCCTGAAAGAAGGGCTGGGAGTGATCACCTATTCCTCCCTCGCACGCGGGTTTCTTACCGGCAAATACCGTTCGAAAGGGGACCTCGCGAAAAACGGACAACGGCGTTTGTCGAGAAGTATCTGAATGAGCGAGGGGTGCGGATACTCGATGCCCTGGATCAGGTAGCGGGGAGGTTCGACTCCACTCTTGCCGCAGGATCTCTAGCCTGGGTGATGGCGCGTCCGGGTATAATCGCGCCCATTGCAAGCGCCGCCAATTTGGACCAGTTGAACGATTTCGTCAAAGCCGCAAATCTCAAGCCGGACCCGGTTTCGATCGGGCAGCTTGAGAAAGCTAGCTCTTATTGACCTTCCGCAAATCTTGCGCCTGGAATTGTCCGGGAAATTTCTTTCACCCACACAAAACGGCCGACAGACCCGTTTCGCACGTTAAGATTACTTAATCCTCGCTTAATCGGGTTTTAATGTTTAGAAACTATAATACGGTAACGTCATGAAAGAGATTCGGAAGATACTTCAGGACGCAAAACGAACAGGGATCATGCCCCTGTCGGCCTTCTGCATAGCACTTGCATCTTACGCGCTACTTACCACCCCGGTTTACAATCACCTTGATTCAGGAATCCATTCGGAACATCCGGCCTGCAAGTTTGCAGAGGCGCTCTCCTATGGAGACAAAGTGGATGCGTATGCGATGGCTGTCCCTGATTTCCAGTATATCGCCCTGGATTCGGACGGCATCATCCGGATTCCTCTGATAGTTATTCCTGCGGACGGTTCCCGCGGACCTCCACTACTTGCAGCTTAGAGGAGAGTTTCGGTGATTACGTCTTATAACGAGGCGTTTCGACCGGGGGACCGCCCTGCCGCAAAAAGGCGGTTCCCCGAGAAAATAACAACAGAGAAGAGAGGAAACATGAAGAAGACATATTTCTATCTGACTTTAGTGGTTGTTCTGAGTCTGACGATCATCGGCACTGCGTATTCGGAGACGAGAAAATACAGATATTCTGACGGCACGTATAGAGACACTACACCTCCCACAGTGACTTCTTTCAGTATACCGTCGACTTCGACATCGCTCACCGTTCCGATAACTTCATTTATCGCCACCGACAATGTAGGAGTGACAGGCTACCTGCTGACTCTGTCGTCGACAAAGCCCTCGGCGGGTGCGTCGGGATGGAGATCGACACCGCCTACAAGCTATACCTTCGGCTCGGCAGGCACCAAGACGCTGTATGCCTGGGCAAAGGATGCGGCTGGTAACGTGTCCACGAGCAAGAGTGCGTCCGTTACCATCACCTTGTCCACTTCGGGCGGAGGCACAGGCGGCACCGGAGGCGGGACTACCGGTGGAACCGCCGCCATCTCCGGCATTGCAAGGGACATCTTAACAGGCGCGGCCATCTCCGGGGCGGTCGTCAGTGACGGCACGCACAGCGCCGCCACTAGCAGCACGGGCGCATATTCCCTGAGCGAAGCAGCGGGCAGCTATACGCTCTCCATCACGAAGTCCGGCTATCTGACCACCTCCCAGGTGGCTGCCGTTGTTTCAGGCGCTACAACTACATTGAACTGGGCGCTGATAAAGGGCTACGGTGCGCAGGCCATTCCTGCCGCAAATATGAGCTACGTAATACTCGCCTGGAACGACCTGGGAATGCATTGCGACCAGAACGACTACTCGTATTTCGCCGTCTTGCCGCCGTATAACACCCTGCATGTCCAGGTGTTCAGGCGCGGCGGAGAAGGCGCAAGCCTTATAACCAGCGGCATAACCGTCAGCTATTATTTCCCTAAGAAGACGAACTCCGCATTGAACACCAACTTCTGGCAGTATGCGCCGCAGTTCGGCTGGAACGTTCCAACCAACGTAGGAATCTCCGGAACGCCCCTTGCGGGAAATATGGCGATCGATTCAAAAGGCCTGAGCTGGCAGGCAGTGGGTATCCCCATTACTCCGTATGATGATGACGGAACGTGGGACCCCTATGGCACGGCCGTTATCACGGTGAAAGACAGCTCCGGCAATGTCCTTCAGACGGCCAACGTCGTGGCGCCGGTCTCGACAGAGATGATGTGCAGCAACTGCCACGGCACAACCAATCCTCAGCTCGACATTCTGGAGAAACACGATGCGCTCAGCGGGACATCGCTGACCGCCGACCAGTCGAGGGGTGTTGTCCATCTCTGCGCAGAGTGCCATTCCGACAACGCGCTTGGGGCCGCAGGCAAACCGGGAGTGGAAAGTCTTTCCCTGGCGATGCACAATTTCCATAAGGACAAGATGAACACTACCGCAGCGGCAAGCGCCACCAGTCCGAGCTGCTACAACTGTCATCCGGGACCCAAGACCCAGTGTCTGAGAGGCATCATGTACCGGGCTGGCAAAACATGCACAGACTGCCATGGAGACATGAACGGAATGACGGCCTCGATGATGAGCGGGCGTCAGCCCTGGCTGCAGGAGCCGCAGTGCGGCAGCTGCCACGGCGCAAGCCATGCCGAAAACACCAATACGTTGTATCGCAACTCCGTCTTGATGAATGCAGTGGATGGCGATATGAACGGCAAGATCTACTGCGAGGCGTGCCACAACGGCACTCACGCCGAGTTGACTACCGCAAACGCGGCAGACCCGACTATACCTCAGAAGTTCCAGGGTGACAACTACTGGATCTGGAGCTGCACGGTATGTCACAGCAGTCAGTCGCAGCAGGCCATGCATCGCGGCAGTACCAGTACGAGCGGATCTACTACTACTTCAGACTGATCGGATAGACGCTCTTTTGGCGGGAGGGCTTTGCCCCTCCCGCCAAATCTCTCAAAGTTATAACGTATTTGATCGAAATAGGAGAATAATATTATGAGAAAAGGACCTGCATACTTAATTGTCGCCATATTGTCTTCGGTGATCCTCGCCGGATTCGGCTGCAGCTCGGAGAGCGCGACTCCCCGGGCGCTCCTGGAGAAATATTTTTCCTCGGCAGTGAACCAGGATTATGCCACGACTTACTCATGTTATTATGGGGCCTACAAGGCAAAGGTGGATAAGGACGAGTACATCAAACACAGGAAAGAGGCGTCGGTCCTTCAGTCGTACCAGATTGTTTCTTTGAACCAGGAGAATGCCGACAACGCACAGGCAGAAGTGCGTCTCACCTTTGCCCCCTTTGCGAAGTTAAAGAGGACCGAGCCCGTTACCACGACAGTTAAGGAAGACCTTGTCAGGGAAGACGGCGACTGGAAAATCAAGGTGTGGTAGAGACGTAGCTACGCATAAACTCCTTTCTAACGATATATAAGTAAGCCTTTCAGGCCCGTGCATTCTGGGAAAGGCGCAGACCCCGGCGCAGGCCGGGGTGACCTCAGAAGGCACAGTAGAGCTCATATTTTGTCCCGAAGATGCCCCTTCTCTCCTAGGGCCGAGGCTCCCGCCCCTTTGGAAAACCCGGTTCTCCTGGTTCCGCTTCATCCCCAACGACTCCCTCACCGAATAAAATCAACAAGCCATTTTTGCTATAATGATGCAAATTCTTGAAGTAAGCAGGATGCTATAAGTGTCGACAAATGTATTCGTCACGCTTTGGAGTTTAAGGGCGCCGCTCATGGAAAGCGTAGATCTGAGTGCCTCTTCTGTCGGAGACGCGAGGACAGGACTTTCCGTACTGCTTACCCTTATGGCCGCCGTCCCTGCCATAGCTCTTATCGTTTTAGTCTTCTTCATCTACAGGCGCATCGCAGGCAGGAGACGCCGGACCACCCTCGAAGAGGATTATAGGAAAGAGGCCGGGGAGCACGAAAGGGCGGGGAGATTTGTGTCCGCAGCCGGTATTTACAGGCACCACTTGAAGGACGATAGGAGGGCGGCAGAGCTCTATGAGGAGGGCGGCGATTACCGGCAGGCTGCATTAATGTATGATTTGCTGGGGGAGCAGGCAAGGGCCGGGGAAATGTATAAGAAGGCAGGAGACAGTGAAAGCGCTGCCACAGTTTCCGTACTCGCGGGGGATTACGAAGAGGCCGCGAGGATCTATTATGACAGCGGCAGAAAGATCGACGCTGCGGCGATGCTCGAAAAGGCCGGCAGACGGATGGCCGCGATACCTGTTTACCGGGAGGCTGGAGAATACAGGAAAGCGGCAGAGCTCATGGAGGAGGAGGGCATGCTCAGGGAGGCTGCCGAGATGTTCGGCATATCGCTCCGTGAGAAGAAGGTAAGCGACTGCATCGATGATTTTTACGCATATGCGCTTAAACTCGAAAGGGCGGGCGACAAACGGATGTCGCTTGAGGTATTCAGGGCGATAGAGCATGAGGACCGGAATTATCGGGATGTGAGGGAAAGACTTGAAACGCTCGCCCCGGAGCCTCATGAGGAGGACCCTGGATCAAGGACCACGTTGAGGAGCTTTATCCGAAGCGGCAAAATCGAGCCCAAGTATGCTCTCAAACTCTGGGTCCATATTCTCAGGGCACTCCAGGAGGCATATGCGAACGGAAGGCCCTTTGGCGGCCTGAATCCCGATTCAATAGCTATAGACGTCAATAACAACGTCTCCTTCCTTATGAAGCCGGCCGACTCTGTATATGCGTCCCCTGAAATCGTAAGAGGCGCCGAACCGGATGCCTGCTCAGATGTCTATTCAGCGGGAATAATCCTTTATGAGATGCTTGCCGGAAGCCTCGAAGGTCTCGGGCTTGAAAGGATAAGTAAGACAGTGGAAGACGTCCCCGAGTGGCTCGATGAGATCGTGGTCAACTGCCTTCGAAAGGTGAGGGAAGACAGGTACCAGAACATAGAGATGATCTTCAGCGATATAAAGACACTTTCGGCTAAGAAGAAAGGCGAATAGCGCGGGGATCCGTTTCTTCTGTGCCGCTCTGTCCCTTCTAATGTCTTCTATTCTAAACTCAAGCCGTCACCAACCTCTGAGAGACAACCAGCTTGATTGCATAACCGGTTTGGGACATTTGCGCGATAACAGATGCGCCATTAGGCTTAATCGGGCCTTTGATTTTAAATCTGATATAATGGGCTTGGGTGGCTGTGAACAAGGAAGAATCCTCATACCGACTTTCGCGGCTCCTCGTATTTATGCAGAGGGTCCTCAGGGGATTCAAGCGCAATCAGGGCTTGCTCCTCTCCGGCGCGGTCGCCTACTATACTCTGCTTTCCATAGTGCCAACGGTGATTCTCACCCTTGTCGTTCTTTCACATTTCATTGAGAAAGAAGTTCTCTTCCGCACCGTGTCCACGTATCTCGAATTGGTCATACCGGGCTACGCCGGATATCTCACGGCTCAGGTTCAGACTTTTGTGGAGCACAGGCACGTGGTCGGCGTTATAGGTTTCCTCGTCATGATCTTCTTCAGCTCGCTTGCCTTCACCGTCCTCGAAAACGCGATGTCGGTGATCTTCTTCCACCGTGTCAGGATCAAGCGGCGCCACTTCCTCGTTTCTGCTGTTATCCCGTATGTCTACATCCTGCTGTTAGGTCTGGGCATACTGCTAGTTTCTTTTATTGCGAGCGCCATCGAGACTATCGGAGACCGGCAGGTCATGGTTTTCGGGTTGCACCTTAACCTCGAAGGCGCCTCGGGCGTTGCCCTGTATATACTCGGGACCCTCGGCGAAGTCTTCATGCTCACGTCACTCTATCTCGTGATGCCGGTGGGGCGCATCACGTTTCGTTATGCCTTCCTCGGCGGGATTACCGCCACAGTACTTTGGGAGGTCACCCGCCACATACTCGTCTGGTATTACACCACCCTGTCCCTGGTCAATGTGATCTATGGCTCCTTGGCTGCCGCAGTGGTGGCGCTTCTCAGCATAGAGGCCGCCGCTGTTATTCTCCTGCTCGGGGCCCAGGTCATTGCGGAGTTCGAAAGATATTCCGGCGAACCGGGAGACTCCGGAGTCTCGGGTTTCCAGACGTAGAGGCGGGAACTTCCGGGTCAGAATTTATCCTGCAAGAAACAGTCGCGCGACAGGAACGCCGGAAACGCAAAGTAAAACGAAGATCAGCAGTATTTACTCTAGCCAAGCGGTTCCTTTACAAACTTTGGGGCTTTGCGCGATTAACGGCCGTCTTCAGGTCTATCTGTCTTCAATTTTCTGCGGCGCGCAAAATACCAGATTGCACCGATCGCGATTATCAAGATCGCGAAAGAGACCATAAGCACGTCCGGACCGACGTACATAAGAAAGTAGATGATATCGCCGGGATATTTCATGAGAAGACCGCTTGAATAATACTATACACCATTTTTTGAACGGCTTTAAGTGAAACAAAAAAGGCGGTCAGCATTAAGCTGACCGCCTCTCCATACGCAATATTATTCTCTTAAACGTTCTCTACCATCTCCCACACGCCGCAGGGGCAGACGCCAGCGCAGAAGCCGCAGCCGATGCAGAGGTCCTCATCCACGACATACTCATAAGAGCCGTCCTTATGCTCCACCCTGCTGATAGCGCCCCAGTAACAGGTCGCCTCGCACATATGGCAGTCGCGGCAGGTGGCGCAGGACATGCACCTGTCCGCCTCTTTTTCTGGAGAGGCGAATTCTCCCCGGCAGACATCGTAATACTCCGTCTTTATGCGGTCATAAGATATGACCTGTTTGACCTCGGGCCAGCGAGGGGCATGCATCAGCTGATAGTGAATGGTCTCGGCAGCGATCCTCCCCTGACCTATCGCGTGCGTTACGAGACCGAGCTGCGTAGCGTCGCCGATCGCAAACACCTTTACGTCCGAGGTCTGCCCTATCTGGTTTACCGCGATCCATCCCTTTTCCGTATGAATGCCCGGAGGCAGAAAGTCCACTATCGGGACGTCGCCTACCGAGACGACCACCAGGTCCGAATCGAGTGACGAACCGTCCTTGAAATATATCTTCTTCTCATTGTTGTCGTAACGCTCGGTGAATTTCGGCCAGAGGACTTGGGTCCCCTTGGACATTGCGACTTCCATCTCCTTGCCGAAGGCGGCGGGCTTTTGGATATCGACAGCTATGACGGATCCAGCGCCGTTGCTGTAAGCTTCGGACGCGACATCCATTCCGACATTCCCGGCGCCGATGATTACCACCTTCTTTCCATGGAGGGCCGGTTTGTTGCCGCTGTTTATCCTCTTGAGGAAATCATATGCCGAAATGCTGTGCTCCGAGCCCGGGAACGAGATGCCCCTCGGCTTATGCGCACCGCACGCCACAACGACTATCTCGTGGCTGCCGTGTATCTCTTCAAATTTCTTACGGTCAATTCTCGAATTGAGATGGACCTTTACACCAATCTCGCCGAACCTCGAAAGCTCTTTTTGTAGTATCTCGTGCGGCAGGCGTTCCCTCGGAATGCAGAGTTCGACTTTTCCGCCCAACTTGCGTTCTGCTTCATAAAGGTCCACGGTATGACCCTTCAAGGCAAGCTGCCACGCCGCGCTGAGTCCCGCCGGACCGCCTCCGACCACTGCAACTGTGTGGCCGGTTGGGCTTTCCTTTTTCGGGGCTGCCAGCTCCAACGCGAGACTTCCAAGTTTGTCGATGCCGAGGGGTCTGTCAAGCCGCCCCCTTGTGCAGGCGTTCATACACAGGTTGGGGCATATCTGGCCGCAGACGGTCGCCGGGAGAGGACTATATTGCAGTACGAGTTCCAAGGCGTCATGAATCTTCCCCTGTCTGATCAAAGTCGCTCTCTTGTGAGACGGGATATGTGTCGGGCATGCAAACGCGCACGGCGGATTATACTTCTCATTCGCCCATACCGGCTTGTTCCTTCTGTCCTTGCCCGTGGTTATATAAGGAAGCAGGGTGAGATCATGACCGAGGTACTCCGCAAAGATTCCGCCCTGTCCGACTCCCTTCTCCCACATGTTCTTCCTGAAATCGGAAGCAGACATCTTGAACCATTTCCTCGAGCGCTTTTCCTGTGGGGTATACGCCATCAGTTTCTTCCATTCGCCTGATGAGCGTGTCAATTCCTTGTAATAGGAGGACCTGTCGATGGCTTCAAGGAACGGTCCCATATTCGTCTTGAGCCATTCCCAATCCTGCGGTGTGAGTTCAACAAGTCTCACGTCTTTCTCGCTATATCCCTGGATCGGTCCGCGGAAATAAATGGTCCCTCCGACCATTCCCACACACGGCCGGTAGCCCAGGACATTATCGGGGTTCCTTGGGTCAACGCCGCAGACCACGGCAATACCGCCAGCCTTGAACTCGGCAAAGGAATCACCAACGTTCCTGAAATACCAGGACTGAGGGGGTTCAAACCGAGGGTTGTGCTTTGTCATGGTGTCACATCTGGCGCCCCCGCTCCCCTGGACATAGAGGATACCCTGAGCCGCCGCGTTGAAGGCGCCGTTTGTAACGTCGCCCAGGACCGTGATCTTAGCCCCGCAGTTGAGCCAGCCAATGTCATCGGACGCGCTGCCCTTCACAATTATCTCGGTCCCGGGCATGCCCATACTTCCAAGCCGCTGACCGACAGGGCCTTCCACCGTCAACTTTACGGTCTCGCTCCTCGGCCAGATGCGTCCTCCGATGCCGTGCTGTCCCTGGGCGACTACATGAAGTTCCCTCGCGCCCTCCTGAACGGCACGCTGGATCTGCTCTTCGAGTATCCTCGAAGGGACACGTGAGCCTTTTACACTGCCATGAATGGTGACCCCCTCTTTCTTCCCCCCCTTACCAAGGGGGGGATTAGGGGGGGTGACTTTTGACCTTTTACTTTTTACCGTCTTCTTAGCAGACATAGCTTATCTCCAGCCTGTCCGCCATCGCCTTGTCTTCGATGCCGAGTCCGTCGGACATGCCGATAGGGAGCTCCGTGCTCCTTCCCATAGGGGCAAATATCTTTCTCAGCTCGACATCTGCAGCCTTAAAGGTTTCAACAACGCGCTCGGCCACCCTGTCGGAATCGAGCCTTCTGTAAAGCTTGGGATCCTGGGTGGTTATCCCCCTCGGGCACCTGCCGGTATTGCACAGATTGCATCGGTTATATTCATCCCCAAAGCAGTCAGCCGCAGCCTGCATAATGTATTTTCCGATGGAAACCGCAGACGCGCCGAGCATAATGAGGGCCGCCGCATTCGCCGCGAGATTTCCCTTTTTCCCGACCCCCCCGGCAGCGATCAGCGGAAGCTCGTTCTGCTTGCCCTGCCTCACGAGGTCGAGGTAGCAGTCCCTAATGTTTGAGGCGATGGGATGCCCCATCTTGTCCATGGATACGTTGTATGCGGCGCCCGTGCCGCCGTCCTCCCCGTCGATAGACAGGGCCGCGGCGTAAGGGTTTCTCGCAAGATTGTTCAGCACGGCCCGCGCAGTCTTTGTCCCCGAGATCTTCGGATAGACCGGGACCCTGAAACCCCACGCCATGGACATGGACTGGATCATCTTTGCGACCGCCTCTTCGATCGAATACTTTGTCTGGTGCGTGGGTGGAGAGGCAAGGTCTATGAACTGCGGGACCCCGCGAATGCTCGCAATGAGCTTAAGGACCTTCTGCGCCATGAGAAGTCCGCCGTCGCCGGGCTTTGCGCCCTGACCGTATTTGATCTCTATCGCCGCGGGGTCTTCGACCATATGCGGGAGAGCGTGTATGATTTCGTCCCAGCCGAAATATCCCGAAGCTATCTGTATAATGAAATATTTCAGATACTTCGACCTCAAAAGCCTCGGCGGCATTCCTCCTTCGCCCGAGCACATAACAACAGGCAGTCCTTCCACTTCGTTGAGGTATGCCACGCCCATAGCGAGCCCTTCCCACATTGGAGGGGAAAGCGCTCCCACGGACATGCTGCCGATCATGATAGGGTATATCTCTCGCACAGGAGGTATGAAACCGCGGCTCTCCTTGTCAACCGTCAACTTGCCGCCAACCGTCTTCAGCGGAAGCTCTTCCGGAGGCAATATTCTTCCAAGAAGGGTCCTGACGCGAAATTCGTGTCTGCCCGCGTCGAGGGCAGGGTCCGTGAGCATAGAAATCCTCGTGAACTTGAGTTTGTCGAGGGTCGATACGGAGGGGTCGTTTCTCCTGCCGCCCCTTTTGAACGGCTCTCCGCCTTTATTCTTGTAATGGTAAAACTTATGCTGGAAGTTGAACTCCGGCTCAATCGCCTCATTGGGGCAGACAAGGGTACAGCTGCCGCAGCCGGTGCAGTACCTCTCCATGTCCGTTACCTGCTCGACGACCTGGATGACCTTCCGTGCCGCAGACGGTGTAGGGGCAGGGCCCTCTGAATGAACGAGCCGCTGGACCTTCACCGTCGACTCGATCGCTTTGACCGGACAGACCGCAGTGCATCTGCCGCAACGTTTGCAGCGGTCGTCCCTCCATCTGACAATGTATGGAAACTCTCTCAAGGAGAGTTTATGGTTATAGTCTAACCTTGAAGCTGGTTCCATACCGTTACCTCCTTCGCATGAGGAGAGACAATCACCATATCATACTTCATAGGGAAAATGTCCTTTGACTTGTCTCTTGCCGGGACAGCCTTGTCCGCCCCGCACTCCTCGGACATCAGGGCATACTTGCCTTTGACTCCTGCCACAACCCCCGGCCTCAGCTTCTTGGAGTCATGGACCATAAAACATGTGCCGTCGGGTGTGAATCCTATGACCACGTTCGGCCCGTCTATGCACAGGGGCCTCAGAGACTGCTTCATCAATCTGAGGGCCTGCCTGTCTTCCCTCTGCTCTATATCGGCGGCCTTAAGCGGAGTGATGACGTCCTTGTAGTAGTGCAGCGGAAAGCCTAACTGCCTCGATGTATAGTGAAGTATGTGCGTAAAGACCTCGCTGTCGCTGTTGTATCCCATGTATCCGGGGAATCCCCGCCCCGTGAGAAATTCACGGATGGGGACGAACGCGGTGTTCTCTCCATTTGTCATGGTGCAGAAGCCCTGGATAAAGAAGGGATGACAAGCGTAAAGATAAATAGCGTAATTCGTATTCTGTCTTCCCTGGGCCAATACGACCTTTGCCCTGATGCCGTCCTTGTCGAGGCCGAAAAACTCCGCAAGCTGCAGCGGGTCCCCAACCTCTTTAAGCGTAATTACATCCGGATAGAAGGAAAAGATGAATATGGACCCGTCCGGCTCGCCGATCTTTCTCAGGGCGAGACGGGTGTTCATGAGGAGGTCTTCCTTCTCTCTCGGGGATTTGCCTTTGAAGGAATCGGGGTAGTCATATACCCTCGCAAAATAGTTCTCCCGCTGAGTTATGCTCTTCACCGGCTTTATCCTGGGCTTCCATTCACGCTTGAGTTTAAAGCCGTTCCTCTTCATGTAGGCGTCCAGGGTCTTCCTGCCGTCATTTGAACTGATGCCGGACATTATCGGATATTTCTTGAGGCCTTCGAAGTCGCCGCCGAGGTCCTTCAGGGTGAGGCCGAGACCCGAGCCGTCATGCCCTTCTTTCATCGTCTCCAGGGCGAGGATGTTCTCCATCGGCGAGAAATATTTATCTGATGTTATAGCAGCAAGTCTGCACATTCCGAATCCCTCGTGCTCCCAATCTGCGCCCGGTCTACAGGCAAAAAAAGCGTCTTACCAATACATGGCAACAGACGCCGTAGTGTTCAACCGTTGCACGTCCGTTTATAATAAAAAGTTGTCTTCTTCTTTGTCAACTTGCGCGGGGCGGAAAGGCCGGTCGAAGATATTGGCGGGCAAGCTCTATTAAGGCGCTGCCTACCTCTTGAAAACGGCGGTCTTGATCTTCCATTCAGAGTTGAGCTTTCTTGCCCGCCTGGAGGCTTCCTTCCTGCTCTTATATTTGCCGATCAAGACGCGATAGAGAGGCCTTTTCTTGCCGGGAGTGCTCTTGTATACGAAGGTCTTGTAGCCTTTCTTTTCGAAACGTTTCGCATAGGAAGCGGCATTGCTCTTCTTCTTGAAAACACCGACCTGTACCGAATAAAGCCCTCTATCAGGTCCTTTGGTTTCAGCCCTTGGTGTTACGGATGTGTCGCGAGATTTTGCTTTTGGCCCGGGTTTGGGGGCCTGGGCGGCCACAGCAGATTCGGGCTTGGGCGACGATGCCGGGACCTCAGCAGGGACTGTTTGAACCGGACGATGCGCTTCGGGTGTTGGTGATTGAGCGGGGACAATGGTAGGAGCAGGCTCTGCTGTCTTTTGAGGCTCCGGCAGTGGATTGTTGTTTTGCAGGGCGTTTTTCCGGACCGGTTCGGGGGAGGACGCTGGTTTCTGAACTCTTGCCTCAAACAGCGGACTTTTATTATAGAAGATAAAACCCGCGGCCCCGAGCATCACAATTACGACGGCTACTACAAGCGGGGCAGGCAATCTGGCGCCGAGTCTGGCCCTAATTGCGGTTTTCTCGGATGGGAGAGGTGTCTCCTGCTCGGCAGCCTCTTCTTCCTTTGCCCGCTCCTCAAAGAGGATATCAGGCTTTAACGACGGCTCTTCGCTGACCGGAGCATTGACTACCGTCTCTTTGCGGACCTCCTCTGTATCGATTGTTTCGATTGTTGCAGCCTGCACATCTTCCGGGGTCATGGAGAGGGCCTCTTTTGTCCTCGCGACCAGATCTTTAGACGAGAACGGCTTCTGCAGGGAAGCTATAATGCCGTAGAGCGAAGCAGTATTCTTGTCCACGACTGAGTCAGGGGAAGATATGGCGATTATGGGAACGTTCTTGAGATGGTCCATTTCGCGGAGCTTCTTGCAGATCTCCAGTCCCCGTCCGCCGGCAATGGCGGGATTGACAAAGATCAACAGGGGCTTTGTTCGCCTTGCCAGGGTGATCCCCACATTCTCTCCCTCGGCGGAGAAAACGAGATACTCTTTAGATTCAAGGGTATTCGCTATGCTCCTGCAGGTCTCTGTGTCGTCATCAATAACAAGAATTGTTTCGAGCATGATGGATGAGACACTTTAACAATTTTTCAGGGAAAATTCAAATCTATGTATTTACGCCGTCGATCATCTTCAGTCCCGCACCCAAGGCCGTCTTAACAGCTTCTTCATATTCTCCGGCGGTTATCCCCCTGTTGAGAGGCTGGTGCCCGACGGCTTTATAACACGGATAGTATTGGTCCATGATGTTTATGTAAGTATTCCTCGAGATTTCTTCGGCGATGAATCTTATGACTTCTTTCGTGCCTGCAATCCCTTCCGGGAGCACGAGGTGTCGCACGAGGAGTCCCCTGAGCGCTATACCCCGCTCATCCATCTCAAGGTCCCCGACCTGACGATACATTTCTTTGATGGCTTCCTTTGCCTTCTCCGGGTAATCCCTCGCCTGCGAATACCTCATGGCCATCTCGGGATCGGAATATTTGAAGTCCGGCATATAGATGTCTACGATCCCCTCGATGATCCTCAACGCCTCGACAGACTCATATCCTCCGCAGTTGTATACGACCGGCACGTTCAGTCCTTTTCCTGCTGCGATGGCGAGGGAACGGAGTATCATAGGCATTTGATGCGTGGGGGTAACGAGATTTATATTGTGGCACCCCATGGACTGGAGGTCCGTCATTACGTCCGCAAGTTTTTCGAAGGAAATCTCCTCGCCTTCTCCAAGATGGCTGATGGTCCAGTTCTGGCAGAATATGCATCCCAGATTGCAGCGGCCGAAGAAGATCGTCCCCGAGCCGAACCTCCCCACAAGAGGTCTCTCCTCGCCGAAGTGCGGTCCCCAGCTCGAAACAAATGGCCTGTCGCCCGTCTTGCAGAAGCCGAACTTGCCGGATGTCCTGTCAACCCCGCACTCTCTCGGACAGAGTGTGCATTTCTTGAGGACTGCCTCCGCACGCTCCACTCGGGATTGCAACTCGGCTCCCGACAGTTTCAGGTAGGATGCCATGAATAGTCTGCCGCCGGAATTCACTGTCTACCTTGCCGTTGCATAAAGACTGAAGGCAAATATGCCTCAAAACCTTCTATCCGCACACAGGCGGATTCACCGGGGCGAATAATGCGATTTGAGTTTAGAATAGATACGTAAGCTGCACATAATGATGTTTGACAAGACATTGTTTAGTCGATAATCGGCACATGAAGATACCGCCATAAAAGTCTTTTCGCCATATCCTTCTTCAGAACTGCGTGGCAGTTGAAGATTGTAATTAATTATATCATTCATGCTGAATTTGCCGGGGCGGGTTTCTTGCTTTTTCGCTCGAAGTTCCTATATTCTTAAAATAAAGGTCTTGCTTGGGCGATGCCGTCTGCGCGGACAAATTAAGGAGGACAAGTGCTGACAATATCGGATGCTGCCGCCAAAAAGGCAAAAGAAATTCTCGTTGCGGAAGGAAAGGCGAGCTGGGGGCTGAGGATTTACACTGCCGGAGGCGGGTGCTGCGGACCGTCGTACGGCATGGATCTGGACGAGAACCCTGCCGCCGGAGACCAGATTATTGAAAAGGACGGTCTCAAGGTCTTCATAGATATGAACACGTTTCAGAGCCTCGGTGACATGCAGGTCGATTTTATAAATGAAGGGGAAAGGCAGGGCTTTGTACTGACGGGCGGAAAAGCCCCCTCCTGCGGTCCTGGCTGCAGCTCGTGCGGATAAGCCAAGGGATTTTGTATGTTTCCGGTCCACAGACCTAGAAGGCTCAGGAGGAACGAGACAATCAGGCGGATGGTGAGGGAGACCTCCTTGTCCGTTTCGGATTTCATCTATCCGCTCTTTGCAGTATATGGAAAGGACGTGAGAAAAGAGGTCTCTTCCATGCCGGGCTGTTTCCAGGAATCTGTGGACGAGCTCGTGAAGAACGCAAAGGAGATCCGCTCCCTCGGCGTCCCTGCGGTGATGCTTTTCGGCATCCCCGAGCACAAGGACGAAGTGGGCTCCGGCGCTTATGACGACAATGGGATCGTTCAGACAGCCGTTAGGGCGCTGAAAGACGCGGTCCCGGATTTATATGTGATCACGGACGTCTGCCTTTGCGAATACACGAGTCACGGCCACTGCGGCGTCATAGAAAAGGGGGACGTGGCAAACGATCCTACGCTCGAATTGCTCGCCAGGGAGGCGGTATCCCATGCGAAGGCGGGCGCGGACATGGTCGCGCCTTCCGATATGATGGACGGCAGGATAGAGGCGATCAGGCTTGCGCTTGACGATGAGGGGTTCCCGGACATTCCGGTGATGTCGTATGCCGCGAAGTATGCCTCCGCGTTTTATGGCCCTTTCAGAGAGGCTGCGGAATCGACCCCCCAATTCGGGGACAGGCGTTCTTACCAGATGGACCCCGCGAACAGGAGAGAGGCCCTCAAGGAGGTCGCTCTTGACATCGAAGAAGGCGCGGACATAGTGATGGTGAAGCCCGCCATGACATACCTGGATATTATCTCCGACGTCAGGGACAGCTTCGATGTTCCGGTTGCCGCTTACAACGTCAGCGGTGAATACTCGCTTGTGAAGGCTGCCGCCAGACTCGGGTGGATCGACGAGCAGCGGATGATGCTGGAGGTCCTCACGTCGATCAAGCGCGCAGGTGCGGACCTGATTCTCACCTATTTTGCCAAGGATGCGGCAAAGGTCTTGAGTAGCATCGGGCTCTGATCTGCACAGACTTCTCCAACGCAGTAAAAATCAGATTCTTTGCGGGTCTAAATCGCGCCTTCGCGTACGTCCGGCCTTTATGATCTGCATCATTTAACTTCCTGATAATTAAGTTATAATAAATCATTGACCAAAACTTTGGAGGTGATGGACCGTGATTGAGAGATCGAAGGTGGAGGATGCCCTGAACCAGATAAGACCTGCCCTTCAGCGTGACGGCGGCAATGTCGAACTTGTCGATGTTACAGCCGAAGGCATTGTCAAGGTGAAGCTTGTGGGAGCTTGCGGCACATGCCCGATGTCTATACTAACATTGAAGCGCGGCATTGAGGCGACGTTGAAACAGCGGGTGCCGGAAATCGCGGCAGTAGAAGCGGTTTAACGCAGTTTCTTCGTGATAAAACAGGCCTGCTCGCAAAGGCGCAGACTCGCTAATAAAGGGTCAAACAGTTCAAGAAGGGCAAATAGGTTAAACAGGTCAGGAAAGTCGCTTTCTGACTTGGAACTTTTTGACCTTGAAACTTCTTAACCTTTCATATGCTTCGTGAGCTTCGTGTGATGATCTGTCATTTGAGCTTAGCGGCTTGGCGTGATATTTCTCTCAGAGGGTTTTAATCAGGGGAAGAGACCGATTGCATTAAGACCCGTCTTTTCGTCAAAGCCCATCATGATATTCATGTTGTGGACCGCCTGGGCAGATGCGCCCTTTTGCAAGTTGTCTATGGCAGTGACTATGATCAGAGTATCGGTCCTCGTATTGATTGTAATACCCAAATGGCACATGTTTGTGCCCCTGACGCTCTTGACGTTAGGGAACTTCCCGATTGGGAGGACCCTTGTGAACGGCTCTTTTTCGTATGCCCTGCCGTAAAGTCCATGCACTTCCCCGGCGCCGGTTTTTCTTGAGAGTCTGGCATAGATCGTGGTCAATATCCCACGGTCAATCGGGACTAGGTGGGGAGTGAAGTTGACTTTAATCGGATTCCCGGCCTGGCCGGACAGCTCCTGCTCGATCTCGGGCGTATGCCTGTGCACCGTGACGCTATACGCTTTAAAAGCCTCGTTCACCTCGCAGAAGGAAAAAGAGACGTCTGCCTGTCTTCCCGCGCCAGTTGTCCCGGATTTCGAATCGACCACAATCGAGTCGGTCCGTATGAGCTTGTTCTTCACCGCCGGGAAAAGGCCGAGGATCGCGCCGGTCGGATAGCAGCCGGGGTTTGCCACAAGACTTGCCTTCGCAATTCTCTTCCTGTGGAGTTCCGGCAGGCCGTAAACCGCCCTTTTCAATGTGCCCGGATACCTGTGGGGAACTTTATACCATTCTTCGTAAACGGCGGGGTCTTTCAGTCTGTAATCAGCGGAGAGGTCTATTACCTTCTTCCCATGGTTGACAAAAAAATCGACCGCTTCCTGGGAAGCAGCATGGGGAAGGGCCATGAAGAAGACGTCCGCCTTTGGAAGGATCTTCTTCCTGTCTAAGGGCTCGTAGACAAGATGCTCATACGCTAGAAGGTGCGGAAAGAGGTCCGAGACCTTTTTCCCGGCCGATCGTTGGGATGTGACTGTTGTGATCCTGACTTCGGGGTGAGTTGCCAGTATCCTGAGCAGCTCTGCCCCGGCATATCCGCTGCCGCCGCATACTGCAACCTTTAGCATTTGCCTTATCTTATCTCTTGGAGAACTGGAATCTCTTCCTTGCGCCCTTCTGGCCGTACTTCTTTCTTTCCTTTTCCCTCGGGTCTCTCGTGAGAAAGCCTTCTTTCTTCAGCTTCGACCTGAGGTCGTTGTCGAGTCTCACGAGCGCCCTCGATATGCCGTGTTTCAATGCCCCGGCCTGGCCCGTGAGCCCGCCTCCCTCTACAATGGCGGATATATTGAGCTTCCCTATCATCCCGGTCAATTCGAGCGGCTGTCTGATTATCATCCGAAGGGTCTCTCTCGGGAAATAGGAATCAACCGGTTTCTGATTGACCATTATCTGGCCGTTGCCGGATGAGACCAAAACCCTCGCAATGGAGGTCTTTCTTCTTCCTGTGGCGTTGTATTTAATCTCGACCATTCAAACTCCTTTATTGAATTATTTCCGGTTTTTGCGCAGCATGAGGGTGATCGGACCCCTTGTAGACTTTGAGCTTCTTTAGCATGGCCCTGCCGAGCCTGTTCTTCGGAAGCATGCCCCACACCGCATCCTTTATTATCTCTTCGGGTTTGCTGTTAAGCCTCTCCTTCGCGGTCACAGCCTTTAAGCCGCCGATATAGCCGGAGTGGCTGTAATACACCTTGTCGGTCATCTTCTTACCGGTCAGCCTGATCTTCCCGGCATTGACGACCACGACAAAATCCCCTGTATCGACATTGGGTGTGAATACGGGCTTGTTCTTGCCCCTCAGATACGTGGCCACCTTTGTCGCAAGACGGCCAAGCACCTTGTCCTTGGCGTCAAAGACGTACCATTTCCGCTCTATCTCGCCCTTTTTTGCAAATTGCGTTTTCATCAAGACACCGTCCTCATTGATTTATAAGTCTAATACATTAAAAGAAACAATATCCAAAAGTCAATAACGTCCCTCTTTATTTCCCGCATCCGGCATGCCAAACTTCATTCGCTCGAAATCCTCATATCCGACATTTGTTATAATGGTACTCGATATTGACGTTTGCGAGTTTGGCTGTCAAAGGATGGAATAATGGAGCTTATCAAATGTCCCCAATGCGGAAAAGACGTAAACCCTAAGAGCGCCCTTTGTCCCTTTTGCGGGGGAAAGGTCGGCGACGAAAAGAGCTTTGCCACCCCCAGGTGTCCCAGGTGCGGTGTCTCACTTGAGATCAGAAGGGAAGACGTCGTGAATGTGCATGTCTGTCCCCGGTGTAACGGCCTCTGGCTCGATCCGGGAGAATTCGATGTCCTGACCGCCGAGTCGACAGTCTATAGGGAAGGGCGGCTCGAAAAAGAATATAGCCGTCCTCCTCTGCCGGATAAGATCGAATATCTCCCCTGCGCAAGGTGCGGGAAACTCATGGTGAGGAAGAATTTTGGCCATATATCGGGCCTGATCATAGACGAGTGCGGCAGGCACGGCATCTGGCTCGACAGCGGGGAACTCGAAAAGATCAGACAGTTTATCCTTGACGGAGGACTCGAAAAGGAACAGTTCAAGGAGATAGAGAAGAACAAGGCCGAGCTTACGGACCTGGCGGAAAAGGTGAAGGACACCGCCTTTACGCAGAAGCTTATCCACTTCTGGAACTGGAAGAGGTGGTTTTACGGGCCGTAGAAATCGCTTCCTCCTTCCCGATCGAGAGCAATAGAAGCTTCAAGTGATCATGCGACAGAACTCTTCCCCGGGGTTCTAAGGCAGGCAAGACAGTCTTCCATGTTTCAGGAATAAGAGGAAACATTCAAATATATATGACGTGTCCCCTAAAAATACCCATAGGGGGTGATTCAGAAATAAGCGATATAAATTATAGAATAGATCGTTAAGGGTCTTGATTTGACGAGCTATGGGCCGTTTGTTAGGCGCATATTACCTTAAATGCTGGAGGCGGGAATGTACAGGTCTAATAATCTCTTAAGTCTTCTTTTAGGCTTTTTTGTTCTTGGATGTCTGGCTATGGTTATAGGATGCGGCGGAGGCAATAACGGTGGACAGTTTTCATCCGGCTGGAAAAGGTCCTTCGGAGGCCCCGGCGTAAATGTCGGAAACTCGATTCAACAGACCACTGACGGGGGCTACATCATTACAGGGCAGACAAATTCAGCCGGCGCGGGACAATTTGATGTCTATCTGCTAAGGACCGACGCAGAAGGGAATGCACTCTGGTCTCAGACGTTTGGCGGTCCCGCAGACGAAAATGGGACCTCAGTCCGCCAGACAACGGACGGAGGATTTATAGTAGCAGGCAATACCAATTCATTCGGCTCCGGAAAGTATGATGTTTATCTGGTAAAGACGGACTCACAGGGCAATGTTCTTTGGTCAAGAACGTTTGGAGGGACCGAGGATGATATTGCGTCTTCCGTGCGGCAGACCGCGGACGGGGGCTATGTCATTGTCGGGACTACCGGCGAAATATATTCTTCAAGAGTTCAGAGCAACGTTTATCTTATTAAGACCGACGGTAATGGAAACGCCGTGTGGACAAAGACCTTTGGTCAGTCATCAATCAACAGCGGCAATGCAGTTCAACAGACAGTTGACGGCGGATTCATTGTGACCGGGACTACATTTGATTTTGTCAGTGGGCGCAATGCAGTTTATTCGGTCAAGACTGACCTTAACGGTGAAATGCAGTGGACAAAGACTTTTGAGGACAGCTCGCATCAGATGACGGGCATTTCCGTTCAGCAGACGAGCGACAGCGGCTATGTTGTCCTGGGAGAGCTTAATTCAGGCGCAGACGGTGGCGAAGCCATTGTTTCTCCGATTCTGATAAAAATGGATTCGGGCGGCAATGTCCTATGGACCAACACGCTTGAAGCGCCGGGTATGAGCGTGGCGGCATTTGATAGCACATCAGATGGAGGATTCATCATTACAGGAACGTCAGGCAATATTCCGAACCAGTCAATTTATCTCGCGCGAACGGATTCCGTCGGGGATATGATTTGGCTGAAAACCCTTGCCGGAACAGGCGAATCGAGCGCATATGTCCAGCAGACCTCTGATGGGGGATATGTATTAGTGGGAGGGACGACCTCATACAGCGCGGGGATCGAGGGAGTCCTTGTCATAAAGACAGACAGTAACGGCGAGTTTTGATTGCCCCCGTTCTTGTCTGCTCCCAGAGGACAAAGACATTAAATCTCTCTTTCGGAAAATCGATAGATTCTTGCAAATAACCGGACTTTCAGGAATGAAGGCGTGTAAAGAAGCTGAGCCTTCCTTCCTGAATATCTGACTGCCATGTTTTGTCATAAACCAAAGTTTCTCCCCGCGCTAAACACTACCCGACCGGATGTCGGACACGCACTTCATTTCCCCCAAAACAGGATAGAGACAACAGGTTCTTCCCTTCGGGATTCTTTAGGTATTCATCAAGTAGTGATCAAGCCCAAACAAGAGACTTATACGTCAATTCTATTGTGGAATCCTCTTGAGGGCTTCTTCCCTGACCCACAGAGGAACATCAGAATCAGGCAGCTTAATCTTGATCATTTTGTATTCAATGTCCCTTTCGATTGCCTGAACTTTAACGTCTCCCTGAAGCCTGACGATCACCTTATTTTCAATCATGGTGGCGAGACTTTGGGGGTCAGCTCTCTCGGCCTTGCTTAAATTGTCCTGAGTAGTCCCCGCAAGATGACCGCCATTGGTAAAATAATACTCATCAACCTGACATCCTGATGCACTCCCATGAATCCACAGGGTCAGGACAGCCAATGCCAAATAGAAAACTATTGTTGTGTTCCTCATGATACCTCCTGCTTGAATGTCTGCCTTATAGAATAGTATACGAGAAGGAATGCAGTAAAATCTTCCGATAACTTCCCCTGCTACACGCGCAGTCCTATGGAATATTTTTTTAATGAATGTTGGCGGTGAAATTACATCGCGGTGTAAACTCCTGGTGCGCAAGGTCCGGCTATTATCTGAAGCACAACTTTTCTGAAATTCTTTCCCGCAGTCCTTTTGCACGAGTACTTCCACCAAAACAACATGCGCCCTCACATCGGCTTGACAATTGCTCAGCCCGGATTACAATGATTTTGACTGCGAGGGATTACGATGAAACAGTATGTGGTTGAGAAACCCGGGATTCGTAAGTCAGTCGAAGAAGAACTTAAACGGAAAAAGGTCTGCGCTCCTGTAAAGCAGGAGAACTCCGCCAATTTCTCCGCGATCCATTCATTCGAGGAAATAGTCTGGGGACCTCCCCAGACTGTAATCCCTCCCAAGAAGTACTTTCTCCCGACCTCTGAAAACATACTTTCCTTCAGGAAGCGTGACGGCGGATTCGAGGTGGAGGCGCTGAATGCGGCAGAAGAGATCGTCCTCTTCGGCGTTCATCCCTGCGACCTGAACGCGATCTATCTGACCGACCGGATTTTTGCAGAAAAAAACCAAGACGAGAATTATCTCGCAAAGAGGGAAAAGGCTGTCCTGATAGGGGTGGATTGCCTTACGCCCTGCTCGCCGGAGGCGGTCTGTCTGAGGATGGACGGGCTTAATCCAGGGGACAGGTTTGACTTGTTCCTGACTGACATTGGGGATGTCTATTTTGTCGAGGCCGCATCCCGGAAGGGAGAAGAATTCCTGAGAGGAGAGGGAAGGCCCGCCTCGGAGATTGACCATCGGAAGCTCTCCTCCGTGCGCAAGCAGAGGGATGAACTCTTCGATCAGGAAGAGAAGAAGCTCTTGCCCGACTACAATGACTTGCCGGGGTTGATGAAAAGAAATTACGTGCATGCCGTATGGGAAGAGCACGGGGAAAAATGTTACGGCTGCGGGTCGTGTAATATGGTCTGTCCGACCTGCTATTGTTTCGATGTGGAAGACTACATGAGGGTCGATCTGGAAAATGGCTTTCGCAAGAGATTCTGGGACGGATGCATGCTTGAGGATTTTGCCAAAGTGGCTTCCGGTGAAAACTTCAGGGAAGAGAGGTTTGACCGTCTCAGGCACAGGACTAACCGGAAGCTGAATTATCTTTTCGATAAGTGGGGCCAATCTTTCTGTACCGGATGCGGTCGCTGCATCAAGGCCTGTCTCACCCATATTGTAAGTCCCCTCGAAATCGCAAACGAGATCTTCCAAAGGCAATCTGTATGAAAACACTTTTCACTCCCGAGCCGGCAAAAATCAGGAAGGCCGTTCCCCAGACGGAATTTGAAACCTTATTTGAGATGGAGCTTTCGGAGAGGAGCACGCTTGGGCACAAGCCGGGCCAGTTTGTTGAGGTCTCGGTCTTCGGCGTGGGTGAGGCGCCCATCTCGGTCTCTTCCGCTCCCGCTCCTTCGATGCCGACCTTTGAGCTGTGCGTCAGAAAGGTAGGCAACGTCACTAATGCGTTATTGAGTATGAAGAAAGGGGACCATGTCGGAATTCGCGGCCCCTTTGGTAACGGGTTTGATGTGAATCTCTTCAAGGGGAAGGACATCATCTTTGTTGCCGGAGGGATCGGCCTTGTGCCTTTGCGTTCATTCATTCGCGAAGTCCTGAACCACAGGGAGGATTACAACAGGGTCTTTATCTTATACGGCTGCAAGAGGCCTAAGGACATTCTGTTTGAAGACGAGCTCATGTCGTGGGGGAGTTTGGAGGGTATTGACCTTCAGACGACGGTTGATATCGCAGGCGACGACTGGAAGGGGAACGTGGGGGTCATAACCACCTTGATGCCCCGCCTGTCCCTCGATCCTCCAAAGACCGAAGCCGTGATCGTGGGTCCGCCGGTCATGTACCGTTTTGTCATCTCCGAATTGAAGAAGCGGCTGGTCTCTGAAAAAAACATATGGGTCTCGCTCGAGCGCAAGATGAAGTGCGGCGTCGGAAAGTGCGGACATTGTCAGATGAACGGCGTCTATGTTTGCAGTGACGGGCCGGTCTTCAACTACGCGGCGCTCAAAGAGATACCGGAGGCTATTTGATGGCGGACAGGCCGAAAGTCGGTTTCTTCAGTTTCACGGGCTGCGAGGGATGCCAGCTGGTGGTCCTCTCGATGGCGGACAGGCTGCTTGAGCTTCTTGGCGCTGTGGAGGTCGTCAACTTTAGAGAGGCCTCGAGTTATAAGTGCGATGATTACGATATCGCGATTGTCGAGGGCGCGATTTCGAGGGTGCGTGAGATCACGGAACTGATCGAGATCAGAAAGCGCGCCGGGACTCTCATCGCGCTCGGCGCCTGCGCCCATGTTGGCGGCATAAACTGCATGAGGAATTTCGCCAATCAGTTCGAGATAAAGAAAGAGGTATACGGGGACAAGGCATCGAATTTCGATTCCTTTCTTGCGCAGCCGCTCGATGCTATCGTCAAGGTCGATCATTATGCGCGCGGCTGTCCGCCCAGCAGGGACGGTGAAGAGTTCCTGGAGATCGTGGTGGCGCTGATGCAGGGGAAGAGACCTTATATCCCTAACTATCCGGTCTGTGTTCACTGCAAGATGAAGGGGAACGTCTGCGTCTTTCACAAGGAGAGGCCGATTGCATGCCTGGGGCCGGTCACGCGCGCCGGCTGCATGGCCGCCTGTCCGAGCTTCGGCAACGCCTGTATAGGCTGCCGGGGACTGGCCGGCAAGCCGAATCTGAACGCCCACCAGCAAACCATGGAAGAGGCCGGTCTGACTCCCGAGGAGACGATGAAGTTCTACCGGATGCTTAACGGGATGATGGAGGTCGGCAAATAGTGGCCAGGGACATGCAGGTCAATGTTCATCATATCGCCCGCGTGGAAGGGCACGGCAACATCGTGATCGACGTTCAGGCCGGAGAACTGAAGAAGGTGGAGCTCGACATTGTGGAGTCCCCGCGCTTTTTCGAGGCAATGCTTGGCGGGCGAAGATATCCTGAGGCGCCCCAGATTACCTCCCGCATCTGCGGCATCTGCTCGGTCGGTCATGCGACGGCTTCTCTGAGGGCGCTTGAAGACGCCTTGGGGATCGAGCCTTCGATGCAGACGCTACTGCTGAGAAAAGCGATACTCGAAGCCGAGACGCTTCAGTCTCACGTTTTGCACTACTATTTCCTCGTGGTCCCTGATTTTTTCAAGGTCCCGAGCGTGATCCCGCTGGCGTCAAGCCATCCGGATGTCGTCAAACGCGCCCTGAGGATGAAGAGACTTGCGGACGACATCATAGCGATGATAGGGGGCAGACATCCCCATCCGATATCCATGGCAATCGGCGGCTTCACTCATATGCCCGGGGAAGGAGAGGTCAGGGCGGCCATTTCCGATCTGAAAGAGGTCCTGGCGAAAGATGTCCCTCCTACAATAGAATTATTCGCTTCCCTCAGTTTTCCTGCGTTCGAGAGAAAGACAGATTACGTTTCCCTCACACACCCTGAAGAATACGCCCTTTATGAAGGCGCAATTCATTCTTCGGAGACCGGCGAGACAAGACATCGCGATTATAAAAGCAAGGTGAAGGAAGAAGTGGTCCTCCACTCGACCGCCAAACATGCAAAAGGCCCTTTTAAGCCCTATATGGTTGGGGCGCTAGCAAGGTTTAACAACAATTCGGACAAGCTTATGCCAGGGGCAGAGGCAGCCGCGAAGAGGCTTGGACTTTTCGCTCAGAATTATAATCCGTATCTTATAACACTCGCTCAGGTAGTCGAATCGGTCCATAACATAGAAAGGATGATCTATCTCTTTGAAGAGATCCTCGACAGCGGTCTGAAAGAAGAGGACAAGGGGCAGATTGTCGCTGGCTGGTCAGGGAAAGTCGCGGAAGTAAAGAAATGCTGGGGGGTAGGAGCGGTCGAGGTGCCTCGCGGGACCCTCTTCCATGAGTATCGCATAGAGGGCGAACTCATTTCCGGCGCCAACTGCGTTATTCCGACCGCGCAGAACCTCGCCAATATCGAGGAAGACATGAAAGAGCTTGTCCCTAAGGTCCTGGACAAACCGAAAGAAGAAATTACCCTCTTGCTGGAGATGCTGGTGCGTGCCTATGACCCGTGTATATCCTGCGCAGTCCATATGCTGAAGGTGGATTTTATATGAGATCTACATCTCAACAGAGTCGCCATGAATACATTATTTTGGTCGCATAAGAGAGAATATGGACATGCCTCAAAACCTTTCAGCATATCCGCTCTTCTGCGTAATTAGTGTTTGCAAAAAAAGATCATAAAGGAGGTTGATCAAAATGACTGTGACGCCTGAGATCCTGAAGGGTATGGACCTTTTTGAAGTGCTCGAAGCTGTCGAGCTTGCCGATATAGCTCCTCTCTGCGGCGTGGAGGAATTCGCGAGCGGGCAATATGTTTATAGGGAGGGCGACAAGGCCGAAAAAATATACATGGTTCTGGAAGGGCGGGTGGCCGTAGAGATCGAGATCAGGCCCGGCAAGAAGGTCGTTATCTATACTGAGACCAAGGGGCACATGTTCGGCTATCCGTCTCTTGTCAGGCTCCAGACTTTTTTGACTTCGACGCGCTGCATAGACAAGGTAAAGGTAGTTACAATAGATGCCGAAGAATTAGTGAGTAAGATATTCAAACCGGACTGCAGGCGCGGCTATCTTGTCATGAACAGGCTGGCCGAAATAATCGCGGTAAAACTCAGGGAGACGAGGATGCAGCTTGTCTCTTTGGCCCACGGGTAAGACAGGACTCAAATCCTGTAGGGCCTGCAATTGGCCGCCCGGTCCGCCTCGCAGAAAGTCCCGCAGTCCCCTGACTTCTGATGGGGCAATTTATGAAAACATCTTGTTCCGGTGCAGACCACTGAATCTTCGCAGACGACCTCGTTTCCCTTCAGGTCCTTTTCGATCCAGACCTCTCCGGTCGTGTGTATCTCCATCTTCTCCTTCACGATTGTCCAGTAAGGCTGCGAGGGGGTAGGGTAGCCCACATAATCGGGCTCCCGGACCACCATGGTCTCGCCGTCCGGCTTCTTCAGCGCAACGAGCATCTCTTTCGGGTTTTCCATGTGATTTCTCCTTCCTCAGATATATATTACCTGATCAGCCAAGACGCCGCAAAAAAGTCTCACGTCTTATCCCTCCTGCTGCCTTCGTATAACTCATACTCCAAAAGACGGCATTCTATCGGCCCGTTAAAGAGCTGCACCCTTCGTTTAGCCCTCAGGCCGACTTTCTTCGACAAGTCAGGATTTCCTGTAAAGATGTAGCCGGTATACCCCCTGCATCTCTGTTTGAAGAAATCTCCGATCCCTTTGTAAACGCCTTCGAGTTCCCGGATCTTCCCCATCCTGTGCCCATATTCAGGGTTTGCGATGATTATCCCGCCCCCGTCAGGAACTGGGGTCTCGGCATAATCGCACACGCTGAATTCGATAAGATGTTCAACGCCGGCCGAAGACGCGTTCTTTCTCGCCGCCTCGACCGCCTCTTCCCTGATATCAGTTGCGATTATCCCGTGGTCAAGGGTCTTTCTCGACGCTTTTTTCGCCTGAGCACGCAGGTCATCCCATAGCGGTTTCCTGAATCCTTTGATATGCATGAACCCGAAGTTGTCCCGTAGAAGGCCGGACGCCCTGTTCAGGCCCGCGAGGGCGGCCTCTATGGCAAGGGTGCCGCTGCCGCACATGGGGTTAACGAGATGCCCGTTGTCTTTCCATCCCGCCGCCTTAATAACCGCAGCTGCGAGGGTCTCCTGCATCGGAGCCGACAGGGGGACCTTCCTGTATCCGCGCCTTGAGAGGGGTTCGCCGGAAGTGTCAAAGTAAACAGAGCAGCCGTCGTTCTTCCAGTAGAGGTTCACCACTGTCCTGTTCTGATCAGGTCCCGAATCGGGGCGACGGCCGCGCTTTTCCTTTATCCGGTCAACTATAGCATCTTTGCATTTCAGGTTCGCGTAGCGCGAGTCGCTGATGCTTGGATTGTCCACGCTCGAGCTCACGCTGACATATCCGTCTTCAGCTATATAATCCTCCCACGGTATCTCAGACACTTCGCTGTACATGTCATCGGCGTTAGCCGCAGCGAATGATTTGACGAGAAAGAGGACGCGGTGTCCCGTGCGCAGGAGAAGGTTAAGGCGCATGGTGTCGTCGAGGGTCCCTTCCGTCGTCACGCCTGAGGCGGCCTCCGAGAGCACAGGAAATCCGAGATCGAGGAGCTCTTCTCTCAAAAACGGCGCTATCCCCTTTGCACACGTAACAAGGATGGGTCTCTTCCCGGGGTCCATTATTTGCCGGAGATATCTTTCCTGGCCGTGCGCATGATGACAAAATCCTCCGGCCCCAGGTCCGGGTCCTTCTCAAGCTCCCCGACAAAGACCGAGATCGCTTTTTTCATAAAGGCAGAGAAATGGACGCCTTTAGGCAATGCGAGGATCCTCTGGCGTGTGTCCTCATCGATCGTAGCGCTGTACTTTGCCATGTCCGCTCCTTATCAGAATGTGATGAATATATTCATTATACCGGAATCAAAAAAGCAGGGAATTACATGCGGCAAATATCGCTAGAAAATGAATCGGTCACTCAATGCGATCACGAACGAAGAAGATCAAAGCGCGAGACTCACTTTACGATGATGGTAGGCACAACGGACATGCCGATCCTGAGTACATGGCCGGGGTCCGTGTTCTTCTCAAGTACGATCTTCAGCGGGATCCTCTGAACCACCTTCACATAGTTGCCCGTGGCATTTTCCGGCGGGAACAATGAAAATACCGCTCCGGTCCCCGCCATAATGCTGTCGACTGTGCCCTTGAAGGTCTTGCCGGGATAAGTGTCCACTTTTATATCCACCTTCTGGCCGGGCCTGACTTTATCAAGCTGGGTCTCTTTATAATTAGCAGTTATATAGATGTCGCTGAGGGGGACGACCGACATCAACGGCTGACCGATCTGGACCTGATTGCCCGTCTCGACAGACTTTTTCGTGACGTAGCCGTCCACGGGTGCATAGATCTTCGTGTATCCGTAATTGAGGTCTGCCGTTTCCAGTACCGCCTCTTTTTGCTTGATTGTGGACAACTGGGTGGTCCTCGCCGCCTCGGCCTGTCTTATTACCGCTTTCTGGGCTTCCACTCCCGCCGTCGCGCTCCTCAACTCTTCCTGGGAAGCCTTGAGCTGGGCCGCGGAGACCTTACGGGCAGTCATGGTCTTTTCATATTTTTCTCTGGATATCGCATCTTTCTTGAAAAGGCCGTCCGCCCTCTTCGCGTCCGATTCGGCCTGTTCGAGACTGGCTTTCTGGAGCTCGATGACCGCCTTTGCAGAGTCGGCCCTCGCCTGCAGCTCGGACAACTGTCTCTTTGCAGTTTCAATCCTCGCAGCCATTTCGGCGAGCTTCGCCCTTTCCGCGTTCAGCGCTGAAGACGCCTCTTTTACCTTGGCTTCGTAATCGCGCACCTCCAACTCTACCAGAACGTCGCCCTGCTTGACGAACTGATTGTCGTTCACGAGGATCGTCTTGACCGTGCCGGAAACCTTTGACGCAATGACATGCACATAGCCCTCTATAAATGCATCGTCAGTCGTGATATGGGTGTTTTTGTACTGCATGTAAAAATACACGATCACTGCGCCTATCGCGGCAAGGACGGCGAAGACGACAGCGGCTGCGATCTTCCTCCTGTGGCTGTTGGACTGTTTCACTTCTTCAGGCTGCTTTATTTCGTCCATATCATCCTCATTGTAACTCTCCCATTCCGCTCTTGGCTAAGAGGAGGTCGAGGTGCGTTATTTATATACATCCGCCAAATCCTTTCCCATGGAGTAAAGTAGCGCCGACTCGGCTCTCCTTAAATCATAGACAGACCGATAATAATTCGTTTCCGCTACCGTAAGAAGGGTGACGGCATCGAGCACCTCCGTGGCAGTACCTACCCCTTCTTCGTATCTCACCCTGTTTATCCTGAGGTTTTCCTCCGCCTGCCCGACTGAATCTTTGGTCGCCTTTATCCTGTCGGAGGCGTTCTTGACGTCGAGGATGTTGCTTTCGACCTCAAGCCGGATCTCGTCTTCCAGTCTTGACTTCTGTTCCTGCAACTGGGCCTTCTGGTGATCTATCCTGAGAAGCTCCGCTTTTGTCCTGCCGCCGCTGAAGAGGTTCAGGGTCATGCCGAACATAAAAGAGGCGTTCCCCTGGTGGACCATGAACTTATTCTGAGTATAGTCGTAGGAGGCGTCGGCAAAAAACCTCGGATAATATTCGGCCTTCCTGGAGGTCTCCTCGAGATCAAGGGACTTCATTGTCTCGTAGACGATCCGCATCTCCGGCCTCTGTCCCAGAGCGGCATCCCAGGCCTTTTCCCGGTCTAGGACAACGCGCCCTGCGGGTGTCTCATCCACATCCTTTACCTCCACCTCGGTGCTCAGCGGCCGCGAGAGAATGGTATTCAGTCTCGATGCGTTGATCGCCCTGGCGTTACGTGCAGTCAGGAGCTTTTGTTGGGCGTCTGAAAGTCTCACTTCCGCCTGGAGCAGGTCGTTCTTTGTGATGACGCCTTCCTCAAAGAGGTTCCTGGCGTCGCGCAGGTGGGACTGCACGCTGTCCACTTCTTTCTCCGCCACCAGCACCAGCTTGTCCGATTCGAGGAGATTGAAATATGCAAGCGCGAAGTCGAGGGATGTGAGGTTCTTCACCCTCTGCGTGTCGATCCTCTTTGTGTCGAGGATCGCCTTGCTCGCCTTGTACTTCGAAGCAGCTCCCTCAAAATCATAGAGCAGCTGCTGGATGTCCAGACTGTAGGAAGCGAAGTTCTCGTTGGAGGTCGGAACAATCAGTGAGCCGAATACGTCCTTTGGCTGGTGCGCAAGAAAAGTCTGGCTCGCATAGGCGTTGACAGTCGGCAGCAGGGGAGACTTCGCAATAAGCGTATCCGCCTCGGAGATACCCTCCTGCTGGCGGGTGATCTTTATCGTCCTGTTGCTTTCAGCCGCAAGCCGCAGCCCCTCGGGCATAGTCAGGACCTCAGCCCTGGCCGGGACCACAAAGGCCGCCGGCAGTATCGCGCTCAGGAAAACAAGGAAGAAGGCCTTCATCTTCATTTGGCGGTGCCCTCTATAAATATGTCTGCGAGCCCTCTGATTGTCTCTTCGGAGTCGGCCAGCCTGTCTTTCTTCCGCATCATGAGCTCCTGCGCGTTGAAATAGAAAAGAACATCTCGAGGAACGCCCTGGCCCCTGCCCCTGCGCTGAATTTTCTGAGTCTGCCCTTTTTCTGCATATATTCGGAATAGGATGCCAGAGTCCCGACCATTTCGTCAATGAGAGCGAGGTAGACCTTGCGTATCATGATAGGGAAGCTGCCGGATTGTGTCAAGACCTCATGCGGTTCTGCGCGCCTGCCGTCATTCGGTCATAATGTAGTCGGCGTCCTGAGCGAGCTCGGAGGCCCCTGAGGCATGCTCGGGGACCTCCGGAAGTACGACCATGCAGGAGAGACGGGAGAGCTGTTTGACCTGCTCGGGGATGCCCCTTTTCCATGAGTGGCCTATCCCGGCAAGCACGACCACGGTCTTGTCCGGGTTTTTCTTGAGGAACTCGGTGAGGTGCCAGGCCATGGACTTGTCCCATATCATCTGCGCCTCGCAAAAACTTACAAAAGACTTCTCATCCTTATCGTGAACGCTGTAGGCCCTTCTTATGAAATCCATATAAGTCGGGTCGACGTTGCAGCTTATGCCCGGCGGAAGCTGCTTCATCTCCGCATCGGTCAGCGAAGAAAAGCCCTCGCGGGACACCTTTTGAGTGATCTCCTCAGGCACATTGAGCCCGATAATGGGTATCTTGTTGTCCCGCGCATAAATGAAAATATCCTCATACAAAGGCCAGGGCATGTTCCAGTTATTGTAATATACCTTGAGGAAGTCGTTTAATCCGAAGGTCCCCTTTGTCCACTCATCGAGCTGTTTCTGGCTGTCCGCCCTGAACATCTCCGTACCTATCGCGAGCTGCGCGCCCGCCTTGTGCAGGGCCTTTATGACGTCCAGCTGTATCTCGTGGTCCCGCTCGCTGCCATGGGACTCGCCCACGAAAACGATGTTAGCCTTTCTTATCTCGCCTATCATCTTGCCGAACTGAATGACCTCGTCGTCGCGTGTCCTGAGCACGTCGTCACTATTCGAGCAGCTGTCCGCCAGGATAAAGGCGAAAGAAAGGACTGCAAAAGGGATGACTTTATAAATGGCGCTATTCACTCTTCCAGTGTAGCTGTTTATCCGGAGGTCCGCAAGTCTAGGCGCGGTCTTTTCCCTTTGCCTCGTTCCACAGTTCGTCCATCTCTTCAAGGGTCATTTCGGAGAGCCTTCTGCCGGAATCGGCGGCCTTCATCTCTATATAGCGGAAACGGGAAATGAACTTGCTGATCGTCTTACGAAGCGCGTCTTCAGGGTTTACGCCGACAAAACGCGATATATTCACCAGCACGAAAAAAAGATCGCCCAGCTCGTCCTCGATCGACTTCTGCTCCTTCTTCTGGAGCGCCTCCCTGAATTCGCCGAGTTCTTCGTCCAGTTTCTTCAGGACGTCTCCCACCTGCGCCCAGTCGAAGCCGACGCGCGCGGCCCTTGCCTGGATCCTGTGCGCCCTCAGCAGCGAAGGGAGCTCCCTGGGGATGCCCTCGAGTATCGACTCCCTACCTTTGCCCTCTTCCTTTTTCCTCTCCTCCCACTGCTTGAGGACCTCCTCGGCGGTCTCATATCTCGCCTCCCCGAACACATGGGGATGGCGCCCGCGCATCTTTTGCGATATCTTCGAGATCACGTCATCGATGTCGAACTCTCCGCGCTCTTTTGCGATCTGGCAATGGAAGACTATCTGAAAAAGCAGGTCTCCCAGCTCCTCCTTGATCTTCTCGGGATCGCCCTCATCCAGGGCATCGAGGACTTCGTATGTCTCCTCCACGAGAAAGGGCTTCAGCGACTCCCTTGTCTGCTCCTTGTCCCAGGGGCAGCCCTTTTCAGCCCGCAGGGCAGCCATGATCTCGACGAGCTTTTCGAATGCGTCTCCCGGCATACGCGAAGTATATAATAGAGGTAGATGAAAGGTAAACCGGGCTCGCTTTACATCCATATCCCCTTCTGCGCGAAGAAGTGCATATACTGCGATTTCTTCTCCATCCCCTTCGACGAAACGCGTGCTGTAAGATACATGGATTCGGCAGTCAAAGAACTGGAAATGACGAGAGGCAGGGCGTCGGCACTGGATACTATCTATATCGGAGGGGGAACTCCTACAACAATGCCGGTCCGGTCGCTCGTAATGCTCGTGCGAAAGATTAAAGGCTCATTCGAAGTGGCCGACAAGGCCGAGATCACCATCGAGGCAAATCCCGGCACTATTGACCGGGAGAAGGCGAGGGCGCTTCATGAGGCGGGGATAAACAGGTTCAGCATAGGCGCTCAGTCTTTCGACGACGGTCAGCTAAGGCTGCTCGGAAGGATACATACCTCAGAGGAGACGGTAAGTGCGATTGATGCCGTCCGTTCTGCCGGCGTCTCGAATATATCTATCGACCTGATCTATGGCATACCCGGACAGACGCTCGATGGCTGGCTGCATACCGTGGATGAGGCAGTCGGCCTTTCTCCCGCGCACATCTCGGCGTACGAGCTTACGCCCGAGAGAGGCACCCCATTGTACGAGCTTATCTCGCAAGGCAGAATCGCAAAGCCTGACGAAGAAAGCATAGTGCAGATGTACTATTCCGCTATGGAGAAATTGGAGGCGGAAGGGTACGGTCATTATGAAATATCAAATTTCGCAAGGCCGGGATTTGAATGCGGACATAACCTCAATTACTGGAACAGAGGAGAATATATAGGCATCGGGGCCGGGGCCCACGGTTTTATCGGCGGCATAAGGACAAGGAATATATGCGACGTGGATAAGTACATAGACGCGACAGAGGTGGGCCGTCTTCCTGTTGAGGAAAGCAGCGAGATCTCACGCGAGGATGCGTTGAAGGAAGCGGTCTTCCTCGGACTGAGGAAGATGGAAGGGCTGAACATGACAGAGATACGGCAGGCCTTCGGAGTCGATATTGCAGCGGCAGCAGGAGAATTGGTTGATGAAGGACTGCTCCTGTCTGAAGGAGAAAGTCTCCGGCTTACGAGGAGAGGGGTAGTCGTTTCAAATACAGTCATAGCCGAACTGTTTGAAAGGATGGAATTGTGAAGAAAGGTCCTCTCCTTCTAATTGCCGTCCTCTTGAGTACGTGCCTTGTTCCTGAGACGGCGTCCGGGATGACAGGCGCCCCGGTTTATGGATATAAGGTTGTCAGCGTCTACCCCCACGACCGGGACGCATTCACCCAGGGGTTATTCTTTGAAGACGGCTTTCTTTATGAAGGGACCGGGCTGTACGGGAGATCTGAACTTCGCAAAGTGGAACTGAAGACCGGAAAGGTCCTGCGGTCTTATCGTCTTCCGGACCGGTTCTTCGGGGAAGGAATAACGCAATGGGAAGACAAGATCATACAGCTTTCCTGGCGCGAGAAAGAGGGCTTTGTATACGAAAAGGAGGACTTCGGACTGGTGCGGAAGTTTTCTTATGAAACAGAAGGCTGGGGCCTGACCCGCGACGACAAACGCCTCATCATGAGCGACGGGAGCCCATATCTTCATTTCCTCGATCCTCAGACCTTCAAGGAGACGGGCCGGATAGAGGTGACCGACAAGGGCGTTCCGGTCGCAAACCTCAATGAGCTGGAATATGTGAAGGGAAGGATATACGCCAATGTCTGGCAGACCTCGCGTATAGCGATCATCTCGCCTGAAACAGGCCTTGTAGAGGCATGGCTCGATCTTTCAGGACTTGTGCATGAATTGGGGGCCTTGCCGGACGCGGACGTCCTTAACGGGATCGCTTATGATAATGAGCACGACAGGCTCTTTGTGACCGGAAAATTCTGGCCGAAGTTGTTTGAGATACGGATAGTGCCGGTGAGATAGCGGACAATGATCAATTCATTCCACTTCCAGAAACGCGCATTTCAAATATTCCGTCTCGGGCATAGAAAGCAGGACCGGATGGTCCTTTGCCTGGGACCGAATCTCCACGACCCGCACCTGCCTTCCCGCGTCTTTTGCCGAGACCCTCAGCATCTCGATAAATAATTCCCTGGAGAGGTGATAGGAGCACGAAGACGTGGCCAGCAACCCGCCGCGCTTCAGAAGCCGCATAGCGCCTGCATTGAGCTCACGGTAGGCCTTCACCGCTTCCTTGATCTTCGCGCCGGACTTGACGAATGCGGGCGGATCGGCGACCACGAAGTCGTAATGACTTTCCTCTTCCACCCTGCTTTTCAGGAAACCGAAGACATCGGCCTTAAGGAAGCTGCAGCTGCCGGACAGATTGTTCAGCTCGGCGTTCCTCCGTGCCTGCGAAATTGCGCCCTCTGACTGGTCGATTCCCGTCATCCTGGCGCCCTTTTTCGCCAGGTGCATACTCCATGCCCCCGAATAGCAAAAGAGGTCAAGCCCTTCTCCTTCCCCGGCGAGCTCGCTGAAGGCGGTTCTGTTTTCCCTCTGGTCGAGGAAGAAGCCGGTCTTCTGGCCGGAGAGGGGGTCTACCGGGATGGAAACAGGACCTTCCTGTATCACGGGGAATTCGTCTTGGCCGCCCTTCAATATCTTCTTTTCCTGTTTTAGACCTTCGAGCAGACGCGACGGGCTGTCATTCCTCAGGACGACGACGGAGGGCGAAAACATTTCTTCGAGGATAGGGAAAATGATCGGGAAGAGCCTTTCCATGCCGGCCGTGAGGACCTGAACGGAAAGGCATCTTTCATACTTGTCCACGATAAGTCCTGGCAGGAAATCTGCCTCGCTGAAGATCACCCTGAAGGCCCCTTTCTCCTTCAGGAAGCTCTCCCTGTACCGCAGCGCTTCGAGTATCCTCCTTCTGAAGAAATCCTGGTCGATTGTCTCTTTCTGTCTCGTGAGTATCCTGACGGCGATAAGGGAACGCGGATTGATATAGCCGGTCCCCATGAAGGCGTCCTTCCGGTCTCTCAGCTCAACAAGCTCGCCCGGAGAAAGACCCTTCGGGCTTGCGGCAAGCTCGTTCGAAAATACCCAGAGATGACCTCCAAGCAACCTTGACGTGCGATTGAGGCGGACGACTTCCATGCAAATAATAATGCAGGATACGAACGGAAATTACAAATGCATGACCTTTTTGCAATTTCCTCTGCGGGAGTGTTAGACTTTTAGACATCTTTTTCGAGAGCATTCATGGAACTTTATACATTGGACATATCGGAGCTGAGAAGACTTCTTGACCGCAGAGAGGTGTCGGTCGGGGAGGTTGTCGATTCCGTCTACAAGAGGATCGATGCGGTGGAAGGCCGCGTGAAAGCCTTCGTCACTCTCACAAAAGAAGAGGCGCTGAAGATGGCCGGCCCGGCCCAGAAGAAGATCGATAATAAAGAGCCGGGGACGCTCCTCGGCATCCCGATCGCGATCAAGGACAACATGTGCGCGAAGGGCATAAGGACGACATGCTCCTCCAGGATTTTGGAGAAGTTTGTCCCGCCGTACGAAAGCACAGTGACTTCGAGATTGAAGGAACATGGGTATATCCTTGTCGGGAAGACGAACCTCGACGAATTTGCCATGGGCTCGTCCACCGAGAATTCCGGGTTCCACACCACGAGAAATCCGTGGGACACTGCGAGGATCCCCGGTGGGAGCAGCGGCGGATCGACGGCTGCGGTGGCCGCGGATGAGTGCATGGCGGCCCTAGGTTCGGATACGGGGGGCTCCATCAGGCAGCCCGCGTCCCTTTGCGGAGTAGTAGGTCTGAAACCCACCTACGGGAGGGTGTCGAGATACGGACTCGTAGCCTTTGCGTCATCCCTCGATCAGATCGGCCCTATAACGAAAAACGTGTCTGATGCCGCATTGATCATGAACGTTATTTCGGGCCGGGACCTTCTCGACTCCACGTCGGCCCCGGTCGATGTGCCGGACTTTACCCGGATACTTGGACAGGATGTCAGGGGACTGAAGATCGGCGTGCCGAAGGAATACTTTATCGAGGGCATGGAGGAAGACGTGGTCAATTCGGTGAAGGCCGCCGTCAGACAGATCGAGTCATTGGGCGCCGTGCCTGTCGAGATCTCTCTTCCGCATACGGACTATGCCATTGCCACATATTACCTCCTCGCGACCTCGGAAGCATCGTCGAACCTTGCGCGGTATGACGGGGTGAAATACGGGTTCAGAGAGAACGGCAAGGACCTCCTTGAGATGTACATGAACACACGTGCAGCCGGTTTCGGAGCGGAGGTGAAACGGAGGATCATGCTCGGCACTTATGCGCTTTCCTCGGGATACTATGACGCTTATTATAAAAAGGCCCAGCAGGCAAGGACCCTGATAAAGAAGGACTTCGAGCAGGCATTGAAGACCGTGGATATTATTGTGACGCCCACCTCTCCCACCGCTGCCTTTAAGATCGGAGAAAAGGCGGATGACCCTCTGCAGATGTACCTCTCGGATATATTCACGATATCCGTGAACCTCGCAGGCGTGCCCGCGATTTCGATCCCCTGCGGATTCACGCGTGACGATCTGCCCGTGGGACTGCAACTCATCGGAAGACATTTTGATGAGGAGACGATACTGAAAGTTGCATACGCGTACGAGCAGTCAACGGAGTGGCACAAGAGGAAACCGAAGCTGTAAGTGTGCGGAGCAGCTCCCGGCTGTCTATTTCGGCCGGTCTGCTTTCAATGATCAGGATGAGCGGCCAATTTTCTTGCGGCCCAGAAAATAGACGGTGGAGGCCCCCAATGCGCAGAAAAGACCCCCTGCCTGCAAGGCATGGCCGGACCCCACTCGTTGGGCGATGATTCCCATCCAAAAGCTTCCGATCGGCATACTCCCGCCGAAGACCAGTGCCCAAATACCCATCAGCCTTCCCCTCAGGTGATCGGGAGACTGGGTCTGGATGATGCTGTTTCCGATCGAGAAAAATAAGATGATGCCGAACCCGGCGAAGAATAGCAGGAAGGCCGCGCCGACCGGATGCCGCATCAGACCGAACAGGACGATAAATGCCGCATAAATGCCTGTGCCGGCATAAAGCGTCCTGACGCGAACGATACGAGATCCTTGTGCGGCGACGAATAAAGCTGCGGTACAAGCGCCGAGGCCGTTCAGGGCCAAAAGCCATCCATATCCCTGGGCGTCCATTTTCAACTGGGTTACCGCGAAGGCTGACAGCTGCGATCGGTAGGCCCAGCCTCCCAATCCCATGATGAAAAGCAGGGTCACCGCCTGGGCTATGGTGGGATTTGTCTTTAAATATTTGAATCCTTCCAAGGTATATTTCCAGTCTGCCTTTACTTTTTTTGGCGCGTAGTGCGAAGCCGGCAGCCGGATTTTATGAATGGCATAAAGGACCGCCAGATAACTCACGGCATCCAAAAGGAAGCACCAGGGAGCCCCGAAGGATGCGAGTAAGAGACCTCCGATAGCTGGGCCGATGACCCGGGTCGAATTCACCATGGCGCTGTTGAGCGCGATTGCGTTCACCAAATCCCTCTTGCCCACCAGTTCCACCATCAGTGTCTGACGTGAAGGCATCTCAAAGGCGGTGAATAGTCCCCAGAGGGCGGAAAAGATCATTAGATATGCAATGTGAACGGGACCACGGAACAGCATGACAGCCAAAGTCAATGAGGAAAGGAGCGAAAGCCAGCTCGTCAAAGTGAAGATCCTGATCTTGGGGATCCGGTCGGCAAGAGAACCCGCATAAACGGCGAAAAGGAAAATGGGAAGGGAATTGAGCATGAAGACGATACCCAGCAAGAATTCCGAATGTGTGAACTGAAAGGCGATCCAGCCAAGGGCGGCGGTGCGGGCCCAGGTCCCGATCAAGGAAACTGTTTGTCCCGAATAAAAATAGCGGTAATTAGGATTGCGCAAGGCGGAAAGAGTCTTATGCCATCCTTTAAGAGGAGGCAGTCCCTCACTGTTTGCTCCTGATTGCTGCAATGTCTCCTGAGAGTTCCCTGAACTCAATCATTCCCCCTGGTCTGCGCTTTTTAGAATGACGGAATACGCTTTTGAGCCTCTGAAAGAAGAACATAAAAGAGGCGTTTCCTCCTGTCTTTCAAAATACCTGTATTCCTTATCGGCGGAACAAGCACCATTATATCAGATAGTATTTCCTTTTCGAGTTTGACCTCTTGTCACTTCCTGAAAGAGTCGATGGTCAAAGTGTATAATATACCGTTATGGTCGCTGGACAGGGCCTGTGCCAACGCAGCGATCAATGCACGGATTACCGGTGAACATGAAATACGAAGCGGTCATAGGTCTTGAAGTCCACGCGCAGATGCTGACGGAATCTAAGATGTTCTGCGGATGCTCCGCGAGATTCGGGGCCGAGCCGAACAGCCAGACCTGCGAGATCTGCATAGGCATGCCGGGGGTCCTGCCGGTCATGAACAAGAAAGCGCTGGAGTTTACGATACGGACCGGACTCGCCATGAACTGCACAATTTCGGCCTACAGCAGGTTCGCAAGGAAAAACTATTTCTACCCTGACCTGCCGAAGGGATACCAGATCAGCCAGTACGAGCTCCCGATATGCGGGCATGGACATGTGGACGTCATAGCCGGGGGGAGGAAGAGAAGGATCGGGATAACCCGCATCCATATGGAAGAGGACGCAGGGAAGAACATCCATGAGGGGCGCGGAAATTACAGCTTTGTCGACCTGAACAGGGCGGGAGTGCCCCTGATGGAGATTGTCTCGGAGCCGGACATAAGGACGCCTGTCGAGGCGTCGGAATATATGAGAAAACTCAGGACTATATTGCGGTATCTCGGGGTGTGCGACGGCAACATGGAACAGGGATCGCTGCGCTGCGATGCGAACGTCTCTGTAAGACCCGAGGGCCGGAGAGAGCTAGGAGTCAAGGTCGAGATGAAGAACATCAACTCTTTCCGTTACGTGGAGAAGGCGCTGGAATATGAGATCGGGCGTCAGATCAAGGCCCTTCAGGAAGGTGAGAAGATCGTGCAGGAGACAAGACTCTGGGACCCGGCCACCGCCACGACCCAGTCCATGAGATCTAAGGAAGAGGCGCACGACTACCGCTATTTCCCGGAGCCCGACCTCGTGCCTATTATGGCGCACTGTAAATGGATCGACGCCGTTAAGGATGGTCTTCCAGAGCTGCCGGACGCTAAACGGGAAAGGTTTGTCTCAGGATATGAGTTGCCTGAATACGACGCCGACCTCCTTACCTCTGAGAGGGCGATGGCAGATTGGTTTGAAGGCGCCATCAGGGCGGGGGCCGGCCCGAAGGCTGCGGCCAACTGGATGATGGGAGAGCTGATGAGGTTCCTGAACGAGGAGAACAAGACTATCGAGGGATGTCCCTTGAAGCCTTCTCAGCTTGCCGAGATGATCAAACTCATCGACAAGGGGACTATCAGCGGGAAGATTGCAAAAACCGTCTTTGAAGAGATGTACAGGACCGGCAAAGACGCTGAAACAGTGGTGAAGGAAAAAGGGCTTGTGCAGATTAGTGATTCCGGCGCCATCGAAAAGGCTGTCGACGAGGCGATTGCCGGGAATCCGAAGGAAGTCGAAAGATTCAAGGCAGGCGATGAAAAACTTATCGGCTTCTTTGTCGGTCAGGTGATGAAAGCGACCAAGGGAAAAGCGAACCCGCAGATGGTGAATGAACTCTTGAAGAAGAAACTCGGCGGCTGATCAGGAAAGGCTTCTGCCGTGCTGGAAGGACCGTATCAGTTTGAGATAACCGGGGCACGTTTCGACAAGCTCAATGCCCATGCCGTTTTGCCGGACCGATATAGCGGAAGTCTCGGCGTACTTGATAACCCCTTTCATACGGCATGAACTTTCTTCGGTTAAAGACAGGTCTATATCTACCGTAGTGCCGACATTGAAGACCTTTTGGGCCCTTACAAAGAAGCCCTTTTCCGAAACCCTGACGGTGGTCCCCTTTATGACCCGGTCCCCCGCGGTCACCTCCACAGGAAGCTTTATCAGAAAACGTTCGCTTTCCCGCTTGACAACCATCGCCTAATATTAGCAGTTATCGAGTGCTAAGTCCACCTCTTGCCGCAGGCTTCTCATAGACCATCAGCAACATGAATTTCCGATAAGCACTTTGACACATGTCGCCACAGTCGGTTTTCATTAATCGCGGCTTCCGGGTCACGATATCGCGTCGATTGCAAGAAAAGTCTTGAGTCGTGTCTGCCCGTCATGTAACGAAGTTCATGAATAATCTGAGTATATATGGAAATTATAGCAAAGGGCGGAAGTTCCTCAAGCCTCTATATATTCCTCGAAGGACAGATATCGAAGAGGACGCATTCGCTGTGCCTGGGTTTCTTCGCCTGACATATCTTCCTGCCGTGGAATATGAGGAGATGGGACAGGGTTGACCATTCCCGGGAGGGTGTTATTTCCATCAGGTCCCTTTCTATCTTCACCGGGTCCTCGTTCTTCGACAGCCCGAGTCTGGAAGAAAGCCTCTTCACATGCGTGTCGACTGCGATCCCGGCATTGATGCCGAAGGCGTTGGAGAGGACTATGTTTGCCGTCTTTCTGGCGACTCCGGGGAAACTCGTGAGCTCATCCATAGTCTTCGGGACTTTCCCGTCGAATCTTTCAACAACCATTCTTGCCGATGCCTGAATGTTCTTTGCCTTGTTGTTATAAAAGTTTATCGAGCTAATGTCCTTTCTTAGCTCGTCGAGCGGGACCGATGCATAATCGGCTATAGACCTGTACTTCCCAAAAAGGTTTCCCGTGACCTTATTGACAAGCACGTCTGTGGTCTGCGCCGAAAGAATGGTGGCCACGAGAAGCTCGAAGGGGTCCTTGAAATTAAGCGCGGTCTTCGGTTCCGGATATTCCTTTTTCAGTCTCTTCAGGACCTCTGAAGCTTTTTCCTTTGAAGTCACAATACCCTCCTTTGCCTTATAAATGCTATATTCCTAAAAAGAAGTATATCAGGGATTGTCACCGGTGCAAATCAAAAAGATATCGCGGCGCCGGGATGAGAGGGAGCGCCGCCGCGGCGTACTTTCTTCATAAGTTCTTCATGCTGCTAAGGTATGATTTAAATGGGAAAAGTTACAGCGTTATGCATGTTGTCGCAATATATGGACTGAAAGAGGACAAGGAGAGCCGTGCGGGAATTCTTGCGCGCTCTCTCGGAGTTACCGAATTGGAGGCCCTTTCGCGTCTGCGGGCGCCCGGCAGCGGTCCGGTGATCGTCCGCATCTTCGCGGACCGCGACCCGGCCGGAAGGCTTGCCGGACAACTTGAGTCCGGTGGGTTCCATACGGTGGTCCTGGGCAGCGCGGAGATCGAGGCTGAAGCTGGGCGGCTGATGGCGAGGAGATTCGCCCTCGACGCTCAACAGCTCCAGGTCGGATCAACGGACGGCGGAAAATTCGCAGTGGCCTGCCGTGATATTGAGGTCATCCTGCGCGGAACCGGGATCACCACAAGAACAGAAACCGAGACGACAAAGAAGCGTTCCTTGAGCCTCGGAATGGCAGTGCTTACCGGCGGTCTCATCATGACAAAAACCACCAAGACCGTCCGGGAGATCACAACCGGAGAGCGGGAGGGGTTCCTTGCAGTTTACGCCGGGGACGGATCGATATTCGACTTTCGTGAGAACCTCGTTTCTTTTGAATCCCTCGGGCCGCAGATGAAACAATCGCGTTCGGAAAACTTCTCTTATCTCGCGGCGGAGCTGCGCAGGCGCTGCCCCGGCGCGGCTTACGATGAACGTCTGCTGAGCAGGGCAGGACAGGCTGCGCTTTTAGGTCCCACGCTCAGTCCAGAGAAGCACATCGATGTTGCGACTGCGCTCCTTGCGAAGGTGCTTCGGGGCCGCCCGGGGCGTCATTAGGGTTCGAAAGTCGGGACGATGATGCCGGGAAGCAGTGCCGGTTTCGGCGGTTTTCTGAGTCTCGACGACAGCCTGTTTGTGATGAACAGCACTAACACGCAGGGCAGCCTGACTCAGAATATGATGATCCTGCAAAGATAAAATATGGTGGGAATGAAAAGGGGGGCGCATGCGCCTCCCTTAATTTGTCCGGAGGCAATTACTTATAATAGTTTGATATGACTATCAGCAGCGCCCGGATTTTCGGGTGAGCCACGCAGGTATCTTGATTCCTCTCTGCTCGAGTTTCTGGATGAGCCTTCCTCTCACGGAGGGATTGACCCCTCCTCAAAGAAGCTTGCGGTAAGACATCCTTAGAATTATCGCCGAACCTGCATAAACGATCGCGAAAAAGAACAGTATGACAAGGACCACTTTCATCCTATTATCATACCATAGTCCGGAAGACGTATGCGGCTGAACCGGGAGACCAGGAGCGAAGATGCGCCGGCGTTTTAACGTTTCCGGCTCATTTCGCAAGCATTATGAATCATTCAAAGTCTCTTTTAATATCAGGTGGTTTTGTCCTGGGGTCGTTTTCATATTTTCTTCATAGTCTTCAATTATATTTTTAATAGGAGGTTTGTAAGGAAACTATGGAACTTAGATCAAGGCCGAGAACAGAGGTGTTATCATGAATAAGACGGAAGTCTTCGAAGAAATAATGGAGATAGGAAAGAGGCGGGGGACTCTCACCTATGACGAGATAAATGATGTCCTCCCGTCGGAGACTGATCCTGAGGAGATCGAGGAGTTAATGGACCTGCTTCAGGATATGGGAATAAATGTTACTGATTCCTATGAAATCCCCGCGGAAGAAGAGCTGGCCGAAGAGGAAGAAGCGCCGGAAGTTTACGAAGGCACGGAAGATATAGTACAGGCCTATTTCAGGTCCATGGGAAATATCAGGATCCTGGCCCGTTCCGAGGAGGTGGAGCTGGCAAAGAGACTGGCGGACGGCAAGACCATAGTCAGAAAGACCGTGACCGCTATGCCCTTGTACAAACAGGTGAACTCCGAACTGAGCGCCGAGCTTGAGGAAGAAGCGGAGATGGACGAGGAAGAGAGACGAGATGAGGCTCTGCGCAGGAGTCTGAAGATCCTGGGCGATCTCATAAGGAAAACAGATGAGACGGACAGAAAAGTCGCGCGTTTTGGTTCCCTGAGGGGCCTGCAGGGGATGATCCGCGACAAGAGGAAAAAGGGGAAAGAGTGCCCGAAGCTCGCAGCGCTCGCAAAAGAGGTGCAGATGGAGTACAGGCATATAGAATCGGTGACCGGACTTTCGGTACAGGAGCTGAAGGACCGATGGGAGAAGATCTCACGGGCTGAAAAGCTTGTCCAGGAGGCCAGGGACGAGCTGACCACGCGCAACCTCCGTCTTGTGGTGAACGTGGCCAAGAATTATGTCGGTCGCGGCCTGCCGCTGCTCGACATGATCCAGGAAGGTAACATCGGCCTTATGAAGGCGGTCGACAAATTCAAGTACGATAAGGGGTTCAAATTCAGCACCTATGCTACCTGGTGGATACGGCAGGGTATCACGAGGGCCTTGATGGACCAGACAAAGACAATCAGGATACCGGTTCACATGATGGAGTTCTACAACAGGGTCATGAAGGAATTCAGGGACCTGACCCAGAAGCTCGGCAGGGAGCCGGACAACCAGGAGATTGCGGCAAGTCTCAGCGTTTCCGTAAAGAAGGTGGAGGAGGCCTTCAGGGCTATGCAGGACCCTATCCCTCTCCAGAGCCCGGTGGGCGATGAAGACTCGGAGTTCGGCGATTTCATAAAGGACACGAACGCGCCTTCGCCTTTTTCCGAGGCGGAAGGTCTCGAGACGACCGAAAACATGATCAGGATACTAAGGACGCTTACTCCAAAGGAAGAGCAGGTCATCCGACTGAGATTTGGGATCGGCGAGGACCGGGACTACACACTTGAAGAAGTCGGAAGGTTCCTCTCGATAACGAGAGAGAGGGTGAGACAGATCGAAGCCAAGGCCTTGAGAAAGCTCAGGCACCCGACGAGACTGAAGGCCCTGGAAGTCCTTACGGCGGCATAAGGGAAGGGGGCGGTGTCCGCTCCCTTTTTCATTACAACAAACGGAAGAAGTAAACAACAGCCGCGACAAAAACAACGATAAGAAGGATTGAAACTAACAGAGGGAGTCTCTTTTTTATCCTTCCGGGAAGAAGCTGCTTACCATATTCGCGCGCGGCTGCACTTTGCGGGTCTGATACGGAGCCGAGAGGCTTGGTCCTGATCTCCAGAAATTCGGATATCTTAAAGTCCTTATACTCCACCTGGATTTCATCCTGACTGCTTGCCGCCTCATTGCCGCATTTAAGGCAGACAGTATCTCCCCTCATATCAGCGCCGCAGACCGGACATTTCATTGGATTCACTTCCTTCCACTAATCCGGCGTAGCCGGAGCCAAAAAAGACTTTCTCGCGCAAAGCCGCAAAGCCGCAGAGTTTCTTTAAGAACAAATAATCTTGTCTTTCTTTGCGACCCTTGCGTCTTTGCGTGAGATATTTCGTTCATTTTGCACAAGACTCACCTTCAAAGGGAATAGTGAATAGATCTATTTCCAGTATATGTCTTTATTGTCTCTTTGTTCAAGCCGGAACCGCCTATCGCATTCTGACTCTGTCATTACGCCTTCAAAATGTTTTAGAATATCAAAAAAGAAATCGGGGGTCTCATCATGCTTTCTGAACGCGCAAAGAAGATAAAACCTTCTCCAACTCTCGCAATAGACTCAAAGGCCAAGGCGCTGAAGGCCTCGGGATATGATGTAGTGAACTTCGGCGTGGGCGAACCGGATTTCGATACACCGGACAATATAAAGGAGGCCGCTATCAGGGCTCTGAGGGACGGCTTTACAAAATACACGCCGGTCGGCGGCATAGATCCCCTGAAGAATGCCGTGATTGAGAAGTTCAAGAAAGACAACGGCCTGAGTTATGAGCGGGAAGAGATCATCGTGTCCTGCGGGGCAAAACACAGCCTCTATAATATTGCTCAGGCCTTATACCGGCCCGGGGATGAGGTGCTCATTCCGTCTCCCTACTGGGTCTCCTATCCCGACCAGGTTGTCCTGAACGATGCGGTTCCGGTCATTGTGAAGACATACGAGGGCGATGCATTCATGCTGAAACCCGAGGCGCTCGAAGCGCATATAACGAAAAAGACGAGGGCCGTCATCCTGAACTCGCCGTCGAATCCCACTGGATTGACTTATGACAGGAAGACCCTCGAAGGGATCGCGGAGGTAGCGCTAAGGCATAACCTCTTCGTGATCTCCGACGAGATTTATGAAAAACTCGTCTATGACGGGGTCGAGCATGTGAGCATAGCGTCTCTCGGAAATGAGATCAAGAAGAGTACCATCGTGGTCAACGGGCTGTCGAAGTCGCACGCGATGACGGGGTGGAGAGTCGGGTACGCGGCGGGCCCGAAGGACGTCATCAAGGCAATGACGAACATACAGAGCCAATCGACATCCAACCCCAACTCCATCGCGCAAAAGGCCGCTGTCGAGGCCCTGACAGGACCCCAGGGTTTCATCGATATGATGCGAAAGGAGTTCGACGCGAGGAGGAAGTTCCTCGTGTCGGAACTGAACTCAATCCCCGGAGTGAAGTGCATAGCCCCGACGGGCGCGTTCTATGTTTTTCCGAACGTCTCGGGGCTTTACGGAAAAGCGGACGGTAAGCCGGTCTCAAACTCCTCCGACCTTGCGCTGTACCTGCTCGAACAGGCGAATGTGGCCCTTGTGCCGGGCGAGGCCTTCGGCGACGACAACCACATCAGGCTTTCCTATGCCACTTCCATGGAAAACCTCAGGAAAGGAGTGGAAAGGATCAGAGAAGCTTTCGGAAGGCTTCTATGATCGTTGAAGGCTTCCGTTCAGGATTTGTCTCCATCGTGGGCAGACCCAACGTGGGCAAGTCGACCCTCCTGAATACTATCCTCGGAGAGAAGATCTCTATTGTCACTTCAAGACCTCAGACCACGCGGAAGAGGATATTGGGGATCCGGACGACCGAAAAGAGCCAGATCGTTTTTATAGACACCCCCGGCATTCATAAGCCCCTGCACCTGCTGGGAGAGATCATGGTGAGGGAAGCTAAGGAAGCGCTGAAGGACGCAAACATTATTCTCCTTATGGTGGAACCCCGGAGTCCGGGGCGGGGCGAAAAGCTCATCATCGACCTGCTGAAAGAGGCGGAGGGATCTCCGGTCTTCCTCTTGATCAACAAGGTGGACCTTATAAAAAAACCGGAGCTCCTTCCGGTGATAAACGAATACAGCGGCCTGTATCCCTTCGAAGCGATACTCCCGATCTCAGCGCTGAATGAAGACGATGTGAAGAGACTCCTGGATGAGATAGAGGGAAGGCTGCCCCCCGGCCCCAGGTATTATCCGGAGGACGTTGTCACGGACCAGTATGAGCGGTCGGTGGTTGAGGAGATAATACGGGAAAAGGTCATGGAACTGACCGAAGAGGAAGTCCCTCACTCTGTCGCGGTGGAAGTAGTTGAATGGACCGAAAGGGAGGACGGCTTGCTCATGTTGTCCGCAAATATATATGTTGAAAGGGAAGGACAAAAAGGTATTATAATAGGAGCAAGCGGGAGCAGACTGAAGGCTATAGGTTCCGCTGCAAGGGTCGATGTGGAGGGTCTCCTCGGCAGGAAGGTTTTCATGAAGCTGTGGGTAAAGGTGAAAGAGGACTGGCGCAGGGACAGAAGGGTATTGAAGGAACTGGGGTTTCAGTAAGATGCTTGTTCGCATGAAGGTCGAGGGGCTGCTTTTCGATCCGAGGAGCAATATGTATATCCTCCTTCTTAAGGAAACGGACGGCGCCGGCACGCTCCCCATATGGATCGGGAAACCCGAGGCTGATTCCATAGCCCTCGCGCTGGGAGGGGTCATGACCCCGAGGCCGCTAACCCACGACCTCGTCAAGAATATGTTAGCTGGCCTCAAGATAAAAGTGACCAGGATCGTAATCACCGAAATCCTCGACAACACGTATTATGCCCTCATCCATCTCGCCGACGGTAAGAAAGAGGTCCCTGTCGATTCAAGGCCCAGCGATGCCGTGGCTGTCGCCCTCAGGGTCAATGCGCCCATATTCGTCGAAGAGGGGATAATGGAAAAGAGGAGCACGGACGAGCTGGAGGAGTGGCTCAAGAACCTGAAGCCGGAAGACTTCGGGAATGTGATGTAGCAGTATTCGATTCTGAAAGCGGCGTTTATTCGCGCAAAGACGCAAAGTGCGCAAAGAAAGATAAATGCTAATTAAAGATGAATACTTTCACCCATAAGGTGAGACCTTTCTTTTGAAACTGACTGGTCTTACTTTGCGACCTGATGCGAGATTGTTTTTCCCCGGTTCATATAAATGCTTAAGAGAACAGAGGCCGTTGTTTTAAAGACCACGCCGTTTGCGGAGGCCGACCTCATCGTTACCGTCTTCACTCTCGATTACGGGATCGTAAAGACCTTCGCGAAGAGTCCCAGGAAAACAAAGAGCAGGTTCGGAAGCAGCCTTGAGCCCCTCACGTATTCGCGGATCTCTTTCTGGGGCAAGGAAGACGCCGAGCTTCCGCGCCTGACGCAGTCGGACATAATCAGGTCTTTTCAATCGATAAGGGACAGGCTGGAATGCTTTTTCGGCGTCATGCAGATAGCCGAGCTCACCCTGAGTCTTCTGCCTGAACACGAACCGAATAAGGAAGTCTTTGGTTTGCTGACAGACATACTGAACAGAATAGACGGCGGGAACTGCGGCAGCGGCGCCCTGGACACCCTCCTTTACAGGATCAGGTTCCTCGATATGGCAGGATACGGACCGCGACTCGACGGGTGCGCATTGTGCGGCAAGGCTGGACATAATTTCTACATCTCTCACGGCTCGGTCATATGCGGGGTCTGCGCAGAGGGCACGGACGCTCCGCTCAGGCTTTCACCGGGACTTATACGTTTCTATGAAACCCTGAGGAAGTGGGACCTCCGGAAGATCGACAGGATCAAACCGTCCGGGACGCTCCTCTCGGAGCTGACCGCTATGATCGAGACACATATCCTTTACACACTGGCAAGGCCGCTTAAGACAAAAAGCTTCAGCGTATAGCGGACAGATTACAGGGGATTCCTTCATCTTCATATACGCTGTACGCTACCGGCAGCGCACGGCCATGTGTCCCCATTTCATTGATAAATTTTCTTGACATGTATAGTCGTATTAGGATATAAAATCTGCATGGCATTTCCTGATAAAACGGCGGGTTTTTTCTGTCCCAATACGGAGTGCGCCGACTATGGTAAGAGGGGCATGAACAACATCGTAGTTTACAATAAATACGGCAGGGACAACAGGAGATTGCTCAGGTGCAGGACCTGCAATCTGCGCTTTTCGGAGAGGCGCAATACCTTTTTTTTCGGTCTCCATACGCAAGAGAGCAAGATAAAGGAAGTGATCCTCTGCTTGCTCGACGGCAAGAGTTTCAGGGAGGCGGCTGTGATTGCCGGCATAGACAAGGATACCGTCCTCCGGATATGGCGGAGGTTTGTGGCGTGCTGCGAAGAATCCATGGAGGACTTGCTTACCGAATTTAATATGAAACTTGAAGACCTCATTACACTGCTTTACCGGAGGAAAGGGCTTTCAAAGAGGTCCTGCGGGTCCCTGCCTTCAGTCGTTGAGAATTCCAATGTCTGGGAAAGGTTCTGCAGAGACGATGACCTCTCTGGGGAAGACAGGCTCTGCAGCGAGCATGAATAAGTGGGACCCCCTGAAAGATCTGCTGTCTGTCCAGGAGAGGGTCAACAGGCTCTTCGAGGGGGCCTTCGACGATTGCGCCGGCGCGGCAGAACTGATGCAGGCCGGCGTGTGGTCGCCCGCCGTGGACATAGGCGAAACCGATGAAGAGTTCATCGTGACGGCCGAGGTCCCGGAGATGAAGCAGTCCGAGATCGATATAGAGGTGAAGGGCAATACCCTGATCATGAGAGGAGAAAGAAGGCCCCGTCGTGCGTCGATGGAAGGCTACCACAGGATTGAGCGCGCCTACGGCAGGTTCCAGAGGTCTTTTACTCTGCCGGGTCTTGTGGATCAGGAGCGAATAACGGCGACTCTGAGGGACGGGATACTTAAGGTCGTCCTTCCCAAGAAGACCGGATCGAAGAGAAGACAGATCGAGATAACCGGCGAGTAGCCGTGTATTCAGCGGGGAGATCATTCATTCGGTTTTGAAAGGAAGACATGTGGGAAAGATACGTGTAGCGATAGCCGGTATAGGCAATTGTGCGAGTTCGTTGATTCAGGGCGTTGAATACTACAGAAGGCTCGGAAAGAAGAGTCAGGACGGGTCGCTCGGGCTCATGCATCTCAGTCTCGGGGAATATGAACCGGACGATATCGATTTTGTCGCGGCCATAGACATCGACAGGAGAAAGGTCGGCAGGCCGCTTAGGGAAGCCGTCTTTGCAAGACCGAACTGCACAAAGGTGTTCAATGAGCGGATCCGGGATTTCCCGGTCAAGGTGCAGATGGGGAACGTGCTGGACGGGGTCGCTTCCCACATGAAGGATTACCCGGATGAACGGCGCTTTGTAGTTTCTGAAAAGAAGCAGTGCGATGTGCCCCGGCTGCTCAGGAAATCCGGCGCCGACATGTTGGTGAGTTATATGCCGGTGGGCGCAGAAAAGGCGACGGCCTTTTACGCAGAGTCGTGTCTGAAGGCGGGTGTCGGTTTCATCAATTGCATACCAGTCTTCATCGCATCGGACAGGACATGGGCCGCCCGTTTTTCTGAAAGAGGGGTCCCGATCATCGGAGACGACATCAAGAGCCAGATAGGCGCAACGATCATACACAGGACCTTGACCCGTCTTTTTGAGGACAGGGGGGTGAAACTCGACTGCACGTATCAGCTCAATGTCGGGGGTAATACTGACTTTCTCAACATGCTCAGCAACGGAAGGCTGAAGTCGAAGAAGATCTCGAAGACAGAGGCCGTACAGTCGCAGCTGCATAAGCCCCTCGATGACGACAGAGTGCACATCGGTCCATCCGACTATATCCCGTGGCTCCACGACAACAAGGTCTGTTTCCTCAGAATGGAAGGCAGGGGTTTCGGGCATATCCCCATCAATCTTGAGCTCAGACTCTCGGTGGAGGATTCGCCCAACAGCGCCGGTGTGGTCATAGACGCGATACGCTGCCTGAAGATAGCGCAGGACAGAAGAATCGGAGGGGTCCTCATCTCCCCTTCGTCCTATTTCATGAAACATCCGATAAAACAGTTCTCCGACGAAACGGCAAGGGACATGGTGGAGGAGTTCATTGCCGGGAAAAGGGAGCGATGAGGAGTGATCAGCGCCAGGTTCGGCCATTTCCTGGATGAGCCCCTCGCCCCTTTGGCGAAAAGGTTCCCCCTCAGTCCTAACGTTCTCACGGTTGCCGGTTTTGTGATAACGGTCGCAGCGGCCTTTGTGATACCCATAAACCTCCGTCTCGGCGGTATTCTGATCGTCTTTGGAGGTCTCTGCGATATGAGCGACGGGGTCCTGGCAAGGGTCAACGGCAGGACCTCGAATTTCGGGGCCTTTCTCGACTCCCTGCTGGACAGATACTCGGACGCCCTGATCTTCCTGTCTATAGCATGGCATCTCGCTGATGCAAGAGACCACACGGGAGCGCTCTTGAGCATCGGCACTATGGTGGGCGCCCTTCTTGTGAGTTATGCCCGCGCAAGGGGAGAAGGTCTTGGTATACCCAGCCAGGTCGGACTGATGGAAAGACCGGAGAGGATGGTCCTGCTGATATTCGCCGCCTTTACCGGGTGGCTCGTGCCTGTGCTCTGGCTTATGTTCGTCCTTACCCATGTTACAGTTGTCCAGAGGGCTTACGCCGTCTGGAAGGCAAGGAAGTAGTCTCTCCTCCATGCGGGACATGCCTGCCCGGCGTCTTAATAAATCAACGTGAGGACCAGAAGATTAGGCGTTCACACATCGATTGCGGGCGGCGTCCATCTCTCCCTTGAGCGGGCCGCGAATCTCGGCTGTTCCACGATGCAGATTTTCTCTCACAACCCGAGGCAATGGTCCGCCGGCAGCATACCGGAGGAAAACGTCTTGCAATTCAGGAAGTCGAGGGAGCTTTACGACATCAAACCGGTTTTTGTACACAGCTCGTATCTTATCAATCTTTGCTCTGTCGACAAAGACGTTCTTTCGAAGTCGGTTCAATTGCTGATCAAAGAAATGGAGCTTGCGGACTTGCTCGGCGCGGAATACGTGATACTCCATACCGGCAGCGCTTCGCTGGACATTGAGAGCAGGGCGAGGGAAAGGGCCGTCCTGGCCCTTCGGGCCGTCTTTGAGAGCGGCAAATGGAGGGCGGCTCTCCTGCTCGAAAATACAGCGGGCGAAAGAGGCGACATATCTTCCAGGATCATCGACCTGGCCGAAATCATGGATAAGAGCGGCGGTGCGTTAATCAGTGGGATATGTCTCGATACCTGCCATGCTTTTCAGGCCGGATACGAAATATCGGCAGATGATGGAGTGAAGAATATGACAAAAGAGATCAGCGCATATATTGGACTTGACAAGGTTAAACTTATCCACCTCAACGACTCAAAGAAGGCCTTCAATTCGAAGGTGGACAGGCATGAACATATAGGCGAAGGTCATATCGGAAGAGAAGGACTGAGGTGTCTTATTAATCATCCGGCCTTCAGGAATGTCCCCCTTATCCTCGAAACCCCCAAGAAGAGCGAGGAAGACGACCCGAGAAATCTGAAGGTCGTGCGCTGTCTGTTATCCGGGCAATAAGAATCCCGCCGCAGAGGGCGGGATTCCATCAATCCTGGTTAACGCCGTCGCCGACTCTCTCTAAGCCGTACCGGCGGCAGAAAGGATCCTCGAGCTGACGGAGGTGGAGATCGAGGCGGTCTTTAACTCATTTTCAAACTGTGAGAGAAGGTCGTTCTGCATTTCCAGGTCGGCCACAAGGTATGAGAGAAGGAAACGCGGAATCGGTAGATTACTCTTTTCGTAAGCCTCTTTGGCAAACGAGAGGGCCTTTTCCTCTGCCTCCAGGTGTTTATTGAGGAGGTGAGAAAAGTTCTGGAGCTCATCGGGGCTCAGATTCACAGACTCTTCTTTGATGCTGTCTATGATCATCTGCTGTATCAGGTGGTGCTTCTCGGCCTCGAAGTCGAGCGCCTGCAGCACTGTCCTGACGAGACGGTTCTTTGCCTTTGGAATCTCCTCCCTGACGGCTTCGATGTTTCGGCATTCGATCGCCTGTCCGTGATTCATCGTATCTATAATGTCCTTTGATTTAGCTGCATATTTCTTCATCGCGTCCTCCTTTTTGGAGCAATCCTATTACTACTATTGCTTCTATATTTAGTCTACATAAGTTCAGCTGTTGCGCATATCAGCAACGGTCCGATTTTTCTGTCGGTATTGGACTTACAGTTTTGCGGTTGGACCGCAAGGTCTCTCTTTAATTCCAAAAGGCAGCGTCGCACAAATATTAACTGTCTCATAATAGTCTGTACTTCATAGTCGTCATTCCCGCGAAGGCGGGAATCCAGGTTGAGAAGCATGGATGCTCGACTAAGGACCTCGGGCATGACGGACGAAAGCCAAAAGTCTGTAAATATTATTTTGAGACTGTTAATAATTGTCCTCTTGAGGTTATGCGGTTTTCTTAAGTATTACTATCGTTGCGCCCCATCCGCCTTCCTCTCCTCCCGCCGTCCTGAAAGAAGAGACGCCTGACAGCTTTTCGAGAATCGAGTGGACTGTTCTTCTCATCGCCCCGGTCCCCTTCCCGTGGATCACGCGTACCTCGAAAATGCCTTTTTCCCTACAGGCCGAGAGATATTCCGGAAGCAGGTCCTTGACATCGCGGGGATCGAAGGTGTGCAGGTCCAGGACCCCGTCAATCGGAAGCTCGACGGCGTCGTCTGCGGGTTCGGTTATGTCATCCATGCGCCGCTCGTTCTTCCTGATATTATCGATAAAAAACCAACTCCGCGCAAGCGCTTCTGTTGATTTATTGATTTATAGAGCTAAAAAAAACAGGTGCTTAGCTGCTCACCATCAAGAAGCGAGATGTCTATAACTTATCGACCGACAGGAGGATCATGACGAGCAGCATATAGGCATTGACTCTCTTAAAGGCGAACGCGTATTCGTTTCCCTTCCCGCGTGCGCGCAAGAGTCTTATCCCGTTCCAGACAAGCCATAGGGAGACCCCGAAGAGAAAGGACCTTATGAAGGGCGAGAGACTCAAGGCATTTGAGACGAAGAAAAGGCAGCTCACCGCTGTCGCAAATATCCAGCTGAAGATTATCCTCGCGATCTGAGGTTCCGTGAGTATGCCTGTCATTGAAGGGAGGCCGGCCGACCGATATTCTTCTCCGTATCTGAGGATGAGAAGCCAGAAGTGAGGCACTTGCCAGAGGAAGAAAAAGAAGCAGACGTATAAGAGTCCGGGGTCATAAAGACTGCCCCCGGCGGCGACCCAGCCCATGGCCGGCGGTACCGCACCGATCAGGGCGCCGGGGACTGCCGCAAACGCTGTCTTGGTTTTGAGATATGTATAGAGGCCGTTGTACCAGAGGACGGCCGATAAACCAAGGAGCGTAGCCATTTTGTTTCCGGTCAGTAAAAGAATGAACAGGCCGGAAAAGATGAGGCTCAGGGAGAAGCAGAAGGCCCTTAAAGGGCTTAGCCTGCCTGAAGGGACAGGTCTACTTTCAGTCCTCGGCATAAGGGCGTCTGTCCTTCTTTCCAGGTACTGGTTGAGGGCGCCTGCGCCGGAAGACAGAACCAGCACCCCTGCGACGATAAGGAAGAGCTTGTTCCTGGATGCCGCGTGGGCAAGCAAAAAACCCGAGGCTGAGGAGAAGGCGGCGAACAGGGCTATCCTCGGCTTGCAGAGTTCGAGATAAGGGCGGATGCCTTCAATTAGAGGTTTCATTTCAATGTCTCAAGGTATTCCACTATCTGTTCCAGCTCTTCATTCGTCACCGGTAATTTGGGCATAATATTCGGGTAGCCCTTCACTATGTCGGCGCCGGGGTCCGTGACCGAACGCTTTATATATTTCTCATCTGCCGTGATTACCCTCTCTTTCCCGTTTGTCAGCACGGTCACTTTCGAGCCGTATAGTCCCTTGAAGGTCGGACCTATCTTCCTTGTCCCGTCTGTAGTGTGGCATCCGAGGCAACCCTTCTCTTCAAGAATTTTCTGCCCGGCCGGCTTTTCCACTTTCTCTTCGGCTCTGCCGTACCATGCTGCAAATTCCTTCTCCGGCATCACAATCACTTTGGATAACATCCCTGAGTGTCCGAGGCCGCAATATTCCGTGCAGAATATGTCGTAAGTACCTTCCTCTTCCGCCGTAAACCACATATAGGTCTGCATCCTCGGAACGCAGTCCTCCTTGATCCTGAAGGCCGGGATGTAAAAACTGTGCAGGACGTCGGCCGAAGTGAGCAGCATCTTGACCGGCTGCCCCATGGGAACACGCAGGACATTGCTCTGTTTGCCGTTTTCATAGGAAAAGAGCCATGACCATTGGCGGGCCGTGACCCCGATAGTCATAACCTCTTTTGGTACGCGGCGAATAATATCGAAACTCTTCCAGCCGAGGTAGAACATGACGAGCACGAGGAGGGTGGGGATGACAGTCCATACTATTTCGAGAAACATGCTCCCCTCGATGTTTTCGGGTTTCTGTTTCCTCCTTATGTTGTATCTGACAACGAAGAAGACCATGGCGGAGGTCACGATAGCCAGGAGGATGACCTCTATTATCAGTATGCTCGTGAAGGTGGAGTCAACCTTGAGCGCGGAGTTGGATGCCTCAGGAATGAACACGGTCCTGCCTCACTTATACCTGATCCAGACGTCCGAGAAGGTGAGGAGGACTATAAGGGTCAGGGCAAGAAGAGCGAGAAACAGCATTATCTTCAGTATCCACGGTTCACGGCGGAGGTGCATGAAGAACGTCACCACAAGGGCGGCCTTTGCCGTGGCGATGAAGATCGAGGCGATGACTGCATAGGCCGTGAGATGCAGTCTCGCCACGGTGACGGTCGTCGCGGTCAGCGCCAGGAGGCACAGCCACACGACAATATAGGCCTTGGGCCCGATCGCCTGAACCTGGGATTCCTTTTCGGTCATGTCTGAAACCTCACGTTATGAGATAGAAGAGCGGGAACAGGTAGATCCAGACAATATCCACAAAGTGCCAGTATAAACCCGTGTTTTCGAGTTTTACGAAATCGGTCTCGTTGATCTTTCGCCTTGCGGTGAAAAGCAATGTCCCGGAGATCACGAATACCCCGATGAGGACATGAAGACCGTGCAGCCCCGTCATGACGTAATAGAGGCTGAAAAAAATGATCTTGCCCCTGCTCATCTCCAAAAGCGCAGGCGAATTGGGATAGATTCCGTGACTGATGTGGACCCCCCACTCTATGTATTTGTTGATAAGAAAGACGATGCCTAACAGGATAGTGGCCGCCTGGCAGAAAATTGAGAGCCCGTATTTGCCCTTTCTCACAAGGGTTATGGAAGTGGCCATGAACATGCTGCTCGTCAGGAGTATCGCAGTATTGGCAGTGCCGAGGACGATGTCGAGCTCTGTCGCAGCCTTATGGAATTCAGCGGTATACTTATCGCGGAATACGGAATAAAGGAGGAAAAGACTGCCGAAGAAAAGGACCTCGGTAAAGAGGAATATCCACATACCCATCTTCGCGCCGGTGTAATCGATGCGATGCCTGACGGTTGTTTCAGCTGATTCATTCATATTTGTACGGCCCGTGCTCTATCACGGGTATCTTCTCAAAGTTTTCGGCAGGGGGCGGAGAAGGTATCGTCCATTCAAGGGTCTTGCCTCCCCAGGGGTTCATGGGCGCCTTCTCCCCCCTGAAAAGCGACCTGATGAAATTACCGAACATAAGGATGAGGCCGGCCGCGAGGATCCATGATCCGACAGTCGATATTATATGATTGGTGCGGAACTGCGGCTGATACTGGAAATATCTTCTCGGCATCCCCTCCAGTCCAAGGATAAACATCGTGAAGTAAAGGATGTTGAAGCCGATAAATATCGTAAGCCAGGCGATCTTGGCGGTCTTCTCATTGTACATCCGCCCTGTCATCTTCGGATACCAGTAGTGAAGCCCGGCGAAAAAGCCGAAACCGGCCCCGCCGAACATGGTGTAATGAAAATGCCCTACGATGAAGTACGTCCCGTGCAGGTACAAATTCAGAGAAAGGGTGCCTATGATCAGGCCGCTGAGGCCTGCTATCGAAAAAAGGAAGATAAAGGTCAGGCTGTAGATGAGCGGAGAGTCTAGCTGTATCGAGCCCTTGTAAAGGGTGGCGATCCAGTTGAAGACCTTGACCCCGGTGGGCACGGCGACCATAAAGGTGATGAGGGAGAAGATAACCCTGGCCGTGTCGCTCATCCCGCTGGTGAACATGTGATGGCCCCAGACGAGGTAGCCGAAAAAGGCGATGCTGAGACTCGAGAAGGCGATGGCCTTATAACCGAAGATAGTCCTCTTTGCGAAGACCGGGAATATCTCGGTGACGATCCCCATCGCGGGCAGTATCATTATATACACCGCCGGATGAGAGTAAATCCAGAACATATGCTCGTACAATATGGGGTCTCCTCCTAGCGTGGGCTCGAAGAACCCTATGGCAAAGGCCCGTTCCAGGATGATGAGAAGCAAGGTTATGGCGAGGACCGGGGTCGCGAGGACCTGGGTCCATGCGGTCGCGTAAAGTGACCAGCAGAACAGCGGCATGCGGAAAAAGGTCATACCGGGCGCCCGCAGACGGTGAATGGTAGTGATGAAGTTCAGTCCGGTGAAGATCGAAGAGAAGCCGAGGAAGATGACTCCCACAAGGGCGAGCGAGACATTCGCGGTTGTTCTTATGCTGTAGGGCGCATAAAAAGTCCAGCCGGTGTCGGGGGCCCCGCCTCCGGTAAAAATAGAGAGGATCACGATCGCCCCCCCTATCATGTAAAACCACCAGGACATGAGGTTTATCCTCGGAAAGGCAACATCTCTGGACCCGATGAGTATCGGCAGGAAGAAATTCCCGAGGGAGGCCGGAATGCCAGGGATGATAAAAAGGAAGATCTGTATAACGCCGTGGATGGTGAAAAGAGAGTTGTACGTCCTCTCCGAAATGAACTTTCCGGGCGAGATAAGATTGATCCTCATAAGAATCCCGAGGATTACCCCTATCGAGAAGAAAGTCAGGATCGCGACAAGGTACATGATGCCGATCCTCTTGTGGTTTGTGGAGAAGATCCACGAAAAGATCCCCTTGAACCTGCCTTCCTCCCCGTAAAAACTGACCGGCGCCTTCATGGCAGCTTCGTTATCCATGACCATTCACCCTAAACCGGCTCCTCAGCGAACCCCTGATTCGGCGCCCGCATTCTCTGACTCCTCTGCTTTCTGTCTGAAGCGCCGGTAATTCCCAGCAGGGTCCCCGCTCTGAAATATCCTGCTTCCGACGCAGACGTAATCCACACCCGCATCAACGAACATATTCAGATTATCGATCGAGACGCCCCCGTCGGCGGCGATGACCTTGCCGGTGAACACCTTTCTTGCTTCCGATATCTTCTTGAGCACTTCGGGCTTAAACGGATGTCCGTAACAGCAGGGGTCCACGGTAAGAAATAATAGCGTGTCAACCTCTTCGGCCATCTTCGCGAATTCATCCAGACTTGTCTCGGGCTTGATCGCTACGCCTGGCACAAGCCCTCTCTCCCTGATCCTCCATATAAGGTCGGGGTGACGGGCCTCTGCCTCGAAATGGAAGATCACCTTTCTCAGCCCCGGGTGAGTTATCCTCGACATATACGACAAGGGGTCTTTGACCATCAGGTGCACCTCATAGTTCAATGAGGTCACAACGGAGTTTATCTTTTCCGGGGGAAAACTCATTGTCTCGACGAAGAGGCCGTCCATGATGTCGATCTGGACAAAATTGGCAAACGCCTCCGCCTGTCTCAGCTTCAGAAGGAAATCATCGAACCTTTCGGCAAGGATGGAAGGGACAATCTTCATTAAGGTCTGTTATGTTCCTTTTCTATGAGTTCTACCTTTTTCAGCCTGAGGACGTGTCTCACAGCGCCGGAGAACCGTGCATCGAGAAAACGCAGGACGATCTCTTTCGCCAGCTCGGGCCCTATCACCCTCTCTCCTAGGCAGAGGACGTTCATGTCGTCGTCTTCCACTCCCTGATGTGCGGAGAAGGTGTCGTGGCAGACCGCGGCCCTTATGCCGGGGAACTTGTTCGCTGCGACCGAGGCGCCGACGCCGCTGCCGCATATGAGGATCCCCCGGTCGGCCCTCCGGCCCAGGAGCGCTTCCGCAACGGCCATCGAGAAATCCGGATAGTCCGAAGGCTCTGAGCTGTGGGCCCCGAGATCGAGGACCTCGTGCCCTCTTCCCAACAGGAACCCTACCATAATCTCTTTCAGACGGAACCCGCCGTGGTCCGACCCTATCGCTATCTTCACCGAGCGCTCCTTTAGCCGCCTTGCGAGAGTTCCCTGGCCTTTCTTACGATCGCATCCTTTGAGATTTCTTCATAGTCAAGCAGCTCGTTAGGCTTGCCGCTCTTTGGCATCTTCCGCACTGCAAGGGAATGGATCGGGATGTCGACGTCGGCCATCTCGCTCCTCACCGCCTCGCCGATCCCTCCCTCGGCAAAATGGTCCTCTACCGTAATCATGGCCTTTGTTACTTTAGCCGCTTGTTTCAGGGTCTTCCTGTCGAGCGGTTTTATGCTGTAAAGATCGATGACTCTTATGAAGATGCCCTGCGACTTCAGCTCTTCATAGGCAGCCAGCGCCTCATGGAGCGTTATCCCGGCCCCTATTACGGCGACAGTATCTTCATCGCTTTCTCTCAGCACCTTGCTTCCCCCAACTGGGAACTTCTCGTCTCTTTCATAGATCACGGGAGTGCTCCCCCTCGTGGTGCGGATATAAACTATCCCTTGTCTCCTCGCGGCGTCCTCCACAAGCTTTTCGGTGGAGACCGCGTCCGAGGGATACAACACCACACTGCCGAGAAGGGCCCTGAACATGGCGATGTCTTCCAGGCCCATCTGCGAGGAGCCGTCCTCTCCTATGGACACACCCGCGTGCGAGCCGCAGAACTTGATATTCGCGTCCGAGTACTGCGCCATCCGGATCTGATCGAAGGCCCTCGTAAGAAAAGCCGCAAAGGTCGAGACAAAGGGTATCTTGCCCCTGCGGGAGAGACCGAGCGCCGCTCCGACCATGTTCTGCTCCGCGATGAACATCTCGAAGAAACGGTCGGGATACTTTTCCTTGAATATCTCCGAAAAGGTGGAGTTGCTCACCTCGGCGTCGAGGACAACCATATCCTGAAAGCGGGGGAAAATCCTCGCCAGGGCGTTTCCGTATGCGCGCCGCGTCGCCACGGGGCTCTCCGCGGTATAAGAGATCTCGGCCAGCTTGCGGGGCTCCTGTTTTTCCGGCTGGAGATCGTCAGGTCTTCTAATCTCGCCTCTTATCGAAGTGTCCACCTGTCCGAGCTCCTCAAGGGCGCGGCCCAGTTCCTCCTTCTTCAGTGCCCTGCCGTGCCAGCCGTTCTCGTCTTCGATAAAAGATACGCCCTTGCCCTTGACTGTCCTTGCTATTATCATGACCGGCCTGCCCTCTGTCGAAAAGGCCTTTTCATAGGCCCCGAGGATCTCGGTCATCGAATGGCCGTCTATCACTATCGTTTCCCAGCCGAAGGACGAGACCCTTTTTTCGTAAACAGAGAGATCATGTCCGTACATGGTCTCTCCCCTCTGTCCGAGCCGGTTCACATCTATGATTCCCGTGAGATTATCCAGTCTGTAATAAGCCGCAATCTCCATCGCCTCCCACTGCGAGCCTTCGCTCATTTCGCTGTCGCCCAGCAGCACATATGTTCTGTATGGAAGCTTATCGATAAACTTGGCGTTGAGGGCCATGCCGAGACCTATGGCGAGACCCTGTCCGAGGGAGCCGGTGGAAGCCTCGGTATAACGGAAAGCGGTTGTGGGATGGCCCTCCAGGGGACTGCCGAACTTTCTCAGCGTCATAAGTTCCTGCTCGGTGACTTTCCCGGCGGCGGCCCAGAGTGAGTAGAAGAGCGGAGAGGCATGTCCCTTGGAAAAGATCAACCTGTCATTGTTGGGATGCTCGGGATGGTCGGGGTCGAACCTGAAGGCGCCTCCGAACATGAGGCCGGCCATTAAATCCGCAGCCGAAAGAGATGACGAGGGATGTCCCGATCCTGCCTCTGTCGTCGAAACAAGACTGTAGTAGCGGATGAGTTTCGCCAATTCGTTCAGCTTTGTGTTTCCGTTCACGGTATGTACCTCGTTCTCTTTTTTGGGTTCACCTAAAGATTCTATCAATTCCCGGTCCGTTGTCAACCGGGCAATGTCCTGTTCCGGAAACGCCCCCGAAAATGTTGACTTTCCGGGAAAGATGAGTATTATCTATATATAAAAAGAAAGAAGGAGGGGTTGCCATGAAGATGTCCGCAATGTTTCTTGTTATCGTAGTCGCCTTATTCTCTGTCGGTATGATCCTTGGATGCGCAGGCAGGGAGTTCGCGCCCAAAGATCCCTATATGTACTGGTACTATCCTAAAGCGTTGCCCGAGGCCGACAGGGCGGTGGACGACGCCCGCAAGGCCGGCAAAGACCTGAAATGTCCGCAGGACTTCAACGCAGTCAAGGAAATGAAGGATAAGGCTTACGAGGTCTATGCGGAATGCAGGGACAACGAGGCGATTGCAACGGCAAAGGAAGCCGAGGCAAGGGCAAAGGCGCTCTGTATGCTGGAGGACGTGCATTTTGGTTTTAACAAGGCGACCCTTACCGAACGCGCCAGGAAGATCCTCAGAAAAGATATCAGGATACTCAAGGGCAACCGCAGGATCAAGGTCAGCATCGACGGGCATGCCTGTCAGCACGGCTCGGAGCCTTATAACCTGAAGCTGAGCAGGGAGAGGGCAAAAGCGGTCAGGGAATTCCTGATCAATGGCGGCATATCTCCCAGGCGGTTGTCCGTAATCGCCTATGGTAAGACGCGGCCCCTTTTCGAACAGGAGCCTACCCGCTGGAACAAGAATTCAAAAGAGATGAAGGCGAACAGACGGGTCCATTTCGAGACGACGATAGAGTAAGAAGGGGTTGTCGCTTGGAACCGGAAGCCTTTATGATGTCACTTTTTCGGCGAGGAGTTGAGCTTCTTTAGTTTCTTTTGTTCGTACATCGCCTTGTCTGCTTGTACGAGCAGCTCATCCAGCGAGCACGAACGGTCGGGATCAAATGAGGCAACCCCGCAGCTTACCGATAATTTGTAACTGCGGCGCGTCCTTGCATTATGCAGGTCAAGGGCCCTTTCGAGACGGCCCCTGATTATATCCGAGGTGTCTTCTTCAGCCCCGACCGGCACCACTGCAAATTCGTCTCCGCCGATGCGGGCCACAATATCCGACTCACGGAAATTGCCTTTGAGGACGGCGGCAAGCTCCACAAGCGCCATGTCGCCCTCATGATGTCCGAGGGTGTCGTTGATTCCTTTGAGACCGTCGAGGTCCACATAAAGGATATGGATCTTCTTCTTCAGCCTTTTTGCCACTTTGAGCAGGTGCTCCGCCAGAGTAAAAAAACCGCGTCGGTTGTAGATCCTTGTAAGCTCGTCAGTAACAGAGAGGAAGTGGAGCTTCTCTTCCATGCGCTTCAGCCTGGTCACGTCTTTAGAAACGACCGTAACCGCAGACACTCTTCTGGTGGGACTCTTTACCGGACTGAAGGTCCTCAGGAAGTCCCGTCCGTCCCTGAGGCTTCTGTGCTCGTGCTGGACCGAGCAGCCGGTTTCAAAAACCTGGGCCACCTTTTCGGTAAACCATTTCGTTTCCACCTCCGAGTGGAATTCGCGATAAGGCTTCCCTATGAGCCGGCTTTTCGGCAGTCCCATTCTTTTTATATGTCTCTTGTTGATGAAGAGATAGCTACAGTCCCTGTCCACGAGGTAGATGGAATCCTCGGTCGATTCCACAAGAGAACGGTATCTCTCCTCGCTCCTGCTTTGTCTCTCTTCGGTTTTCTTTAGCTTTTCGATGATATTCTCCATCTCGGCATTCCGCTTCCGCAGCTTTCTCAACTCTCCCGAGAGAGTTCTTTCTCTTGTCCCGGTTTTCATATGTTCCAACTGGATGTCCGGTTATAACCATACACCATTTTTGCTTTTTTGTGAAGTGAAAATACTGGAAGGAAAAAATTCTCCGCGTATGAAAGGGACAGCCTCCGTCACAGCTACCGCTGAAACGAATCCGGCCCTCCGCGAAAAGAAACAGTTGCGATTAAGGCAGGCTGAAGGCTATCTCTCAGGCGTCCGGGGAGGAATCTTTCTTGATCTCGATAGCGGAATCTTTATCGTCTCCGGAAAGCGCCTTCTTAAAGTCCCTGACACTCTTGCCGAGCGCCTTGCCCATTTCGGGTAGTCTTGACGGGCCGAATACAACGAGCGCTATCGCGAGTATTATCAGCAGGTGCATCGGCTGGAAAAGTCCTCTGAGCATGTCCCTGGCCTCCTTCTTAGGTTGTCGATGTTATAGTATACAATAATCCAAGGCGGTTCTGAAGCTGCAAGGGCGGTCAGGATTACATCAGAAACGACCCGTCGGTGCGGTTCCGGGTCAATGTCTAAGGGTCTCTACGGTGTTTGTCGCTTCCCCGGTCCTCTCCGGATAGACCCGGTATCCCATGTCCGAAAACTTCGGACAGTTTTCATAACGCACCCTGAAACAGAATTTCTCCATCTCTGCGATGCTCGGCACATGAATGGCGTCCGGCGCAACGCAGATGCCGAAGTAACCTTCCTTGAAATAGGGGCAACTCATGCACAACCTCCTGCGACATCCAGGGTTATGAGAAGTATTCAACGAATCTCTCGCAAAAAGAATAGCAAAGCTTTTTGAAGGAATTTTGAAGCAATGGTGAAGAAATTATGAAGCGTGATAGAGCACACGCATACGGAGATACAGCCCTGAATCGACGTGGTCTTTGATGAGACACCGGTCGCCCCGCGCCCCATGAATTCCGGCTGTGCGCATGCTGCAGGGTCAGATGTTTTTCATGTACAATATGAGGGTTGAAGAAAGGCAGTTGGAAATGGAGACAAGTGGTCTTTTTGGAGCGGCCTCTTTACGGCCAAGGGATATAATCGTATGAAGCTCAGATTCGGCAGATCAAACGGACCTCTGGATGCGGCCATCGATCAGTTGATGGACATGGCGGGGGACATCCTCACGCAGGACCTTGTCCGCGAGATGATCATAGCGGCCCTCAAGGCGGGTCAGGAAGAGCGCAAGAACAAGGCCGACCTCAAGCTCATGAACTCGACCCTGAAGGAGATGCGGTTCACCTCCAAGATATTCGGCCCCTACAAGAACGTCAGGAAGATCACGGTCTTCGGCTCTGCAAGGACAGGCCCGGATGAAGCGGTTTATAAAATGGCGCATCTTCTAGGACGGAAGATAGCTGAGTCCGGACAGATGGTGATTACGGGCGGAGGTCCGGGCATCATGCAGGCCGTGAACGAGGGCGCCGGCCCTAAGAACTCCTTCGGGGTGAACATCCGGCTGCCCTTTGAGCAGAAGCCGAATCCGGTGCTCGAAGGAAACCCGCGCCTTATAGTGTACAAATATTTCTTCAACCGCAAGGTGGCGTTCATCAAGGAGGCCAACGCAGTAGTCCTTTTTCCCGGAGGCTTCGGCACCCTCGACGAGGCCATGGAAACGCTGACCCTTGTGCAGACGGGAAAGCGTGATCCCCTGCCGCTTATACTGGCTGACGTTCCGGGCGGCACTTACTGGACGAGGTGCATGCGTTTTTTCAAGGACAAACTCCTCAGGGAAGGCTACATCGGAGGGTCGGATTTCTATCTCTTCGAGCGCGCCGACTCGGTGGAAGAAGTTCTTGCCAAGATAGACCGCTTTTACCGTCGCTATCACAGTCTGAGATATGTGGACGGGACGCTCGTGATCCGCCTCTCCTCTCCCATCGACGCCCTCTCGGTCGAGAGACTGAAGAAGAGGTTTTCGGATATCCTGCTTCCCGGAGGAGATATTTACCTCTCTTCGCCTCTGACCGCGGAAAGCGACGAGCCTGAAATAGCCCACCTGCCGAGGCTCGTCGTCGATTTCGACCGGAAGAATCTCGGAAGGCTGAGGGCCCTTATCGATGCGATCAATGTCCTCTGAGTGAAATGATACGTTTCTCCGTACCGGTCTTCGCGTTTACAGAAAGCCGAAGGGCTGGCAGAGGGGCTTGCAAGAAACTCCTTTTTTGATAACCTTTTTAATGGAAGCCATGAGCGGGTCTTCCGAGTCTGTTACGTCCCAAGGGGGCGGAAAGGAGAATGGCCATGTTGGCTGAATTCAGCATAGTGCCTGTCGGTGTGGGAAGCAGCATAGGCGACAGGCTCGCCGAGGTGCTCAAGATCGTGGACGCGAGCGGTCTGCCGTACAAAGTCAATCCTATGGGCACTGTAGTGGAAGGAGAATGGAACGAAGTGATGTCCCTTGTCAGGAAATGCCACGAGGCGATAATGAAGAACGGCGAACGGGCACTAACGGCGATCTCGATCGATGACCGGAAGGGCAGGCCCAATAGAATTGAAGAGAAGGTCAAGTCTGTAGAGAAACGCCTCGGGAAGGCCCTGAAGAAATAGACGCTCCGCTGTCTTAGTGCGGATGCGGATGGGACTCACTCGCGCACAAGCTTGCCGTTTTCGTAAAAGTACTTAACGCCGTCGACCTCTGCCCAGCCGCTCCCCCTTGATCTACCGGCGGGCTCTTTGCTAAGGGAGATGTTCTCTCCCCTCGGGACAAAGGTTATTGTTTCATCCTCTTCATTGACGGTATATACGAAATTGCGAAGGAAAGACCGTCCCAGCAGGTTTACGGGGCAGGTAGGAATATAGGCGCTCTCCACGTCGCTCAGATTGAACGAGCCGACGCTCATGGAGGACACCTTGAAGATGTAGGCCTGAGCGGCGCCGCCTGCCGTCGAATGTATGTCGGACCTCGAGAAAGATATGTTCCTGACCCGGCTCAGCCTTTGCATCGTTTCATTGTTGAAGACGACCATATCGGCGCCGGTGTCGAGTTCCATTTCGACGGGCACGCCTTCAACGACCACATCAAGAAGCTTGGCGCCTTTTGTGCCTGGCAGGGAATGATACCTTAGAGTTCCGGGCAAAAGCTGTAGCCGGACCGAGGGCATCGGGACGCTCTCCGAGTATTGAACCCCTTCCCCTTGTTTCTCTTCCCCGTCCTGCACTGTCTCCGCAGGGACCGGGTCGGCATGTTCGTCAGCCGCCGCCGCTTGCCGGAGCGTGACATTCCGGCCGGCGACCGGGACCGGTTTCTTTACATAGTTAGTTTCTGTTGCGGAAGAATTTTATAGGAAAGAAAAGCCTGAACCTTTATAATTGGTAACCCTTAAATACCAAGAAGAAAGGAACAGGCTTTGCGAAAGAAAATATTGGAACAAGAATACCT
>JAJYIF010000053.1 GCA_021790195.1 Nitrospirota bacterium
CACGAGAACATGGATAACTGGAGAATTTGATATATCGGACGGTCCTGAAAAGAAAATGGTGCGCTGATGAAAAACTTATGGCAAGAAAATCAGTCGAAAAATAGCTTTCCGCAACAGAATCTAGTTACTTCTTTTTCTTGCGTTGTTTCTTCTCCTGAGGTTCAACGCCGAAACGTAGATCATTTATCTTGATTGCTTCGACAATATCGGAAGCCACGGTTTCAAAGTCCTCTGTCGCTTCGGGCAAATAAAGCCATTTTTTCAGAACCGGATGCTGTTTGATATTCTTAAACTCCTTGCGTATGGATTCGTGAAACTTATGATCAGTCGGAATCAGAAGACCATTCCAGGGTTCTTCTCCAGATGTGAGTGCCAGTACCAACCGCCCGTTCAGATAACATGCCTGGCATCCGAACATGGATCTCTGCAGATAGCTTGGCTCTTCCATGATGGGTTCAATGATCCATTGAAGACGGTAGGTTTTGTTTTTCTTTTTTGAGGATGTCATTGCCATATTCTAACTTACTGCCGTTTAGTTTCTCTTATTCAGAATCAAGTTGCGGAAGATTATAGGAGGGTTTCTTGACATGTGCCACCAGAAAGGCTGGAGACAACTTTGGCGGGAGCGTGTGGGAATCGAACCCATAAAGGAGCTTACAGCTTAGTGACCTACTCGACCAGCTCACGGCGCAAAACCGCACTGTTCACAGTTTGTTCACGGTTTCATGTCTGCGATAGGCCATTTTCATTATTCTTTGTAGTTTGCTTCTTTTCGTCCGGATGTTCTATAAACAAACGATCTATAAAAACACAATATTGAGGCATCAAAATTATCCCACATTTGTCCAAAGGCCCTCCACTATTTTTTGCAATTATAGCATCTCTATAACCAGCCTCTTGATCCCAGTCTCCTTGCAGAGGTTTATCCAGAAACACAATCACATCAGCCTCTGTCTTTAAATCGCCGAATAAATCGAGGTCATTCAATGTCGGGCGGATGGAGATTCTTTTCGGAATGTCCAATTGTACTGTAGCTATTATGGGAATCTGCAACTGACGAGAAAGTATCCTCATTCTATAACCTACTTTTCCGTCTTCGCCTGATAAATAACTGAGACCATCTAATATTACAAGACCAATTTTGTGACTCTTCTGAAAGCGGTCCACCTGAGTTTTCAAGTCTTTTAAAGTCATCTCCGGATTGTCGTCAATAAATAAAGGTGCATCCACAAGCCGTCCGGCAGCGCTTGTCATTTTGGCCCAATCTTCTTTTGTTATCATTCCTTTTTTCAGTCTATCAATATCAACGTACGATACATTACTCAACAGTTTTTGCATAATTTCAAGCTTGTTAGACCGCATACTAAAGAAAAGCGCAGGCACACCATTACGAACGCTTACCTGATTCATTAAGGTAATCATTAAAGCTGTTTTTCCTGAGCCCATATGTCCAGCAACGAGAATGAGGCTTTTCTCCTCTATCTCTCCTACAACCTCGTCAAGCATTTTTATCCCAAAACTCAGCCTCGATTTTTCGCCATCGTATTTTTGACCTATTTTTTCAAAAACTTCTTTCACAATGCTCTTTCCATCTGAAGGTTCGCTCAGCGCGCGTCGATCTTCAAGCTTGGCGTTCCTATCGATACGCTTAGAAAGCCACCCACCTATATGCTCATAGAGAAGTGTTCTAAAATTCTCCGGCGACTCATAATCTTTATAGAGAGCCAAATCCCTTATCGATTCCTTAAAATCAAAAAGCTTCTTATGTTCCTCAGCATCCGACTTGCTCTTAGGTGCCGATGGTTTTCTAAAGTATATTTTTATTGAGGGTTTTCCTGTCTTAGTAAACTTCTCATAGGCAATAGAGAATTCCTCCATAGTTCCTGATGGGAAATTCTTTGTAGGAGCACCAATCTTATTCCAAAAAAGGATAATTACCAACTCAGCATCTTCTAACAGCCTGTTTATTGTCCCTTGAGGGTCCCCGGCCTCCGGATAGGCATAACTCTCCCATTTTATCGGCTCCAAATGAAAGCTGTCTGACTCGCCTCTACTCCTATTAATTGATTCGACAACTTCAGTATATATTTGTCTCTCTTCACTAGTATCGTTAGGAGAAGCCATGAAAACTTTCATCTTCCTAATCACTTATACTATTTCACCAAGGCCTTTCTGAATTCGGTCTCTTTCTCCTGTGCCGCAAAGACCCGAGATTGTGCCAGAACAACAACATGAGAATACTTCTTCGTCGTTCTTATATCCATATGCCCCAAGACTTCCTTGATAATCGCTATCGAGAGGCCGCTAGTCAATTTTAAACCCGAAGTCCTTGCTGAACTTAATCGCCAGTCTTTCGGAATCCGCCGACAGCGGGCCGAGGTCCTTTCCTGTTAGGTTTGTCTTAAACGGAACTGAAACGGCCCCTTCCAGAAGATCGCCGCAGCCTGTTATATTGGTCAGCCCGGTAACTTTCTTCCCGACTGCGGTTGCCAGGATCTTCGCATTGCCCTCGGCGTTCCTGTATGCCTCTGCCACCAGTGTCTTAAGGTATTTCGAAGAGTCCGTCATCCCGTAATAGATGGCGCTCCTGTTGAACGCAAAGTCGGTTGCAAACTCGAAGTCGAACATCGAGCCTTTGTTGAAAGCGATTTCTTTCTCAGCCAGGGCATTCATCATCTTCAGAATACTGTCCTTCGAGAAATTAGTCAGAACAAAATACACGGAGATATTAGTGGTCATCTCCTGTTTGGTCTGGCTGGTTTCGGCCGGGACTTCGCCCTTCATAGCCTTGGCCATATCTATGAACATCTTCTTCTGGTAATTCTCATCGAAAACTCTTCCCTTGGGTTTATTCTCGACCTTCAGGACATGCATTTGAGGCGCCTCTTGCAAAACTGATTTCAGCACTTTACCCAGCTGTGCGACCTTTTCGTTGGCCATCTTGTTGGATGCCTCATAATTCTCACCGTATCCTGAGATAATCAGGAAGCAGTGCGCTATATCGGGCCGTACGACTGTGCTCGCCTCACCCTTAACCTGGATATAGCTTTCGATTTCTCCTGCGAATACTGAACTCGGAAGCAAGACAAGGACGAAACAGAGAAGAAGTAATCTGATGCGCATTTTCCCTCCCAAATACGATCATATTTACCCTGAGGATCTCTATGGACCCGGTGCATCATTATATGAAGCGCTGCTTCAACGTGTCAAACAAAAAATGGGCTGGGCAAGAGTTCGGCATTCGGGATCAGGAACGTTCCCGATAAGCGCATACAACAACCGCTTAATTTTAGAACCATGCCTCGGGTGATTCCGAGAAGAACTTTTCAAGAGGGATGCCGATGTCGCCCACTACGAGAGATTTTGATCGTGGATACTTTGCCCGAAATTTTTCGATGCCCGACATCTTGCCGCTTCTTCCGCTTTTGACCTCTACGGCCCAGATCGACGGCCCCTTTGTTACGACGAAGTCTACTTCCTTGTCCCCGTCCCGCCAGTATGTGAGGGCGTGGCTTGTTCCTGATAGACCATTACAGAAATGCGCACCAACAGCATTCTCTGTGATCCGCCCCCACCATAAGGTATCGCTGATAGCCTCCTTGAACGTCCTTGATGAAAGCGCATTGACCAGGGCATTGTTCCAAAGGATCAGCTTGGGACTGCTCCCGCGTTTTCTTACCTGCCCTCTGGAGAAAAGCTCCAGCCCGCTCACCAGGAAGGCCGATTCAAGCAGCTTGAGATAATGGGCAAGAGTAGTGGTATTGCCGGCATCCTGCAGCTGACCGAGCATCTTGTTATAGGAGAATATCTGAGCCGGAAAGGCAGCCGAGAAAGCGAAAAGATGGCGCAGCAGAGCAGGTTTTGCAATTTTCTGCATTTGAAGCACATCCCGGGCCAAGACAGTTTCTATAAGGGAATCCGTGACATACTGCTTCCATTGTTGTTCATCATGGACAAAGACTGCCGCACCGGGATATCCGCCGAAATAAAGCCATGTCCGCAGGTCCCAGCCAAAGGCAGAAGAACATTCCCGAAACGACCAATGGGGGCATCGCGTCAGGAAAAAACGGCCGGCAAGGCTTTCTGTCAGCCCTTCCTGGAGCAGTAATGCCGAGGAGCCGAGTACCAGCGGGCGAATGTCCTTTCCTTCGTGCTGCGTACGGTCCCAAAGCAGCTTCAGACTCTCGCTCCAGCCCCTGACCTTCTGAATTTCGTCGAGCACGAGAACAACCGGCTTACTGGTCTTCTGCGCCTCGAAATCCGCAAGACGCCACTGAGTCTCAATCCATTCAGGGCTTGGCGGCAAAGGACTGTCTGCCGATGCATAGACGGACGGATAAGGCAGTTTCTTAATCACCTGCCTGGAGATGGTTGTCTTGCCTACCTGCCTGGGTCCGATAAGCACCTGGAAAACCGGAAGTCTTTTTTTGAGGGCAGATGTAAGCGTTCTTACGAGAGAGCGTTCAAACTCCATGGAAAAAGATTATCACTCTCAGAGAGGTAAAGTCAATATTTACTCAGTGGTTGAGTAAAGTTACTCAGCAGAAAGGCATATTATTAGATACCCACGGGCATGCCCGTGGTACTTTTACAGTTCAAGCTTCGCTTGCCCTGAATCCTGCGCCTCCTGCCAGCGAACATATTTTATGATCGATTGCTCGTTCAGCCATACAGTCGATACAAAATATCCAGGAGACCATACTATGTTTTCTTTCCAATATACATTTTTCAACCAGGCGAACTTTTTCCTCAGTTTGCTCGCACTCTTGCTCTTTATTCGTCCTATGACCTCACTTACAGAATATTTCGGAGGTATGATCATTATCGAGAGGTGGACCCCGGAAATCGGACAGTCGTATAAGGTGTAAAATACGACAGACGACAAGGAGGTTGCACCGAAATGAGCAAGACAAAAAGGAACAGGTACTCGGCGGAGTTTAAGGCTAGAGTCGCGCGCGAGGCGATGAAAGAGGAGAAGACGATAGCTGAGATCGCCGCAGATTTCAAGATTCATCCGAA
>JAJYIF010000001.1 GCA_021790195.1 Nitrospirota bacterium
AGAGAAAAAGAAAGGCACAGGCTTGATTATGTTCTACAACCTATGCTAAAAAATCGAGGATAGGATGCTGCACCTGGGGGAATGACCCTGAAAACCAGGTGGGGGAATGCAGCTGAAAAATGACAAGCTGGGCAATTATTCCGTTCAATTTCGCAATTACTGTTTTGTCCTTGTTCCAGTAAGCATTTTCCTTTTGCAGCTTGGCTAACAATTTCTTATCATTCTTGTCACCGCCCGACAGCCTGAATTCGATCTCAAATGAAAGCCATTCAGCAAGCCTCAATGAAGCTAATGAGTTACCGAGCACTTTTGTCTGATACAGCTCGAACAATCCCTTTGATGCTGGCTTCGAGGACTTAAACGGATAAAAGCCGCTGTATTCGGTTTTGCGTTTGATGCACTCCAATAGCTGATGAGAGATTTGCTTGGGTTCTCTATGAAGAATGGTCTCAATCTCTCGCCGATAAGTCCTTGCGGCATCCCAAATAAAGAGTAATGCCTCATTCGGTATTTCTATTACATCACAATCCGGCTCTTGTCCGGAATTGCTGAACAGCCAGACATTAAGCGAGGCATGTGGTGGCAATTCAAGAATCCGCCTGTTTCTTTGCAGTTCAGTAAAGATTTTTAGAAGCATCGTAAGTGACTCCTTAGTGCCCTTTCCTTGACCAACTGCAGAAAGCTTTTCATCGCTTCCCAAAAGATTCAATTTATCCTGCGTTTCTTTAAAAACCTCAGCAACTATTAGCTGCGTTAGCTCCGGATAGATTGATTGGAAGCAGGCAATCTTTCCGCCGATTATAATGGCTCCTAGAGGTAGGAACTGAACAGACAAGAGACATAGTGAACAGATTCGTGCTGTTCTGCTCGCGGCCGGGAGAGCTTGCGCATCACTGCCGATGCTGCCGGCCAATGGGAACCAATCCCTGGCAACTTCTTTCTTATATTTAGCAAGCACTTTTGTTGCGGGCCTCTCACCACATGCCTCACATCTATATTCGCCGCCTGTATCAGCAATTGCGGACTTTGCGAGGCTCTGGATCATCTCGCAATATTGCTTGAAGCCTTTATCGTTCTTTTTTAGACTTGGATTCGTCAGGGGGGAGTTAACCCCGACCACCATAGTAAATGTCTTTAACTGCCTATTGGCCTTTGCCAACCAAACGCCATCAGAGACAAGAGCATCGAGGTCAGCTTTGGTCAAATGCTCAACGTTTTCTTTGCCAGCTTTAGCCACAATTACCGCTAAACCCCCATCCACCCACGGATTCCCTGTCCAACTAAATAATGGCATCAATTTGTCTCCTTGCAAAAGTCATTAAACAATTTCCTTTACCATCCCAAACCCCATACTTCCCTTCTCCCCGAAACCCGCTTCGTATCCCGTCTCGATCAGTTCCGGATTGCCGACGACCTCAAAAGGTGCCATGAAGCCGATGATGTTTGTGCCTTTAAAATTGATATTCTTTGTGATCTTCCCGTTCCTTCTCTTCATATAGTCCTCATCAATATTGACTCCGAGGTCTGCGTTCTCTATATCTTTTCCGTGAACGATGTTGTATTTTTTTATGAGATTATTCCCGATAGCTTCTGAAAACCCTTCTTCTCCCGGGCGGATGTAATGACAGTGAGTTTCAGACGCCTTGCTTACCGTAAGCGGTGAGAGGCAAGTGAAACGCATGCTTTGTCTGAATTCCGGTTTTGGCAGCGTTTCAACGCTCTGTATGATGAATGCTGCTTCGCCACCTTCCGGGCCTATCCTGACTGTCTGTCCTTCTGCAAAAACGCCGGTGACCAGATGCTGAAGAAATGCATCGACAGGGGAAGCTATCTGCCAGGTGACAGGCCCTTTGTCGAAGCTGATTCGGTCCCCCGTGACTTTGACCTTTTCACTTTGCAGCATGGAATAAGTAAAAAGCTTGAAGCCCTTCTTGCTCTCCCCAAGCCTGTAACCTTCATCATGAAGAAAGCGCGAATAGTCTTGTGACGAAGTGTTAATGAATCTGTAGATCAGACTCGTTAGAAAATAGTTGTAGCTTATAGGCAGACTGACTGTCTTAGTAGTGGGCGTTAATGTAAGCTTGATCCTCGTTTCCCCTCCAGAGCAATAGGGCTCAAACCTGTATAATGATAGACTATGCCACAAGATTTGTCCATAATTGGTGGTTGAAGAAGAGACGCACTTGTGTTAAAGTCATGTTGACGGGTGTTATTTGGGCATCCGGCGACGGGATCTTTTTTGGGATAGTCCCATTAAATTAAACGGAGGGATATATAATGAGGAAAACGTTCATTCTGATTGTTGTCTGCTTTCTTTTATTTAATTCGACGGCGGCGTTTGCGGACTGGGGAGAGTCGTTTTACATCGTAGGAGATCTGGCCGTCGCAAGACCCCTCGGGATAGCGGCCACTGTAATCGGCGGTGCCATATTCGTTGCTTGTTTACCGTTTGCCCTTCCCAGCAACAGTGTCAAGAGCACCGCTGATGCCTTGGTGCGGGAACCCTTCGGCTTTACCTTCAGGAGACCCCTTGGAGAGTTTAAGACGGATGTATCTTACGTGCCGTCCGACGAGCCCGGAAAGAAGACAAAGGAGTGATTCCTCCGGGAGACGGCGTCCGGGATTGTGAAAGGACTTTTCAGCGGGCCTCTTGCTACTGCAGGCACCGGAAGAGTCCGGTACACCAGAGGCAGGAACCGCAGGGCACGCTCTCTACGTAACAGTCCTGTTCGAAATCTTCCGTCTGTACATAGTCGCAGAGCGCGAAGCCGCAATCAAAGCAGAAGGGGAAATTATACCGCAGGACGTTGTCTCTGAAGGAACGGAAGTCCCGGTGGTTCCAGATCTCGATTATATTGCCCTCTGAGAGATTGCCGAAGGCCCACGGCTTGACATGTTTCTCCCATCCGCCGACAAAGCAGCGGTAGCGGTGCCACAGGAAATAACAGGGGTGGATTATTCCGTCCCACGAGACAAAGGCGCTGCCCGACTCGACAAAATCGCACCTCCTGTTGTTCTTAGGCGCGATTTCCGGAAGCTCCAGCGACAGGCCTTCGTCCCTTCCAATCTGTTTCACCTCTTCAAAGATCCGGGCGACTTCTTCGTACAACTCTTCGTCCCTCTTTAGCAGCCTCTCCACATGAAGAGCGATATTTTGCGAGGCGGCCTCTTCCTTCATCCGCTCAACCAAGCCGAAGAGCCTCTCCGAGGCGGGGTCTTTGATGTATTTCATAAACGTGCCGGTATAAGATCTCATGTAGAGGCCTTCATCCTCAGCCTTCTTTTTCCACCGGTTATAGACCGATATAGCGCCTGAGGTATTGGTGTCGTACACCGCCTGGTCCGCGACCGCTTTCTCATAGGGCAGGAGCTGGGTGATGATGGCAAAGCCCGCCCCGTTGCGTGCGGCCCAGCGGACGGCCCCGGGAAGTTCGGAGAGATTATTGCGCATCAGGACAAATTCGATGCCTATAGATACATCCTTCCTCCCGCAGACCTCTTTGGCGTGCGCAAGGGCGGCAAAGGCGCGCCGTACATCGCTGACGTCTCCGCCTTCGCGTATCTTCCTGAAGCGGTCGGGAGACACGGAATCCATCGACAGGCAGATGCGGTCAAGGCCCGCATCGACCAGGGAGACGGCGCGCTCGTTTGTCAGGAGGACGCCGTTCGACTGGAACCCTACCCACGCTTTCTCCGGCAGGAATTCCCTGGCCCTGCGTATAAAATCATCGAGTTGAGGGTGGAGCAGGGGTTCGCCTATTCCATTCAGTACCACGGCATCGAGAAAAGGGAACGCGGGCTCCAATGCACTGAAGGTCGGAAGCGACATATGCCCATCCCCGAATCCTCTCTCTCCATTCTGTTTTACGCACATGCTGCATCGGAGATTGCACCTTGTAGTGACCTCGACAAAGAGTCTGGAAGGATGATGTCCGCTGTCAGGGATCATCTTTTCTGGAAATATCCGGGCGCCGCAATGATCCATCTCGATACAAACCTCCGAATCTATTCTAACAGTTTATCCGGACAGCGGTATGAGAAGGATCATATCAGTCTGATATAATCTAATCATGAAGGTAAAAGTGAAACTCTTCGCAACGCTGAGAAGACTCGGTCCCGAGGAGCAGGAGATGGAACTCCCCGAAAATGCCACTATAGAGGATGTCGTAAAGCTATTGAAACTGCCCGAAGGGATCCCGCTGCTCAGGATCGTCAACGGCGAGCACAGGAACCTCAAATACTCCCTCAAAGAAGGAGACGAAATCGCCCTCTTTCCCCCCATTGCCGGCGGTTTGAGAGAAAGCACTGACTTTACTCCGCAACTGAAAGGAATACCTGCTTATACCGCGAGATAAGCTCATTGACTTCTGTTGCTCCCTTTACTGCGGGTTTGCCGTTGACGAGGACCTGTTTGCATCCTTTCCAGAAATCAGCCGGCTGACCCGACACGAACTCCGCAAGGTCCGAAGAACTCACATAAACGCCTTTTCTTAGAAGACCGGGTCCGAGCTCGGCCATGAGGAGGTTAAAAAGCTTCACATGGACAAAGCCTTCTCCCGAGACCTGCGCAGGACCGGTTTCATGATAGGTGATCGTACTTCGGAAAGAGGAATAAGCGCCTCCCCTTCTCAGGGTGGCCCCGACCAGTCCCGGCATGGCAGCCGAAAGAGCCAGTGTCGCCTTGTCCTTTAATATCGCGGAGTCGAGATCGTCAACAGGACTACCGTCAAGAAAAACAGACTGAATCTTTTCCAGGGTATCCGGACCAACCCCGACCTCTTTGCTTAGGAAAGCGTTTACGCTGCAGCCGACATGTCCGCCGATTGTGACCCCCCGCTGCAGCAACAGGAAGAATCCGGACACAAGCGCTCCTTCAACGACGAAACAGATCCGTGGAGCGTTTTCACTTTCGGATGCTTTCAGGTCGGGGTCCATTCAGACAATCCCTTTCTTCCGCCTGCGTACAAAAAAAGGAGAGACAGAAGTCTCTCCTTTTTTTGTAAGAATATCAGGCGCCTTACCAGTTAAAGACCTTGTCGAGGTCTTCGTCCTTGACCTGAAAGATGACGTTGTGGGGAGGCAGCAGCTCGGTCTTGAAGTATCTCGGAAGGCGGTCCTGCTGAACCGTAAAGCCCGCCCTGGAGTTGAAGTCGCGCTCAAAGGAGAGCACCTTTTTCCCAAGCTCTGTCACGCTGTCGGCAGTGAGGTCCAGGCCGTAGAAGGAATTCAGAAGGTCGAGAAGCGCCTGGAAAGTGTCCGGCTGATCGAGGACGGCAAAGGCGATGAAGAGGCACATCCCCGTGGAGTCTATTGCGGCAGTGGCGATCTGCAGGTTTCTGGAAAGCTCCACCTGGCCCTCCGGTTTCAGAGCGTTCACATCACCTCCGACCTTCAGTACATTCTGGGCCACTGCGTATCCGGCGGTATGGTCCGCCCCCATCGGGCTTGTGGCATAGGTCACTCCGACACCCTGGACCGCACGGGGGTCGTATGCCGGCATGGCCTGTCCCTTTACAACAGGCGCCCTTTCCACCCCAAAGGCCTTTGCAGTGAAGGCAGCGCCGTTTCCCAGGATGCGTCCGAGATAACTGCCCTTCCCGACTTCTTTTACAAGGTTTATGGCCGCTTCGCCGTCTCCAAATTTTGCAAGACCCGCTTCCATGGCGATGCCGATGGTGGCGCCCATCTCGATGGTGTCGAGGCCGTAATTGTCATCCAGAAAGTCGAGCATGGCAATTGCGTCAATATCACAAATGCCGCAATTGCCGCCATGCGCCCAAACCGTTTCATACTCCGGCTGCTTTGTCAGGTAATGTCCGTCTTTGTCGTGATAAACGCCCGAGCATTGGATCACGCACCCCCGATGACAGCCGTGGGTCGCGAGTCCGCCGCGCTTGACTTCCAGCTCGGCCTGCGTCTCTCCGCTGATCTTGCCTGCGCTTTCAAAACGGCCCTGCTTGAAGTTATAAGTGGGATATCCTCCCACTTCGTTCAGGATGTTGGTCAGGACATTTGTGCCGTAAGCGGGCAGACCCTGACCGGTGACCGGATGCTGACGCAGGCCCTCAACGAACTTCTTGTTGGCCTCTCTGAATTTCTCCGGGTCTTTGGGAGAGCGCATCTTCATCCCGGTATCGTCGAGGACAATAACCTTCACTCCCTTCGAGCCCATCACCGCTCCGACCCCTCCGCGCCCGGCATGACGGGTAGGTCTTAGCTCCATGTCGGTACACGCAATGGAGGCCGCGCTCATCTTCATCTCTCCGGCAGGTCCTATCGAGATGCAGGCAATCTTGTCGCCGTGCTCAGCCTTCATCTTCGCTATGAGATCATAATTCGGGAGCATTTTCAGGCTGTTGTCCGGAGCTACCTTTACGCCGTCTTTGTTGATGAAAACCTTGTAAAGGGTGCCGTCCTTCGGCTTGCCTTCGAGGACTATGGCCGCGTAACCCAGCCTCGCCAGTACCTGGGCTGGCTGGCCCCCGGCGTTTGCTTCCTTGATGCCGCCGGTGAGAGGGCTCTTGCAGCCCACTGAGATACGCCCGGACATCGCGGCGATCGTCCCGCTCAGCATACCCGGCGAGATGACCAGCTTGTTCTCCGCGCTCAATGCATGGCATAAAGGCGGGACCTCTTTAGAGACTATCGCAGAAGTCATGGCCCTGCCTCCAAACCCGGCATACTCTCCCAAAGGCGTTTCAGTTGACCTGGGACCGCCTTCGGCGCCCATATCAATTCTTAGAATCTTGTCCATCGGTTCCTCCTGTTCAAACGGATTGATTTCGGACGCTCCAGATTATAATCAAACTATAGATTAAGGAAGTGTGTTTGTCAACGAAAACTCGTCGCGGGCGCCGACGCGGCATGACCCGGGCTTTTCAAGCAGGTCGTATTCAGAGTTTGCAGCCCTCTCCATAAAAAAAACTGATAGAGAAATTGTTTTCTTGACAGGGAGATTCCGCGTTGTTAGAATGCCCGAAATTTCTGATAAGGAGGGTGTTCAAGTGAAACGCTTCAGAATTCTTTTTTCTCTCTTTGCAGCAATTGTTTTTATCGGGGGTTCGGTATACGCGGGGAAGGCGGACGACCAGCCCTTGGAAAAACTGATGCAGGGGAACGCGCGGTACGTGAGCGGCCATATCTCAAAGAAGGAATCCGGTGGCGCTTACCGGAAAGAGCTTGCGAAGGGGCAGCATCCCTTTGCGGTAGTAGTAGCGTGCTCCGATTCGCGGGTCTCGCCTTCCATTATTTTTGATGAGGGACTCGGAAATATTTTTGTCGTAAGGACGGCCGGGAACATTGTGGACCCTATCGCTGTCGGGAGCATAGAATACGGGGTGGAGCATCTGCATGCCCCTCTTGTAATGGTTTTAGGGCATGAGAGCTGCGGCGCCGTGACCGCTGCGGTCGAGAGCAAGAGTATCCCGGAAGGCAACATCGGGGAGATCGTAAAGAAGATCATGCCTGCCGTAAAAAAGGCGAAGGCCTCTCTCAAGAAAGGCGACAACCTCATCTATGCGTCCACTATCGAAAACGTCAAGGACGTTGCAGGAGAGATAGTAAAGAAGAGCAAGATCATCTCAGAAGAAATGCACGAAGGCAAGGTAAAGGTAGTGGGGGCGTATTACTCGATCTCGACGGGAAAGGTCGAAGCAGTCGCCCTGAAATAACGTCTGGGGCCGGCCAGGATCCTGAGAAACATAAAGAGGACTGTTCCGCGGGAGCAGAATTGCTGCTGGTTCCGGTGAGGCCGGAAATTGACGGTCTTGCCGCTATGTATTTATAATCCAATTGTGGACGGAACAGTCAGGAGAAGGATTCATAAGCATACGGAGGGCGCCTTTGAGCAGACTGAGGACCTGCTCGCGGTCGAGAAGAAGCTGAAGGTCTCGGTCAACGGAAAAGAGGTCCTGCGCCTTTACTGTACGCCCCATATGGTCAAGGAGCTTGTGGCCGGCCTTGTGATGACCGAGGGGATAATACGCGGCAACTGGTGCACGGACAGGATGAGCATTATATACGGCGACGAGATTTCCGTGGACATTCCGGCGGAGGGAGAGGTTGCTGCGGAGGGAGTAATAGCTACGTCGGGCTGCGTCGGCGGAGTGACCTTTGAGAGGAAGGAACCGTTTGATACAGTCAAAGACACGACCACGGTGGACAGGGAAAGCCTGAGATACATCTTCAATGATTTTCAGGCAAGATCGGATCTGTACAAGCTCACCGGCTGCGTCCACAGCGCTGCCCTATCGGACGGCAGGGTCATCCTGAGTTTCGCCGAGGACATCGGCAGGCATAATGCGGTCGACAAGGTGATAGGCTTTGCCCTGCTGGAAAATATCCCTTTCCCGGGCAAGATCATGCTTGCGAGCGGGCGCATCTCTTCGGAGATTGCCTCCAAGTGCTGCCGCTGGGGCATCCCGATTCTTGCGACGCGGACCGCGCCCACAAGTCTGGCCGTAGAAATTGCCGAAAAATGCGGTGTGACTATTGTCGGATTCGTAAGGGGAAAAAGATTTAACGTATATACGCATCCCGAAAGGATTGCGTGACAGAAATCTCTCGTCTATGTGGAATGTAACGCTTGTCCGAGATCCCCGAAGAGAAACTGGACTATCGCAGCTCCAGCAATTGCCGCGGTCTCGGCACGAAGGATACGGTTTCCGAGATGGGTGACGAAGAAGCCCTTTGATTGCGCCTCGGCCACTTCACCCTTTGCGAAGCCGCCCTCGGGCCCAATCGCGATCATCAGTTCCCGCGCTCCTTCCAGGCGCTTCTTTATCTGACCGAGATCTGAGCCTCCCTCTTCCCAAAAGATAAGGCGTTTGTATGTCTTAAGATGAGAGGTGTACGGCGAATCGACAGAAAAGACGTCCCCGAGCGGGATCGGGTCACGTATAACAGGAACCTCAGGCCTTCCGCACTGTCTTGCGGCCTCCTCGGCTATCTTTTTCCATCTCGATACCTTCTCAGTCTCTCTCAACTGGCTTCTTTCGGTTATGGCCGGAATAATCTCTTTCACGCCCAGTTCAGTCGTCTTTTGTATGACAAGGTCCATTTTTTCTCCTTTGAGCAGGCCCTGGAGGAGGACGATGTTCAGGGGCGATTCCGTATTCTCTTTAAACGCTTCGCTGATCTCGACGAGGACCTCTTTCTTTGAAGCGGACTTTATCACTCCCTTGTAGGACAGACCCCTTCCGCCGAACATGACGAGGTTGTCACCGGCCCGGCATCTGAGCACTGTCACAAGATAATGTGCTTTCTCCCCAGTGATGCGAACCGCCTGAGGCTGTCCTTCTAATGGATAGAATATTCTCGGCATGAGTGCAAACTTGCCTTCCTTCGGGACGCTGACTAAGAAATCAATTCTCTGCGCCGGAAAAAATGTCCTTCAGCTTGTCTTTAAAGGTCCTGGAAGTCTTATCGCCGCTTATCTGGGCGAATTCTTCGAGAAGCTCCCTCTGACGGGGAGTCACACTCTTCGGCACTTCGATGTTTATGACCACGATTTCATCGCCCTTGCCGTGCCCGCCCAGTTTAGGTATTCCCTTTCCTCTTAGATGAAAGGCCTTTCCCGGCGCTGTCCCCTGGGGGATCCTGAGCATAGTTGTGCCGTCGAGGGTGGGGACTTCTATTTCGGATCCTAATACCGCCTGAGGGAACGAAATGCTCGTCTCGTAGAAGATGTCGAAATTCTTTCTCACAAAGACAGGATGGTCTTCTATGTCTATGACTATATAGAGATCGCCGGGAGGCCCGCCGTATATGCCGGGGTCGCCTTCCCCGGACATCCTCAGCCGCGAGCCGGAATCTACTCCGGCAGGCACTCTCACCGAAAGCTTGCGGGTCATCTTTAGCTTTCCGTTTCCTTTGCAGGAAGGGCAGGGGTCTGTGATAATGGTTCCCGTTCCATCGCAGGCGCCGCAGGTCCTTGAGACGCTGAAGAAGCCCTGCTGAAACCTTACGTTGCCCGTTCCTTTACAGTTCGTGCATGTAACAGGCCCCTTGCCGGGCTTTGAGCCGGAGCCGTGGCAGGAAGAGCAGTCTTCCCATCTCGGCACCTCGATATGTCTTTCTATACCGAAGGCGGACTCTTCAAGGGTGATGTCGAGGTCATAACGGAGGTCGTTACCCTTTGCAGGTCTCTTCCGGCGCTGGCCCGAAAAGCCGAAGAAATCGCCGAAGATGTCTTCGAATATATCCCCGAACCCTGCGCCTGTGAAGGCCCCGAACCCTGCGCCCATACCCTCGGCGCTCCCGTATCTGTCGTAATTCTGCCGTTTCTCCGCATCGCTGAGGACCGAGTAGGCCTCGTTGATCTCCTTAAACTTGTCCTCAGAGGCCTTGTCGTCCGGGTTTCTGTCAGGATGGTATTTTAGCGCGAGCCCCCTGAAAGCCTTCTTGATCTCAACCTCAGTAGCATTTCTCGGAACGCCAAGTATCTCATAGTAGTCCTTCATTTCTCCTTCTTATCGACGTCCTCGAATTCGGCCTCGACGACTTCCTCCTCGGGAGACTTGGCCTTTTCTTCGGGATGGGGCCCGGCCTGCGCTCCTGCGCCTGCCGCTCCCTTGTAAACATGTTCGGCAATCTTGTATGAGGCCTTTGTAAGGTTTTCCATAGCGGACCTGATCTCGGCCGCGTCGGTGCTTGTGTCTTTGACTTTCCTGCACCTTTCGAGCGCCTCTTCTATCTCCTTTTTTTCGGACTCCGTGACCTTGTCGCCATAGTCCCGCAGGGATTTCTCGACCGAATAAACAAGGGTATCGGCCTCGTTTCTCGCCTCGGCAAGCTGCTTCTTCTTCTTGTCATCTTCGGCATGGGATTCCGCGTCCCGCATCATCTTCTTGATCTCTTCGTCGGAAAGGCCGCTCGAAACAGTGATCCGTATCGACTGCTCCTTGCCCGTCCCCAGGTCTTTCGCGGAGACATGCAGGATGCCGTTGGCATCAATGTCAAAGGATACTTCTATCTGGGGCACTCCCCTTGGCGCCGGGGGAATACCGACCAACTCGAAAACTCCGAGAAGCTTGTTGTCCGCCGCCATTTCCCTCTCGCCCTGATAGATCTTTATGGTGACGGCAGGCTGGTTATCGGTGGCAGTGGAGAACACCTGACTCTTCTTGGTCGGTATGGTGGTGTTCCTCTCGATGATCTTCGTGAAGATGCCCCCGAGCGTCTCTATGCCCAGAGAGAGAGGGGTCACGTCGAGGAGCAGGACCTCCTTGACCTCGCCCTTGAGCACGGCACCCTGTATGGCTGCGCCGACAGCAACGACCTCGTCGGGATTAACACTCTTGTTCGGCTCCTTCCCAAAGAAAGACTGCACTACCTGCTGGACCTTCGGCGTACGCGTCTGTCCGCCGACGAGCAGGACCTCGTCGATATTCTGCGGCGAGAGGTTCGCGTCGCTGAGGGCGAGTTTACACGGCCCGATGGTATTGTCTATAAGCTCGCCTACGAGTTGTTCAAGCTTGGACCTCGAAAGCTTCATGAGGAGATGCTTCGGACCCGCAGCGTCCGCCGTGATGAAGGGAAGGTTTATCTCCGTCTCTGCTGCGGTTGAGAGCTCTATCTTTGCGCGCTCGGCCGCCTCCCTGAGCCTCTGCAGGGCCATCCTGTCGTTCTTCAGGTCTATCCCCTGGTCCTTCTTGAACTCCTCCACCATCCAGTCCATGATGCGGAGGTCGAAGTCGTCGCCTCCTAAGTAGGTGTCTCCGTTAGTGGACTTGACCTCTATTACCCCTTCTCCTATCTCGAGGATGGAGATATCGAAAGTGCCGCCTCCCAGGTCGTATACCGAAATCTTTTCCTCTTTCTTCTTGTCCATGCCGTAAGCCAAAGACGCGGCGGTCGGCTCATTTATGATCCTCAGGACATTGAGCCCCGCGATCTTCCCTGCGTCTTTTGTGGCCTGTCTCTGGCTGTCGTCGAAGTATGCCGGAACAGTTATCACCGCCTCTGTAACGGGCTCTCCAAGATAGTCCTCGGCGGCCTGTTTCAGTTTTTGAAGGATCATAGCGGAGATCTCCGGCGGCGAGTATTTTTTCCCTCTTATCTCGACATGGGCGTCTCCGTTGGGCGCCTCAACTATCTTGTAAGGCAGGCGCTTCTTCGCATAATCGACCTGCGGCGCATTATATTTTCTTCCCATCAGTCTCTTTATCGAAAAAACCGTATTCTCAGGATTCGTCACGGCCTGTCTTTTCGCTATCTGGCCCACAAGACGTTCTCCTTTGTCCGTGAATGCCACGACTGACGGAGTTGTCCTGGTCCCTTCCTGGTTGGATATAACAACGGGCTCTCCGCCCTGGACTACCGCAACGACCGAATTAGTGGTCCCCAAATCAATCCCAATCGCCTTTCCCATATTTCAGTCCTCCTTTGTCTCTTTATCTATTTCTGTCTCTATTTCAATTTCCCTATCAGTCTCAGGCGTATTTTTTCTCGAGACCGCAACCAGGGAAGGTCTCAGGACCTTCTCCCCGAACATATATCCTTTCCTGAATTCCTCTACGACGGTCTTGTCTTCCAGGTCGGGCCGCTCGACCACGGTCATGGCGTGATGGAGCGCCGGATCGAAGGGCTTGTCCACCGCTGATATCTGAGTGAGGCCGAACTTCTCTGTGACCCTCTGGAACTCCCTGAGGGTTATCTCCACTCCCTTGACCAGGCCCTCGGACAGACCGTTGCCTGAATGCTTCAAAGCCATCTCGAGATTGTCGATGATCGGCAGGAGATGGTAGAGCACTTCTTCCTTGGAATACTTTGACAGGTCCTCTTTGTCCCTCTGGACGCGCTTCTTAAAATTCTCGAACTCCGCATAAAGTCTGACGTATTTGTCCTTCAGCTCAGCAAGCTCGGCATTGGGAGACGGTCTTGTCTCTTTTCCGCTTTCTTCCTTGTCGGAGGCCGCGAGTATCTCGCCCTCCTTCTTTTCCATGAGTTCTTCGTCTTCCAAGCTTCCTCCTAACACAATGATTGCTTTTCGGGCCGGGTCGTTCCGGCAGCGGCTATCTTTCCGAAAGGACCCTTGTTATGAATCTCGCTGTGGCATCCACAATCGTTATTGCCCTCAGGTAGTCCATCCTTGTCGGACCTATGATACCTATCGTACCTATCGGCCTCGCTCCTTCTTTATAGGAAGAGAGTACGAGGCTGAATTTCTTCATTTCAGCTGCGGGGTTTTCAGATCCGATCACGACCTGGACCCCTTCTGAATGCGACAGCGCATCGAGGAGCTTCACAATGAGATGTTTGTCCTCGATCGCCCTGGATATCTCCTTTATCCTCTGAAGGTCGGAAAAATCCGGCAGTCCCAGGACCTCGGAAAGACCGGATATAAAGACATTCCCGTAATCGAACGAGAAAGCCTCCTCACATATCCTGATGGCTTTCGCTATAAGTGTATCACATAAGATTTTCTCGCGGTACATCTCCCTGACGATCCTGGCCTTTATATCATCGAACGTCTGGCCGGAAAACTCCGAGTTCAGATAGTCCGAAATCCTGTTGAGGTCGCGCTGCGTAAGGCCTGAGTCGAGACGGATGACCTTATTCTTGACAATCCCTTCGTCCGTCAGAAACACCGCCATGATGCTCCCCTCCCTGTATGCGAAAAGGTTGATCCCGCGGAAGGTGGTCTTCTCCGGCCTCGGTGAAAGTGCAACGCCCAGGTAATGGGAAAAGGTCGAGAGCATCTTTGAGGCCTCTTCGAGCAGGCCGTTTATATCGTTGCTGATGACCCTGAGTCTTCCTATGATCTCATTTGTCAGATGGTCGTCTGCGGCAGACTCCCTCTGGGAAAGATAATCCACATAGAACCTGTAGCCCTTGTCGGTTGGAATGCGGCCGGCTGACGTGTGGGGCTGTTGCAGGAAACCCAGCTCCTCGAGGTCGGCCATGGTGTTTCGAATCGTGGCGGCAGAGAGGTTAAACTCGTACTTTTTTGTCACAAAACGGGAGCCCACTGGGTCGGGGCTCGTAATATAACTTTCGACCACCGCCCACAATATCTTATGTATTCGGTCTTCAAACATCCTTTTTAAAACCTCGCATTAGCACTCTAGCCTTGAGAGTGCTAAAATAATCTACCAATAACAGGGACAGGCTGTCAAGGACTCAAATCAACTGACTACCATTGAAGTTTCCTCTGCATCAGTTTTTCATACATCTTCTGGGGCAGGAAAGCCTGCTTATGTACCTCGTCGCTATAGTACTTTGTGTCGATGCTGAAATCTCTCCTCATCTGGCGGGGGTCGTGTTCCTTGGAGGCTACCGAAAAGGTCCACCAGTTGCCGGCGTAGGTTATCAGAGGCGCAGCATAGAGGTCTACTACGGGGAAAATAAGTCTCATGGCCTCCTGCACCTCGATCACCATATCTTTATGGAAATGGAGAGACTCGGAAAGTGTCACGAACATGCCTTCCGGAGTCAGGGACTCCCTGGCGGTCTTGAAGAATTCCACAGTAAAGAGGCTCTTCGCAAAGCCTATAATATCGGTCGAGTCCACTATTATCGCATCGATATCTCCGGCCCTCCCCTTAACAAACTCGGCCCCGTCCATGCACTGGACAGAAACCCGGCCGTCATCGACGCGGCTTGCGACGCCCGGGAAAAAGCGCTTTGAGACATTTATAACTTCCTCGTCGATCTCTATAAAATATACCTTTTGAACGGTGTCGTGCCTCAGCACTTCCCTTACCACTCCTCCGTCTCCGCCACCTATCACCACAACGGTCCTGGGATTGGGGTGCGCATGCATCACCACATGGGTCAGCATCTCGTGGTAAAAGAACTCATCCCTCTCTGTTATCTGCACTACTCCGTCAAGGACGAGCATCTTTCCGAAATAGGGGTTCTCGATTACCATGATGTCCTGGAAAGCGCTCTTGCCCTTGTAAAGCACTTTTTCAACGTCATAGACGTACTGTATCGGCGAGTATGGGTCCTTTTCGAAAAATTTGATCACTATAACACCTCCTTGGAATTCAAAATGCAGCAGTCAGGATCCGGGATAAAAGAAACGCAGAATCCTGACTCCTGTATTCTGGCTTCTGACTCCTGTCTTCCTATATCAAAATCGTCTTCGGGATCGAAAAGCCGTTGAATTCGGAGGCATACGAAATAGTATATGCGCCGCTCGAAAGTATCAGAATGCGGTTGCCCACCTCCGGCTCGGGGAGCTCGACGTCACGGTCTATAACGTCGAAGCTGTCACAGCTCGGGCCTGCAATGGTCCATTTTTCGGGTTCGTTCCTGCTGCCCACGACATATTCATACTTTATTCCCCCGATGCTTTCCATCAGTCCGTTGAATACACCGACGTCGATATAAAGCCACCTCTCGTCGCCCCTCCTGGCCTTGCCTATCACCGTCGAAACAAAGACCCCGGCGTCACCCACGACCGCTCTTCCGGGCTCGATGAATATCTCCACTTCCTTCGGGAACCTCTTCGCAATCGCCTTGTCGATCTTCTTCTCTATGGTTTCGACGTCCACGACGTTCTTGGTATAGTGGATGGGATAGCCGCCTCCGATGTCGAGCATTGTAAGCCTTATTCCGTTCTGCTCGGAGATTTCCCATAGCTCCTTGGCCTTCTCGACGGCCGTATTCCAGTTGTAGACATTATTGCACTGGGAGCCGACGTGGAACGTGATTCCCGCGGGGTTCAGGCCCTTCTCCTTTGCGTAGAGCAACAATTCTCCGGCCTCATCCACTTCGACCCCGAACTTCTTGCTGAGCGGCCATTCGCTGCCTTCGTTTGGAACAGAGAGCCGCACATAAACGTTGCAGCCGGGCGCATATTTTGCCAGCTTGTCAACCTCTGCAATGGAATCGTACGCAAAATAGTTTATCCCGTACGCGACGGCCTGATGCAGAAACTTCAGGGTCTTTATGGGATTGCTCGTTATGATCCTCTCGGGCCCGACGCCGATAGATGCCAGTATCTGCAATTCGCCTTCGGAGGCGATCTCAAAACCTAGACCGAGACTGTTGAGAAACTGCAGGATCTGTATGTCCGGATTTGCCTTAACGGCATATAAGACCCTCGAGTTCCTGATATTCTTTCCTATGGTCGTCACTTTCTTCCTGACCACGTCCTTGTCGACCAGCAGGTACGGCGGCGCCTCGTCGCTCGCTGCGATATAATTCAACACCTTATTCCAGGTCGTTTTGTCGATAAAATCCGGAGTCGCGTTCATCTCTTTCTCTTGTATTCAGTCAATGGCTCTTTCTTGCCTGCTGCAGTTTTTTTGCAACGGACCTGACCGCCTCAGAAACATTCTTGTTCTTTTCGAGGACCGCTATATCCTTGGGTCTTAAGCCGGTGACAAGGGTGATCGCGATCCCGGGCGGCGTTTTCGGGTTATTGACAAGGGCAAGATTGATGTTGTAATTCTTCATCCATTCCCTGTTTTTATGAATGGACCTTAAGGCCTCTTCAGGCACATTGCGCGAATGCGCTACCATCTCTACCTCTGTTTCGGTCATCTTGGGGTTCTTCAGCACGGTGAGGATCACTTCCCTGTTCGCGTCCTTCAAAAGGATCGACCTTATCTCCTGCCCTCCCCTGAGGGCGATGGCGATCCTTTCGCCCACCGTAAGTCTCTCTATCTTCTGAAGCAGACCAAGCTTGCGGGTTTCTTCCGACTGATTGGGCTTTTCCGCATGCTTTGCAGGAAGATTGAGTTGTCCGGTCACCTGTTCCTTGATCTCGGGGGGCACGTTCGGACTTTCCGCAAGAAGCTTGAGTATCTCGGGCCTCTTCTTGTTTGTCTCGAATATCTCAGCGAGGAGCTCGGGACCGGGCACGTCCTCCAGCAGGACTTCAATGACCTGTTCCGAGGCCAGCGACAGATCAAGGGCTAGGAGTATAGGTTCTTCGGTCATGGCCTTCTGATATGCAGGAAATACTCCCTGTTGCCCTTCTGGCCCGGCACCGGCGACAGGAAAACCCCCAGCGTCTCCATGCCGGCCTTTTCAGCAAAGTCTCTTACAGAGTCCACTGCTTCCACTCTCTTGTCTTCATCACGGACAATCCCGCCCTTTCCGACCTCTCCCTTGCCTACCTCGAACTGAGGCTTCACAAGGGCAAGGACATCTCCTCCGCTCTTGACAAATTCCTTGACCGTGGGAATCACCATCTTAAGGGAAATGAATGAGACGTCTATGGTCGCGATGTCTATCATATCATGGATCTTTTCCTTTTCGAGATGCCTGATATTTGTTCTCTCGAGAAGGACAACCCTCGGATCGTTCCTCAGCGACCACGCCATTTGCCCATAACCCACGTCTATGCAGTATATCTTCGCCGCGCCCCTCTTCAGCAAACAGTCTGTAAAACCCCCGGTCGAAGAGCCTACGTCCATCGCGATCAATCCGGCCGGATCGACGCCGAAATGGGTCAGGGCCGCCTCCAGCTTGAGTCCTCCCCGGCTCACGTAGGGAATCTCCCGGCCCCGCAGTTCAATACTTGCGGCGGCATCGATCATGGTGCCGGCCTTTATCACCGGCGCTCCATTTACGATAACCGAGCCCTCCATTATCAGCGCCTTCGCACGCTCCCGGCTTGAAGCAATACCCTTGTTCACAAGCAAAATATCCAAGCGCTCCTTCATAAGGGTCTGTTTGCGGAAATCAAAGACATAAGGACTTCAACCACGCCTGCCCCGAATCCACATAGTCGTTAAATTATACCAGACATCAAGGTCCGTTTGGGCGCACTATACCGGGAACGGAAAAGGGTGTTGCTACTCTCTTTCTGCTTTTCCCAGTATCTCTTTGGCGATTATCAGACGCATAATATTTTGTGCCCCTTCGGCCCCGACGATGTAGAAAGTCACGCCCCGAAGACCCCGTTCCAGCCCGGCCCCTCTCGTATATCCATAAGCCCCGTGCCATATCATCACATCCTTGATAATGTCAAAAGCAACTGTCGGCGCAATGAGTTTGGCTGCCGCGACCGCCTTATTCAGTTCTTTACGATCGATGCCTTTTCCCGTGTACATTTCGTCGAGCATCCAGGCCGCTTTGAGCACGAGGGGCCTTGCCGCCTCAATCCGCGCATAGGCATGCCGCCGATACCAACGTCCTTGCGCAGTTGAACCCCTCAAGGGCGTAATAAAAGCCCCTGTTCTTCAGTAAAAGAAAAATCCATTTGAATCTTTACACCCCCTGAAACTCAGATATAATTTTACTAAAACTATATCACACGGAAAGACGACAACGACCGTATTGGACAAGGGATGAGAGAGGAAGCGGTTATTGTGAGCGCCGTAAGAACGGCGATCGGCAAATACGGACGCTCTTTAGGAGAGATACCGGCCCAACGATTGGGCGCGCTCGTTATAAGGGAAGCGGTGAAGAGAGCTGGGCTGGCCGCGCAGCGGATTGATGAAGTCATCATGGGCAACGTAATCTCGGCAGGGCTCGGCCAGAACCCGGCCCGGCAGGCGGCGCTTTATGGCGGCCTGCCGCCCGAAATCGGCGCCCTCACTGTGAACAAAGTGTGCGGCTCGGGTCTGAAGGCGGTCATGCTTGCCGCGCAGGCGGTCAAAGCGGGAGACGCGGGTATCGTTGTTGCTGGGGGCATGGAAAACATGAGCAGGGCGCCCCATCTCTTCACCGGCCTGCGCTGGGGAATTAAGTTCGGAGATGTTCCCTTGAAGGACGCGATGCTCTGCGACAGCCTCTGGGACGCCTATAACGACTATCACATGGGAATAACAGGCGAAAGAGTTGCCGAGAAATACGGCATTACTAGAGAGCAGGCGGACCACTACGGACTCGAAAGCCACCGGAGGGCCTCTGCTGCGATAAGGGCCGGCGAATTCAGGGAAGAGATAGTGCCCGTGGAGGCCAAGGGCGTTGTCTTCGAAAAAGACGAGTGCCCAAGAGATGACACTTCCCTGGAGAAGATGTCAAAGCTTCCTCCGGTGTTCAAGAAGGGTGGCGTCTTGACTGCCGGAAACAGTTCGCAGCTCAGCGATGCCGCTGCCGCGCTGGTGATAACCTCAGGAGCAAGGGCAAGGGAGTTGGGGATTGAACCGCTCGCAAGAATCGCAGCTTATTCGATCTCCGGAACCAGGCCGGAGGATGTTATGGAGGCGCCTGTCCCGGCAGTCAGGGAACTTCTGAAAAAGACAGGTCTGTCAATGAATGAAATAGATTTGGTCGAGTATAACGAGGCATATGCCGCCTCGTCGATCGTGGTATCCAAGGAGCTTAATATCGATCCCAATAAGTTTAATGTAAACGGCGGCGCGGTTGCCTTGGGCCATCCCATAGGGTGCAGCGGGGCGAGGATTTTGGTCACCTTGCTTTATGCTTTGAAAAACAGAGGGCTTGAGAGGGGCCTTGCTACCCTCTGCATGGGCGGAGGGAACGCGCTGGCGATGATAGTGGAAAGGTAGGATTGTTCGGAGAGATGGTTGTCATTTGATGGACAGGTGCGGCTCAAACTTTCTTTGTAATCGATGAAGTGATAAGTTCGTCAGAGGCTGGCTTTTTGTCAATAGCTTGGTTCAATGCATGTCATTTTCAATGTGTAAAGAGATAGGTGGTTGCAAATATGGAAATTAAAACGATCGCTGTAATAGGTTCGGGAGTAATGGGGGGAGGGATTGCCCAGGTCGCCGCGCAGTCCGGCTACCGTGTCATCCTCGAAGATTTAAAAAAGGAATACGTGACGGCAGGACTCCAAAAGATCAGGGAGAGACTCGAAAGAAGGGTGAAGGAAGGGAAACTGGAGCATGAAGAAAGGGAGGGCTTACTCTCACGAATAAAGGCCGCTTCATCTCTGGAGGAGTGCTGCGATGCGGACCTGATTATCGAGGCGGCCGTCGAGAACGAGGACATCAAGAAAGACATCTTCAGACAGCTGGATGCGGTCTGCAGCGAAAAGACCATTTTTGCGAGCAATACCTCATCCATCCCTATAGGCAGACTGGCGCTTGCCACGCGAAAGCCTGGCAGGTTCGCAGGCATGCATTTCATGAACCCTGCCTATATAATGAAGCTCGTGGAGGTGGTTCGCTGTCCGGACACGTCCGAAAAGACCGCGGATGCGATAAGAACGGTTTGTGACAGGATGGGAAAGACCGCCGTAGTGGTCAACGATTCACCGGGATTTGTTATAAGCCGGTTGCTCGCCACCATGATCAATGATGCGATATTCTGCCTTCATGAAGGAGTTGCGGCCAAAGAAGGCATAGACACCATCATGAAACTCGGGGCAAACCATCCGATGGGCCCTCTAGAACTTGCCGATTTAATGGGCCTTGACGTTTGTCTTGAGATCCTGAAGGTCCTTCATTCGGAGGCGGGAGAGAAATACAGCCCCTGTCCATTACTTGTGGAAAAGGTGTCTGCCGGCAAGCTCGGAAGGAAGAGCGGGGAAGGGTTCTATGAATACAGGTGAACCATTAAGGATCGAGAAGAAAGACGGGATAGTGCTTGTCACGCTGGATAGCCGCAACGGGATGAATGTCCTCGATACTGAGACTCTTGAGCTGCTCGGCAACACCTTCTTAGGTATTGAAAATGACGAAGAGGCGAGGGCGGTGATCATCAGAGGGGAAAAGAATTTCTGCGCTGGGGCTGATATCAAGAAAATGAAAGATATGACACCCGCTGAAGCAACTGCTTTTTCAAGACTTGGGCATCGTGTCTGCGCTCAAATCGAAAACATGGGAAAGGCCGTCATTGCGGCGATAAACGGATATGCTCTCGGCGGAGGCTGCGAGATAGCCCTGGCGTGCGATGTCAGGATTGCATCGGAAAGCGCTAAGCTCGGACAGCCCGAAATAAACCTCGGCATTGTCCCGGGGTTCGGAGGCACCCAACGCCTGCCGAGACTCGTTGGAATCGGAATGGCCAAAGAATTGATCTTTACCGGAAAGATTATTGATGCCAAAGATGCCGAATCCATCGGGCTTGTGAATCAGACCGTGAAGGATGGTGAACTGATGAAGCGGGCGGAAGAGATGGCAACTCTCATTGCACAGAAAAGTCCCCTGGGTATTAGAGCCGCAAAGAAACTAATCAATGAAAGCCGCGGTCTGCAAAAAGGCCTCGAACACGAGGTTATGTCTTTCGCCGAATGCTTCGCCGCACAGGACCGCATCGAAGGGATGAATGCGTTTCTGGAGAAGAGGAGTCCGAAATTCGGGGGTACGTAAAGTTGAGGTCGGATGTCAATAGTGGACACCAAACCATTCATGCGGCCAACTGGTCGGCATAGAATTTCTGTTCATAAGCGACAGGGGATAGATACCCCAGTCTTGCCTGTCGGCGCTGCCTGTTGTAGAAGACCTCGATATACTCCGTGATCTCCCGTATCGCCTCCTGCCGGGTGCTATATCGCCGATGATGGACAAGCTCCTGTTTCAGCGTTCCCCAGAAGCTCTCCATCGGGGCATTGTCATAACAGTTGCCTTTGCGACTCATTGAGGCTGTAATTCCGAATTGCTCAAGCACCTTCCTGTAAGCAGGTGCGCAGTACTGACTTCCCCGGTCCGAGTGATGTATCAGTCCCTTTGCCGGACGCTTAGCCGCCACAGCACGGAACAGCGACTGCATAACCAGCGCTTTCGTCATCCTGGCGCCCATTGCATACCCGACAAGTTCTCCGGTGAAAAGATCTTTGTGTCCGGCGAGATACAGCCAACCCTCGTCCGTCGGAATATAGGTAATATCCGTTGTCCAGACTTCGCCCGGCGCCGTTGTCTCAAACTGCTGATTCAGCAGGTTCTCCGCCACGGGATGGCTATGCTTTGAATCAGTCGTGGCTTTGAACTTCTTCTTCTGTTTACAGCATATACCGAGTTTCTTCCTGATACGCTTGATGCGACAAACCCCGGCCTTAACGCCGTGCTCAGCCATGTCCTTCTGTAAACGCTCCGGACCACAAGATTGCCGCGTCCGCTTATGCGCAGCACGAATCTCTATCTCCAGCCGGGCTTCCTCTTGTGCCCGCTTTGACAGCGGCCTCTGTAGCCACGCATAGTATCCGCTTGCCGAAACCTCCAAAACATGACTCATGTAAGGAATAGAATATTGGAATCGCATCTCTTTCATCATCGCGTACCGGGCAGCGACTCCTTCGCAAAGTACGCGGCCGCTTTTTTTAACAGGTCTCTCTCCATTCTGGTCTCTGCCAACTCCTTCTTCAATCTTGCCAGTTCCATCTCAAGCTCTGTAAGTGGCCTATAGTTCTTGCCTATGTCCTTCAGCTTGCCGGCCTTATTGGCCTTGACCCAGTTGCCCAATGTCGATGGTGGTAACGATAACCTCCGTGCCGCCTCCGGCAACGATATGCCCCCATCTACCACCATCTTTACTGCTTCCTCTCGAAACTCCTTCGTATACCGTCCCTGCGGAATACCTTTCATTTTGACACCTCCGTCCTTTTACTTTATCCGACTTTGGTGTCCACTTTTTCTATCCTACCCCACGGAGGTATTGCCGTTTGGCTATTGGTGGCTCTAATAATTCGATCACGACTTTCGGCTTGGGTCGGCACAACAATTCTGACAAGAAGATTGCGATTCTCGTTTTCAGTGTTACACGTTGTGAAGTAGGTATATATTTCAGTGGACGTCTGTAACCCGTTTACCACTTCTGGATTCTCAAGAGCAATAGTCTTTCCACTTTGGGTGGCCCTGCTGGCTAAAACGGTTATACCGTTGTTAAGCCACCAAAAGTCCTCCGCGCTGCGCTGCTGTAAGGTTGTCTGAATTTCTTCATTAACTTGGGTCTTCCCCTGGTAATCTCGAACATTAGCTTCAAATATGTGACGAATAAGATGCCCTTGACTATCTGTTATGAAGGCGCTGAAATCCCGGAGAGATACGAGGCAGACGAATGCGACAGCGCCGGAGGATGAAATAGGATTTTCAGAAAGCTTGAGATCATAAGATGTTGTGGGCAAACGTCTGGCCAATTCAAGAAGATCGCCTGATCCGAGAAAAGAAAAATGAAACTGTGCAGCTGAAAAATACCTTTTAACGACGGCTTCAAGCTTAGCAACCTTGCGCTGGACATTCGGATGCACCGCGTCACCCTTAGTTGCGTAATAATAGGAGAGACGAAGCCGCGGGAACCTGGATGCCAATGTCTGATAGAGACTGCGAAATTTTTCTACAGCTTCAAGAAGAGGTTTGTTATATACTCCGTCAACTTCGCTAAGCGGTTTGGAAAGATCGAACAGTTCCTCTGTAATACTAATAAACTTCTCTATAGCTGTTTCAGTGAAACCGACACCTGTCTTAGATTGAATAATGAAGACCTCGATTGTTATATTCTTCTTCAGTTCAGAAAAATCGCTATCCTCATGGAGCAATTCACCATTAACGAAGACATAGAATGAGTCGATGCCTCCATCACCACCACCGGCTGTTATCCCTGCTTCAAGCTCGTCATATGTCAGGTCATAATCTTTAAGGATTTGCTCGGCGGTAAAGACTTCAAAATATTTCGCTGGCTCAAGGGAGGCTGCAATAGCCTGTCGCTGCTGATCAAGAACCTGATCCAGGATTATCTTGTCATTGCTTGCCATGGATTTAATCTACTCTCTGTGTTTTCTTTAGTCAAACACCGTTTACAGCACAAGTCATTTACTTTTCTCTCACAAATTCCTTGGTATCTCGATCAACATCGACTTATCGGTCTCAACCGCCTCAACACGATCATTATACTTCTCGAGGAGTCGCCTGAAGCCATTTTTCAACTTGTCACGACTGAAATACGACAGCTCTTCAATATTCTGCCCGACAAAGGACTCTATTGCTTCAACCGCAATTCGGCCCGCGACCATAAGCTCAGCATTTTGTCTGGCCCCTGTCACGGCCCTTTCCGGAACAAGTAGAAATACTCTATATCCATTTTCGAGGTTATCTTTACATTTTTCATAGACAGGCCCCATCGGCGCGACAGTGACATGAAACGCCGTGTCACCGATATAGAAATCTCCGGGTCTGCCTAACTGTTCATCGGCGGTGCTGTATGATTCGTTGCTGACCGTGATTTCAGGGAATCTCAACTGAAGTTTGGCGCCTACGACATGTTGAGCCACAGGTCCTTCCTTACCGGTCTCCCTGGCCAAGCCAAGCAGGTTCTGGATATTCTGCCATGTGCTCTTCGACGGATCATAAATCATCTTTATACGTTCACGATTATGGAACTCAACGACTTTTCCGACAAGAAATCGTTGCATCTCGTTCAAGATTTCATCTCGTCTCTCAGCTGCAAGCTTTTCGAGATTTGCCTTCTTAAGGGCCTGAAGCATCTTTTTGATATCGCCCGGCCCGCCCCTATTTGTTCGCCCGCCTTCTTTTGCAAAGGGCCTTGTTTCTCCGAATCTTGCAAGAATCTTCTTCACAGCTTGCCCGCTTACCCCGCTTATCTGCGCGCCGCCTTGCGCTGTGTGGGCTTCTATCTTCAGTCGATAATCTTCTCTTAATCGTTCCAATACTGCGATGGCCGCCGCTATAGTCCCTTTGGCAGGACCGCCACTCGCCTTATGAACCGGCAGATGACTGTACCAAGCCTCAAACAATTCAAGCGCTTTTTCCACTGTGCCTCCGGGGTTCTCTACCGACGACGTAGGGCGTCAAGGGTCTTCCCTTCATAAGCTCGTTTACCACTGGATTCAAGTAGTATTCCGCAAGCCACTCGATTACAGGGACGCAAACAGCGTCACCGAAACCGAAAAGCGCCTGATTGAGCGGTGCCTTAATAATATAATTATCGGCGCCCATCAATCGGGCGCACTCTCTGGGATTGAGAAGCCTGGCAAAATACTTCCCTTGGCCCGCCTTGAAGAGTATCTGTCTGCCGCTCCCTCCGCGGGGTGTCCGAAGACATCCGGCAACGCCGTCCGTCCGCAACTCGGCCATTGACTTGTCATTGCGAATACGCCTAAAAACAGTCCCGTATGAGTATCGCCTTCCACGGATCATCCGCTCGGCCGTTCCCCGATGCCGGGGGCTCATTTGATTCAAAAGATAGTCGGCCCGTTCAGCGCTCCACCACTCGGGGGATGTCTCATCCCGATCATCGAGGATATCAGTAAGACAAAGCTTCCTCGTAGGCGGCTCAGGTAATGTTCTAATATTCCAATTTATCTCAGGGTTATGGAGAATATAATCTGCCAGGGCCGGAGGCCTGACTGGACTTTCATAAAAACTCAGTTGCTCCCGCACCTCGTTTGAGGGAATGCAGGATTCAAGAATACCGACAACGAAAAGCCGTTGCCTGCTTTGAGGCACAAACATGGCGGCATCCAAAATAAACGCGTCCGTAGAATAACCGAGTTTATTCAGGGCGAGTAACGCATGCCTGAAATCATTCCCTTTATGAGAGGAAAGAAACCCCGTCACATTTTCCAAAAGCACGATTGGAGGTCTTCGGCTCTTCATATTCTCAAGCGCGCCGATAAATCCCCAAAAGGCTGAAGACTCCTTCCCGTGAAGACCTTTTCTTGCCCCGGCAAGCGACAGGTCGTTGCAGGGAAATGAGGCGGTCGCCAGCGTAACAGAAGGGATAAGGTCGGCCTTTAGATGATGAATATCGCCGCATACGAGATGGTTGTCGGCGTCAGGGAAATGATCTCTGTACATCTCACATTTTTGAGCGTCTATATCATTTGCAAATAAGACCGTCCATCCCTTCCGTTCCAACCCGACGCGCATCAGCCCGATGCCCGCGAAGAACTCCGCCACTGTCCTATTAGGGACTATAGAACAAACATCCGATTTTGATTTCTTCTTTGAGGCTTCAAGGGTGATCCTGACGCAAGTCTCCAAATCCTTCCCGATCTGACTCTCCCAAAAGCGGATTACTCTCCAGCCTTCATCGAGGAGCTTCTTAGTATTACCAAAATCCCTGTTCACATTACGTCTGATTTTGGTCACCCAATAATCCCTTTTGGGCGTTTCTGCAAACTGCTCCTCCAGAGATGCAAGCTTTCGTTTCTTCCATTGGCCGCCGTGCCAGAAGTCCCCGTCGATAAAGATAGCAATGCGCTCAGCAGGCAATACAATGTCGGGTTTTCCAGGTAGACCATCTCCTACATTATTATTGAGACGCAGGCCCCTGTCGGCAAGCGCCCTGCGCAGCGCAACTTCTGGCGATGTATCGGTGGAGCGTATTTTTCTCATGATGGAGGAGATATCCCGGTCGCCGTTCTTTGGAGATGTTTTCGACATGGCCAGATGTAATAGATTTTACAGGATTAAGGGTCGTTATGGAAAGGGTTATTTGCGGGGACCTAAATGCTTTCAGAAATATGTCTTTGCCATGTAAATCGCGACTCTTTTTTGCCAATGGAGGGGTATGACTTCGAAACGGACAATGATTAGAAATACAGAGAAACTCTTATTATTAATTGACAGACATCCCTCCTTTATTCCTTAATATACCATGCTGAAGAAGTTCCTTTGGTCAGCCGTCTCTCTTGCCGCCGCTTTTTCTCTCGCAGTTGTCACGGGGATAATCCATCCTCAGGAGAAGATTAACGCCCTATGGGTAGTTGTTGCTGCGGGATGCATCTTTGCGCTCTCTTATAGATTCTACGCGTCCTTTCTTACCGCAAAGGTCCTTTCCCTCGATGTCAGAAACATAACGCCCGCGAAAAGACTGACCGACGGAGTCGACTATCATCCTACCAACAGGTGGGTCCTCTTCGGCCACCACTTTGCCGCCATTGCAGGCGCCGGTCCTCTTATAGGGCCGATGCTCGCCGCGCAATTCGGCTATCTCCCAGGACTTCTCTGGATCCTTATCGGCGCAACAATGGCGGGAGCTGTCCATGACGTGGTGATTCTTGCCGCATCCGTCAGGAGAGACGGCCACTCCCTTGCAAAGATAGCGAAGGACGAGATCGGCCCGGTCGGCGGGATCGCCGCCTCTTTTGCCGTGCTTTTCATAATCATCGTGGCCCTTGCGGGTCTCGGCCTCGCCGTTGTGAACGCCCTCTCTAAGAGCCCCTGGGGCACGTTCAGCATCGCGCTCACTGTCCCGATTGCGCTTTTCATGGGTCTCTATTTATACAGGATCAGGCCGGGCAAGGTGGCCGAGGTGAGCGTAATTGGTGTGCTCTTTCTCTTTGCTTCGGTCTTCACCGGGCATTTCATCCCCGGCTCTTCACTTGAGCCTCTCTTTAGTCTGTCGAAGAACAGTCTCGTCTTTTCACTTGCCTCCTACGGCTTCATTGCATCCGTCCTTCCGGTCTGGATGCTCCTCTGTCCAAGGGATTACTTGTCCACATACATGAAGATCGGCACGATGCTCCTCCTTGCGGTCGGCGTAATCGTTATGGCCCCATCAATACAGATGCCCGCGTTGACGAGGTTTGTCCACGGCGGCGGACCCATAATACCCGGCAAACTCTTTCCCTTCATGTTCATCACTATCGCCTGCGGAGCGATCTCAGGCTTTCATTCCCTCATATCATCAGGCACGACGCCCAAAATGATTATGAGCGAGAAAGATATCCCGATTATCGGCTACGGGGCCATGATCGTCGAAGGCTTTGTTTCTGTCATGGCCCTGATCGCGGCAACGATCCTCCTCCCCGGAGATTATTTCGCCATTAACACAAAGCTTACATTCGACCAGATAGGCGCGCTCGGATTCCCTGTGCAAAGGATCAGGGAATTATCTTCTATTGTCGGGACTGACGTTGTGGGCCGGCCGGGCGGAGCGGTCTCCCTCGCCGTGGGCATGGCCTCGATACTATCGAGCATACCCGGGATGAAGGGACTCATGTCCTACTGGTATAACTTCGCGCTCATGTTCGAGGCCCTTTTTATTCTGACCACGGTGGACACCGGGACAAGGGTCGCGCGTTTTCTGCTGCAGGAACTCGGCAGCCACGTCTACAAACCCCTGGCAAGAAGCAGGTGGATACCGGGAATCGTGGTTACGAGTTTCATGGTCGTTGCGTCATGGGCATATCTCATTTATTCGGGGAACATATCCTCGATTTGGCCCATGTTCGGTGTGGCGAACCAGCTCCTCGCGGCGATTGCTCTCGGGGTCGGGACCACTCTTATCATAAAGGCAAGAAAGACCAAATACGCATGGACGACCTTCGTGCCTATGGCCTTTATGTTTACCACAACGTTCACCGCCTCGTGGGAGTTGATAATGATGTTCAGGGAAAAGGCGGTACATGCTGCCTCGTTTGCGGAGTCCCTGTCTTACAAGATCGACGCCTTTCTGGTTTCTCTCATGCTACTTCTTGCGGGCATCATCCTTGCAGACATCCTTCATAAATGGTACGGATATCTGGCCGGCACGCGGATGCTCGCGACAACAGAGGTCGTGGAAAAGGCCGGGGATGATCTTTGATTCCGGTGTGGGAATGAAGATCGTTTGATGTTGTGATAAACTGGGTGCATGGAACCGTTTGCGTTGTGGATTACGGGAATGCCCGGCAGCGGTAAGAGCACCGTTTCAGATGAGATAAAGAAGATTCACCCGGACCTGATCGTCCTCCGGATGGATGAGATAAGAAAGATAGTGACCCCTGAGCCCACCTATTCAGAGCAGGAAAGAGACATCGTCTACCGGGCCCTCGTCTATACGGCGTGGACGCTTGTGGACAACGGCCACAGCCTCATCATCGACGCAACCGGGAATTTCAGGAAGTGGAGAGACCTGGCGAGGCAGCTTATACCAAACTACGCGGAGGTCTATCTGAAGTGTCCTCTTGAACTCTGCATGGCGCGGGAAAGGATGCGTGTCAATACTCACTGCGCGCCGAGAGACGTTTACCAGAAAGCCGGGGCGGGCTGGCCGGTCCCAGGCGTTTCGGCCCCTTACGAAGAACCGCTTAGCCCCGAACTCCTCATTGAGGTTGACAGGACATTCATACCGGAGGCCGTTCGCGAGATAGAGGACCTGATCAAGACCCTCCGGAATGACTTATAGCCTCACTGTCCCGAGCCCGAGAAGATTGACGAGCACCGTAACGCTGTAATCCTTTTCTCTCTTTGTGACCACTACATCCAGACCCCAGCACTGTTTCTTGTACTTCAGCGTCGCCATAATGTCCCGCATTCCGCCCCCCTTTGCGTCATACCATGCGTTTCCCTCGAAGGCTATTTCCTGGGTGAAGGGGTAATTGACCCCAGTGGTGAAGAATAAAATATCTCCTGCCCTGTCATACCTTTCACCCGCTGATAAACTCAATTTATTGGGAAAAGCATAGCTTATGTCCGAGTTTACGCCCTCCACTGTGCCCGTATTCACGTCATAGGACAATTGGCCCCTCAGGCCCACAGGCCTTTGAACCGCCGCCTCCAGCAGAAGGGGGAGAAGGGACTTACCCGACCTGTAGGAATCCAGCGGCTGGGTAATCCGCACAGTCAGGAATTCGCCGTGGCTGTCCAGAAACCTGTTGAGGAGAGAAAGCTGCACCGTGGAAGTCTTTGTATAAAGCTCGGTAGAGTCGAAAAGAGGGAGGTTAGCCTGGACCGACGGGATAAATGTGTAAGACAAAGAAGGCTCGACGATGTGCACAAAAGAGGAATAGCTCTTTATCAGACGCGTATAGGCCGTGATCCCGTAATCGAGGCTCTCTCTGTGAGGCGACTTGTCGAAACCGTCGTTCCTCGACAGGAAATAGGCGGTCTCCCTGAGTCCGAGGGACTGTGTGATCACAAAATCGCTTCCGAAGGAATGCGTGAACTTCGGGTAGACATCGAGCCTCTGTCCCCAGGGGTCTTTCTCGCGCCAGAAATCGGAAAGGCTCGAAGCGAGAGAGAATACCAACGGCCCGACGGGTCGCGGGTTCATAAAATATCCGGCCTCGGGAAGCCTCTGAGCAATGGTCGATTCGTCCACGCCGCCCTGCAGATCCACAAGATACTGGGAATTCAAGAAAAGCCTTGAGCTGTTCGTCTTGTAGGAAACCTCTCCGGTGGATTCGAGAAACCTTCCCGTCGTCATATTCAGATAGGTGAGAGGGTCAAGAAACGCCCCCTTTGTAAGGACATAGGGATTATACTCATTATAATAATCTCTTGAGTTCATGTAATTCAGACTGAGATACCCGCTGAGCCTGGCTTCACGATCCCTGTCAATAAAACCGTTGAGGTCGATAAAGTCCTCTTTGAATACCTTGTCCCTGAGATGATAGGCCCACAAGGAGCCCTTTAGCCCGTCCGGCTCTATGAACCTGTATTCGACACCTTCGCCCACCCCTCTCTTGGCATAGAAGTCTCCAATAAGCGTCGCGTCCATGTTGTCCGAGATCGCCCAGTAGAAAGGCTGCTCCACATGAATGCCCTTTGATTTTATATAGCCGAGTCTTGGGATCAGAAAGCCGGTCTTCCTGTCCTTGCTCAGCGACGATGAGAAATAAGGCGAATACAGGACCGGCAGCCCTTCTATGTCGAATGTGACATTCTTTGCCTTTAATCGGTCTCCGACAATCGCATTCACGTCGGAGCCTCTGAAACACCACGCCGGAAGGGGGGCATCGCATGTGGTGAATGAAGCGCTCCTGAGCTCATATTCGGTTTCGCCGGTCTTTTCTATCTCGGCGCCGGTGATATGATAGTTGTCCTTCTTTGAGTAGACCTCCGCCTCGTACAGGACGCCTGTCTTGGTCTCAAGGTTCAACTCGGCCCTCTTCGCCCTGATCCTTACCTCGGGATCTTCGTAAACGACGTTGCCCTCGGCAGTGACATCCGAACTTACGTCATTATATGTCATCTCGTCCGCTTCGACAGTCGTTGCGTCTTTCTTTATCTTCACCTTCCCCTTGGCCGTGTAAGTATAGGTTTCGCCGTTGTATTCAAGAGTTTCGGATTCGATGGTCGTCGGCCCTGCCGCTCCCGATGAACTCTTGGCAGCTAAACCGTGATCAGCAAGCAGTGAAAAGTAAAAAGTGAAAAGCACGAACAAGAACCAGAGAATGCGGGATTTGGAGACCTTGATCTCCGGCCCTTTGCCCTTTGCCCCCGGACCTTTGACTCTTAACTCCTGACCTTTGATGTTTTTCAGCTTCATTCCCTTAACCTTGACAGAACACCCTTATCGCCGAGGCATGTCTTGGCCTCGCCTATGGTATAGAAAGAACCGGTAATTACTGTCAGGGTCTTATGAGCGCTTCCCATGGCCTCAGCCAATCCAAGGGCCTCTTTCAACGAATGCGTTACCTCGGAAGCAAACCCCATGGCCGCGGCATATTCACGGAGTTTTTCCGGGGAGGCCGCGCGCTCATAGCCGGGTGATGTGAAGACGATTTCAGAGGCCAAAGGCAGAAGGGGTTTCATGATCCCGGGCATGTCCTTGTCTGCCATGATCCCGATCACAAGTACTATCTTTTCGTAATAAGGCAGAAAGTATTCTTTCATTGCGACCGCAAGGGCCTCGGAAGCCGAAGGATTATGCGCCCCGTCAATCAATATGTCGAAACCGTATCCAGCTCCCCTCACCAACTCCATCCTCCCCGGCCATCTGGTGCCGGCAAGCCCTTCCCTGATGTGCTGATAGAAGACGGTCGTTTTGTCCTTGATAAGTTCCATGACTTTGATTGCTACCGACGCATTTTCCATCTGGTGTATGCCGCAGAGGGGAACGTAGATATCCTCCAGCTGAGCATTTCCCTCGTAATCAAAAGCTGTCCCCCTCATATCGCTGCTTCTCATACCGGAGCTGAAATCTTCTCCGTAGACAAAAAGAGGACTCTTCTTCCCGGATGCTGCTTCTCTTATGACGTCGAGTGCCTCGGGTTTCTGGGAAGAAGAGACAACCGGGACCCCGCCTTTTATAATCCCAGCCTTTTCTCCGGCTATCTCCTTCAGCGTCCGGCCGAGGAACTCCTTATGGTCATATCCCACGCTGGTGATTACAGAGACATCGGGCACAAGCACATTGGTGGCGTCAAGCCTTCCTCCCATGCCGGTTTCGACTACCGCCCATTCAACGCCTCTTCTCTTGAAATGGACAAACCCCATCGCAGTTACGAATTCGAAGAAGGTAGGCAAGAAGGAATGTTGGATGCCGGATGCAAAATGTTGAGTCTCAGGCAGCTGACTACTGACTGCCGTCTGCTGACTCCGGTTGACAATCTCCTTTATCTCGTTCGTCAGATCCACGACCTCCCTCTCGCTTATCTCGACATTGTCGACCCTTATTCTCTCCGTGAAGCTCACGAGGTGAGGGGAAGTGAAGAGCCCCACTTTGTATCCCGCAGTCCTCAGAACAGAGGCGATCATCGCAGAGGTAGAACCCTTGCCGTTGGTCCCGGCTACATGGACCGACTTGAAGGAGTCCTGGGGGTTGCCGAGAAGAGACAAAAGCCTTCTCGGATTATCAAGCCCGAGCTTGATTCCGAACTTTTGCAGCCCATAGAGGTAAGCTACGGCGTCGTCAAAGGAAGCTCTCTTAGTGTCTGCCGATTTCATAGTATCCAGCGTCAAGAAAGTTTAACAGAGAGGACCGGTAAATGTCATGAGAAAATGGAGGTCAGCCGGGGTAAATAATGGGTCGTAAATATCCTATAACAACTGGAACAGAACGAAACGGAATCTCACGAGCCTGTTTTCTTAAGTCTTTCCGACTCCAAAAGATCCTTTACAGCCTCTTCATACTTACCAAGACTTTTATAGATAATGCTGCGGTTCCAATAGTAGTCCGCGCTCGGTCTATGACTTAAAGTGATAGCGCGTGTATAGTCGTTTACGGCGTCCTCAAGTCGGCCTAACTTTACGTATTGATTCGCCCGGTTATAATAGAGATCCGGCACATTCGGCCTGAGATTGATAGCCTGAGTATAATCAGTCACTGCATCTTCCGAATGCCCAAGCCTTGCAGAAAGAGAACCACGTTCAACGTACAAGCCAACGTTTTCAGGATCCAGTGCAATGGCCTTGCTGTAATCTCTTGATGCATCTTCGAATCTGCCCAGTGTAATATAAAGACGCCCACGAGCCTTGAAATAGTCCGTATCGGGCGCCTGGCTAAACTGAATGGCGCGATCATAGTCTTCGAGGGCTTTCTCAAAATATCCAAGTTTCATGTAAACATTAGCACGGTTATAATATGAATTGTCCATATAAGGTGCTAATTTGATAGCTTGGCTAAAATCATCAATTGCTGAAACATTCTGGTTATAACCGGCGTATGCGCTTCCGCGATTATTATAAGCGATATAAGCGAACGGATTATCTCCTGGGACAACATCGATCACCCGGCTCCATAGAGTGATCCCGTTCTTCCACACATAAATCTGTTTGATTGTCAAAAACGATAAGGCGCTGACCAGGAATAAAGAAAGCATGAGGACTATAATCCGACCTGAAAAGCGTCTTCTTGGCAAAATAGAAACTCTTGACCACAATGAAGCGCCACCTATCCCCGCCAATAGGAAAGGCCCAAGGCTCGGCAGATATGTGTACCTATCCGCCATAGCCTGATTTCCCACTTGAATAATCCCCAAAACCGGAAAGAGAGTTATAACATAAAAGAGCCATATCGCCAAGAAAAACTTCTTGTTTTTTAAAGTCAATATGCATACAACGGTTATAATAAACACCGACAATGCTGGAATAATATATTCAAAAGATAGCAGAGTAATGTCTATCGGGTGAGGATAAAAAGGAGAAAGCTTAAAGGGGAACATCATTTTAACAAGATAGCCGACAATAGCATTTAACCCCACAAAGATCCTTAACGAGATGGGCAGACCCGATAGTGTCACAACAGAACTTCCGGCTTTCTGAGCCATGATCGTCAAAACACCGGAAACAGCGCTAAGCATAAGAAAAGGAGCCTTCTCCGCAATGAGAAACGACAAACTGGCTCTCGTGTGTCGTTCGAGGGGATACCAATCCATTATCAGGAGGACAACTGGGAGGGTTACTGCCATTGGCTTACTAAGCAGAGAGAGTAGGAACAAGCCGAGTGCAATCAGATACCATCCATTAGTAAACTCGCCTCTCTTTCCATTGGCAGCGGATTCTTTAGCATAGTGCAGATATGCCAAAATACTAAGCAAGAAAAAAAAAGCGCACAACACATCTTTCCTCTCAGATATCCATGCAACAGATTCCACATGAAGCGGATGAACACCAAACAATATCCCTGTTATGCCGGATGCAATGATACCATAGTTTCCTTGTCGTACGCCGACGCTCTCAAACAATCGTATCATCAGAAAGATCACCAAGAAAGTGTTTAGACCGTGAAAAACAATGCTTGTAAGGTGATGGCCAACAGGATTCAAACCCCAACCAGCATAGTCAATCGCATGGGAAAACCATGTAAGCGGATGCCAGTTGCTGGCATAAGATCTGAAACTTAGTTTTAGCAGGCTCAGATCAAAAGAACGTATATAAGGATTGTCATAAACGTAATCATTATCATCACAGGTGACGAAGCCATTATAAAGAGCAGGAATATAGATAAAAATGGTAAAGAGACAGACAAATAACGCCACAGCCAGATGCCTGCTATAATGCCTATGCTGATCCCGCACTAAAACGCCCTACCTTCCAATCATACTTAAGCAGACCTATCCGGGCGAAATCCTCATTTCTTCTTCAGTTCACCGTATAGTGAAATCAGCTTATCCAATTTGACGAGTTAAAGTCAAGACGCGCCCCGAACATCCGAACATACCTAGTTAAGAGCATGCAAGAAACGCTTCTGGCAGTAGCAGGGTGGTGAGAGGCTCGCTCACCACCCTGCTTGTCGAATTATCTGCTATGCGGAACTGTTACTAAGGCCATTGCCAGTATAGAATTCCCACCTAAGGCCTTTTGCCAAGAAATGACGTTGCTCGGACTTGAGTATTCAAAACGCTTGATTTCTTCATAAAGGCCCTCCTCCTTAACAAACTTTGATATGATATTAGCAAGCAGGAATAGATTCACAACAAGTAATGGATATCCCCCCTTCCAAGAATTCCCTTAAGAAGGCCTATCTAAAAACCTAAAACTGCGGCCCTCGCCATGTTTATGACACCGGAGGGAAGAACGCCGATCACCAGGACGGCCGTGGCGGTGACGGCAAGCGCGATCCCTGTGGAAGACGAGGCGGAGAGCTTCACTTCGCCTTTCGGCTCTTTCATGTACATAAACATGACGATCCTCAGGTAGAAGTAAGCCGATATTGCGCTGAAAAGCACTGCGACAACGGCGAGCCAGGTGTACCCTGCGTTCACCGCAGCAAGGAAGAGATAGAACTTGCCCACAAAGCCGGCGGTGGGGGGTATGCCTGTGAGGGAGAACATGAATACAAGCATAAGGGCGGAGGCAAGCGGATGTGACTTGGCAAGCCCTTCGTAGTCTGTGATATTCTCTCCCTTGAAACCTTCGGTCCTGAGCATGATCACTACGGCAAAGGCGCCGATATTCATAAAGGCGTATATGAAAAGATAGTTCATCATGCTCGCAACGCCTTCGCTTCCCCCCGAAACAAGCCCGATCATCGCGTATCCTGCATGGGCGATGGAGGAATAGGCGAGCATCCTTTTTATGTTGGTCTGGGAAATGGCGATAATATTGCCCACTGCCATTGTCAGGATGGCGATGGGAATGAGTATGCCGACCCAGTTTATCTGGAGATTGCCGAAGGCGATGAGAAATACCCTGCCGAAAACAGCAAACCCTGCCGCCTTCGGACCGACCGACATGAAGGCCGTGACAGAGGTGGGTGCGCCCTCATAAACGTCGGGGGCCCACATATGGAAAGGAGCTGCGGCTATCTTGAAACCGAATGCCACCACGAAGAGCATGACCGAAAGCATGGTGGCAGGATTGTCCTCTATACCGTGGGTGGCCAGATATTGGGCGATTGCCCTCAGGTTCGTCGTGCCTGTAAGTCCGTAGATCATGGAGGTCGCATAAAGAAGAAAGGCTGAGGCAAAGGCGCCCAGGAGAAAGTATTTGAGCGAGGCCTCGTTGGATCTCGTGTCATGCCTGAAGAACCCGGCGAGGACATATACGCTCAGGGCCATTAACTCGAGACCGAGATAAAGCACGATGATGTCGCCCGCAGAGGCCATCACCATCATGCCGAGGGTGGAGAAAAGCATCAAGCTGTAATATTCGCCGAAATTCACCTTTTCTATTTCTATATACCTGACCGAGATGAGTGTCGTCAGGACAAGGCTTATAAGAAATATGATCTTAAAGAAGACGCTATAGCCGTCTGACACGAACATTCCGGAAAAGGCCTCTCCCCTCACGCCGCCGAAGAGAGCATAAAAGACCACAAAGGCGCTGATCATGGTGATGACGGCAATAATGCCTTTCCTCTTCACGACAAGGTCCAGAATCAGTACGAGCATCGCCAGGCAGGCCATAACGATCTCAGGCACAAGCGGTCTTATATCAGGCATAGGCATCATAACCTCCAAACCATAGTGGCGAATTCAATAACGGATACGAAACCCTGTTCTCCTTCTGCGGCATCTATCACTTTATTAAACCCGCAATCTGACCTGCATACGTAGCGCCCTGGCCCCCGGAATAAACCCTTTCAAGGAGGTGCTGGACCGAAGGGTGCATGAAGCTCAGAAACGTGTTCGGATAAATGCCTATCCAGAAGACCAGGACTATCATAGGCACAAGGGTGATTATCTCCCTCATATTCATATCATGTAGACCGGCGACCTTCTGGTTTGTCTGCAGAAAAAATACCCTCTGATACAGCCAAAGCATGTACGCGGCCCCTATGATTATGCCGGTTGCCGCAAAGGCGCCGGCCCACTTGCTTGCTGTAAAACCGCCGAGGATTATCAAAAACTCTCCGACAAAACCGTTCAGTCCCGGCAAGCCGATCGACGCAAGAGTAAATACCATAAAAAAAGCAGCGTATATGGGAAGCACCGTAGCGACGCCCCCGTAGTCACTGATCTCTCTTGAGTGGGTCCTTTCGTATATCACACCTACCGAAAGGAAAAGCGCGCCGGTCACGACCCCGTGGTTCAGCATCTGGAGGATGCCGCCTTCGAGTCCCTGCACGTTCATGGCGAAGATACCCAGCGTCACAAAGCCCATATGGCTCACAGAGCTGTAGGCGATAAGACGTTTCAGGTCTGTCTGGGCGAGGCAGACTATGGCGCCGTAAATTATTGCGATCACCGAAAGTACCATCATGGGGACCGTCATCGCCCTTGCGGCCTCGGGAAAGAGCGGAATGCTGAACCTCAGAAAACCGTAGGCCCCCATCTTTATGAGGACTGCTGCGAGGACTACGCTGCCGGCGGTCGGGGCCTCGGTGTGCGCGTCTGGCAGCCATGTGTGCATGGGGAACATAGGCACCTTAACGGCAAACGCCGCAAAGAACGCCCAGAAGAGCCAGAACTGCAGCTCATAGGGATAATTTCTGGTCGCGAGTTGGAGTATGTCGAAAGTCCGTCCGCCGTAGAAATAGAGGACGATGATACCCACGAGCATGAGCACGCTCCCGACCAGGGTATAGAGGAAGAACTTTATGGCGGCATATACGCGGTTCGGCCCGCCCCATACTCCTATCAGAAGATACATCGGTATCAGCATCGCCTCCCAGAAGATGTAGAAGAGGAAGAAATCGAGAGAGCAGAAAACTCCTATCATGGCGCCTTCCAGTATGAGCAGGGATATATAGAACTCCTTCATTTTCGTCTTGACGGCGTTCCACGAGATAAGGACGCAGAGGATGGTCACAAGTGTGCTAAGGAGTACGAAAAGTACGCTTATACCGTCCACTCCAAGGGAATACATTATGTTCCAGGAGGGTATCCACTGTCTCTTCTCCACAAACTGCATGAGATGGGTGGACTTGTCAAAATCCGTGAACAAAGGGATGGACAGAAGAAAGGCCGCTATGCTGGTCAGGAGGGCCACAGATTTTATCAGCGACTCCTGCTTCCTGCTTATGAGCAGTATTATCGCCGCACCCACGACAGGCAGAAATATGAGCGTGCTCAGCACGGGAAAACCAAGGCTGTTCTCTATTGGCATGACCGCCTCCGGAATGGAATTCTGAATTCTATTGCCATAATAAAACCGCCGCAATCACAAAAAATGCTCCGATCGCCATGACCGCCGCATACTGCTGCACCATGCCGGTCTGAATGTTTCTCAGCCGTGACGAGAACCGTCCTATAAGCCGCGGTACGCCGTTCACTACTCCCTCGATGATCTTTCCGTCCGTCACTCCGACTATAACGTTCTTTGCAGTCCAGATAGTCGGCTTAACTATGACGGCATCATAAAGCTCATCTACATAGTATTTGTTCCAAAGGACCCGGTGTACGAAGCTGAAGTTCTGTGCGATCTTCGCGGCAAGGTCCCCCTCCCTGAGGTAAACAAAAGCGGCAAGGCCGATGCCCGAGAGCCCGGCTATTATCGATATAGCCATTACCATCCACTCCTCGCTGCGGGTACCCTCTCCCTCTAGATGGCCGAGCACAGGCTTCAAAAACTCGGTGAAATGAGCGCCGCCTCCGAGTAGCTGCGGGACACCGACCCAGCCCGATGCAACAGCGCCCACGCAAAGCAGCATAAGCGGGACCGTCATCACCTTGGGCGACTCATGCAGGTGGTGCTCCTGCTCGTGAGATCCCCGGAACTTCCCGTGAAAGACACGGAAGATCAACCTAAAAGAATAGAAAGCTGTGAGAAACGCGACAAAGGTCCCAATCGCCCAGACGAACTTACCCACCGGGCTCGGACCGGAATAGGCCAGCCACAGGATCTCGTCTTTGCTGAAGAAGCCTGCGAATCCCGGAACGCCGGCGATGCTTAAAGAAGCTATAAGCATGGTCCAGTAAGTCACCGGCATATGTTTCTTGAGACCGCCCATCTTCTGCAGGTCGAGTTCCCCCGCCATCGCGTGCATTACACTGCCGGCGCAGAGGAACAAAAGGGCTTTAAAGAATGCGTGGGTATAAAGATGAAAGACGCCTGCGGTATATGCGCCCACCCCGCAGGCCAAAAACATGTAACCCAGCTGGCTCACAGTCGAATATGCGATAATGCGCTTTATGTCATTCTGAACGAGGGCTATGGTCCCTGCAAAAAGGGCCGTCACAGCTCCCACTACGGCGACCACATTCATGGCCACGGGGGAAAGGCTGAAGATCGGATTGCAGCGCGCAACCATGAAAACGCCCGCCGTCACCATGGTCGCTGCATGGATCAATGCGCTGACTGGGGTAGGGCCTTCCATGGCATCCGGCAGCCAGACATGCAGGGGCAGCTGGGCCGATTTTCCGACGGCCCCGCAGAAGAGAAGGAGTGCAATGAAGGTGATGAGATCTATCTGCACGCCCAGCAGGTGTATCGTAACAGTCTGCCCGATGAGATTCTTTACAGAGGCAAAGACGGCATCATAATGAAGCGTTCCCAGCGTGAGGAATATCATTATGACGCCGATACCGAATCCGAAGTCTCCGAACCTGTTTACTATGAACGCCTTCTTGCCTGCGTCGGAGGCGGACTTCTTCTCATACCAGAAGCCTATGAGGAAATAGGAGCAGAGACCCACAGCCTCCCATCCGAAGTAAAGCTGGAGGAAGTTGTTCGCCATGACGAGCATGAGCATGGAGAAAGTGAAGAGACTCAGATAAGAGAAAAATCTGTAATAACCCTTGTCGCCGTGCATGTATCCGGCGGAATAGATGTGAATGAGTGAGCTGCAGGTAGTGACAACGACGAGCATGACGGCGGTAAGCGGATCGATGAGAAAACCGACCGAGACCTTGAAGCCGCCGGAGGAGATCCAGGCATAGAGGTCCCTGTTGACTGTGTTCCCATGAAGCACACCCTCCACAGTTATCACGGAGACGACCCATGACCCCAGGACCGCGAGGATAGAGACCCAATGCGCATTGTCTCTTATAAGCTTCCTTCCAAATAGGATATTGATCAAGAATGCGGCCAAAGGAAGAAACGGTATTAACAAATAGCTATCCATGTCTTTTCCTTCCGAATCCGGACTTCTGACTTCCGCCCTTCATCTCACCCTCTCATCTCGTTAACTTCGTCCACCCGCGCCGTCGCCCTGTTCCTGAAAAGCGCGATGATTATCCCGAGCCCGATGGCCGCCTCGGAAGCCGCCACGGCGATAACAAAAAATACAAGCACCTCTCCCCTCATGTCATTAAGAAAGCTACTGAACGACACGAGGCTGATGTTCACGGCATTGAGCATGAGCTCGATAGACATAAACATTATGATGATGTTCCTCCTCGTGAGGAAACCGGCCACGCCCACGATGAAAACGACTGCGCTTAACCACAAATACCAGTTCAAAGGGATCATCTCAGCTCCTCAGCTTCTTCTTTGCAAGCACGATCGCCCCTATGATCGCAACGAGCAGCACCATCGAAACGATCTCAAAAGGATAAATGTACTCCGTGAAGAGGATCTTCCCGAGTACCTTTGTGTGTGTCTCGGTCTTTATCAGGGCTGCGGTAATCTGTCCGCTGGGCCCGGCCACAAACGATCTCAGGGAAAGGGTTATCATAAAAAGAAGCCCCAGGGCCGCCATCAGTCCGAGCGGCCACGGACCGATATACCTGCTCACCACCATCTCCTCTTTCAGGTTCAGCAGCAGGATAACGAAAAGGAACAAGACCAGTATGGCCCCCGCGTACACGATCACCTGGATCGCGGCCAGGAACTCGGCGTCCAAAGTGAGATAGAGGGCGGCGATATGGAAGAAAAGGAGGAGCATAAGCAGTACGCTGTGCACAGGATTTCTCCTCGTGACGACAAGTATTGACAGGACTATGATAGCAGCAGCAAGATAGGCGAATATACCTTCAGCCAGCATTATTGTTTCCCCCTGAATACCGCCTGATTTGCGGGCGTACCGAAGTCATCGGACGTCGGATGCCAGAACTTCCTGTAGTATTCCCGGTCCTTTTCAGGACCCATATACTTGTCGTAATTTGCGAGGAGCTTTTCTTTTGTCATATAAAAAGCGTCCCTCGAATAATCCGAATACTCATAGTGCTCGGTAAGGGCAACTGCGGAATAGGGGCACGCCTCCACGCAAAGCCCGCAGAACACGCACCTGAGGACCTCGATCTCGTACCTCTCGACTATCTTCTTGTGATCTAGACTGTCGGCAGTATAAATGTAAATACACTTGGAAGGGCAGACGGCGGCGCAGAGTCCGCACCCCACGCACCTTGCCTCTCCGGTCTGAAAGTCCCTCGCAAGGGCATGAAGCCCCCTGAAGCCCGGCGCGGCCGGTCTCTTCTCCTTGGGATACTGTCTTGTCACAGGAGGTGAAAAGAACGTCTTCAAGGTCAGGGCCATACCCTTGACTATCTCTGTGAGAAATACGGTCTTGACGAACCTATTAAATGTCATAAGAGCACCTTCACAATCGCCGTTATAACGATATTAGCCAATGCAAGCGGTATCAGGACCTTCCATCCGAGGCTCATAAGATGGTCATATCTGTATCTCGGAAGCGTTGCCCTCACCCAGAAGTAGATAAAAATGAGTATATAGAGTTTTATGAAGAACCATGCAAAAGGCACGTATGGGATCTCGAGTATGCTTAAAGGCGGGTTCCAGCCGCCGAGGAAACAGACTATGCCGACGGAGGCCATGATTATCATCGCCATATATTCCGCAACAAAAAAGAGGCCGAACCTCATCCCGCTGTATTCAACAAAATACCCCGCCACAAGCTCGCTTTCGGCCTCGGGGAGGTCGAAAGGCGCCCTGTTTGTCTCGGCTATTGCGGCAATGACGAAAACAAAGCAGCCGACGATCTGGGGAATCAGGAACATATTGAGGGGATATCTTTCCTGGGCCTTGACGATCTCCGTAAGGTTCAGAGAGCCTGCGAGCATCATGACCCCGACGAGACTCAGACCCATCGCAATCTCATAGCTTATCACCTGCGCCGAAGACCTGAGACCGCCGAGGAAGGAATACTTCGAATTCGACGACCATCCGGCCATGATGATTCCGTAAGAGCCGAGAGAAGACATGGCGAGAATGAAGAGCAGCCCTATGTTTATGTTGGCGATCACAAATCCATTAAATAGCGGCACCACCGCAAGGGAGGAGAGGGCCGCGAAAAGAGAAATAATGGGCGCTATATAGAATACCGGCTTGTCGGACTCAGCAGGGATAATGTCCTCCTTGAAAAACAGCTTTATGCCGTCCGCGATCGGCTGCAGGAGCCCGCGAGGACCGACGACCATGGGGCCCATCCTCACCTGCATATGTCCGATTGTCTTCCTCTCAAAATACGAGGCGTACGCCACATGCAGCATGATAACGCCGAAAATGATGACGATTCTGAGCAACATCGATCCGATGTAAAACAGGGTATCTACAGAACCGGGAGTTACAACCATCTCAAACAGGCTCATCTATCGTCCACCTTTCCTCTCAGCATTTACCCTTCCTGAACATCAGGTGCGTTAAATCTATATACTGGCTGTTCATGTTCCTGATAATCGCCGCAAGATGAATGGCGAGCCTCCTCAATATCTTGTTCGCAACCGCAGGACTGGACGCGGCAAGGCCCTCGAAGTCGGCCTTCTTCAGAACAATAAGCCTTGTCTTCTGCTCCGAGACTATAGTGGCGTCATGACTGCTCCCGTCGAGAAAAGACATAATGCCGAACATGTCGCCCTCCTTAAGGATGGCTATGCAGAACTGGCCGCCCTCGACCATAGTCTTGTTTATCTTCACTTTGCCTTTCATAATTATATTGAGGCTGTCGCCTTCCTCGCCCTCGTTATAAATCGTCTCATTCGGCCCGTAATCCCTCGACTCCAACAAACCCTCTACCAAAGCTATCTCGGAAACCTCAAGGTCCCTGAAAACATGGATCTTCTCCTTAAGTTCACTGTCCACCGCGTACAAGGCATCTCCCTCTCAGAGTTAAAGGACCTTCTTCACCTGTCGCATTCGCCAAGGACGATATCGACAGTACCTATATTTGCGATAACGTCGGCCACAAGAGAGCCCTCGCACAGCCTCGGGATGACCGAGGCATGGACAAAAGAAGGCGCCCTGACCCTCATTCTGTAAGGCCTTCCGGACCCGTCACTCACGAAATAAAAGCCCAGCTCTCCCTTCGGGACCTCGGTGCAAGAATAAATCTCGCCGTCAGGCGCGGCCATCGGGCCTTTCGTAATAAGGACAAAATGGTGAATCATGGACTCCATCGTCTTGAGCACGTTGTCTTTCGGCGGAAGACTGATCTTCGGGGCATCGGGAGCCATCACCGGTCCCACCGGCAGCTTTTCGATGCACTGCCTTATAATCCTGTTGGACTGCCTCATCTCTTCCATCCTGCAGCGATACCTGTCGTACACATCGCCCCTTTTGCCGATAGGGACGTCGAATTCCACCTTATCATAAGCGTCATAGGGCGCATGCTTTCTCACGTCATAGGAAACTCCGGAACCCCTCAATGTGGGACCGGACAGCCCCCAATTCACGGCTTCGTCCGCCTCGATCACGCCTATGCCCTTTGTCCTCTTGAGCCATATCCGGTTCTGGTCTATCAGGGTCTCATACTCCTCTATCCGGCGCGGGAATTCGCCCGTGAACCTGTAAAGGCTGTCAATAAACTCCTGGGACACGTCGTTTCTCACGCCGCCGATCCTGGCATAGCTCGTGGTGAGCCTCGCCCCGCAGAGCATCTCGAACAGGTCCAGTAACCATTCCCTTTCGCGGAACGCGTAGAGGAATACCGTCATCGCCCCGATATCCAGGGCATGGGTTCCGAGCCAAAGGATGTGACTGCTGATCCTCGACATCTCCGCAACCATAGTCCTGATGTATTTCGCCCTCTCAGGGGCCTCGACCCCGAACAACCTCTCCACAGCAAGGCAGTAGCCCTGGTTGTTCGCCATGGCCGATATGTAGTCGAGCCTGTCGGTGAGGGGAAGGGCCGAAAGGTAAGTCCTGTTTTCCGCGAGCTTTTCGACTCCCCTGTGGAGGTATCCGATATAGGGAGTGCACTTCACCACTGTCTCCCCGTCGAGGTCCAGGACAAGCCGCAAAACGCCGTGAGTCGCAGGATGCTGCGGACCCATGTTAATGGTAAGTTCTCTCGTCTGTAACTCTGCGGCGCCCTTATCCATCCTGCCTCATCTCATATGCCCTGTTTTCTTTCGCAAGGTCATAGACCTCCTTAAGGTCTTTCCATTCCTTTTCTCCGAGGTCGCTCTTGAGCGGATAATCCTTTCTCAGCGGATGCCCTTCCCAGTCCTCGGGCATCAGGATCCTTCTGAGGTCGGGATGCCCCTTGAATCTGATTCCGAACATGTCGTAACATTCCCTCTCGAGCCAGTTCGCCCCGTCCCACACGCCGACCACGCTGTCGATTACCGGGTCTTCCTCCGGCACCTCAGCCCTGATCCTTATCGCATGCTGATGACTGACCGAATACAGTTGATATACAATCTCGAACCTCGGCTCCTTCCTGCCGCGATAGTCGACCCCGCAGACATCCCTCAGGTAGCTGAAGCACCACTGGGGCGTGTCATGAAGGTATTCCATGATCTCCTTTATCCTGTCCTTCCTGACGATTACGGACACCTGCCCGCGGAACTCTCTTGTCCCTTTCACATCTTCAGGGAACCGCGTCTTTAAGGCCTCTGCAATAGTCTGGGCTATAAGCTTGGGTTCCATCCTACCGCCACCTGCTCCATTTGAAATACTCCTTTTTGATCTTCTCCTGGAGCTTAATGAGCCCGTCCATCAACGCCTCGGGCCTGGGAGGACATCCTGGGATGTAAACATCGACAGGCAAGAAGGTATCGACGCCCTGGACCGTGCTGTAAGTATCATAAATCCCGCCCGAGCAGGCGCAGCTGCCCATGGCGATGACATATCTCGGTTCAGGCATCTGGTCGTAGACCCTTCGTATAACCGGCACCATCTTCTTTGTAACAGTGCCTGCTATGATCACCACGTCGGATTGCCGCGGTGAGCCCCTGAATATTATCCCGAGCCTGTCGAGGTCATAATGCGAAGAGCCCGAGGTCATCATCTCGATTGCGCAACAGGCCAGCCCGAAGCTCATCGGCCACAGAGAAGAAACCCTTCCCCAGTTGATGACCTTGTCGATGCTCGTGATTATAGTGTTCCCGGCGGGGATTACCTTGACCCCCTCTTCCACTTCAACCAAAGCAGTGCCGCCCTCTATTATCATCTGCCCACCTTCAGTCCCTCTGCGTTTCAGGTTTTTCGGAGCCATCTCAGGCTTCAGGCACCGGCCTTCTCACCGGCGCTGACTACCGACATTTAAGTCAGTCCCACCTGAACGCTTCTTTCTTCCAAGCATAAACATATCCGACCATCAGTACCGCTATAAAGAGTATCATCTCAACTACGGCATACAGTCCGATCTTGTCAAAAACGATGGCCCAGGGATACATGAACACGGCCTCAACGTCGAAGACCACAAAAAGCATGGCTATAATATAAAACTTTACGGAGAACCTGTATCTCGGCTCCCCCACGGGGGGATTTCCGGATTCATACGGGAAGAGTTTTTCACGGTAGGGCCTCCTCGGCCTGAAGATGATTCCGGCAAGGAGCGTGCCGACGCCAAACGCCAGAACGATCGCCATAAAGATGACTACCGGAAGATATTCCACTGGCAAATTTGAGTTTGACATGAAACGCCCTATTTTATACCTGAAATTATAATTTGAGTCAAGTAAAAAAATAAAAAAGAATTATAAGGAAATAAAATACTGCGCGGCAGCGGCGGAGGGAGGAGAAATCGGCGCTGGAATTTCTACGCGGTCCTCTTTCTTTGTGCTATAATAATAAATCTTCTTCGTTGCGTCCTCGCATCATGATGAATAATAACTATGCATTTAGAATAGACTTCGGAAGCTCTGACCTGAGAGCGCCCCTCGTTTGTTCCCTTCTTCCATGCCGAAAGACATAAGAAATTTCTCGATCATCGCCCATATCGATCACGGCAAGTCGACCCTTGCAGACAGGCTCCTCGAATATACCGGCGCACTAAGCCCAAGGGAGATGATGGAGCAGGTGCTCGATTCCATGGACCTCGAAAGAGAGAGGGGGATAACTATAAAGGCCCATGCGGTTAGGCTGCAATATGTCGCGGAAGACGGCAGGAACTATACACTGAATCTCATCGATACGCCGGGCCATGTGGACTTCTCCTACGAGGTTTCGAGAAGCCTCGCCTCGTGCGAAGGCGCCTTGCTCGTCGTCGATGCGACCCAGGGGGTGGAGGCCCAGACCGTGGCCAACGCATACCTTGCAGCGGCCAATAATCTGGAGATGGTGCCGGTCATCAACAAGATAGACCTCCCGGCCGCCGAGCCCGAGAAGGTGAAAGAACAGATTGAGGAGATCATCGGCATCGACAGTTCCAACGCCGTATTGGCAAGCGCCAAGGAGGGGATAGGCACAAAAGAGATCCTCGAGGCTGTCGTCAAGAGAATCCCCCCGCCGGGCGGTGACGACCGGAAACCCTTAAAGGCGCTCATTTTCGACTCCTGGTTTGATAATTATCAGGGCGCCATAGTTCTCGTAAGGATTTTCGAAGGCAGGGTGAGCACCGGGATGAAGATAAGACTCATGAGCTCGAGAAAAGAGTTCGAAGTCTCGAACGTGGGGGTCTTTACGCCCAAGATGGTCAAGATGGACGAGCTTTCCTCCGGAGACGTGGGTTACATAATAGCCGGCATCAAGAGAGTGAGCGACACTAATATCGGGGATACGATCACCGGGGTCGATAACCCGGCCGAAAAGCCCTGCCCGGGATACAAGGAAGTGAAGCCCATGGTCTTTTGCGGGCTCTATCCCACGGAGACACAGCAATATGAAGGGCTGAAGGACGCCCTCGAAAAACTGCGGCTCAACGATTCCTCGTTCACCTTCGAGCCCGAGACGTCCACCGCCCTGGGCTTTGGATTCAGGTGCGGCTTCCTCGGCCTTCTTCACATGGAGATCATCAAAGAGCGGCTGGAGCGCGAATTCGGGCTCTCCCTCCTCAGCACCGCCCCGACCGTAATCTACAGGGTCAAAACCGCGAAGGGAGAGGACCTGCTGGTAGACAACCCCACGGTCCTCCCTGAGAGATTTGAATTCATAGAGGAGCCTTTTGTGAAGGTGACCATATTTGTCCCCCAGTCCTTCATCGGCTCCGTTCTCGACCTCTGCCAGGAAAAAGGCGGCATCCAGAAAGAGTTTACTTACATAGGGAAAGAGAGGATAATGGTGGTCTACGAGGTCCCCCTGAACGAAATCCTCTGGGATTTTTATGATAGACTAAAGTCCTTATCAAGGGGATATGCCTCGATGGACTACGAGTTCATAGGATACCGGGAATCCGATCTGACAAGACTCGACATATTATTGAACGGGGAGCCTGTCGATGCCCTTTCCTTGATAGTTCAGAGAGATCAGGCGTATTATAAAGGAAGGCAGATTGCCGAAAAACTGAGAGAAGTAATACCGAGACAGCTTTATGAGGTCGTAATACAGGCAGCGGTAGGCAACAAGGTGATTGCGCGGGAAAGTGTGAAGGCCCTCCGCAAGGACGTCCTTGCCAAATGTTACGGCGGCGACATCACCAGGAAAAGAAAACTTCTGGAGAAGCAGAAGGAAGGGAAAAAGAGGATGAAACAGGTAGGGCGCATAGAGATCCCTCAGGAGGCGTTTCTCTCGGTGCTTAAGGTGAAATAAGCGTATAGCGTATAAGGCAGTTTTATGCCTTATACGCTATACGCTCAGTAATTACAATGGAGGAAAATCATCCGGTGAAGAAGACAAATAAAGAAATACTGTGGGAATATACCAAAGCCATTGTTACCGCTCTTGTGCTGGCGCTGTTCATACGCGCCTATTTTGTCCAGGCGTTCAAGATACCCTCGGGCTCGATGATCCCGACTCTGCTCGTAGGAGACCACATATTGGTGAACAAGTTCATCTACGGGACGACCATACCTTTCACCGACAAGAGAATACTCGTTTTCAGGAAGCCGGAAAAAGGGGACGTAATAGTGTTCAAGTATCCTGAAGACCCGAGCAGGGATTTCATCAAGCGGGTGATGGCGGTTGGGGGCGATGTGATAGAATCGAAGAACAAGGTGATCTATGTAAACGGCAAGCCCGTAAATGAGCCTTATGTCCAGCACACGGACAACTATATCAGACCGAGGGAACTGGATGCGAGGGACAATTTCGGCCCTTACACGGTCCCGAAGGGCAAATACTTCATGATGGGGGACAACCGCGACCAGAGTTACGACAGCAGATACTGGGGCTTTGTGGACACAAAGGAGATTAAGGGAAAAGCCCTTATCATATACTGGTCGTGGAACAGCAAGAAGCATTGGCCGAGATTCGACAGAATAGGGAAGCTCATAAATTGAAATACCTTCATAACGAAAGAGGCTGGATAAAGCCGCTGCTGTCGATCTGCATACTTGTGGTGGCGGTTTACACCGGCCTTAAGTTCGGCATGCCCTATTATAGGTATTCGGCCTTCAAGAGCGAGGCTACGGACATAGCCCTCACCGCCGGCGCGACAGGGGATCTGAATAGAGTGAGAAAGGATATTTATGCTTCCGCTCAAAGCTACAATATTCCCATCAAGCAGGATGATATCACAGTGGAAAGAGACGGAAATAATATCCATGTGCAAACATCGTGGTCTGTACAGGTCGATATCTTCGGGGTCTATCAAAGAACTCTGGATTTCAATGTCGATATAGAGGCGTAGATTGTTTACCGGCATTATTGTTGAGTTGGGAACAGTTGTCTCCATGGATCGCAAGGTGGCCGATGCACGCCTCGCGATCTCTGCCGGAAGTCTGTCAAAGGACGCGGAGATCGGAGACAGCGTATCTATCAACGGCGTCTGCCTTACGATTGTAGACATTAAGAAGGATGTGCTTGCCTTCGACGTGTCTGCTGAGACGTTGGGGTCAACCAATCTCGGCGGTCTCAGGCCGGGAGACAGGGCGAACCTGGAGCCCTCGCTTCGCGCGGACGGAAAGCTCGGCGGACATTTCGTGACGGGTCATGTAGACGCCGTGGGCAGGATAAAAGAAAAGAGTCCTGTAGGAGACGCCTTTAGGATCGTCATTGATTCGCCCGGACAACTCACCGGTTTGCTTGTGGACAAAGGCTCCGTCGCGGTTGATGGAATAAGTTTGACCGTCGTTGAGGTGTCAGGGGATTCCTTCAGCGTAATGATTATTCCCCACACGGCGAAGGTCACTACCATCGGTCTTAAAAGGGTAGGCGACAGCGTAAACCTTGAGGCGGACATCATAGGGAAATATGTGGCCAGGTTAGTGAAAGGGTCTTCGGCGTCATCGTCCGGCGGCGACGGGAGGTTGTTGAAATCCCTGCAACAGGCGGGATTTATGCGGGAGGGATGAGAGGATGCAAAAGTATAAGTTCAACAGCATAGATGAAGCCGTAGAGGATATTGCCAGTGGCAAGATCGTGATCCTCGTGGATGATGAAGACAGGGAAAACGAGGGGGACCTTTGCATGGCCGCCGAGAAGGTTACGCCTGCGGCCATAAACTTTATGGCAAAGCACGGTAGGGGCCTCATATGCCTTTCCCTTACTCCCCAAAGGGTTGATGAGCTGCAGTTGCAGATGATGACGGACGACAACACCTCACAGTTCGGCACGGCCTTCACTGTATCCATAGAGGCCAAGAAAGGCGTCACGACCGGGATATCGGCTGCCGACAGGGCGACTACCATACTCACCGCCATAGCCCCGAAGACCAGTTCGGAAGACCTCGCAAGGCCGGGCCATATCTTTCCTCTGCGCGCGAAGCCTGGCGGGGTTTTGCAGAGGGCCGGCCAGACTGAAGGCTCGGTCGATCTTGCGCGTCTTGCAGGCCTTTATCCCGCCGGCGTGATATGCGAGATAATGAGCGACGACGGGACCATGGCGAGGGTGCCGGAGCTGATGGAGTTCGCCGGGAAACATTCCCTTAAGATAGTGACAGTCAAAGATCTCATCCATTACAGGACAAGGACGGAGCGGTTTGTAAAGAGGATCTCGGACGTCAAGCTACCTACGGAGTTCGGCGATTTCAGGGCCATCGCATATGCAAACGATATGGACAGCAACATCCATATTGCCCTCGTAAAGGGAGAATTGAAACCGGAAGAAGCTGTCCTCGTGCGCGTGCATTCGGAATGTCTGACTGGCGACGTATTCGGATCAAAGAGGTGCGACTGCGGAGAACAGCTGCACAAGGCCATGGGCATGGTGGACAAAGAGGGCAAAGGCGTTGTCCTGTATATGAGGCAGGAAGGAAGAGGTATAGGGCTTGCGAACAAGCTCAGGGCTTATGAGCTCCAGGACAAGGGACTGGACACTGTGGAGGCTAACATAAAACTCGGCTTCAAGCCCGACCTGAGAGACTACGGTATCGGCGCGCAGATCCTCGTCGATCTCGGGGTCCGCAGGATGAGACTTATGACCAACAATCCCAAAAAGATCGTCGGCCTCGAAGGATACGGCCTCAAGGTAGTCGAGAGGGTGCCTATCGAAAGCAGACCCCATGAGAAAAACATTATTTATCTCCAGACAAAGAAGAAAAAGCTGGGGCACATGCTGGACAACGTCTGAGAATATCAAAAGAGAATATCCCGACAATGTGTCCGTGAGACTATAGAATCATTATCAAAAGCCCTTTCAGGATGACCGGCGACAAAGACCCATAAAATGAGCCTGGCGCCGAAGACCAGCAGAAAGATGAAACCCAATTTCCGACAAGCCCGCACATCATCTCAGATTCTGATCATCAAGTGTCCGCCCGTGATCTCAACGGCCCGATGGAGCGCAACGGCCGTTTCCTGATAGCCATCGAGAGGCGCGACAGGAAGATATTTCCTCCGAGCAACTTTAATGCTCTTCCCGATAATGACAGACCTGCTCTTAGCAGAGATATGATGCGGACTTTGTCGGGACGCTGCAAAGAGGCGCGCTCAAGATATCTGCTCATTTGTATTCGCCACAAGTCGGATTTGTCTGTTACACCCAGTCTGAAGGGTTTGAGCGGCTCCGGTTTGCATCCATCATCGGGGACTCTTAAGTTCCCGAGTATTTCTCCGACAGTTGCACCTCTTATGCCCTTTCTTAACAGATCTTCCCATGTATAATTTTTCAGATTTCTTCCAGAAAACCTGCGGGCACAAAGATAAGCTATCCTGTCCGGCAAATAATTGATCAACGGCAAACCTGTTGTATGAAGCTCGATCGGGAAGTATCTGTATGGTGTCTCCGTAACAAATAAAATGCCATCGGGCTTCAGCCGCTTCCACATTTGAGGCAGCAATGTCTTGCGCTCTCGAGGCAGAAAATGCTCATATACTGCATTCAGCAGTATATAGTCAAATTCGCCAATGTCCCCGGAGACTTGATCTGCGCTTCCGGAAAGCAACAGCGTCACATTGGTGAACCCGTAATGCTCCGCCCTATGCCTTGCTACGGACAATAACCTGTCATTCAACTCTATCCCCACTATGTTGGTAAACGGCATCATCCTGGATAATACCATTGTCGACGCTCCGCAACCGCATCCAAAATCCAACAACCGCTTGCCCCTGAATTCATCTTCGCTGATATGGCTCAGGAGGTCATATCTCAGGTTTTCTTGCAGATAGTCGGGAGATTCATCCCGCATGATCTCATCACAAAGCCAGGCTGGTCCCTTCGCATCCAGAATGTGCTCTATCAAATCGACGGGATAAGTCGTTTCACATGTTCCGTAAGGCATGAACAATTCTCTGCGCAGCAACCTGACCGTAATCCTGCTCCTGCCCGGGGCCATTCTCTCGATTTCGATGTCCGCGTCTTTATGTGTTATAATTGTTTTCATTCCCCAAGAAGGCTGTGCCACGCAACATTGAACGGAACATGATCGGATTTCCACGGGTCGTCCTTATCCCGCTGCTTCTTGCGCCAGCCATCTCCATATTTCTTGCTGTCTCACGCACAATATCTTTATCGTATTCCCGCAGAATTTTCTGACGTCGTCGGCCAATCCGCCATCAACTATGATTATCTCAGTCCGCTCGGCGCCACGAGTCCGGGCAAAAAGACTTTCCGGGATTGAACGCAGAAATTCGGCACGGCTATACATGGGGATAATCACCGTGACAAGAGGTCGTTCATTGTGGTTCATATCGTTCCAGATCAGTCGACTACGGATTGTTCTTATTGCATACTTCAAATCGGTCAATAGTACACGGCACATTATCTTCTCCCTGCCGAAATCTCTTTAAGAAACTGTTCATACTCTTCAGCGATCCTGTCCCACAAGAAATCCTTCGCCCATCCCCTTCCCCTTTGCCCCATCTCTTTACGTTCTTTACTCGCCGCCATGTCCCTCATGGACTGTGCAAGCGATACGACATTGCCCGGTTTGAAAGATATCCCCGCTCCGTTTTCCGTCACAAAGGCGAATTCAGGTATCCCGCTCACGACAACCGCCTTCCCGCACGCCATAGCCTCAAGGGCGGCTATCGGCTGAGACTCGTGCCTTGATGGAAAGATAAGAAATAACGCCCTTCTTATAAGTTCTTCTTTATAACTTCCAGAAACCCAACCCGACAGTTTTATATTACTACTCACATGCTCGGGTAGTTTTGAAAGCATTCTTTCGAATCTTTCCCTGTCCCTCCCGTCACCCGCAATGATCAATCCGACATTAGGAAATGAGTCCAGAAAAGCCCCATAACCTTCAATAAGCAGATCAAGACCCTTTTTGCAGATGTCTATCCTGCCGATATAGAGAATGTAATCGCCCTCTTCGGGGGATATTTTCAGCAATTCCCCTGATATAGCGTTCGGAATAATTCCTATTCGTTTCCTGCTTCCAAGAGCGACTCTCTTCGCGGTAGTGGCACTGACAAAAATAAGATTAGCGTAAGACTTCGGTCTCAGTCGTTCAAAGAGAAAGAGAGTCAAGGCATAGAGGGGGTTATATTTTTCGAAATAGTGCCTTCCCGTATATTCCTGCACCTGCAAAACAACGGGCTTCCCAGAAAAGGCGTGCAGGAAAGTTGGGATGGCGGGAGAGAATTCCTCAATTATGATATCGAACTCTGCATTATGCCTTTTCACGAAGAGCGCGGCATGATAGGCGTAAGACAAAAGGGTCTTCGCAAGGCTTCTGCTTTCCGTTCCGACAAACACATGTTTTAGATTATCTATTTCCCGGTCTCTCGCGCCGGGGTATTTCTTGCAGAGAAGGGTAACTTCATGACGGTCTTTCAGGCGCTTATAGATCTCATATGCCCTTACACCTACACCGCCGATTCCAAAAAAATCGCCCTGACTTTCATAAAGGAGATGGAGTATTCTCATCGTCCCTCAGCGGACTTCTCCTGGCTATCTAAAGGCCCTGACGGCCCCGTCACCCGTCACCTCTTTCTCATATTCCGCTATCACTTCTTCCGGCCCTCCCTGCATCCTTGTCCTTCCGTGATCAAGCCAGAGGACCTTGTTACAAAGACTCCTAACCTGCTCCATATCGTGAGACACAAAGAGAATGATGACCCCTCTATCCTTGAACTCCCGTATCCTTTCCTTGCTCTTTTGCCTAAAATGAGCGTCCCCGACTGCGAGGACCTCATCGATGATGAGGATGTCGGGGTCGACTTCTGTCGCCACAGAAAACGCCAGCCGTGCGGTCATTCCGGAGGAGTAATTCTTAAGCGGGGTGTCGATGAAATCCCGCAATTCCGAAAAATCCACGATCCTGTCAAAGCGTTGTTCAATGTCCCGCCTCGAAAAACCGAGAATCGAGGCGTTCAGAAAAATGTTCTCTCTTCCGGTAAGTTCGTCGTCGAAACCGGCAGCAAGCTCAATCAGCGGAGCCGCCTTGCCTCCGACGTTGACCCGACCTTCCGCGGGTTTTATGACACCGGAAACAACTTTCAGCAGCGTGCTCTTGCCGGCGCCGTTTGGACCGATTATGCCCAGGGAGTCTCCCAGGCCTATCTCCAAAGATATATCTCTAAGTGCCCACAGGGTCTGTCTTTTCACCCTCCTGCCCTTGATATAGTTGATGACATGCGCCTGGAACGATCTCCTCCGCTCTTCGACAAGTCTGTATCCGACCGATACGCCCTGAAGGGCTATCATAGGGCCTCATCCCTCCTATAGGTAGAATATTAGCCTATCTCTGTTCCTGCAGTAGATAATCCAACCGGCCAGGAGAGAGAGCACAGCAAAAGCCACACCCGAAAAAATATGCCCCGCAGTCAGAAGCGAGGGGTCATAAAGACTCGCCCTGAAAAGACTTATGAAATGGTACAGGGGATTAAACGACATAAGGACCTGTAGCTTCCAGGGCAGTATGGAGACAGGATAAAATATTGCCGAGAGGTACATCCATCCCAGCAGAAGGACGTCATAGATATAGATCACGTCGTGAAAGAAGACCGCAAGTGTCGAGACGGTCAGGGCCACGCCGTAAGAAAACACGAAAACGATCCCTACGACAAAGGGCAGCAGGACAAGGTTAAGGCCCAACTTTGCTCCAGAAAACAGCATAATGATAAAGAGGGGAATGAGGGAGAAAATAAAATGGACCGATGAAGAGGCAACGACCGAGAGGGGGAAGATGGCCTTCGGCAGATATATCTTGTTTATGAGGTTCCGGTTTTGTAGAAAAGCCAGTGAGGCGACTTTCGTACCCTGCGAAAAAAACTGCCACATGATGAGCCCCGACATTACATAGGCGGGGTATTGTCCCACAGACCTTCCGAAAAGTCCGGCAAATATGGCATAAAAGATGAGAAGCATGAGCAGAGGGTCGAGCATAACCCATAAGAAACCGAGGGCAGAACGCTTGTATCTTATCTTGACATCTCTCAAGACAAGGTTTCTGAGAAGCTCGCGGTATCTAAGGATCTCTCCAGTTTCCTCGAAGGTATTTACCATAGGACTCCACCCTGCTATAATAACATATCGTAATGACTCATAATCATAGAAGAAGGCCGGTGGAAAATGAAGCCTTATCTGATCGTCATCCCTGCCTACAACGAAGAAGAGCATATCGCAAATGTCATCGACTCCACGAAAAAGGATAACCCCCAGGCCGATATCCTCGTCGTAAACGACGGCTCTACGGATAATACCTCGGCGCTGGCGAAACAAAGAGGCGCCGAGGTATTGGACCTTCCCTTTAATATCGGTTACGGGGGTGCCGTGCAGACCGGCTTTCGCTTCGCAGTGGAGCACGCCTATGATTTTACTGTCACTTTAGACGGGGACGGACAGCATGACCCCGCTTCCGTGAAAGCTCTGATAGATACGATGGAACGGGAAAAGGCGGACGTGGTTATTGGCTCACGTTTCATCGAAGGTTCCTACCGGATGGGTTTTCTAAGAAAGATCGGTGTCCGGCTGTTCTCATGGATTGCGCGGCTTTATGGAGGAATGAGAATTTCCGATCCAACATCCGGTTTTCAGTTGCTTGACCGCAAGGCCTTCTCGTACCTGGCCAGGGACGACAATTATCCCCTGGATTATCCGGACGTCAACATCGTCATGGCCCTTCACAAAATGGATTTCAAGATTGTCGAAGCGCCCGTGAGAATGAAGGAAAAACTCAAAGGCAAATCCATGCACAGCGGGTTCAGGCCCGCCGTTTATGTGCTCAGAATGTGCCTGGCCATTTTAATGATCTTCTTGAGAAAGGAGGACTAAGAAGCCATGTCCGTCAGCGTGAGAATATCCGTTTTTCTTTCAGGCCTGTTGCTGTTCCTGGTGATACTTGGACTCGTCAGGAACAGGAAGTTAAGGGAAGAACTTTCCATCGTCTGGCTCCTTGCCGGCGTCGCATTGCTCTGCAGTTCCTTTGCAGATCTGATTATCGACCCACTTGCCTTTAAGCTGCACATCAACTATCCGCCGACGCTTGTCTTTATGCTCATCTTCTTCCTCTTCGCTATCGTTATGCTCTATTTCTCGATCGTTGTCTCGGAACTAAAGAGCAGAAACAAAGAACTGTCTCAGAAAATCGCCCTAATGGAATATGAGATAGCAAGACTTAAAGGAGAATAATAAGCAATTATATCTTCCATTCATGATCCATATAACACAGCCCCCATTCTTTCTTGGCCGTGTTCACTTTCACAACTGCCGATTCCTTTCTGTCAAAGAGACACACGCTTGTATCGTCCAGGAGGAAGATCACGAACTTGTATGCGCCGCTCAGGAGAGGAAAGTTCTTGAAAAGGATCCTCACACTGCCTCGGCCAGGTCCCTGGAAAGGGACAAACCCCTGTCTATGCATGCTGTCCCCATAACAGCAAAGGCCGTCGTTTCTGTCTACCGCAAAACCCACGTGGACCCTGGCGACCGTAAAGATCTGGAAATCCACAAGCACTTCAAGGTCTGACGCATGGTCTATGAAGTTCCCGACCTCTTTCCCGCCTGACATAACGGTCACGTTCCTTACCTCGGCAATCTTCTGTTCCGCAGCGGGACGCCTGGCAGGCGCTTCAGGGGGTTCCTGCGTCTCTTTTTCTCTCAGATAGTCTTCGTATCTTGAGATAACCTCCTTCGGCTCGCCTATCCCCTGCACTTCCCCTTCCTTAATCCACACAACCCTATCACAGAAATTCGCCACCGTATAGAGGGAGTGGGAACAATAAAGAAGAGTGGTCCCGTTCCTCTTAAGGTCCCACATCCTGTCAATGCACTTTTTCATGAACGCTCCGTCGCCTACGGCAAGTACTTCGTCAATGATAATCATGTCTGCATCAACATGAACCGCGAGAGAAAAGGCCAGCCTCATATACATTCCTGAAGAATATGTCTTCACCGGCATATCAAAAAACTCCCCGATATCGGCAAAGTTCTCTATCCTCCCCAGTCTCTCGTTTACCTCCCTCGCTGAAAGCCCGAGGAGTGCTGCATTGAGAAACACATTTTCCCTTCCTGTAAACTCGGGATTAAACCCCGTGCCGAGTTCCAATATCGACGACACCTTGCCGCATACTTCGATCGTACCGGATGATGGTTCTATGACGCCTGCGGCGAGTTTCAGAAATGTGCTCTTGCCGGCCCCATTCTCTCCCACGATGCCCAGTGTTTCGCCTTTTCGCACCTCGATATCCAGCGGCCCCAGTGCCCTGAAAACTCTGTGTTTCTTCTTCCGAAAGAAGAGTTCCTTCAGCCTCTCCGAGGGGCGGTCGTAGATATGGTACTCTTTAGTGAGGTTTAGCGTCTTTACAGAAAAACCGAAACCATCCATTAAAGGATATCCTTGAATGCCTCTTTCGTCTTCCTGAAAACATAATAACCGGCGAAGAATACAGCCAGTGCGAATACGGAAGGATAAAGGACCGAAACCATGTCAGGCATTCTTCCCCTGATAAGTGCGCTTCTCGATATCTCCACCACAAAATAGAAAGGATTGATATTGAATAGTCCCCGCAACCGCTCTGGGATAGAAGTTGTCGGATAAACGATCGGCGTCAGAAAGAAAACGAGGTTCAAAACCATCCCGGTCGCCTGAGTTATATCGCGGAAAAATACCGCCAGACTCCCCAGACCAAAGGAAAGGCCCAATGTCAGCAGCACCTGGATCGTAATCGGCAATATGAAGAGCGAAACTGTTTTGAGATTCAGAACCCCCATAAAGATGAGCATGGCGAGATAAAAGACCATATAAATAAGAAAGGTGACCGCCGAAGAAAGGACCACCGTAAAAACACAAACTTCCATGGGGAATTTCACCTTCTTTATCAGATGTGCATTGTCTATAAATGCGGAAATCCCCCTCATAGTAGCTTCCGAAAAAAAAAGCCACGGAATCATTCCGGCGAGAAGATAAACGACAAAAGACGAGGTTCCCGCACCTTCATCGAAACGGACTTTCAAAATTGTCGAAAAAAGCAATGTATAGAGGAGTATCTGATAAAGAGGGGTTATTAACAACCAGAGAGGACCGAAAAGCGAGCCGGCATATCTTGACTTTATGTCTTTAACAACCATCGTCCTGAGTATATGCCTGCCGTGATAGAGATTCGCGAGAAGGGACTTCATCTCTGGCGGCAGCTGCTCCGCGAAGGAGACTCAAGAGTCAGAACGAAAGAAGGCGTCACTGACAGCGCCCGCCCTGCAATCAGGAGAAGTAAGGAGGCAGAAAAGATAACCAAAAAAGAGCCTTCGCTCACTAAAATGCTCTCTTGGGGACAAACTTGATCATAATTGCTATGATACCACATTATACTATCGAAATTACTATTGCCGACGACCGACCAGTCAGAAAACCCGGATCTTCGAAACAGATGCCCGCCTAAAAGTAATTTTACTTAATACTCGATATCGAGCGGTTTTGCCGCAGACTTTTCCCTTTTGCCTTTTCCAGGGTGATTCTATATTCATTGAAAGCCTTAAGTGCGCTCTGGAACCTCTGGTCATCCGGATACATCCTCACTGCGGTCTCCAACTGGATCGCCGCCTTCTCTATCAACCCTTTTCTCGTATAAGCAACTCCAAGATTGAAATGGACGAGGGCATTGTTCGGCTGCGCCTTTATGACCGCCTCGTATTGTTCAATAGCCTTGTCCATCAACCCCTTCTGATAAAAGGCATCGCCCAGAAGCTGACGGTCTTCAGCTGACCCCGGATTCAGCCGCACGGCGATCTGATACTGTTCGATCGCCTTGTCCGCGGACCCTTTCTTCATGTATGCAACACCGAGCCTATGGCGGGTATTTGCATCATCCGGTTCTGATTTCAATGTAATCTCGTATTCCTCAATCGCCCTGTCTGTCTGACCTCTCTTGAAGAAGACATCCCCCAGTTCCCTATGAACCTCGGCAGATTCAGGATCTAATTTCAACGCGATCTGATACTGCTCGATCGCTTCATCAGTCCTTTCCTTTAAAAAGAAAGCATTGCCCAAATTGGCATGTGCCTGCGCATAACCGGGCTTCATTCTTATGGCGACCTGAAAATGCTCTATCGCTTTGTCCGTCGACCCCAGAATCATGTAGGCGGACCCCAGATTATTTTGGACGTCGACATACCCGGGATCTAACTTCAGAGCGGCCCGGAACTGCTCAACAGCCGCTTTTGTCGATCCTTTCTTGAGCAGGGCGGTTCCCAGGTTATACCTTGCCTTTGCAAAGTCAGGGTCCAACTCCACCGCCTTCTGAAAATGCTCAAGCGCTTTATCCATCAAACCCATCCGCCCATAAGCAATCCCCATGTTCACATGGGCCTCGGCAAAGTCGGGGTTTAATCTTAACGCAATCTGATATTGTTCGATCGCTTTATCAGTCAAGCCCTTCTTCTGAAAGGCGGTCCCGAGATTATAATAGATATCAGCATTGGTCCTGTCCAGCAGAGCGTCCCCTTCATGTGAGGATGCCAGCCTCGTCACGGAGTCCAATGCGCTCTGATATTCCCGAATCGCCTGATCCGTCCGGCCCTTGTCGAACAGGGCGATGCCCAGGTTGAGGTGCGCTCCGGGCTCATCGGGTTTTCTCTTCAAAACAATTTGATATTGTTCAATGGCCCTGTCAGTCAGGCCGCTCCTCTCATAGGCGACTCCGAGGTTGATGCGGGCCCTGATATTGCCAGGAACTTTGTCAACGACATCCTTCCAGAGCGCACTTCCGTCTCTCCATACCCCATTCCTTATTAGAGACAGGCCGAATAAAAGGAGCGCAACAAACAGAATGATCTTCTCCCTCTTTATCCGAATCTCGGATCTGTTTCCATATATGAGAAGAGAAGAAAGAGCGAGAAATAGTCCATAACTGGGCAGATAATTCCTATGCTCAAAATACGGGTCCAGTCCGAGCGCTATGAAACTCTCAAGGGAAATCGTCACCAGATACCACAATATCCCAAAGGAGATAAATGGAAACCTCTTAATATTCTTCAGAGAAAAAACGACAAGCGACAAAAGAAAGAGCAGAGAAACAAATGTAGTGAGAGGATGGAACAGGTCCCTTGATACGGGATAGGCATTGGAATAGTCAAATACCATGAATGAAGGAACCGGGACAAGAATGAGGAAAATATATCTTGAGACCACTCTCAGTTCCGTCAATAGATACTCGACGGGTGTCCAATTGATGTCCATCCCCATCCAGGCGTATCTTTCCATAGGTTGATTCCGATTTGAAAGTATAGTGGCAATCTTCTCCATTAATCCGACCATATTCATCTTAAATGCTACGATTGACACCATAGATATCAGTATTACAGAGAGTGTTATAAATCTCTTTCTGAACTCGGACCACCGAAACGCGGAAAGGAAGAAAAGGTCAAAGACCGGAAGCATAACAAGAACCATCACAGCGTTTTCCTTTGAGAATACAGCGAGAACAAAAGAGAGGGCTGAAAGACAATAAAGTAACGCCGACCTCTTCCCGCCGCCGGCAAACCCTTTCACATAAAGGATGAGTCCTATAAAGGAAAACATTCCCGCCATTATGGCCATTCTCTGCGTAATGTAGTTCACCGTCGAAGTCTGAATAGGGTGAAGCAAGAAAAAAGTCGCAACGAACAGGGCGATATATAAAGGCTTCTTCCCCTCTCCAAGCTTCCTGCTTATGTCTCGCACAGACGGAAGGGTCAATGTGATATAGGTCAGATAAGAAGCTGAGAGGGCCGAAAAGATATGAAGGATTATGTTCGTAATTCTGAATGCGACAAGGTTCATACCAAAGAAGTGATAGTCCAAAGCAAAAGAAAACACTGCGATTGAACGGAAACCTAAAGACAGATTATGCATGATACCTTTCAATCTAAGCGGTCTTATATATATGAGATCGTCAAAGAACAGGGGGGCGTGGAGGGACCTGAAATATGCAAGAAAAGTCAAAAGCACCAGTAAAAAGATAAATGCCGGTCCAAAATAATTAAGCGCTTTCTTGCGAGGCGGCTGGTTGAATGGTTTCATGTTGTCCGAAACTCTCTTATCCACTCCAGGGGCATACCTCTATTTCCTGAACCTTACAAATATATAAGTCACAATCAAGAAAGGAACGAAGCTCATCGACGCGTGTTCGACCACCCCCCAAAAGAAATAATAGGCGGACAACCGGACCTTATTCGCAGCCTCGATACCCTGACCCGTAAATTCGCTTGTCAATCTCCACGTCTCAAGCAAGGAGACATGGAGTAGGTGGAAGAGGACGAGTATCAAGAGCGCCTCCGCATACGCCCTTTTCCTGTTCCTTAAAAAAGGGAAGAGCGCGCCCAGCATGGAAAGGACCAGGGGCACGTTGGTGGAGAAAGCAGAGGCCTTAGTCAGAATGTCCACGCAGACATATTCCGTTTCCTTTAATGAACAAAAGGTCGCCGTAACAATGTCCTTTTCCCTCACGATCCCGTCTAAGCGGACTCCCTTCGCTGCCGCTACAAATTCAGATGCGATAAATTCGATCCCATATCCGTAAATTCCCGCAACTTGCATCCAGATGATTGTCAGGACGATATACGCCGCGAAAAAGGTGAGGAGCGCTTTCAGAACCTGAGGCTTAGTTATGATCTGCTTCAGCGCCTTTCGCATAGTGAAGGTAAATGAAGAAGATCGTTAGAGACAAAGCAATCATCACCCCCTGAGCTATATAAATATGGACAAACTCAAAGAGCCCCTTCAGATAGCTCCCGACATAGGAGAGCACCACTATCCTCAAAATATTCGCCGTTTGAAGGATAAAGAAGCCGGCTGTTATCCAGATTATCTTCTTCTTCCACTGCGACGGATAGGCCATTACCGCAACGGAATATATCATCACCGCCTCGATCCCGTTACAGGCCACACCGATGTCGAAGGACATTGCCGGCAGCCTTATAACAGTGCCGTTAGTAATGCACGGGTGGTACAGCAGCCCGAGTATCCTGGAAGTAACAACCACAAGAAGATGCGTATACAAGGCGTTGACATCTATTATCTTCTGTATCGGCTTGAGCCACGAAAAAATGAAGAATGCGATTATCAGCGCCAGGTAAGTAATTACAAAGCGCCTGAGACTGATGTCCTTGGGCTTATTCTTCTTATCGGCGGGACCTTTCTTCTTTCTTCCGGATGCCATCTCAAGAATTATAACAGACCTGACGATCTCACTACAATCAGACGAATTACGCCACCCAAAACGCAACCATATGAATAATAGCGACATTTCCAGTGGGGCGGATCCGGACACCAGGCAGACCCAAACGCCGTCAGATCCGCTTTGCTCTCTTCACCGCACGACACATCTTTGACATCTGCTGTGATATAATAATTCAGAATATATCTTACAGGCAGGTGATTTCATCGAGCAGGATAGGCGCACTTCTTGTCTCGATCATTTTTGTTTTCTCTCTTGCAGGAATGGCTCATTCTGTAGAGATGGAAGATCTTTTTCCTGAAGAGATCTCAAACAAACCCGAGAAACCCCTTTGACAAATATTGGTATTATGAAGCGCCTACACGAAGAAGTCACTTTTATCTATATGGAAAGACCGCTCGATGAGCCTTCCACAGAGGAACTGCTTCTTCGGAAAGTATCGAAAGAGACGTTCCATGCCGGAAATTCTCTTAAGACCGTCGTGTCGGAAGACCCCTGCACGGTTTCGGTCAAAATGATTCGGGAAGAGGTCGCAACCCCTCTTGCGGCCATTTCGCTTGACGACACAGTTTACTACTCGGACAATTGGCTTGAGCCTCTGAAAGAGGCCCTGAGAACCGGTATTGAACTTGCCTCTCCAGTTTGCGGTGATATCTTCAAGGTGGACGTGCCGTATTTTTCCCGCCTTACCTTCAACGATGCCGCGGCATTGATGACGAAAAACCATGCGGGAACCTACGTTCGAGATTCCAAAATCCCTCCCCTGACATACCTTCTGCGCACCGAGGCTCTCCTGAAGCTGCCGCCTGAAACAAAGCTCGGCGAAGTCCCCGTCTTTTTGAAAAACGCACTTGTGCCGTCGTCCCTTATTCATAGATTCGGCGACTATTTCGCATTCCGCAGAGAGGATATACTTCCTTTTGTCCCCCACGGACTGAGAAAGGTCCTCGACGTCGGCTGTGCAAAGGGCCTTATGGGTGAAATGATCAAAAGGGAGAGGGGATGCAGGGTTTTCGGTGCAGAAGTCAACAGGAAGGCCGCGCGTATCGCCATGGACAGACTTGACGAAGTCTTCTGTATTGATATTGAGAAGTCTGACCTTCCGTTTGACGGAGAGCTGGACGCCGTCATTTTTGCCGACATCATAGAGCACCTGTTTGATCCGTGGAGCGTTCTTGAAAAAGCCCGAAAATGGCTGAAACCAGGAGGTATCGTTATTGCCTCTATTCCGAATACGGGACATTACTCCGTCATTCTGGACCTGCTGAGAGGACGGTGGGATTACTTGCCTTTCGGACACCTCTGTATCTCGCACATCAGGTTCTTTACCAAAATATCCATAGAGGACATGTTCAGAAGGAGCGGTTATTCAATAGTAGAGATGAAGCCCCAGGATTTCCCCTTGCGCTTTAGAAAGCAGATTACGGCAATGTTGAGTAAGTTCGTCAAGATAGAGAACGTCGGCGACGATATCTTCAATCCGGGCTATTACGTTGTCGCAAAGAGATAGACCGTTATGGCATCCCGTCCCCTGAGGATAACTTATCTTCTTGAAAGCACGGAACTCTGGGGCGGGAACAAGGTTGTGCTTGAACAGGCCGAGCTTCTCTCGGATGCGGGACATGAAGTTACGGTCCTCTCAAAGGACGCCGGACCGACCTGGTATCCCTTCAGGTTGAGAGTCGTTAAAGCGGCCCGTTTCGATGCTTCCACCATTCCTGATTCAGATATAGTCATAGGCACATACTGGCCCACGGTAAGAGACGCGTATGAAGCGAAAAGAGGGATGGCAGCTCACCTGTGTCAGGGCTATGAAGGCGGCTTTAAAGAACTGTCCTCCTTTAAGACGGCTATCGATGAGGTCTACTCTTACAGGATCCCGAAACTAACGGTTTCTCCGCATATGAACAAGTTCCTTGAAGAGAGGTTCAATGCAAAGACCTATTACATAGGCCAGATGCTGAACGGGGATATCTTCTATCCGCAGAGGCCCATAGCCGCAGGTGGACATCCCGACATTCTGAATGTACTTGTAATAGGTCCCTTTGAGGCCGATGTGAAGAATATCAGGACAACACTCGAAGGGGTGGCAATGGCGAGGAACAGTCTTTCGGTACCGCTTAAGTTGGTAAGGGTGTCTCAGTTTGCCATTTCTGATGACGAGAGGGGAATAATAACGCCGGACATATATCGTTCCCACGTGCCTCATCCTGCCATGGGCGATATTTACAGGGATTCCGATGTTCTCGTCTCGATGTCGAAAGCGGAGGAAGGATTTGGATTGCCCCCGCTCGAGGCTATGGGATGCGGGGTGCCGACTATCCTGAGCAGAATCCCGTCCCATCTCTCCTACGGCGACCCGCATGATTACGCGCTCTTTGTGGAATCCGACCCCAAAGCGGTTTCTGAAGGTGTACAGTCGATCTGGAGGGACAGAGGTCTTAGACAAAGTCTCTCGGAGAGAGGTCTTTCGGTCGCCGCCAGGTATACCGGAGAGTCCGTCTTGGAGAGGCTTGTACGCGCGCTTAACGAGATCGTTGCGTTTGCGGGTAATCGCTCACATGATATCTGACGAAGCCATGGACAGAACAACCGGCAGGAGAGGGACCGTCTTATATCTTTCCTTAATTATTGCGGTCCTTCTCGTCTTTGGCTTTATTTATGTGCCTCTTGCGAAAAACTGGTTCCTCTCCGACGATACCCAATGGATTTGGTCGTCCGCAACGCATCAATTCAAAGAAATGTTCCTCTCCCCGGAAAGATACAGGTCTATGGCGAGCAATTTCACACCCATGCTCGGCGCTTCCTTCAGGATCGACTGGCTGCTTTTCAAGATGGACCCGACCGGTTATTCTATTCACAGTTTGCTCTCATTGGCGGCAGCGGCAGCGACGTTATATTTCTTTCTCCGGCTCTATGCGAAAAGAAACCCTGCGCTCTTTGGGGTCCTGCTTTTCTTGATGAGCCCGATTACGCTCACCGTTACAAGCTGGTTTTCCACCCGTCATTACATTGAGGGACTTTTCTGGGCGTTGCTCGGCCTCACCCTTTTTGTGAATAGCGAAAGAAAGAACAGGATTTCCGCAGCCGCAGGAGTTTGCTATGTCCTCGCCTCGTTAAATAAGGAGGTCTACGTCGTGCTTCCCGCGGTTGCACTCCTGCTTTCGGCGGGAACCGTGTTGAAGCGCCTGAAATACACCTTTCCCTTTTGGCTCGGATTGGCGGTCTATACAGTCTGGAGATTGTGGATCATGGGGGGAATCGGGGGATATCCGAGCAATCAGCCGCTGAGTTCCGACGTTATCTTGCCGCTTCTCTACGGGATAATCAGGTCCTTTTCATCTCACTTGTTCGGAGATTATTCGGCGCTTTTCTATCTTTTCCTGTTCCCGGCCCTTGTTCTCTCCTTCAGGAAGATCGAAATGCTCCTCATTCTCCTCATTCTAATGGTCCCCATATTGCCGGTCGCAAACATATTGAACGGCGACCATTATACAGGCAGATATTTCTTCCATATGATGGTCTTCCTGATATGCTCTTCTTGTATACTCCTCGGTCGCGCAGCAGAAGGCCGGTGGCGGATATTTGGAATCGGGCTTTTCTTGGTATACCTCCTGACCGCTGCCGCATTCCTCAAGAGGGACTTCGATCTTTCAAAGGACATACGAGATGAGAGGATTAATGCAAGAGAATCAGCGACAGCCTTCGTCTCTTCAGAAAACAAATATATTGGAGCCGACCAGCCTTCCTGGTTCTACGAAAGCATACGCAAGATCGACAGGAAATTCCTTGGAAGGGAAATCAGGACACAAATTGTCCCTCCGGCAGGCTTTCTTGAGTACTCCGATCCGAAAAGATTGAAAGACATAAGAGAATCAGGATTTGCCATCCCCTACAAGAGATTAATTGCCTCACAGAAGAGATTCGAGCAAGGACCTCTTTCCGTGAAGATACTCATTGACAATTATAAGCTCACCTGGGATTTCGGCCCCGACAAACACGTTCTGTATACTGTGCTGCGCGGACCAGCGAGCGGCCTCTATTATAATCAATCGGTATTGGGGCCTTCCGGTTCGATCATGCTGGGTCAAGCGAACCAAGGTGAGCCGGATATCGTATATGTCAAAGTCTTCTACCATTCTGAAGAAGGGAAGGTCGTAGTATCTCCGGAATTTGTCCTGAAGATACCGGGTTATGAGAAAATAGAGTTCAGTCATTGTGAAGATTAAGAACTTTCCGCCGCACTTCTCTGTCAAAAAAGGTCGCTGTCTCCTATGGAGTAATAGAAAGATTTCCTTATCGTCTCTACAGTTCGCAGATCGCGGTGGATAGGAAGAGTAAAATGGAGGTTGTTCGGCTCGGTCTCTCTCTGAAAACCGATTCCTTCCAATGTCCTGTCCCACCATTGCGGCCTTGGAGGAAACCAGCACTCGACTGTATCAGCGCCACGAGCGACCTTATGAGACGATAAGCGGTTAAGGAGGGCCTTGACCGCCTCCAGATCCCCGGCCCTGAAAAGCGCATCCCCCCAGATCAGTTTGTTCCCCTCCCTGAAAAACACCGACCAGCCCGCAAACCTGTCTTTTGACCTGACCGAAAGAATGAGATACTTCCTGTCGGGTCTCAGGACATAGCGCCAGGAAAGGTAGGCGGCGTCCCTTTTCACAAGGCATCCGTAGTCGGCCGCAACAGAATAAAAGAAATCTGTCCATTGGGTCCCCATCGAGCCCTCCTCTCTTGCCTCCGCCGGAGAGAAGATCCTCCTCAGGCCGCCTCCGACCGATTTCTTCAGCCGGTCGAGAGAGATCCTCCTGTACGGGATAGGCTCTATGTCCGCATATTGAAGGACGCTCACTCCGAAGCGCAGGCTGTGATGTGCTGCAAATCCATAGCAGAAAGGAACAGTATCGTCTACATACGATTCCTTGAACCGGGCATAGGTTCGTGCAATCAGGGCGCTCCTCCCGAACCCCACAGACCTATAGGCCTTCCTCGTCATCTTGTCGCCGAGCTGATAAGCCGTGGTTTCAAGAGGCATGCCGGGCAGGGCAGAAGAAAATACCCTGACCGGATAACCTGCATAGTGAGCTCCGAGTATGCCCTCCTCCGAGATTGCAAGACTGATCCGATAGGACCCGTAAGGATTGTCCCTGTATTTCCAAAACCAATGGGCAAGATCACGTCTTTGTCCGAAGACCTCGTTAAACATCACGATGATCTTATCTTCGTCCCCCGGGATATAGTTTCTAATGATGAAATTCATGCCTCCTTCCTCCAGAAGCCTGTCGTATGCCTTAGCGTTCCGCAGGATGGGGGCGTCAATCGTATATAGTATCTTCCGTTGTCCAGGAGATCCCAGACCTGGGACGAAAGGTCGAACCTCTGTCCCTTACCGAAGCATCCTATCGAGGGAACGAACAAGGGATTGGGACTCCATTCGAAGAGGTAATTATCCGGCAACGCATAGGGGACCGGGAATGACGGCGGGGCACTCCAGGTTCCGTAATCGTGATATCCGCCTTCCATAGGACCCTCCGGAAGCAAAGACGAGATCCGCAGGAGAAAGCTCCTGCAGAAGTGTTTCTCATAGTAAAGCCGGCCCGTCTTTGACATTATCTCGATCTTCTTTTCACTGTGGCTGTAATTATGTACCGCTCTTGCTCCGGGGACCGTGTAAAGACGGTACCCTCTCTTCCTCAGCCTGAGGAAAAGGTCGGTATCCTCATAAAAAAGAAAAAACCTCTCGTCAAACAGTCCCCCGGCCCTTTCTACGGCAGACCTTCTTAGCATGACCGCCCCGCCATGGAGGTTATTCACCTCAAAAGGTGCGGAAGATTTCCAGAGCTTGAGGTTCTTCCGTCTTTCCAAGAGTGAATAAATGGTTCTGAAAGTCCGGGAGAGAGACGCAAGCCGCACGCAGAAATCCATAGACGGAGACGGTAAGGTATAACGGGGGAAAAAATACCGCATTTCATCATCCCAGTACACCTGTGGAGATGCGGAACCTGCGGCGGGTACATTTTCAAGAAAGTCTCTCAATATACGGAGGCAGGAGGGCATGACAAAGGCGTCCGGGTTCAAGAGGAAGACATAATCTCCCTTTGAGCAGGCGAACGCCTGATTGCAGGCTTTTGCGAAGCCGACGTTCTTGTCATTGAGGATAAGACCGAAGCCATATGTTCTCCGCATCCCATCGAGAGCTTCTCTTTCGACGGCCGTGCAGGTATTGTCGACAACGACGATTTCGATTTCCGTCCCGCTCTTCAGAACGGAATCGACAGCCCTCTCCGTCTGGCGTGCTGAACCGTAATTGACAATAATAACGGAAATCATCCAAGAACTCCGTCTATGGATTTTTCGCGACACTCAGAAGAACCGGGATGATCCGGTGACGTTAAACCCTCCGGGCCTCTTGAAAGTGCCTCTCCGTACTGCTGGATCACAGGCAGCGCCATCCATTGCCAGGGTTTTCTCTTCACATAGTCCGAAAGCCGGTCTGCATACACCTGGAGAACCGCCCCGGCATCCGCATTCCCTGTCTCGATCGGACTATCGACTGTCAATAATCGATAGAAGCCCTGCGCGCCCGCTTCAACGCTGTTCCAGCCCGTGAGGAAGACGGCCTTCTTCCTGATCCCCCATTGAATTATTCCTGAAGGAAGAGTCGCTGGTTGCCCGAACAGTCTTACCGGAAGATGTTTGAGCCGATAGACCCGCCATGGGAAGTCGAGAGCGACCCAAAAGATTCCGTTGTCCTTAGCCACCGAGACGATCTTGCGGTCCATCTTTCCCGAGAAATCGGTCAAGATGAACTTCCCCGGAAAACGTCTCTCGATAAATCGATAGTTGAGGGCAAGATACAGACGCGTTACGAACGGAGTGGAAGAAGACCTGCTTACGCTCCTTGCGATCGGATAGACCTCAAACCCAAGCCGGGAAAATGCAATGGAGGGATTGAAGAAACTCCCGATATGGCCTGTCAGGATAATCACGGGTCGCTTCTCTTCTCGCGCAGAGCGCAAGTGGTCCATCCCCTCAAAATGAAAATGCCGCGAGAGATTCTTTCCCGTCATCCGTAAAGACATATATGCATCCGATTCCCTGATGATCTTTACCCAGAATGTTTTCTGCACTACATCTTCGATCTCCGGTTCAGTCACCGTTATATTCATATAGCGGGCGAGTACCTCATAGCCGCTTCTTATCGAGGGCATATCGGGTCTAAAATTCTCATAGAGGCGTCTTTCCAGGGCGCCGTTTCTGCAACCCCAGGCCCACAGGGGCAGATCGACAAAATAGTAAAGCAGCCTCTTCAGGTCCTGCTTATCAATCACTTAAACATCCTCCCGATAGACTCTATAACCGCCCTCCACTTTCTTCCCGAGGGACGGCGCTTCTTCAACATGGCCAGGAACCAATCATCTTTGTCTTCATCCTCCGCCTTCCTGATCGTACAATATAAACAGTCGATCTCCGGCTTCCGCTCTTCGAACTCTTTCCTTATTGCCTCATAAGCAGGACTGTTCCATACAGCTTCAAAGCTATGCCGGGCCATGTTGCCTCCTCCCCGGCGGTGCCAGGTTATACAGGGAAAGACGTCACCGTTGGGATGAATGGCCGCCGTATCCCACGGGCGACGGCAAGTCACCTTTTCGCCTGATTGATCCCTCAATTGAAAGACCTCATCCGGACGTCTCAAATATCCTACATCTTCGACTCCATTCTCCTGAGTCCATAATCGCAGTTTATCTCTTGCTTGCTCGACCCCGCGAAAGAATGAATCGTCTTCCCGCCCCTGATATCTTGCGTTTTGACACGGCAAAACCGTGCGTACGTCTATAGCATGAACCTCCAAGGATGCCGCTAGGCCGAGGAATGCATCAAACTCGCCTATATTAACAGCCGACAGCACGTGGTTGATGCGAAGGCGTGGCAGGTCCGACTGTTTCTCCTTCTTTATTGAATTCAACCTCCTGACATTCCCGATCACCCTGTCGAACTTAGCCCCCTGGCGGATAGATTCATAAACCTTAGGAGAGGCCCCGTCCAGCGATATGGCGAGCCTCGAAATACGCGCGTCGATCATCCTGACTATTATGGGTTCAGTGAGCAGCGTGCCGTTCGTCACAACCTCGGTAAAAGGCACCGCATATGTCTTTACGAGGTCGAGCCGTTCCGCGAAGTCCCTTGTCATAAGCGGCTCTGTAAGACATGACAGCGCGAGGTACTTGGCAGAGGGAAAGACTTCCTTCGCTATTCTCTCGAAAAGCCAGAAAGGCATGTCGTATTTGCGTATCCTTCGCGCGCGCGGATCGCTGAAGCCGCACATAATGCATCTCAGATTGCACTTGTTGTTCTGATCCATGAAGACATTAAGGAATCTGCCCGAATCATCCGCCATCATTCCACTCCTCTTTTCCCTCCGTCTTCATTTTACCTTACAGCTCCATAAGAAATCAGCGCAGTTGGCCATGGAGGTTCGAAAGGGTCTATTTAAGTGTAGCGTACCGCTCCGGGCTCCGGCCGCTTCAGCGGGAAGCGGCCTTCTTCCTTGAAGCCATAAGAATTACGGACCACGTAATAAACGTCAATATCGAAATAATGAAGCCGGCGTAAAGACTCATAGGCCGGTAATAAAACAGGACCTCAGTCTTGCCTCCTCCCACCAGGACCCCTCTGAAAAGACCGAAGACCTTTACTATCCTGCTCTCCCTTCCGTTGACCTTGACCTTCCAGCCCGGGTAATACAAATCACTCAAGACAAGCAAACCGCCTTTTGAGCTTACCTCTATCGCAATTTCTTCAGGCGTATATTTCTTTATCACAACCTTATCTCCCTCGCTCCCGTCCTCTTGCGAAGTTCTCCCGACTGAAGGATTCTCTCCGTCAAGGAGAGACAGCCCCTTACTGCCCTTTCCATCGGCGGAGAGAAGAGCATGCGATGTTACAAGGCCGACCTCTCTGAAATTGAGTCCTTCCTGCAGTTGCCTTATAGTGTCATCGAGGTCTTTTGCGGCTTTTACCCTGTGCAGCATAAAAGCCCTGCTCATGACATTGCTATTTTCATAAATATGCATGCCCTCGTATTCACCCAGGTATCTCAAAATATCAAATTCTTTTTTGTGAAGCATCAGTAGGTTGTTATAAAGGACCCCCTCCTTTTCGGGGCCGGGAGAAAGACCGACATTCCCCACAACTATCCTTCCGGTACCGGAATTCGTTCCCTCGATCCTGAGCGTGACAAACTTCCCTATATAATCCGAGACGTCGAGCCACTGATCTTTCCAGCTGCCTTCCCCTATGCTCGCTTCCACGATCCTGTCCTTCACTTTCATTTTCACACTTGCGGCCGAGCCCTTCGGGACATCCGTAAGCGTAAAGCCTGCGGCAATGAAAGGCTCGGTTATCCTGAGTCTTGTCTCAAAGGTGAACCTCATCGGGAAGAAGAGAGAGAACCTCTTTTCGCCCCCCTGCTCAAAAAAACCGTAAGTGGCCTCGCCTCTAATGGAATGGGTCTTCATCGCCTCAAACAAGCGCACTAACCTCATGGAACCGACCTGAGACCTGACCTCTTCTTCGAGCTTCGACTTCTCCAGGGGTTTTTCACTCATTATATACTTAACCCCCGCGAGATCGATAAAGGGTGAAGTTCCAGTGAAGAGCGGGTCCGGATTGTTCGTGCCCGGAAGGGTAAACCCCATAAGGGACTCGAAAAAAACATAATAGTCCCGGGGCATCAAGACGCTGATAGCCCTTATGTCATGCAATCCGACGGCGGCGCTTACAAGTGGGGGGACGGAGCTTCCTCCTCCGGTAATCCTGTAAGGGTCTCTCTCTTTTATGACCTTAAGATATGGCGGTCTTTCGTAGGGGTAGTATCTGTCCGGGTGGTCTCTGGGCATATAAAGGAGAAGCTCGCCTATGAGGAGCAGAAAGGCGACAGCCCCGGATATTTGTCTGTTTCTGAAGATATAGAAGCTAAGGGCCATGACGAAAAGTCCCGACAGGGAACAGAGAAGAACGGCTATCATGTAATCGTTCATACCCGGAGGACTCATTCTGTGCAGGATGACGAAATAGACGAGTATTAATATTGAGGCTGCGACTATGGAAAGGTACAGTCTTCTTCCCGACGACTCCGGAGACATCAGTGCGTTAAAGGCGTGCGCCGAAATTATGCTCAGGGAGAAGTAGAACATAGAGTTGTACTTCAGGAATTCTATGCTTCTTATTACGGGCAGTTTCGAGATTACATTGGACGGCAAGAGACCATATACCTCAAGAAATAGAACTAATGAAAAGGCAAAGAAGGGCAGTGTCTCCCTTAAAACCTTCCGGTCGAGCAGCGCATAGATAACTACGGTCAGCGTCACTATACCCAAATTAGGAAGCATAGCATCCGGCGTCCACTTGAGCCACGAACCGTAGAAATAATTCTTCCATCCAAGGAAGAGGGGCTGGAAGAGTGACACCGATGTGACAAGGGGAATCGAATGGCCTGCCGCTCCGGTCCTTATCGCCTTTGCGAGAGGAGACGCATGAGAGTAAAGTTCGAAAAATGGGATAAGCGCAATTGCCGCCATGGAGGCGCCGGAGGCCGTGACAAGAACAACCTTCCACATTTCCCTGAGCATTGGTTTGAGAAAGGAGCCGTCAACTTTGTCATGCCGGCTTGTCCGGCATCCTTCTTGAGGAAAGATTCCCGACAAGCGGGAATGACAACCTGAAGTTTCATCGCCGCCTTTTCCTATCCTTTCCCTTGAAGTGAGGGGATGGTGATTGTGATTCCTCACCACCCCTCTCCAGATCGCATAAAGAAACAGAAGCGCCAACCCCATAATTGCATCGGGAATTTTCCCTGCTACAAGCGCAAAAGATAGCATCAGGGACATGAGAAACGCATTCTTGAGGTCTTTTCGATTGCACCATCTTTCATAGAAATAGAAGACCCCCGGCAGATACATTACAGTGCTGAGGGGATGGAGATTGATCCACCAGACCGAATAGCCCGAGAGCATGAACGATGCAGCGCCGAAGAGAGACGCAAAAGAGGAGAGCCTTTTTTCTTTCAGGAAGAGATATGTGAATATACCCATGACAAGGAGTCTAAGGAGAAAGAACAGGTCCTGACGAAATGGATTCGGCGCGAGGTTCAGAAACACCTTTAAAGGGTTAAAGACTTCATTGTTCAGATTGGCGATGAAAGGCATACCAAGACCCTCGTTTGGGTTCCATTCGAGTAGCGTGTTCTCACTCAGCTCCCTTTTTATTATGTATGGGTTCGGCTCGTTGACCCATGCGTTTCCTGCAGTATCGAAGGAAAAAGGCATTTGGGGTCTGTAGCCGGAAAAGCCATAAGGACCTGAGGGAGTAGTACCCGGAATGAGAGACGAGCTGGAGAGGGTCTTGCCGGAAAAGAAAATATCGCTAAAGAAGATAAGTATTAAGAGAGGAAGGATGAGAATCCATAGGGTATTCTTGTTCATGATCTCTCAACCCTAAGAGGGGGAATCTCCCTCTTAGGGTTGAGCAGATTACCTATAGGCAGGAAAATCCCTGGTACACTACATTGTTTGTCTTATCGGTCTCTGTAACAGCACCGCCTTCATCAATCACGCCCCATTCGTAGTATGAGCTGTGGGTGGCGATGCCGCTGATCGTAGTAGGAATGACGAGGCTCACGGATTGTCCGGCGGCAAGGCTATTGACCGTCACAGTGGTTATGAATGTGTCATGCTGCGTCGTGGTGTTAGGCGCATAAGAGAAGATGGGCATCCACGTTGTAAAGTTGGTTGTCACATATGTATACGTATTCACGGCGCCATAGAGAGTTCTCCATCCTGCGTTCCAGTAGAGTTTCACACTAAAAGTGCCCGCTGCACCGACTCCCTGGTTCTTAATTGTAATATAAGTGTTGAAGGGCTGGCCGTCTTTTATTGCGCCCGGTCCTTGGAAAGAGGTTATCATAAGATCGGGCAGGGCCGAGCTCATGGCTGAGCAACTGGCGTTTGTCCCGCCGTTCGATCCGTTACAGGTCCAATTCCACGGTCCTGACCCGCTCAGTGTGGATGGCAACGGCGTGCCGGTAGTGCATAAACTCGTTGGAGGATTGGGCAAGCCTGTCGTATATGTCACACACGCTCCGTTGATCAATTGGTTGGCCGAGCAGCCGACTGTGGACCCTCCGAAGGCGCCATTACAACTCCAGCTCCACGGTCCCGGCCCGCTCAGCGTGGAAGGCGAGGGCGTGCCGGTAGTGCAGAGATTTGTGGGAGGACTGGACAATCCTGTGCTGTATGCGACGCAGGACCCATCGATAGTCTGGTTGGCGGAACAGGTTGCGTTAGAGCCTCCGTTTGCCCCGTTACAGGACCAGCTCCATGGTCCTGAGGCGCTTAGTGTAGAAGGCGAGGGCGTGCCGCTGGTGCAGAGATTCGTTGGAGCTGAGATAAAGTTCTGGCCGTTGCTCCTGTTGTCGCACGCGCCATTTACGATGGTATTGTTGACAATGCTATATTCCATCACCATAAGACCGCCATTTGTGCAGAACAGGTATGTAGTGCCAGTTGAAGGGTCTAAAGTTATGCTCAGATCGGGAAGCGACGCATTGTTGTTGTGTATCGTATAGAACTTATTTGTCGCATTGAAGGTCGGCGTGCCCGTGCAGACGCCGGAGTTGCAGGTGAGCCCACTATCACAGTTTGCACTGGTAGTGCACGGAGACTTTGTAATATCGGTCACCGATACTCCCTGCGGATCCTGGGGCGTCAGGAGATTGCCGCTTGTATCCCTCACTTCGAGATATATGGAGTATGTCGGCGGATTTGCCGGCGTGTTACCCGTGCAGTCGCCGCCCGTACAGACGGAGTAGGCCCTCGTAATTATCTTCTCCGCGTCGTCAAATACGCTCGCCTCCGAGGCCCACGCGATGCTATTAAAACACAGGGCGGCCAACATCAATATCCCTAATGAAAGATACAGCTTCTTCATCCTTGCACCTCCTGAGAAAACCGTGTTATTAATATCTCGGATGTGCCACGGAAAGAACTCCGGCACCCCGCGTTTCGTTCATTCTTAGCAGAGTTCGTGAGTGAGAACATAATCTTTAGATATTGAAGCATAGAAAAAAAGCTTTGTCAAGAAATTTCTTTCTTTATTAAGCATTATTAGGAAAACTTAATCTAATGCTTTAAAGCTCTTCATCTGCCGGAATTGTGCGGCGGCACGGGCCATCGACTCACAAAGGCGCGCGCAAATCGTATCACGATTTGCGCGGCACATGTTTCCATTGTCCGTTGCGGTAGATCCAATAGTCATCAAGCGGTTGAGGAAGGGTCTTTGGTATGTTGGGAAGCTTCATGTCGAACTGGACAATTACAGTGCCTTTATCGCCGTCCACGCTCACTTCCTTAATCGAGTGAGAGACAACGTCTATCTTTCTCATCAGCAAACATAAGTCGCGGTATTTATCGAAGGGAGGCAGCCCCTCCTTGTCTTCCATTTTGTATGTGTCTTCGTATTTGTCCTGCATGCGCTTGTTCCAATACTCTTGGGCGGCGCTCCGCAGCGACGCCTTCATGTCCGCCTCTCTTGGAAGCGTGGCGCAGGCGCCGGCAAGGCAGAGCATCACCGCAGCAAGCAGGAGCATTCCAACATTCCTTCCCGCAAATAGTCTTCCAAAAATTATTCTTTGAGCCATCGAACTTTATTTACCTCCGAAATTTATCCTGTACGCCCTGAGTCCATAATGAAAACCGGGCGCTTTATAACCGAGATTATATGCGACTAACAGCGATCCGTCCGGCTCCCTGGCCGCTCTCAGGTCGAAGGCCCCGTCGGTTTCCGCCGCTTCCAATTTATGGAACCCCATCTTCTCCCAGCGGCCCTTGGCATATCTGTAAACGCCGAGGCCGTCTTCCAGGAGAACTACCAATTCCTTCTTACCGTCTCCAAAGGCATCCACGAGGTCGAAGACCGCGGGTTTGTCGGCTGCTTCGAGCCCGTCCGATATTTCCGCAAAACCCTCGCCGCTCCACTTGAATGCCATCAGCTTGGCCCTCCCGGACGCACCCACCTGCTGTACCCTGTAGACTATCTCGTCCTTTCCGTCCCCGTCCACGTCCCCTGCTGCAACACTCGTCGTCACCATGTCGCCGACGAGGTCTCCTTCGTAGTTCTTGAAATTGCCCTTGCCGTCTCCAAACCAGACGAGTTTTTTTAGTTCCTTTATTCCTGTTATGGGGGCTATCGCAATGTCCTTGTGACCGTTTCCTTTGAAGTCTCCTATGGCCATGGAGTCGCCGTCTATCCCCGCGCTCTCCTTCACTAGATTTATGTCCCAGCCCTTGCCTTGCTTGTTCAGCGCAATCAAAATGCCCGCGGACTTATAGCCCTGAACGAACCCCGCCTCAGAAAAGGAAACGATGTCGGGCCAGCCGTCGCCGTTCATGTCCGCAATATCAACCGTCCGCGAATAGAAAGGCTCCTTCGGTTGGAAAGGCGACTCCACAAAACCGCCCTTCTTGTCGTTTTCCAGAACCATTACGGGACCCGCATGGGCAGCGAGTACCAGATCAGGATATCCGTCCTTATTGAGGTCCCCGACCGCTATGCCGCCGTAGCTGAAGCCTTTGGCCTGGAATGTGTACTTCCCTTCCTTCCATTTCCCGTCCTTTTGGTCCCACAGAAAAATATAAGGTCTGTTCTTTCCCGCCTCGCCCGCCCCTGCCAATCTCGGGGGCGCGGTTATGATATCCGGAAAGCCGTCCCCGTTCATATCGTGGAGCGCGATCTCCTGACGCCAAAGACCTTCGGTGGGCAGGCCTTTGGATATTTGAGTGAAGGTCACACCGCCGTGCATATTTCCGGCAAGTCCCTTGCCGATATTGCCTGAAGTTGTGGCGCAGCCAATGAGCAGCAGAAGGGGAAGAACATAGGCTGCGGTTTTGAGAGCTCTTTTCAAATTTCCTCCTTAAAACACTTCGCAAAAAAGAGGGGGATGAGAACATCCCCCTCTTTTATACTAAAGCACTGATATAGACTTAATTATTAGCAACCACCGCCGGTGCAGGTGCAGGCTTCGAGGTTATCCGGAGCAGTCGTCGGGCCGCCCGGAACGCCGGAGCAATATGTCCTGTGGATCGGGTTGATGACATCCCAACTCGCAAGCACGCTGGCCGCCTGGACCTTCTGATGGGACCAGCCGAAGAACGAATAATAGCCGGTGCTGTTCGTCAGTACGGTGCTTATGATGCCGGCTGAATCCATTGTGCCGGTAGAGCTGTAAGCCGACGGGGTGCCGCCGACTACGCGGGTGCCGCTTTCACCGATCACGCAAGAGGCAAAGCCGTTATGCGGGAAAGAGGTGAAGGGAACCGTCAGATAGTCCGCAACATTGATGATGTCGAGCTCGTTCGGGATAGGGATATGGTTGGAGCCGTGCGTCTCCTGCTCATCCCAGAAGTCGCAATTGAGGCTCCTCGAAATCTGCAGGTTCATTGTTCCAAACTTTGTCGCAAGGTCGGCCCTGCCGAAGAGGAGTATCCACCAGTCCCTTGTCAGGGCTGCGTTGTTCTGAATGACATACCTCGGGTAGATGTGGTTCGCCGCAACGGCAACGAGGGAGCCTTTTCCGTTCTCTTCGAGCTCGCCGCCGGTCGGGATAACGCCGCCTTCAAAATCAACGCCATTAAAGCCCGACGCATAGCCATTCGCCAAGTCAGTGAGGTATACCCAGGAAACGAGGGTGTCGACCATTGTTACGGTCGGGGCCTGCTGCTCATAAATCACATAGCCGACATAATAGGCGCTGGAGCCTGTCCCGTCATTGATTGTCTGCACAAGCTTTGCCTTGTTGGTCGCGTCGATCGTCGAGACCACACGAGAGCAGAGATCGGTCAGAACGTCATTGGGTGTGAGATAAAAATCATCGTCCTTCACGACAGCGGAATTAACCGGCTCGTGAACGGTGAGATGCACATGGATCGAATAGTTGTGCAGGATGTCGAATACCGAGGTCGGGTTCTTTGCATCTGCAATCGCCCATCCGGTGTCCGTCTGATTGGTTTGGGTAGGGGTCTGGATGCAGATGATCGGGAAACCGACGTCTCTGCCCGGGACATCATCGGCAACGCCGTAAACAGCATAGGCAGATCCGACGCCGATAAGCAAAATACTAAGCATTGCTACGACTGTTAATAAGCTTCTAATCTTCACTTTCAAACCTCCTTCTTTTTTAAACTGCTCTTACGAAACTTCCTTAGCCGATGGCTAAGAACTAAAAAAACCAAAGAGACTCATTCTGCTACGCCTCCTTTCCTTTAATCTATCACCTCCTTTTCAAAAAAATTGGATAATAAAGCTGCTATCAATGATAGCTGATAATTATTGCCGGATTGCCCATCACCCCCTCACAAGATCATATTTGCTTCAATTCTAATGAAAGGCAATGCCCTTGTCAAGCATTTTTTTAGATTCGTAAACATGCTGTTTAATCCCTTAGACTGTAGAAGTATAAACACTCAGTCGACTCTTGTCAAGTATTTTTAAAAAATAATTAATGATATTTGAAGCAAGAAATAGGCCAGGATAATCTTCGCCCGATTCCTTGATTTTACAGCACATTTAAACCTCAGCTTGTGTACTTTATGCATCATACCATGTATTTTTATGATACACCCGAAAAGACGAAGGCAAAAGACAGGTTAAGATTAAGAATCAGGTTAAGGTTGAGGTTGAGAAACTCCTCTTTAGCCTTAGCCTTTATTCTTAGTCCTAGCCTTAACCTTAACCTATCCTTAGTCACCCTTGACCTTACCTGATTCTTCCTGTGTGAAGCTTAGCCATGCAATTATTTCTTCGTCAGTCAACGGCCGCTCGACAAGCCAGAATGCCTCAACATATCTCGGTCCGTTCACGGTCAGTGCCCTGATTGCATTCAAGGCAGTGAAGTGCCTGACATAATCCATAAGCTTCAGCTGAGATCCATATCGTTTCGCAGCTTTCTTCTTTGAATTATAAACAGACGTGATGTCGACAAGGATGTTCGGTCTCAAAGGGGTAGTGACCTCATAGAAGACGGCCTTCAGCGTTGGTGCATTCCCCGCGCCGCTCGGTCGGATACTCCTCTGCAGCTCTCCGGCCAGGGCCGCTGCGGCCCTGTGGTCGGGATTGAGCTCGACCATGGACGGGGCATAAATAGCGTCGGGACTGAACTCCTCTGATATTGCGAGAAGCTTGTGGAGAATATCTTCATGCTGATTATAGACCCCCCTGTCCGGAAACCTCATAAACATATAGTCGGCAACACCGAGTATCTTGAGCGCCTTCTCCGCCTCTGTCTCTCTCATCAGGGAATACTCGGTAATATGGTCGGCCTTCGCGCCATCAGGCAATAAAGCCTCTTCTATTTCCTCCCTCTTAAGATAAGAAGGGCCTGCCTGTCCGGCAGGCAGGGGCTGGGGAGTTTTGATCAGTTTCGATCTATGATCCGAAGGGTCTGCCTTGTCTCCGCTTGTCAGGAACAGTACTTTGACCTTTTTCCCGGCGTTGATGAGTGTCCTTATCGTTCCCCCACATCCGAAGGTCTCGTCGTCCGGATGGGGAGCGAAGACCAAGATTCTTTCCCCGGGCGGAGAGGAAAGATGATAAGGAATGATTTCATGTTCCTGAAGCATGAAATGTGGAAGAGTCAGCGGGCCCGACTACTTGGAGTCTTTGGCTCCTCCGTTTTCGTCTTTCGGTTTAATCTCACTCTTCTCTTGAAGGAATTTATGTATGTCTTTATCTTTCGTGCCGGCCTTATACCTTTCGACATAACCCGAGGTCACTTTTTCGGCCTCTTCCATATTTCTCATGACGTGAGGCGTGAGAAGGACGATTATCTCTGACCTGTCGCTCGTGTTTGACGTATTGCCGAAGAGATTGCCGATTATCGGGATCTTGCTTAAAAATGGAATGCCGTCTTTGGATTTTGAGCTGTCTTCCCTAATGAGTCCGCCTATGATAATGGTCTCGCCATCCTGCGCGATGAGGTTTGACGTAACTTCTTCCTTGTCTATGGATGTAAAATCCTGGCCGGCTATCACAGTGGGGGTAGTTCCAACAGAGGAAACCTCCTGGGTCAACTCAAGGGTGACCAGCCCGCTATCGTTGATCTGGGGCTTTACCTTAAGGATTATTCCGATGTCCTTATACTGAATTGTTGAAGTGCTCGTATTAAGAACCGAAGGGGTAGTGGAAGTCGTCGTGCTGACCGTAGATAAAGGGGTGGTAGTGGTCGAGGTCGCGATAGGTATCTGTGAGCCGACCTGGATCCTCGCTTCGCGATTGTCCGAAACAAGGATGTGAGGCGCAGCGAGAACTTTCGCCTTCGACTCACCTTCAAGCGCGTTAATAACAGCCCTGACATGCCCGGTCGGGTCGTACCCGATAAACGTAAAACCTGTCGAGGACGGGCTTGGATTACCATTCGAGTCGGTCGGCAAAATCCCCGGATTATCCGTGACATTACCGTGCAGGTTGATGTCGTTCTTAAATGGTTTAACTCCACTTATCTTTACGCTGTTGCTGAAAGACCATGAAAACCCGAAGCTCAGGTTATTGTTCAGCTGCACCCTGACAATAAGCGCCTCGAGGACCACTTGTCTCTGGACCGTATCTATCTTCCTGATCGTGTCCTTGATAAAATCATAGTCGGCCGGAATCGCCAGGATGACCAAAGAATTCGTAATCTCATCTGCAAAAATCTTGGTCTCGGGCGAAACAAGGAAGCCCGTCCCCGTAACAGTGGCCGCGGGGCCGGTATGAAGGGCCTGAGTCGGACCTCCGAGCGTAGGCCCACCGGTCGGCGTCGCCATCGCTGTCCTGGGCGCAAGAGGCGCTCCCAATGTAGGCGCAGCGCCTCCTCCGCCGCCACCGCCTCCGGAAAAAATCGATTGGAGCATGGACGCAACATGGGCCGCCTTGCTGTTTTGCAAAGGATACACCATTATCGTCGGCTTCGCGTCCGCAAACATGGTATCAAAGGCCTTGACCCAGGCCCTGACATAATCGAGATCTCTCTTGTCGGACGCAACGGCAAGGATCGCATTCAGGCGGTATATGGGGACTATCCTGACCTTTCCGAACTGCGAGCTTAACCCGATGGCATTCTCGATGTCCGACATCGAATCTTTTATGTTGACGTTCTTGAAGGCAAAGAGCTCGATGGCGACATTCTTGGGCATCTTACCCATCTGAGCGTATACCAGCTCGTTGGAGACTTCCGAAAGAGGAAGGATGCGGTAGAGCCCCTTCTCCTCCACAAAGCCGATGCCGTTCAGCCTCAGGACGACCTCCATAACCGAAAGGACCTCGTCCCTCGGTATGGGATTGACCGTCCTGAAGGTGACCTTGCCCTTGACCCTTTGGTCGATTATATAATTCGCCTTGAGGATATCGCCGAACACCGTCTGAGTAACGTCGAAGATGTCCGCGTCCTCGAAATAGAAACTCACAGGGCCGCCGCCCGCAGGTTTTCCCGGCTGGGCCGCCTCGGACTTCCCCGCCTGCTCGCCTGGGGTGCCCGACGTCTGCTCAGGTTTTACCGGTGCGGGCTGCTGTCCCGGGACAGGCTGTGCAGCCTGGGGCTTGCCGGGCGCGGGAGGCTGCGGCGTTTGCGCCGGGGCTTTAGGCTGGGCCTGCGCCATCAATACATAGTTTTGCGGCTGCTGCTGCAAAACAGAAGACGCCATACCGGCGGTTGCATTTCTATCAGATGAAAAAGAAAAGGCTAATGCAAGAACCGGGGCTAAAAAGAATGTCATACGCGCAATGCGCAAAGCCTTCAATAAGATCTCCTATGGACAAAAAGATTTAGTAATACGATACCCTCATAATATGGGGCTTGTCAAGGCGTGAATGTTACTTCAGATGAGATGGTCCCGTCATATTCTCTCGATGAGATTATTTACCCTGTCATCGTCCTTCAGGCCGTATAGAGCGGCCTTACAGACCGCTTCTAAATTCATCTGAAGAGATTATACTTTAAGATACAAATTGCAGTGCGGATGCCGTCTTTCCATCCTATCTTTTTCCCCTCGGCGTAAGTCCTCCCATAATATGAGATGCCGACCTCAAAAATCCTGCAGTTCATCTTTGCGATCTTTGCAGTGATTTCGGGCTCAAACCCGAACCTGTCTTCCTCGATCCTGATCGACTGGATGACCTCCCTTCTGAAGACCTTGTAGCAGGTTTCCATATCGGTCAGGTTGAGGTTCGTAAAGATGTTGGAGAGAAGCGTCAGGAAACCATTGCCGACCCTGTGCCAGAAATACAAAACGCGATGGGGCTCATTTCCCATAAACCGCGAGCCATACACCACATCCGCTTTACCTTCAACGATGGGTCTTACGAGTTTCTGATATTCGCCGGGATCGTATTCGAGATCAGCGTCCTGGATGATCACGACATCGCCCGTGGCAGCAGCAATCCCAGTCCTTATCGCAGCGCCCTTGCCCCTGTTGGATTCGTGATAAATCACCTTGTGCACAACAGGCCCGATTCTATCCTTGAGCTTGATCCTCGTCCCGTCAGTCGAGAAATCGTCCACGACTATGATCTCCTTGTTCTCGTAAGAGGAGCCCCTCACGGCGTTGACCAGCTCAACAATCGTTTCGGCCTCGTTAAAACAGGGGATGATCACGGATAGTTTCATTGCTTCATCCTAACCCGGCATAGGCCGGACCAAAAAAGACTTTCTCGCGCAGAGGAACCAGGCTGTCACCGCAGGGAATTGTATATGCGGAAATGTTCTTCGACCATATCGTCAACGGTCTTGAGCCTCTTCCTTGCCTCCTGCACGCGCTCCCGCAGAAACCTTATCACCTCCGGATGTTGTCTGACGTCTTCGATTATTTCGAGCGTCCTCGGCAGCGGGTTTTCCACCGGAACGAGAAAACCGACCGCTTCCTTGGAGACCCTTCCCCTCAATGCCCCTCCATCCGTAGCTATGACCGGGACGCCGCTGGCTATGGCCTCGGACAGCGTATACGAGAAGGTCTCGGGCCAGTTTGAAAGGAGAAGAATCAGGTCCGGGCCTGTCTTATGGATCGTCCGCACCACATCGTCTCTCGAATAACCGCCGACCACGTCGAGGTTCTTGTAAGACGGTATGATCGAGGGGTCGAAGATGTTTCCGATAATGCTGAAATCGACCGCCTCGGAGTTCCTGTAATGTTTCATCAGCTGCAGGAAGGTCGCGTTCCCTTTGTAATGCAGGAAGTTCCCGAGGAATGCCAGATGCAGGGCGCCGTTCCTCTTATGCGTTCCATTGCCGTTTTCTTCCCTTAGGATCTCCTTTTCCACTCCGAGTTCCACCACTTCGCACTTTTCGTACGCCAGGCCCGTATATAGGTTGAGGAGGATATCTTTGACGTACAAGGACGGAACAATAACCCTGTCGGCCAGACTGAAAAGGTAATCGATGTATTGGCGCCTCTCTCTTACATATCCTTTCTGGACCTTATACCCGTTCCCGGCAAGACACTCGTGGCATTTGTCCTCGTCTTCCTCGAACCAGCAGAAATCCGGCGCAAGCATGACGCAGTTAATACACCAGAAATAATACTCGTGAAGAGTCAGCAGGACTTTCTTCCCCTTGCGCTTCGCAACCTCTATAAGAGAGAGCGGAAGGGTCCTGATGCTCTGAAAGTGCACGATGTCCGCGTCTATATCATCCAGGACCGAGTTGAAGATGTCTTCAAGCCGGGGGTCCCTCAGTCTGTGGTCGTCCAGTCTTCCGCCCTCGTAAGCGGTCTCGTGTATCTTATAGTCCTCATAGCGTCTCAACTGCAGACAGTTTGCCTCGGGGAAAAGTATATGGACGGGGATCCTTTTCCTGATGAAACGGCCCAGTATATCCAGAAGGTGGTACTCAATGCCGCCCGGATAGCCGTCCGGCTTTTGGTCTATCACGTAAAGTATCTTCATCTATTTGCTCTCCATCGACCTTAGCCTCAGGTTGAGATACTGGTGAAATGGACCGAGACTTTCGGAAAGGGCCTTCTCCACAAGGTGGGTGTATTCCGGATGAAGGGTCCTCAGAGTCTCGAGATTCCTCTCTATCATCTCGTTCTTGGCCTTTATGATTTCGGGCTCATTTACGGATTCAAACGAGACCCCCCCGATATGGTAGATGTAGGTCGCGTCGTCCAGGACATGCAGGAAGCCTTCTTTCAGTGCCCTCATGCAGAAATCCGTCTCCTCTGCGTATCCCTTTCCAAATCTGGTCTCGTCGAAATAACCCATATGATTCAGCACCTCGCGCTTGATATACATGCAGAACCCCACTCCGGCGGGGATCTCAGGGTAATAGCGCAGCGAAATCCTCTCCAGGAAATCAGAAAAGGCCTCAACGTCCATCCCGTCCGGGACCTTGTTGAACTGAAACGGTCTCGGCACGCCGTTGATAGTCACATAATTCGAGAGAGGCGTCGCCGTAGCAATGCGCGGCTTTGAGTACACCGCCCTCTGGAGCTTGTTCACCCAGTTCCTGGTCACGAGCGTATCGGAGTTCAGGATAATGACGTCTTCCGCCGTGCGCCTCATGCCGCTGTTTATGGTCTTTACAAAGCCGAGGTTCTCAGTGTTAAAGAGCACATCTATCTTCCTGCCGTTTCTCCCTTCCTTCAGTCTCTGAAGATAGGTCTGGACCCTCTGGTCAGTGCTCTTGTCGTCGATGAGGACCAGGGTATGAAAGCCGAGGTCGGTATTCCGGAAAATGCTCTCGATGCAGCTTTTCAAGCATTCATACCCATTGAACACAGGCATGACAATGTGCACCGGCTTTTGGACGAAGCAATAGGCCTCGGTAGGCTTTACCCCTCTGTAAAGGAGCGCCGGGCCGGACTTCTTGAACAAGGCCCTGAACCTCGCATGCCCCGGTCTGAAGCGGAGCTTCCTCCTCGCCCTGACAAAGAGACCTCTCATGCCTTCCTGCTGCGCGACCTTCACGCTCTTCAAGAGCATCTCGTAAAAGACCCTTCTTCTTGAGCCTATAGGGGCTGTGGCGTCCTTGAACCGCCGGTACCTGTCTATCACCTTCCAGCTCAGGCTGCCGGCTATCTCCCTGCGCAGATTCAGAAGCTCATTGAGTACCCTGTCCCTCTCGGTCTCCAATTGCTGTCTCTCGATCTCCATCTGTTGTCTTTCGGACTCGAGCCTCTTCAGCCTGCTCAGGAACTCCTCCATCTCAACCGAGGTACTCGACTCGCTCCTTACAAGCTCCGACTCGATCCTCTGCTTTTCGGACCCGACCCGTATAAGTTCGTTGATGAGCCTCATCCTCTCGGTCGCATTGCTCACGCAATACGTGTAGATAGCCGTCGGCGTGATCTTGCCGATGTTCTGGTCCAGGACCTTCTTATAGGCGACCTGGCTGAAATTCTCGGAAAGCGCCCTTCTGTTGATTTGCGATTTATCGCACCACTGGATATACCGTGCCGTCACGCTCTTTACGTGCTCAAACCAGTATTTCTCGGACAGCTTGACAAGAAGCTTCCAGTCTTCGAAAATCTCGAAGCTCTCATCGAACCGGACACCTCCCATGGCCGATTTATGAAACAAAAGGCACAAAAAGGGGATATAGTTCTGGATAAGCAGCATCTCGGGAGAAAAGTCCTGGGAATAAAACACATACTTGAATTTCTCCACTATCTCGTCTTCCCCGACGATATCGACGAAGGCTATCTCGGCCTCGGTATAGGCGATCCTCAGAAGGGGGGAATTCCTGAGCCTTCCGACAAGGATCTTGAGATGCTCGGGATAGAGCTCGTCGTCATCGTCCAGAAACCCGATATACTCACCCTTTGCATTCTCCAGCCCGACGTTGCCGGCGTGCGCCCTGCCGGTGTTCTCTTTAAGCCTGATATAATTCAGGGACACGTCCCCCAGGACGCCTTTAAGGCTTTCAATATCGAGATCGCAGCCGCCGTCGTTCACGAGCACAACCTCGATCGGCCTGTGGGTCTGCGCGGCAACACTTCTCAGGGCGTTCCTTAGAAGCTTGGGCCTGTCCTTCGTCCTTACGATTATGGAGACCAGCGGACTATTCGACGTCTCAGCCACGGTCAGACTCCGGAACGATCTTCCCTGTTCTCATTCTGACGCCTCTCAAGACGCCTTCCATGCTCATCTTTCGCCTATCTTCCCCGCCAGCAAATTCGGCAGATGAAAAAAAAGGTCGGCGACCCTCCGTCTCGCGGTGCCCTCGGGCAGGAAGCGGTCCCTGAACTTGTAATATCTCATCAGGAGCTTCCAGCCGTTGCCGGCGTAAACGCGCTGGATATGGGACTCGCGCTCCCTCAGGTCGGAAATTATATGCCCCAGGTTTTCGACAAAGGTATGTTCGTGCTTTTCGCAGATGTACCTGATGATCTGCCGGTGGTTGTCCGGGATGTTGCAGCCGGAGACCATGGAATTCCTGCGCACCCTGTAATCAAAAAGCACTTCCTCTATCAGGCGGAATTTCCAGCCCTTCTCCATGGCGCAGATCCACAGGTCCCAGTCTTCAAACCCTATGACCATCGAAGGGTCATAGCCGTTGCATTCATCCCAGATCTTCTTCCTGAAGACCGAGCACGCCTCTACGAAATTCTCCAGGAGAAGCTTCTCCGCGTCGAACGGAGGGAAGACCCATGTCCCCTTCTTCTCGCCGAACAGATTTGCGTACGCATAAACGACCCCGATTTCTCTGTCGCTGTCCAATATCTCCACGGCCTTTTTCAGATAGTCCGGCCTGATCTTGTTGTCCGCGTCGAGGGGGAGTATGTATTGCCCTCTCGCCTCTCTTATTGCCGAATTGCGGGCGCCGGAAAGGCCCAGGTTTTGCTGGTGGATGATCTTCATCTTGCCGTTGCCGGGGGAACGCAGCTCGAAGTCCTTGAAGACCTTCAGTGTAAACGGGTCCGTCGAGCCGTCGTTCACGATGATGATCTCGTAATCCCTGAAGTCCGAAGCGAGTACACTGCCGACCGCATCGCCAAGGAATTTCCCATGGTTGTAACAGGGGATGACGACCGAGACCTTGACATCGGCCACAGTTTCGTAGTCAGGCTTCTTATTCATAAGCGTTTCAGGACTTCCCGGCAAGACAGATCCTCTTCAGAATCCCCGTAACATCTTGTTTTTCCATACTGAATTATATGGTCTTACGACGGGTTAATGCAAGCTTTCAGGCATGGAGATGTGGGCCTCGATTTGAAGACCAAAGTTTACTAACAAAGTCTCGCTGAAGAGCATCGCAGAAACGTATGAGTCGGATGCTTAGGAGAAAGGGTCTATATTATGCTTCTCCGCAATAATAAAAAGCGGCCTCTTCTTTACTTCTGCGTAAATCTTCCCTATATATTCGCCGATCAGGCCTAAAAATAGTATATTAAGTCCACCTATAAAGAAAAGCGGAATAACAATAGAAGCCCATCCAGGGATAGCGCTGCCTATCATCTTGGTATAAAATGCCCACCCAATAAGTCCGATAGAGCCGACGGATATCATGAGACCGGTGAAGGACGCAATCCTGAGAGGGATGCTGCTGAATGAGGTTATCCCCTCCCAGGCAAACGCAAGCATTTTTTTCAGGGGATACTTGGTCTCTCCCGCGCGCCTCTCTTGCCTCTCATAGCGGACAATTCCGCGTCTAAAACCCATGTAAGGGAAGATCCCCCTGAGGAATAAATTGACTTCTTTTATCTTCTTGAATTCATCGACGACTTTTCGGGAGATCAACCTGAAGTCGGCATGATCGTAAATGAGGTCCACCCCCATGGACTGCATAATTCTGTAAAACACTCTTGCAGTCCATCGCTTAAAAAGCGTGTCGGTCTTTCTTCCCTCTCTCACCGCGTAGACTATGTCATGCCCCGACTTGTAAACTTCGATCATCTCCCCGATCAATTCGGGAGGATCCTGCAGATCGGCATCCAGACTGACCACTGCATCTCCCGATGAATGGAGGATGCCGGCCGCCAATGCAGGCTGATGTCCAAAATTTCTGCTGAACGCGAGCACCTTGATCTTAACTGACCCGGCAGCGAGGCCTTTCAAGATGCTTAGAGAATTATCCTTTGAACCATCGTCCACATACATTATCTCGTAATCGTCGATCAACTGCCTGTTCATCATATCAACGGAGATATTAGATATGCGCTCGTGCGTACTCCTTAGTACGGCCTCTTCGTTAAAGACCGGAATGACAATACTTAGTTTCATTGAGCTCTCATATTAGGCATTCGACCCTTGAAGAAAGAAGGGGTCTTTAAGTAAAATTTACACAAAATTATATCATAGACGGGGCAATTGACACGAGGTTTATGGCGATCTCTTTTGAGAAACTATCTCGGGTCTGAGAAAATTTCTTAAATCCAACAGATATCATTGATAATCAAAATGGAAAACATGAGCCAACAAATTGGAATACACAAGAGCGCGGAAAGTGAGAAAGGGTTGACGAGTCTACCCCTAATCAAGCGAAACTATTTATTCCTCTTTGTTTTCTGTTTTCTTAGTTTTAACGGATTTATCATCTATTTCATAGGCCAGGAACATTATGTCTATTTTTGGGATTACTCAGGTTATTGGAATCAATATAAAGATCTGAGCAACCTGTTTAGGCACAGCCCGATTCACGCTGTAAAGGCATTAATAACGTCCATACGTTATGATGACTACAATTCTCTGCCGGTCTTGTTCCTGGTCCCGTTCAATTTCATCTTCGGAGACAGTCGGTTAGCGTATGTTCTATCCATAACTAATTTATTTGTTTTACCGACGGTAGTCGCTTTCGGCCTCTTAATGGAGAAAATCGTCTCTATTCCCTGGGAAAGAAGATCATTTGCTGTCTATTTCATATCGATTCTGACTGCCGCATCATTCCCTCACTTGTGGATTCCGGTCGTGTTAGGGAAAGTCGATATCTCAGGAATGCTCGTAATTAATCTAATACTCCTCTTTTATATCGATAAACCTGTTGAAAAACAGGGCTTTGTCAATTTGCTCTTGATCGGAACCCTACTTTGCATCCTGATTCTTCTCAGACGCTGGTATGCCTATTGGGTAGTCGCTTTCTTCGTTTCCATGACCTTAGAGAGAATAGTTTCTTCATTTCGTGAATACCGCTTCAAAATAGGGGCTTATCTTCCCTTTCTGAAGATAGTCATTATTGGCGTTTTTTCGGTTTTGCTATTCTTTTTGATCGCCGGTCCCGTGGCAAAGAGAATGCTCCTGACTAATTATGCTGACATTTATTCAGCATACAAGACCTCTAAGACAACAGGGCAAGCGTTTCTGAGAGTTTGCTCCTCTTTGGGGATTTTTTTCATTTCCCTGGCATTCATGGGTTTAGTCAAATCGCTGGGAGGCAATAAAACAAGGCGCCTTTCCTTCTTCCTGCTGATATTGCTGATCGTCACATTCTTCCTGTTCAGCAGGACGCAGGATTTTGCGACTCAGCACTATTATTTGCTGATACCCACCGTACTTATTTATATATCATTTCTCCTCGTGAGTCTCTATCGCATTTTAAATGGCCGGGCCTCGAAAATCATATTTCTTGTCGTGTGTTTCGTCCTGCTATCTATCAATTTTTCTGTGGTCTTCTTCCCGAAAGCGCCGGTCCTACTGAAACGAATTACCTACCTGCTGCCCCAGGAAAGATCTTTTCCATTAGTAAGAACGGACTTAGATCAGATTCACAGCCTGATAAATGTATTGAATACGATAGCGCAAACAAATCGCGATAATATTTACGTGATGTCAAGCTCGACAATCCTGAATGACGATATCCTAAGAAATGCATGCAATGAAGACAAGCGGAGCAAGGACATGTGCGGTCGTATTCAGCCATCGAGCAACGTCGATAAACGGGATGGTTTCCCGTTCCAATTCTTGACTGCACGTTATGTGGTAGTTGCAGATCCAGTCCAATACCATTTGAGCCCCGACGATCAACGAGTGATTGGTATCCCTGCGGAAATGATATTGCATCAGAAAGAGATCGGCTCCTCATATAAGAGACTATCTTATGCTTTCACGCTTGATAATGACGTAAGGGTCTTTATATATGAAAAGATTAAGCCCTTCAGTGGAACTGATCTTGATAATCTCTCAAAGATGTTTATATCCTATTATCCTGATAAAGAAGATATATTCAGAATTGACCACGTTCTATATTCTCAGTGAAGGAAGTAGCTGACCTCTTTTTGGGGAAGCGCAGAACGGCTGGAAGGCTTTACGTTTTTCACATATTACAGATTTAAGTTTAAAGAAAGGGAATACAAGCTAAGAACAATACACGATGAGTGAGAAAATCAAGCCGCTACATATCATAGTTTTACTATGCCTTTCGTCGATCATCCTGACCTGGGCCAATCACATCTGGATCAAGAATAATCTTTCCCATTTGCCCATTACCTGGGATCCCTCAAATTATGCATATATGACTCTTTTTGAATACAAAACCCTTCACAACGGGGGGCTCCTGCAGTTTCTCCGGACCGTTCAAACTCAGGCTCCGGCTCTTGCCCCTCTGTTTCCGGTAACCGGCGTTCCCTTTCTTTTTCTCTTCGGTCTCGATCTTAACAATATCTATCTTGCAAACGGAATCTATCTATTCATTCTCCTAACATCTGTCTTTTTCATAGCAGAAAGGATCAGCGGGAGAACAGCGGCCATTGTAGCCTCATTTTCTGTTGCGACCTTTCCAGGCATCATAGCTTTCTCGCGGGACTATTTCTTTGAATTCCCATCGGCAGCAATGACCGCCCTGGTCTATATGTTTCTTCTGAAGACAGATTCCTTCAGAAACAAAAGGGCCTCTGTTCTTTTTGGCATAGCCTCCGCCCTTTCGCTCCTCACGAAGACAATGGGAATCGTCTTCCTCACAGTTCCATTTCTCTACGCGTTCTATATCTTTGCAAGAAAGAGGACTCCATGGACTATAAGAAAGCATGTCCTCTATGCTTTCTTGTCATTCTCACTTGTTGCGGGAATATATTACATCCCGAACTTCAAAGCCATCTTCGGATACCTTTTCTTCTATGGCGTAGGCAAAGGCGCTGCCCGGTATAGCGCCGGACTGTCCAATATGCTTTCTATTCAATATTGGACTTATTACGTCTCGCCTATCATACACAAAGGGATATCACCCGGCTACTTGTTGATCTTTGTCTTATCGGCGACAGCATTCCTTATTTCATCTGGCGCAAGGAAACTGTCAAGGGACTATTGGATAGTCCTGTTATGGCTTGTCTGCGGCTACGTCCTTCTTTCAATACCCTCAAACAAGGTCGGAGAGAGATACGCATTACCCATTCTCCCGCCCATCGCCATCATGATGGCGGCACATATCACAAGAATTTCAATGAGACCTCTAAAGGTTTTGATTATAGGCTTAGCTTTTCTAATCGGTATTGTGAACTATGCTTATCAAACATTCGCGGAAGGTTGCAACTACGAGCGATATTTCCTTAAGAGTACGCGCATTGCTCTCCTTGAACCAGTTCATGTGTCCTGCAACATGCAAAGAGGCCTTATGATCGACTCCTCGAAAGATTGGAGCTTGCTGCCCATGTTGAAATACATGGATGACAACAGCCAACATTATAAGTCTGTCAACGTCCTTGTGGCGGTCGATCATAATTTCTTAAATAATTATGGGTTGCGTCTCTATGCGCTCTGGGGTGAACTGAAAGGGATTTTGAAGTCGGAGTTTACATTCGACACCGCTGCATTCAGGCCTTATAGTGAAGACGAGATCAAGCAATTGCTGGCCAAGCGTCAATTTATCATTGTTAAGACAGACTACCAGGGACCGGGCGACACCAATGAATATAATGGCGTCATAAAGAATCTTCTCAAGAAAGAAAAGCCCTTGAAGAGCTTTGATATGAGTGACGGCTCGACCGTCTCAATTTATTCAAGCATTATAGGAACGAGATAATTCCAGATTCTATTTTGACTGCATTGCTTCAGAACATATCACCAGACAATCGCACACGTGCAGGCTTCAGCCGGGGAACCCTGTGCCCTTCTCATGACAGTGTTCCTTTCTCCGACCCTGTCCTTCCGTAATCTGAACTTGACTTATGTTTATTATAGTTTGACCTTTTCAACAATTGCGCGAGTCTTGTCATTGTCTGAAGGAATTCCGCCGGATGATTCGATTTTCATACGCCCAGTGGATTCCATAGAATACATCCCAATTTTGATCATTATTTCTTTTCCTATAGCTGCTGGAGCAATGTCAATTACAAAGGGCTCTTCGATAAACTTGCCTTTTAATTCCTTAAATGGTTTGTCCTGACAAAAATCGTGGTCATTTCCGAACAATTCCTTATCATCTTTATCCGTAAAGTGCACGAATACAGTATTAAAAGAACCAAGATCATCCATGAGCTGCCAATAATATGAAATTTTCAGCTTATTCAGGGGCTGTTTTTCGGCTGTTATCCCAAGGAGCTTTATCTTGTTTCCATAATTAATCTCGACAGGTGTTGCTATGCCCGCGGGCAATTTATCATATACTTGACAAGGACCGGTTATCCTCAGCGGCTTCTGGACCTTCTCCTTTTCGCAAGCCGACAAAACGATCAGCATTAACGCAACCAGACACGATATCGCCACTCTCGCTTTCCCCGATAACGCCGTTCCATTCTTTCCAGACATATGATTCCTCCTTATTTTTGAGCAATATTATATTTAAGACAAAAGCTCCCTGTAAATCAACTCGGTATTAAAAGCCTCTTCCTCTACACGGATAGGATAGCGTATATTCCTCTTGAAGTCATTCAGTCGCTCAGGGTGGGCTGCGATGAGATCGATCTTCTTCGCTAAATCGTCCGGGTCCCCCGCTCTAAACGTCAATCCGTTTTCCCCGTCAACAATCATCTCACTCATGCCGCCTATATCAGAGGTCAGGACAGGAATGCCGTATGCAAGGCTCGTTGTGATAGTAAGAGGGGCGTTTTCGTACCAAACCGATGGGACAATCACCATGTCGATAGGCTCAAGAACTGCCTCAATGTTGTTGAAGCCGTATGCGCCCTTGAACTCGATGCGCGAATCGTCTTCGGAGCTCTTTAACAGGTTGTTACGGTAGTCGATCTCATGAAAACATCCCCCCCAAACTTCCAAGCGGATGTTCCGATATTGGCTCTTCTTGAAAGCCTCGACCATAATATGCACGCCTTTGTGGTACTGAATTGTGCCGATATATCCAAATCTTACTATCTCCTGGCGTCCGTTGGTCGAATAATTCCTCTTCCGTGTGTAGTCAAATCCGTGCCGGGATAGAATAAACCTATCAGCCGGAATAAAACCGGCCCGATCGAAGAGCGTAATGAGGAACTGGGACGGGGAAAGCAAATAGTCGCAGCAATCGAGCAGCATATTGGCGTCCGCAATCCTCCTCTGCATCCGCGCGTCGTCGACCTGAGGGAAGCAGTATTTCAAACATTTTTGACCGCCGTCCGGGCCATCGCACAGCGAATTATCCGGCCTCAGCATAATGCCCATGGGGCACATCATAAAGTAATCGGTGACCATCAAAACGACCTTTACACCGGAATCCCGCGCGGCCTTAATCGAGGAGGCGATCCGGAGAGGGTGTGCGCAATGGTAAAGATCATAGTCCCCTATTTCAAAGAGTTCTCTGACCTTTCCATAGATATCCATATCCATAAAGTCGAACACAAAGGTGAGGTCGTCAGGCTGCTGCCTGTGCTTCAGTGAAATAACCGGTACACCCTCATACGAATACTCTCTAAAAAGCAATCCCGAGGAATGTTCTTCCTGCGAATCATGATCCTCCCTGAAGGCATAAGTCAGGACCCTTACAAAATGTCCCATCCTCTGGAGCTGCTTGGCAAGATTAAGGACATACCTTTCAGTGCCGGTATAATGATTAGGAAAGAATTGATGCACTCCCAAGAGGATTCTCAAATGCCGCCTCCGCTGAAACAGTCAATTCTGGTCTGCGTATTCTCGCCAAGATAGTTTCCGGCAGTAACGCTGAATAATTTGTAAACGGTGCCCAGAAAATCCTCCTCTATGTCTTGCATAGAGGCATAACTTGTCACAAACTTTGAGAAACTCAGAAAGTTGTTCATCAGATTAGTGTACATGCCACCAATTATCTCTTTATGATGGTAAGGCTCAACCTTCCCGAAAAAATCATCAAGGAGCGCGTCCCCTCTGAGTGATCGCCAGGAGGGGTTGAAAGCATTGATGCTATTGCGGAGGCTATCGCTCAGCAAATGAAGAAATAAATAGGGCCTTTCGCGAACATCTTCCCTGCTTCTCAGCGTTGTCAGGCATGCTTTAAGGGCTGCATACAAGCAACAGGCCGCTCCCGTTACATGTTCGACCGGAATATCATTCTTCGTTATCTTTAACATATTCCATAGCGAAGATGTATCAATATAGCTTCTTTTAAGAAAATAGCCGGCCGGCCTGTTATGAGAATGAATAACGGCATTGGACGATTGGAGAAGAATCGTGTGGCCGTCATCCAGTAATCGGAGGCCCAGGTCAAGATCTTCCGCATAATCAGAATCAAACAGGTATTTGTCGAATGTTGATTTGCCAATTCCCAGACAAACACTGTCCAGGCTCGCCATCACCCTTTTTGTTGACGTACTAAGGGTCTTAAAACTATCAACTGCCGACTTACTATAGCGATGATCCCTATCGCCTCCCAGATAGTTGACGTTATGGTTCCAGTATGACCAGCTAGCAAAAAGGTCCGCGTCGGCGCGAGGTATCTGCCTGGCTGAAACAGCGGAAGCCTCGCCGGAATGAATAGGGCGAAGAAGCTTGTAAAGCCAGGAATTACTGACGGGGATGGCGTCCTGGACGGTAAACACAAGAAAATCGCCTGTTGCCTTCTCAGCCCCGAGATTGCGAGTCATGGCGTGATGGAAGTCCCCGGGCGAAATACGAAATACCTTTTGCGTATAACGTCCGGCGATTTCGAGGGTCCTGTCCTCGGAGCCGGAATCGATAACGATCACTTCTTTATCTTCAACCCCCTCCTGCTGCGTGATTCTGCGCAAGGTGTATTCGAATTCCTCGCCTGCGTTCTTCGTGGGAATGATTATCGATGCCCTTGACCGTATCGGTTCGGCGATAACATTATTGAACAAGCTGCCGTATACACTGCCCCGTCTATGACGCGTCCTTGCATCCTGTCCGGAAATTGTCTTAATGGATGACCAGCCTCTCTCCTTCTTCGCCTGAAGCTCAATGTTGTTCCCCCTCAGATGGCCCGATGCTGCGACCGTATCGGCAGTCTTCTTCCCTGCATCGATCTTCCGATAGATGCGGTCCCTTATGCTCCGATATTTCTCCAAGAGCAGCCAGCCACGCGTGTTCTTCATCGCGGTTAACAATGAATCCTTTTCGCGTATTAGATTCTGCAAGATCAGGACCTCGGCCTTCTTACTCTCCAACTCCGACGATATGACATCGAGGCTGGAATCCTTCTTCCTGACGCTCGAGATAAAGGTATCGATCTGGGAATTCCTTTCGCTCAGTTCGGCCGAGAGAGAGAATATCCGTGCGTCCCTGTCCCTAAGCTCGATGTTGAGGGAATTGATAAGGGAATCCCTTTCCCCTATCTCGGCATAGAGCTTGACCATCTGAGCATCCCCTTCGCGCAGATCAGAATGGAGTTTGATAAGTTGAGCAGCTCTTTCCCTTAAATCAGCCTGGAACTCGACAAGTTTGGCGTCCCTCTCGCTTATTCCGGAACTTAGGACTTCCACCTGGGAGCCCCGTTGCCCCAGCTCGGCCGCGAGGGCTTCTATCTGCGCCTTTCTCTCCCTGAGCTCCGCAGTAAGGGCGCTTATCTGGGAATCTCTGTCCCTCAACTCGTTATATAAATTCTCGACCCTGGGTCCTTTCTCCTTCAACTCGGTGTAGAGTTTGTCGATCTGTTGGTCCTTGCCCCTCAATTCGCTGTTGAAGATGTCTATCTGAAACTCACTCCTTTTCATCTCATCCGCAAGTGCGATGACCTTTTCATCCCTCTGCCTTAACTCCTCAATCAGCCTTCCTGATTCCGAAGTCTTTTCCCTCAGGCCGGCTTCGAGCTCGTCACTGCGCCTTTCCTTCTCCTTCAACTCGTCCCGCAGCTTCTCTATCTGAGGACCTTTTTCTTTCAGCTCCTCGAGTATTCTCCCCAATTCAGCGCCTTTCTCTCTCAGGCCGGCATAAAGGCCGTCTATACGCGAATCCCTGTCCTTTAAGGCCTCTTTGTAAACATCGGATTCACGTTTGAACTCTTTAAGGATATGCCTTGTGTGAACATACTCTGACATATAATCATGGATCCGGTTTGGAGTGATCTTATCGCTATGCGTGGACAATACTTTGAGATACGCCTGCCTCAGAAAGACGGGGTCCCGGTTCACCTGCGATATCTGGAAGTCCACGCTCCACTGGTTGTAGTTTGCCGTGATTTCCCTGATATGATAGAAAGGATACTTTCTGCCGACCCTTATAAGCAGGTCCCAGTCTTCGTAAAGATCAAAACTATTGTCGAAGCCGCCTGAACCGACGAGCACCTTTCTCCCGAACATCAGGCACATAAGGGGGATGTAGTTTTCGAATACGAGCTTGTCGTAATTAAAGTCCTGCGAAAATGCGAGCTCTCTTTTCACATCTTTATCGAGATCATGAGTGTCAGGATTGTATTCCTTGTAGACCATGACCGAATCGGTATAGGCGACGCTATAGTCACTTTTTTCGAGGAACGAGACAAGCGTTACCGCGTGGTTGGGGCAGAACTCGTCGTCGTCGTCCAGGAATCCTACATACTTCCCCTTTGCGTTTTCAATCCCCGTATTGCCGGCGTGAGACCTCCCCATGTTCTTTTCGAGTCTGACATAATTGAGCGGTATGTCGCCGAGGGTCCCCTTCAGTTCGCGGACGTCCAGGTCGCAGCCGCCGTCGTTCACAAGCACGACCTCTATGGGACGGTAGATCTGGGCCGAGATGCTCTTCAGCGCGCGCTTCAGGAGCTTGGGCCTGTCTTTTGTCCTGACGATTATGGAGACCAAGGGATTATGAGTCACATTTGCCATAGAAATTCTTCCCCAATGAATAATCCTTCCGGAGGAACCTCAGCCGAGGATTCCCGAAACGGATACCTGATATTTTACAAGAAATAGAGACGAAATGTGCAAAAAAAGCAGCTACCATCCTATGAAAAGCCTCTTCATGTTTCGCCACTCCCCGGAGATGCTCTCGGCCCTCTCAAACCGGCACTCCCTGAACGTCTTCACCTCCGGGCCTCCGCCGTCAGGTGAATCGGTGATCTTTATGGCCCCGTCCCTGTCCGTTCTGTACATCTTTACGCCCCGGAACCTTTCGAGGGTATCAGCGTGCGGGTGTCCGTAAGGGTTGTCCCTGCCGACACTGATTATCCCTATCGAAGGGGAGACCGCCCTCACGAAATCCTCTGTTGATGAAGTCCGGCTGCCGTGATGGGCGACCTTCATTACGTCGCCCTTGAGCCATGTGCCGAGATGGAGCATATCTTCCTCAGCCTCTTCAGAGGCATCGCCGGTAAAGACAAAAGAGCTCCGCGGGCCGGCAACCTTCATAACGAGGGAGTCGTTGTTCTCGACAGCGGCCTCGTTGTCCGAAAAGGTGTAAAAGCCCCTGTAAGGGTGCAGGACGTAGAGCGATAGCCCATCCGCCGTGACTACGTCTCCCCTTTCGAGGGAGCGATGGGTCACGTTTTTCATGAGGTCGTCTGGATAGATGAGCAGCCCGCTGTCCCAGATCTCCCTGACGGGAAAGCTCTTCATTATGTAGGGCACTCCTGCGGAGTGGTCGTCGTCTGCGTGGGTGACCACAAGTGCGTCTATAGTCCTTTTGCCGAGATAGCGCAGATAGTGGTCCAGCTCTTTCCCGGTCCTCCCCGTATCGACGACTATAGTCTTTCCGTGAGATGTCTCTATTACGGCCGAATCGCCCTGCCCGACATCGAGAAAGGTGACAGCCGCGTCCCTCTTCCACGGAACCAACGGCAATAAGCAGACAGCCAGCGCAGCAAAAGGTATGAGCAGGGCATACGGCCTTTTGCCCGAGAGGAAGTATATGATAAGCCCCGCATAAAAGACCGCTATCACCGCCGGCGGGAAACCCGGCATCCTTACGTCCGCATACGGCACGGATGCAAAAAGGTTTATCCCTTTTATGGCCGCGCCCGAGGCGAGAGCGATCAAGGAATGAAAAAGATAGTGTCCCGTGAATATGAACGCAAATGCCGAGACGAGAGACAGGGAAACGAGGACAAACCCGATAAACGGCGTCATGATCAAGTTTGCAAGCGGAGATATGACCGAGAAGTAATGGAAGTAATATGCGACGAGAGGGGCGGTGCCGAGAGACGCCGACAGACTCACCATGAGCGGACCGTAGAGCATGTTCTTTAGCCAGCCTGTTTTGACCTTGACCTTGTCCTTAATACTTTCAGCTTCTTTGTCGACCACGAAAAGACCTATAAAGAGTACGGCGAGAAACGAGAGCTGGAAGGAGATATTCGTCACGGAGGAGGGGTCCCACAGGCAGATCAGAAATGCCGCAAGAAGGAGCGAGTTGAGCCAGAAGCCTCTTCTGTCTATAAGAAGGCCGACGAGGAAGATATTTATCATTATGAAGGACCTGAGGGCCGGGATGCTTGAACCCGAAATGAAAAGGTACATGAGCACAAACGGAATAGAGATAACTGCGGCGGCCTGCGAAGGCGTAACATATGCTGTAATCCACTGGAGGAAACGATGGGGGCTGGAGCGTATCAGCAGCCTGAATATACCGAAGACGAGCATCGAAAACAATCCGAAATGTGTGCCCGAGATGCTGAGGAGATGTGCGAGACCGGTCGTACTGAAGGCGCTCTTGAGCTCTCCGCTCATGCCGGAGGTCTCTCCTATCGTGATGGAAGAAAGGAGAGCGGCGGTGTCGGGATCAAAAACGTCCTTGAGGTAATAGTGAAGTCTCTCCCTTCTTTCCCGGAGCCAGGCGCTTATGAAGTTTCCCCTAGTCGCCTCCGATCCAAGGACTTCCTGAAGATAGATATACGGTGCGTCTGCTTCCGTCGTACCCGGATTCAACCTCTCACCTGCTCTTCCCGACTCCGCTGCGAGCCTGTATCTCCGGCCCTGCTTTAATCCCTCATCCGAGATGATATTCACCTCCCTGCCGTGAAGAGCCGGAATGTCCTTTCCCGTATCCGTATCGACCGCGGACCTGACTGTTACCCGGTTCGTATATTTCCCTGAAGAGGTCTCCTGCGGCAGATTGCCGACGACGCAATCAAGGACCATTTCCCTGCCGCCCAAAAGAGAGGGGCCTACCGGAGGACTGTACCTGAGAAACGCGAAGGTGAAACCTATGACAAAGGGGAGAATGAGCAGGTAACGCTTGTTCCTTATAAGCAAAGCAGCCGAAAAGACGAAGGCAGCCGCGGAGGCAAAGGGGAAGAGAAGAAAAAAATGGAATAAGACGGCCCCGGACAGGAAGAAGAGAAAGAAATACATCAGGCAGATATCTTCTTTATGACATCCGCCAACCCATGCGCGATCTTATCCGCGAGTTTCCCTTCGCGGGCCTCAACCATAACTCTAATCTTGTTCTCAGTACCCGATGGCCTCACGAGGACCCTTCCCTGGTCGCGGAGCCGGGCCTCCGCTTCCTTTACCGCCTGCGCCACCTCGGGAGCCGACTTTATGTCGAACCTCTTTTCGACCGCCACATTTATCAGGACCTGGGGATAGAAGGTGATCCCGCGGACAAGCGACGCAAGTGAAGCATCAGCCTTTTTCATCATGTAAAGGACATTGAGGGCGGTTACGGGTCCATCACCGGTTGTATTGCAATCAAAGCATATGATATGTCCCGACTGCTCCCCCCCCAAAACGTATCCGTCCGCAATCATTCGCTCTGCGACAAACCGGTCTCCGACCTTCGTCCTCACAAGGCCGATACCGTGACGGGAAAAATAATGTTCGAGTCCGAGGTTCGACATGACGGTCGAGACCACAGTGTCCCCCTTCAGCCTGCCCTCCTTCTTCATCTGCAACGCCCAGATGCCCAATATCTTGTCGCCGTCGATCACAGAGCCCTTTTCATCACACATGAGCGTCCTGTCCGCATCGCCGTCATGTGCGATGCCGGCGTGCGCCTTGTATGCTTTCACCGCCGAGCAGAGGCCCTCCATGTGGAGGCAGCCGCAGCCCGCGTTTATGTTTACGCCGTTTGGCTTGTCGTTTATAGCGATGACTTCCGCCCCGAGCTCCCGCAAAACCCATGGGGTCACCTTGTAAGCCGCACCGTTTGCACAGTCCACGACGACGCGCAGTCCTTCGAGCGTGCTCCCCCTCGGTATCGAGGATTTTATATATTCGATATACCTTCCCGTAGAATCTTCGAGCCTGTACGCCTTGCCGATATCGGCGCCCGAAGGCCTCCTCGCGCCGAGGCCGTCCTCCTGAACAAGCTCCTCGATTCTTTTTTCGAGGGCGCCGGGAAGCTTAAACCCGTCAGAGGAAAAGAACTTTATACCGTTGTCCTCAAAGGGATTATGTGAAGCGGAGATGACCACTCCCGCGTCGAGCCTCAGCGCCCTTGTCAGAAACGCGATGCCGGGTGTCGGAAGGGGCCCCGAGAGGGTGACGTTCATGCCCATGGAGCATATCCCGGACGTCAGGGCGCTCTCGATCATATACCCTGAGAGCCTGGTGTCCTTGCCGATAAGGACCATGTTCCTGCCGTGCTCTTTCCTGAGCACCTTTGCTGCGGCCATGCCTATCCTCAGGACATGCTCGGGCGTCATGGGCGACCTGTTTATCGTCCCTCTTATGCCGTCGGTCCCGAAGAGTTTCATCTGGACCTCCGCGCTATCCCTATATGGACCTCTACCTTGTCGGTCTTCCCTCTCAGGCTGCCGTCAGGAAGCTCGATCTCGGCCCGCTGCCTGAAATCCTCGGACAGGCCGGAGATGTCGATAGGCTCGGTCTTTAAAACGTTCACCTTCTTCACCTCGGATTTGGGCCCTTCTATGACTACCTCAGGGGGGATAACGTCAACTGATTTCACATAGTAGCCGCTCTTCGGGCTGCCCGTAATGTCCGGTTTGACGGCCACTTTTCTCGAAAGCGTCTCTTCAAAGACCGCCTTCACCGCTGAAGGCTCTATCTCCAAAACAGTCGCCCCGAAGGGTACTCTGGCGTTGTCCGTATTGATAGGAAAGATCTCCTCGCCTTTCTTCGCCTTGGAGACATCTACATGCACTTTCACGTTGTCCGGTCTGATATTCTTGCTGAGGCTTTCGTGGGTCCTCACGACGACACTCACCGAGCTCACCGACAGTCTCGAAATCTCGAGTCCCGCCGGGATGTTGGTGAATTCAAGCGGCACCTTCAGTGATATCTCAGTCTGGCCCTTGGAGACTACGAAGATCCACAGTATTATTGCGAGCACAACCGCTGAAACCTTCAGGCCGATATTCTCTATGAAAAGCTTTCTTATCATACCGTCTCCCTGAAGTCCGAAGGCCTCTTTGGGACCCTGCGCGCTTCGCTCGTAGTGAAGATCTCGGTCAGCTTGTTCCTCAGGACCTCCATATCGATGCGGGACTCCAGCTTCCCTGCCACGGCAAGCGATATGCTTCCGGTCTCCTCCGAGACTATTATGGCAATGGCATCGGTCTCCTCTGTAAGGCCTATCCCCGCCCGATGCCGTGTGCCAAGCGCCTTGCTGACGTCGGAGCTCAGGGCGATCGGCAGGAAACAGCCCGCCGCCAGGATCCTGTTGCCCCTGATCACCACCGCGCCGTCATGAATGGGAGAAGTCGTATGAAAGATGCTGAGGAGGATCTCCTTCGACACCTTGGCATCAAGAGGCGTGCCCATCTCCACGAAGTCCTTGAGGCTCGTCTCCCTCTCTATGACGATAAGCGCGCCCATCTTTCTGTTGGCAAGGGCGACTGAGGCCTTCACGATCTCGTCAAGTGATTTCAGCTCTTCGGCTGAGGTGAATGCCTGAAGGAACCTCGCCTCTCCCATCTGAGCGAGGGCGCGCCTGATTTCGGGCTGGAAGAGCACTATCAGGACAATGACGATCTGCGCCCAGAGACTCTGGATGATCCAGTTCACCGTATACAATCCGAGATAGCCTGAGAAGATCGAGGCAAGGAGCAATAGGCCGAGTCCTATGAGCATCTGGGCTGCCTTCGTCCCTTTGATGATCAGGAGGAGCCTGTAGACGATTATCGATACAAAGACGATATCAAGAAAATCCTGCCAGCGTATTTCCCTCAATATCTCCATGTTATCAATTATAAGCCATCGGACTCCTAATTGACAAAACTAAAGCAGGCCGGGTCGCGCCGGCTCAGGGAGCCCGTCATTGCAAAGGTCCTGCCTCTGCAGCCGCCGAAGCAGAGTTTAAGTTCCCCGCATCCTAGACATTCCTCAGGAGGTTCGAGCAGGTCTTTCCTGACGCTCTTCTTGTAGTCCGAAGAGAGGACCGTTTTTAGCGCCGATTCTCTGAGGTCGCCCAGCTCTACCGGCATTGAGGGACAGGGCAGGACTCTGGCATCAGGTGAGATATAAGCCATCGTATTAGCGGCCTGACAGCCCGAACCGGGGAATGCGACGCCGGGATAAAATGTCCTCCACAGGAAGGGGTCATGAACTGTGAGTTTCATGTTCCGCATTTCTATCTCCTGCAACTTTGCCGAAAGGGCGCCTCTTTCTTCCGGCGTGATATAAGAGGACCCTTTCTCTGCGGGGAATCGATGCATCGGGAAAACAAGTCGGTCAATGTCATTTTCGAGGCAGAAGGACAGGACATGCGGCAGGCCCTGATAATTACCCTTTCCGCGACTGAAAGAGATCCCCAAGGTCATATTACCGTTTGTACGATGCCGTATAATTTCGGCCGCCGACGCGAGGTCTTCTTCGCCGGACACATCAATAAGCAGCTCACCGATTTTCAGGCCGGACAAGAGACCGAGGGTCGAAGTATCCACAGCCGAACAAGATGCGGTCAGGGCCACAGATATGTTCTGGTTTTTCAGTTCTTCAAGTATATTGAGACATACATTGCTTAAAACGCCGCCCACATTCAACAAACTCAGGCCAAAAACCCCGAGCTCAACTATCTCTTCGCAAATCTCCTTGAAGTCGAACTCCGTTCCAGACGGCGCAGGCGTCGGGTCCCAGTAAATCCTGAGAGGAAAGGAAAGTTCTTTAAGATTCATTCCATCCAGCAGTGGGGGTCGGGATTGTTGATATCTCCGGTAAGGGCCAGGGCCCTCGCTGTGCAGCCCCCGAGACAATCGGAATAATGTCCGCAGTTGAGACATTTCCCGCGCGGGGTTTTGTTCCTCATCGCCTCCAGCACCGGCGAATTGCTCCAGAGCTCCATGAGATCATCCTTGCAAAGGTTCCCGATGACGATCGGGATGAACCCGCAGGGCGTAACGTCGCCGTTTGCCTTTATGTTCAGGGATAGCTTCCCGCACACGCTTCCCCTCACAAGAGAATCGCTGTTCCCCTGGCCGAGCGAGGCGATAATCGGGTCTTCAAGTGAAATATGGAGGTCTTTAATCTTCTCTCTCTGTTCTACTGCGAACACATAGAACTCCCTCCACTCCCGGGGACTGAGATCGAGGGAATCCTTATTGACGAAACCAAGCCCCGAACACTTGAAATTGTGGAAATTCAGACTGCCCGCGCCGAGGGAGAGGGCCTGCCCTATCAAGCCTTCGATATCTTCGACATTGATCCGGCATATGACTGAAGAAATGGAAGTTTCGATCCCTGCCTCCTTCAGATATCTCAATGCCTCAGCTGCCCTTCCGTGGCATCCCTTTACCCCCCTGAATTCATCGTGGACCTCCGGGACCGCACTGTCCAAGCTTACCCCGACCTTTTGGAAACCCGCCTCTTTCAATCTTCGCGCGGTCGCCCTGTCAATAAGAAAACCGTTGCTGTTCATCGACACAGCAAGCCCGAGCCCCGACGCCTTTGCAGCCAGATCGAAGATTTCACCTCGCATAAGGGGCTCCCCACCCCCGAAATTCACAGAAAAGACTTTTGCGCTGCCGAGCTTCGCAAGTATAGAGCACAATTCCCCGAAACTCAGCTCCTCATTCGTGTCGGTCCTGCTGTAACAGTGTCTGCACCTGAAATTGCACCTGTTGGTGATTGCCCAGTTGACAGTCACCGGCGCAGACGGCATCCATTCATTCTTCATAGATAAGGCCAAGCTCCTTTAAGTCCTTCAGGAATGCTTTGACGTCCCTCTCCAGGACTTCCCGTTCCACGTCGAAGCCGTCGCTGAGAATAGAGACCATTTCCTCACCGGTCTTTCCGTCGCACAGTTTCCAGACCTCTGTGCCGAGGACATTCAGGGCATGCATCTTCCCTGAGGAAAGGACTATGGAAGTCCCTATTTCGGCGACATCCTCTCCCATTTCAAATCCTTTCATGACAAGGTTCTTCGAGGCCTCTTCCTCCCGCCACATCGCATCAGGTTTCCTGTAATACCTGGGCATGTCAGTCTCCAGCCGCCGTAATGGAGGCGATAACGAGGTCCTCCTTTGAGGTGTTGCGTATCCCGTGTTCCACGAGGGCGGGAACGACGACTATCTTTCCGGCGCCGATGACCTGTGACTCGCCGCCGGAAAAGAATTCTCCGCCGCCCTCAATTACAATCCAGATATGGTTTCCGTGATGGGTGTGCGTAGTCAGTTCCTGTCCCTGCTTCATGCAGATGAGATTTATCCTTCCCTGGTCGTCAGCCCATATAGTCTCCTTGTGGTGTCTCGCATCGTCAAACTTCTTGAGCTTCAGGGTATCCAGAATCTGTGCCTTCATACTTATCCTCCTCTTTTTGTGCCGACTTACAGCCGCAGAGGTCTCCGGGCATAAGAGAACTTCCACCTCTTGCTCCACTCTTTCCGCAGCTGATTCCTCACGCCTTATGCATAAACTTCAGGACCCTCCCGAGGATGGCCGACGTCTTGTCCAGGAAATAAGACGACGATGACACGTGAAGCTTATCGGCATCCTTGACGGACCCGGAAAAAACAACGCCGTAGCGGGAAGAGATGCTGTTTGCAGCCGCCATATCATACGAATCTTCGGGATGCTCCCCGGCGACAATAAGCATGCCTTTTCCGTCATCGACAAACCGCGAAACAGCCTCCAGCTCCTTGCCGCCAAAATACAGCCCGGGGCCTTCGCCACCGAAAAAAAGCCATAGCTGGTCGTATGGTTCGAGCAAACGTTCCGAAATCCGGGGGGTGTCCCTCCTGTCCGTCACTCTAACAGCAAATCCCTTTCTTTCGAGGGCCTCGACAATCTTGCCGCTGATCGCCTTCCCGTCCACTCCCGATTTCGTAAACGTATCATAAACCAGTATACGTTTCCCTGACGAAAACGTGTTGTTTTCTTTCAGCCATTCAGCGATATTAGCCGCGTATTTACGGTTGTCGAACTTGTCCGCCGAGCCGTCAAGGAACCTTCCGAAGCCCGAGTCGAATACGATGCCGCCTTCTCCATTCACGTCGTTGCTGTAAGTCGCGATCATGCCTTTGCCTCCGGGGTCCATAACCATCTGCACATCTTTGTTCTGTTTGTTGATGACGGACGCGCTCCCTCCGGATAACGAACTCACATCTGCCAGGAGGGGGTTGCCCATGTCTACGCCGGGGACAAACACAAAGAATTGAAACGCATAGGAGATCAGGATCGTGCCCACGATACAGATAAACATATAGAGGAAGAAGACCCTCTTTTTGAACACGGTCCAGAACATCACCATAGTGGGTATGGCCGTCACCGGCCCCCCTATCATAAAGGCAAGTCCCGCGCCCCCGTCGAGCGTACCGTGAAGGGAGCTCTTTATATGATAGAGAATACTCGAGGCGCTGATCTGATGCAGGAATATCGGGACCGATCCGAGCGTGACCCACACAATGCTGAGCGGATCCCTTTCGCCGAACAGACGGTAAATCCATTCATAGGGCATGTACCTCTCAACAACAGCTCCTATCGAGACCCCGACGAGAACGTATTTGCCTACCAGCCAGAGCATCTCGGAGGACTTGGCAAGGAAGACGAGGAACATGTTGCCCGTCTTCGCGGCAACGCGGTTGCCGAACCTCTCCTTGCAATTACATCTCAGGCGCTCGTCGGGATAAGCCTTGTCATGAAAGTCTCCCAGCGGGACAGCGCCTTCAATCAGTACTTCACCTGTCTGAAAGCCCTTGTCCCTGAGCAGATAGGTCACTACGCCGGCAAAGATGCCCATAAGGAAGGCTGCAAAGGCCCTGATCGCAGTCCATTCCGGTCCGAGGTCGTTCAGGGTAAGGAGATAAGTCGTCGGGCTCAGCAGAGGCGAGGTAATTAGAAGGGCCATGACAGGCGCCAGAGGAAAACGGGCAAATATCAGACTTATCGCGGTCGTCAGGGTGCCGCAGGCGCACAAAGGCGTTATCATTCCGATCAGGGTCGCCAGGAAGACGCTGAGGATGCCATGGCGCCTCATCGATTTTTGGAGCCTGGTCGCGATCTTATATGTCCGCATGTAGCCGGCGAGGAATATCCCGACGAGGAAATAGGGCAGAATGTCCCGCAACTCCGCAACGATGCCGTGCCCGTTGAATACCAGGTCCCATATCTCGCCCCAGATTAGGAGCGGAAAAGGTCTCGTCGCTGATCCCGCGCTTGTTGTCTGACCGCTCGGTCCGTAGACCCATACATGCCAGATTATCAGCGAAAGCGAAGCCGCGACCATAAGAACAAGTGCCCTGTTCGCGGCCCTGGAAGGCGCCCCATGGATATCACATGCATGGTTTTGCTTGGAGCTTTTAGCTCCCATATTGTAAGAATCTCCTCAATTCAAAACTCAACATCTTCGTTAATCAAGTCCTGACTGGAACTCGGGAGCGAAACTCTCTCCCCTTCGCCGATAGACAAGTCCGACCACCAATAAAGCGCAGATGCCGAACAGAACGGCAAGCTTCCCCTCGTACGGCGTGCCCGCCGCATTTCCGCCCAGCCCCCAGTTCTGCACAAGCGCGGCCCCTGTCAGCATCCCGAGGACGGCAGCACCCGCGTCGGTGTCACCCTGTCCGGCCAATATCAATTGTCTGAAGGGACACCCCTTGATGAGGACGGACCCGAATCCGACCATGACCATCCCGAGAAAATTCCAGATGTAACTTTCGTTCGAGCTCGGCTGCCCGTGCCAGCCCAGAGAAAACTGTCCCGTGAGCATGCTAGCCGCAAGCGCAAAGACAAAGAACGATCCTATGCCTGCAAGGAGACCGGAGGACCTGGGGCAGACGCTGATTTCCCTCGGTCCCCAGAGGAAAAGCCTGGAGAGCCCTCCTGTAACGCAAAAACCCGTTCTCTGGGCCAGGGCCCCGACGATGAGCCCGATAAGGAGAGAAATAAAAGCAGGGGCATGTTCGGCTCCCGGGCCTTTAGCGCTCATGGAGATGAAGTCAGGCTTCCATATAAGGGCGGCAAGAAGCAACAGCATAAGACCCGGCACCAGGAGTGCGTTCGCCTGGGGAAGTGAGCCAGGCCTTCCGAGGCTAAAGCCGTTTTCTAGGAACTTCATCCCGATATAGACACCGGCGCAAAGTCCGCCGACGCCGAGGAGAGCGGTCAGATCGCCGGCCGACAGCCTCAGAACCATCTTTATGGGGCAACCCATAAAAACCGAGCAGCCGACTATCAGGAGAATCCCGACAAAATATCGCAGAAGAGGAGAGCTTCCACCCGAGGCCCTGAATTCCCTCTTGTAAGCCGATATCAGGAAAGACCCGATCACGAACCCAATGATCTCGGGTCTCAGGTACTGCATCCTTATGTTTCCATGAAGGCCCAGTGAGCCGGCAATATTCTCCATAAAGCAGGAGACGCAGAAACCGGTATTGCGGGGATTCCCAAGCCAGCTGAGCATGACCCCTCCGGCGCCTATTACCGCGCCTGCAAGGAGGAACAACGATTTCGGATAACAAGAATCGCTCTGTCGCACTTTCTATATCCTAATAAGCATGCATGTCATTCCGGCCCGTTCAACTGCAACTTCCGGCGATCTTCCTTTGAAGATAATAAATGATCTTTCTATCGGCCCTCAAGGATTCATCTCCAGGATTGAGCTTCATCTTCCTCTCTATCTCGACCAGGGCCTCACCGACAGCTACCTTCAACTTCTTCCCCTGGAAAAGAGGAGTCTTCTTATCGAGGTAATCGGGATTGAGGTCTATCGCCTCCCTATACTCGAGCATCGCCTTTACCGCTTCCTGTTTCCTCATAAGGATATCGCCCATCAGCATTCGAGGTTCGCCCTCATACGGATATTTCTGTATCAGCTCCATTGCCATTGCTTCGGCTTTGACGGGGCTATCTCCCTCAAGTATGTTCCTGATCTGCTTTATCCTGTCGCCCATCTCGACGTTCGCAGCCGCATAATCAGACGATACCTTTCTTTGCTGCGAGCTGCGGTCCGGCCTCGCCTCTCCCGTATGACGACCCATCAAGGCAAAGGAGCTGATAATAAGAGCGACTATCGCCCAGATCGAAATCCTGTCAAGCCTGTCCATATAGACCTCGATCTTTCTTTTTGCCGGCGCCGGCAAACATTTCGAGAGCGGTTGCCTGACAGTTGCAGAAAAGATCAGCGCAGTATGGCATGGAGACTGAAAAAAGCTTTATATGCGACACCATATATTCGTTGCAGCCCAACTTGCTGTGCTCATCAGGGCTACACCGGATGTAAAAGCCGGCTTTGAGATTGTGACTATGTAACCTTGTCGTCATTTATAAAGTTTTTTCGGGCTGCATGCCCCACAGAATGCAAGGGTTAGTATTTCTGATAAGGCGGCATATTGGTCCTCTTCGCCATGTCCCTTACTACGTCATAGTCCTTGTCTTTGATCTCTTCATAGCCGTCTATCTGTGCCCTATCGAGGACCCTGACGACTTCCCCGTCCACTTCCACTGTATCGCTCTTCTTCAAATCAAGGAGTGCCTTTCTAAACCTCTTTGCCAGTGAATCGTCGACCCGCTGCGTCACCCCGAAGGTGCAATACGGGATATGCATCCCCTCTGCCACGATCGTGAAGTCGCTCCGGTCGATCTTGCCTTCGTCCGCCATCCTCTCAAAATCAAGCATGGGGACGGCCCCTGCATCGTATTTGCCGAACATAACCGCGTAGATCACTTTCTCATGCTTGAAAGAACCGGGAGGGATCGTATAGAATGCGAGGTCGTTTTCGGGGTTTATCCCGGCCCTCAGGAGCAGATCCAGCTGCGACATATAGGCAGTCGGCCCGAGCATGGGCCCGAAAACCATGGTCTTGCCTTTCAGGTCTCTCAGGGTCTTTATGCCGCTTTTCTTGAGCGCAATGATCGCGCCTTCCGACCTCGCGCCGAGGGAGCCCGCTTTTTCCGCGGCGAGCACGTCCACTCCGTGGTTTCTGTTCAGGATGATATAAAGCAGCGAGTTAGTGTGCGTAAAATCCAGCTCATCGACATGTTTCGAAAAGTCAATAGTATCGATGGCCACCGCTTCGAATTTCACTCCAAGTTTCTTGCTCAGGTATGCGGTGAGAGGCTTAAAGCGGTGAAGCGTCTCTTGTTCACTGTTGCATATCATATAGCCGATCTTATACGTGCGCCCTTTTTCTTTTGCAGAAGGCGAACTGCATGATGCAACCAGAAGGAGGAGGGCAAGAAGAAACACAAGTAACCTGCCGGCCTTTGAATTATAGTTTTTTTCCATAAAGTCTCCCGAAGAGATACATCACGGACCCCAGGGCCAGGACCGCAAACCCGAAAAAGACATAAGGCTTCCCGGGGTCTTTGCTAATCTGGATTCCGGCGAAGGGCGTGCCGTAGCTGTCCGCGCTGATCTTTGTGTTATAGAAATTGAGCCCTCCCCATGCGAAGGGCCTGTTGACCTCTGCAGTTCCCTCCGCTACTACGCCGGAGCCTCGTGACAGCGCCAAATCGAGCCACGCCCTCTTGATGGAAGGGTTCTTATACGCCACGAGCCTGAATTCATAGGGAAAGTCCGCCGGGAGATCTCTTGCTCCCGACGTGTCGGCAGAGCCTATGAAGCGCCCCCCGCTATAGACGCTCATCTTCAGATTCTCGGAGGGAAAGTCAAACGAATCAGCCCTCACGTCGTATCCTTCGAGGTCAAAGCTCTCGCCTGTCTTCAGAACGAAGAGGGCAAATTTCTCCTTCCCTCTGAGGACCCCGACCTTTACGGGAACCGGATAGTATTCCATGTTTATCTTCCTCACCGTCAGATCAACCCCTAAGGGCATGTCTTCCTTGATATCCCATCGATATACGGTATTGACCGTTGTGCCCTCATATATATTCACAGTCGCGACGAAGCCGAGGGAGCTTATCACGGCGCCTGCAAGGACCAGTACCGCCCCCACGTGTATGACAAGGACTGACTTCGGGAGCGTCCTTAGCCGCCGCAGGGTACATGCCGCCAGGTTCAGCCCAATAAGCGCTATCAGGATATTGCTTGCCGTGCTTAAATATATGTTCTCTGCGTCCCAAAAGGTCCTCGGAATCAATACCAGACAGAGGAGAAAAAACAGGACTGCGGCCAACTCCTTCGATGCAAGAAAGCGATAAGACCATTCAAACCCTCTCGGAAATCGCATCGCCTGCCGGTGTCATATGAGCTTTCTTGATTTCAGAAAATCTCTCGCGACCTTGTGGGGTTTTTCCCCGGCCTCCACGGATTTGATCATCCGCGAATTCACCTCATCATTGATGGCGCCCCCAAGCTTTCCGATCACTCTCGGCAGCGCAGGGAAATTGTTTAAGACATCGTCCCTCAGCACTGCAGCGGTATAAGAAGGATGACCGCCGTTGCCGCTTACAAAACCAAACGGCTTAAGCCAGACCAACCCCTTTTCCTTTTCATAATCGGCCTTGACAACCTCGTACGCCTTCCTGGCATCGCCTTCGAACGGCTTGTTCAGGACATGCATAGCCATCGAGGTATTCTCTATCAAAATATCCAGCTGCTTAGCCCTCACCGCCTCATAAAGCTCCTGGGTATTCTTATAAAGCTTCACATTGGCGGTTGTTCCAGTCCTCTCGTTAATCAGAGTAGAGAGCATCTCGGCGAGGACCTGTCCTTCCGGAGAGTTGAGAGCACCGATATTGAGCGTTTTCCCTACACAGGCATCGGCCCTCTCGAAAAAGAAAAGGACCACCGACAAAACCAAAAGCGCCTTTTTCAATTGACCACCTCCCAAGAAGCCGATACCGGCCTCTTTATAGGAACTATTATAAAACAACCGCCCTTCTTCATTTGACGGGGCCGGACCCCCGTACTATGACAATGCCCGCCTTGTCCGTATCAAGCGTCATCTCCTTGTAAATGAGATAATCCCGGCCCGGCGGAAATTCCAGAGCGGAGCCCACGTAGTACCTGCCTTTTGGGACATATAATGTAAACCGTCCTTCCTCGTCGGCCCAGGACGATACATAATCAGGAATTCCGGGCTCCTTCTCTTTTGCGTTTGCAAAGACGTAGGCCCTCCTTAGCGGAGAGCCGTCGCTGCCGACGATCTTTCCGCTTATCTTAACAGGACCCTCGCTTGTCCTTGTTCTTGACATAATGGCTTCCCTGAGATCGGCCACCGTAAAATCCGTACTGACCTCTCTCCCGGGTCCGAGTTCGATTTCGACGGGGTCTCCGGAATGTTTGTCCCCGGGCATGAGCGGTCCGAATCCCTCCGTTTTCTTCAGTCTGGCAACCGCCCAGTATTTCCCGGGAGGCAGCGGCAGACGAAAAAGACCGTTCTTGTCGGCAGGAGAGGAAATAAAGTCCGCAGGCCGCCTCACGTCCGGACTGTTATAAACAAACACCCTTGCCCCATCAGCGCCCTTCCCGCCGACGTCGGTCACCCTCCCTTTTAGCAGGGATACATCTTCCGCTGCGACCTGAAGGTTGAGAAGAACCACGCAGAGTAAAATGAGACCGGAAAGACGAACAAGTCCTCTATTGTGCATCTGTCCGGGTCTTTCGGGCCTTGTCAGTTCTCTGTCTTTCCTGCAGCCGGCTGTTTCTTGCAGTTCCATATCTCGTCGTTATCTCCGCCCGATACGTCTATCTTAAATCTCTCCTTTGAATACGGCTCAAATTTGACCTTTCCTATACCGGGTTCCCTTCTCGCATCATAAATCTTTTCTGTCGGCGCCGCCCTCCCCCACCAGTTGTCTTTGGCATCCACGTCTTCATCGTTGAAATCGCCAACCCGGACATTGTATTCGGAATTGTCGAAAATGTTATTTCTCCTGATCTTCAGCCCTCCGCCTTTTTCCCTGACAAAGATCCCAGTTTCATTGCCGGTGATGACATTCTCAAAAATAGACGCGTTTCCCCTGTATGACCGGAGGCCGATGACATCGCCCTTGAAGAGAGAATGCCTGATCTCAATCGGGCCGCTCCTGAACCTTATGCCGCCGTAGTTCCTAGCAAAAATGCAATCCTCGATATGAAGGTCCGTGAAATGAATGTGAAGCGCCCAGTCGGCATTTTCAAAGGTGCAGTGTGAAAAGACGCTCCCGTCCGCGTGCTCAAGAAAGATCTCATCCCAATATCCAGGACCGCCCGGTTTTTCGGAAGTAAAGGTAATCCTTGCATTTTTTTTGCCGCAGGCCGTTATCTTACCTCTTATCGCCAGGCCTGCGCCTTTCGAGAATAACACATTTACGAAAGGTGAAATTGCAAGATTTGTGCCGGGAGTCAGAGTAGTGTTGCCTTTCACAACAATATCCCCGCGCCATATCGTATCCGTTTCTATCGTCTTCAGAGGCCAGAGGAAGCTTATTGGCTTGTTTCTGAAAGGCTTGTAGTGGGCTTTGCCTTTCGACGGGTCGCTTTCCTTATCAAAGATGACTCTTGCCGGGCTATCGCCTCCCCACCAGTTCATGCCGGCGGAGACGTCACCCTGTCCGTCTATCCCGAGTGCATAGGTTCCGTTCTTGGCTATATTATTGCCGGTTATGACGCCCTCGAAGGACATAATCCCGATTCCTCTTTCGCCGTTGTCCGAGACCAGATTGCCCTCTATCAAAGCGGCCGAGTCCTGAATGTTTATCCCATTGAAACCGTTCCCCTGGACCGCGTTTCCGCTGACCTCGATGTTGTCGGTCCTCTTCAGAGAAATGCCCGATTCGAGATTGTGCGAGACGACATTGCCGCTGAACTTTCCGTAAACAGAACCGCTTATCATAAGACCATATCGGTTGCCGTCTATAAGGTTTCCTTCGACAATAGGAACTCCCTCCCTCAATCTCAGCCCTTCTTTGTAGTTGTCTGCTATCCTGTTGTCTTTGGCGGTAACATTGCACCGGAAAAGATTGATCCCGGAATAGTTTCCGAAAACGTAATTGCCGGAAAAGACAACATCGGAATCCCGCGCCTGAAGTCCGCTCTTGTTCCCGTAGATATACGTCCCCGCGATTTCGACCGTCGATTCCTGAAATTGGATACCTCTGTAATTGTTTTTCAGTATGGATCCCTTTACCGCAACATTTGAAAAGTGAAAGTGAAGTCCCCTGTAGGCGTCTTCTATCTGGCAGTACTCGATCAGGTTCTGCGCCCTGTCGCTGTCCATTATATTGATGGAGTCCCAGTCCCCCATCTTCTTTCGGGCTTCGGCGGACCTGAAGATGATCGGCCTCTCGGGCGTACCCTTCGCTATAATAAGCCCCATGACAAGGATACCGTTTTCACCGATATTGTCGCCGTCCGTATCCTTCTTCCCGAACTCTATGGTTGTGCCCGGCATCACGACCAGTCTTGCGCCTTCAGGCACTCGAAGCACTCCGTTCACCTCTATCTTTCCCTGCCAGACGGTCGTCCCCAATAAGGCATCATCGCCGTATACTTTGACCCCGTCCTTCTTCTCTTCCTTATATTCCTTCTCCGGGAAACGGCCATTCCTTGCAGGCGAAGAGTAGTTATCCTTCTTCCTGTTTCCTTCAACCAGAGTGCCCTTGCTCTCGACCTTGGCACCTCCCAGCAGGAATATCCCATAGTCGTTATCCTTCACCTGAGCGCTATCAATACTGACATCAGCACTCATGCCCTGGACAACGAGACCGTAACGGTTCTTCATCAGTATCGAATCCTTCACCCTGACAGATCCTCCTACGACGTAAAGACCTGTCTCGGCATTCTGAATCCTGCAGGACCTAAGAGAGACTTTGCCCCCGTCGACGATTATCCCGGCCCAGTCGGGCGATTTGTCTCCCCCTGATAAAACAAAAACAATCGGCGATTCTCTCGTTCCTTCAGCTCTGAGCGTTCCTCTTACGGTGATTTCAGTCAGGGGTGACATATACTCGGGGTCGGTCTTTGTGCTTTCAGAGGGCGATACGTGGATAGTCGTTCCGGGCAAGATTGTCAGGACAACTCCCTCGGGTACCAGAACGTCTCTGGTCACGGATACCTCTCCCGACCATACTGTGTCGGATTTTATGACGTCGCTCTTCGCTCCAGCGGGAAAAAAGAAAAGAAACGGAAAGACCAGAAAGACGGCTGCTGCAAATCTCCGGCTCATTGGTTATTATACTTATGTAGCCGCAACTAAAGCCACATAGTAGATCTTAAGCCCTAACAGGATACCGGAAAAGTCTTTCTATGTCACCCTGAACCTGCCTACCGGCAGGCCGGTCTTTTTCAGGGTCCCATAACTATTTACTTTAACTTCTTGCCCGGCGCCGGTCCTTTTGGGCCACGGCCCTCGAACCTGATTACCTTTATGTCAATGCCCCGCGTTGTCTCTCCGGTCATCACAGAGACAGGGATAGGGGCCGCTTCCGCATAGCTTCCGATAATGGCGCCTTCTACAGGGGGGCCTCCTCCGTAGATGTCCCTGACCTTCAGATAGAACTTGCCTCCACCGCTCACTCTCAGCTCATATCTTCCGTCCTTGCCTGTCCTTTCAGAGACAAAGATGGGTTTCCCGACCATGGTCGGGCTCGTATAGGCAAAAACCAAGGCCCCTTCCGCGGGTTTTCCGTCCCGGAAAACGACAGTGCCTTCAATAGCAGAGATCTTATCAGTGATCGGGGGTCTCTTAAAGGGGGTGGCGCCGGAAACAACGCCGATGTCCATCTTTTCGCCCTTCTTGATCACATATTCTTTGGGCTTTCCGCTCTCGTCACGGCTTGCGAAGAACATCTCTCCGTCTCGGGGCGGGCCTATCTCTTTTCTCGAAGCACGCTTGATCGCACCGAGATAATACTTGCCCTCCGGAAGTTCCACCGAGAATCTTCCCTCGCTGTCCATATCCACTATCTGATCGGGAACACGCCAGTATCTTTCAGGAGACGGAGGGGGACCCGACTCCGCATTGAAGAAGAAAACCTTTCCGTCGGACATCGGACCTCCGTCTTTGATCATCAGCTTTCCCGTGATCAGTCCCTTCTTGACTTCCTGAGAAAAACCGGTAACTGCCGTCATGGAAAAAACAAGGAAAATCACCCAAAAGCCTATTCTCTTCATCCCCTTCTCCTCAGCCTTTATACGGCAAGTCATGATTAGGGAAATAATAACATACCCTGACAGAAACTTCTCTCAGAAGACAAAAGGGCTTATCCGATGGATTGTCAATACGGCATCAGCAAGGATGCACAGTCGCAACACCCACGATCCTCGGGGCTACATATTTCTTCTTTCTCATATTCCGGCTCCTTTCTGTCTCCGCTTTCTTAATTTATGTTCGCTGTACGCTGCCCGCTATACTCTACGCTGTTCTAATCGCAGGTATTGCATCCAGGCGCATAAGACGGCGTTGTTACATATAATTCATCGCTGTATGCCGAGTATTTATAGGCGCACGAACCACCGCTCCCGCAGGTGCATGGGTTATTGCCGGAGTCTTCGCATTTGAAGGCCCTGGCCCTGTAGCGGTACCCGCTGTTGGGGTTTCTTGCGATCTTGTCTATAAAGGAGTGCGTCGCGGCGCTTGTCGTCGCAAATTGGGTCCAGATCCCTTCACGCAGCTTCGCCTCGATCGAGACACCATCAATGTCGCTCCTGCACGAATTGGGAGAACAGGAATTAGGGTCATAAGTCCAGGTCAACTGGATCTCCTGACAGCTCAAGGCATTGCCGGAAAGGGTCGGCTTGGCAAGGTCGGATGTCATGAGGCAAACCTCGTTGAAGCCGGAGTCTCTGTTGCTGTCCGTATTGTATGCCGTCACCTCATAACAATAATTGGCGTTCTCTGACAGCCCGGTGTCGGAATATGTCGTGGTTATCGGGGACAGGACGGTGCATCCGACATAAGGATACAATTGGTTGCAATACAGCTCCTGATAGGCGACCGGATCGTTATAATTCGGCGAGCCCGGATATGACCCCGGATCCTGCCTTCTATATATCTTATAGTTGGTTGCACCATATATCACCGGCCACGAAAGGGTGATCTGCGAGGGAGAATCTGCACTAAGGGTCACCTGCGGCTGGCACGGCGTCGTCCTTGCGCACTTCTCATTGCTGCCCACGGAATAATAGCCTTCATCGTTCTTGGCGTAAACCTGATAGCAGTAATATTCCCCTGACTTAAGACCCGGATTGGTGTAGGGACTCGCAGAAGGGGTAGCAATCGCAGCGTAAGTCCCTCCTGTCCCTGTCTTCCTCTGTATCTGGTATCCCGTCGGCGCACCGCTCCCGCTGTAGGTCCAGCTGAGGTCCATAGAACTGCTGTTGTTGGGTAAAGTAACGCACGTAGCCGGATTCGTAACAAAGTTATAAGGGTCGTTTAACACAGGCTTAATAGGCGGTGTCTGCCGCTGCCCAGCCGGGCTGAACGCGGAATATCCGTTCGCATCGGAGCAGTTGTATGCCCGGCAAGCGCGTACGGCAAAGCAATAATATGTGTCGGCACTCAGACCGGTAACAGGATAAGTCGCCGCCCAGGCTGTATAGTTCTCTCCTGCAGCATATGATGGCAACGATGGCCAGCCATTAACTCCCACTCCTGGCGCTGGGCAACTGGCCCTCTCGTTGCAGGTATTCCCGGAACCGCAATCCACTGTCTGCGTAGCGACCGTGCAGGGCTTGTAAACATTATTGGAGCAATTGCTCCTCGGCATATAAAACAACTGATAACCCACATCGCCGGTCACATCGTTCCAGTAGGCGTTGACCTGGCTGTCAGAGACCGGAGATAATCCGTTCTGCGCGTCGGCGTGCCATGTAGGCGCGGACGGATATGTCCTCGTGAACGCCGGCGAGGTAAAGGCCGTATATAATCCGGGGCCGTTAAACAAGGCCCTTACCTGATATTTGTATCCGTAACCTGCCGTCAGACCGGCATCAATATAGGTCGTAGTGCTGGGAGTGGCCAGGGCAAGCGGGAAAAACGTAATCAAATCGAAATAAGCGGCGCCGTTTGGAGCACCGTCTGCAAAACATCTGATATTGACCGAGGAAGTCCCGGAGGGAATCGTTACGGTCTCGGTCAGATAGTGCCAATTGCTGTCATTGTTTGGATCGCCCTGGGCGTTAATTCCAATCCCGGGAGAATCGATTCCTGAACCCTGCACATCGCACTGCGCCCTTCCGGTGGCGCCTGTCAGAGAGGTTCTTAGGTTTCCCGATAGGACATACTGAGCGCCCACAGTTACCGATACTGTTTGATACCTTCCAAGAGTCGCTCCAGTCGCGGTCAATTTGAGGCTCTTCCCTCCGCTGAAATAAACCGATGTATCAAAGCTGACGCCCGTCAGGGTACCGACCGTGCCGGTCCAGCTTGTAGTGGAATTTTCGAAATCCGGATCAGCAGCCAAGTTGCCCGCAATTGTTGTCCAGCTTCCCCAATTGGAAGTATTGCTGTCGTATTCGGGATTATTTGTATATGAGGCCTGCGACCTCTGTATTTCATAACCTGTATACTTTCCGCCGCCGTTATTTTGCCAGTTCAACTGTATCTGGGACGTTGTTACGTTAGTCAAAGTAAGAGGGTCCGGCGACGGCGGAGGTGTGGCCAGACACTGCGCATTGCTATAGACATCGGTAGGAGGGTTGAGTCCGTTGACCGCATTCTGAGGGAAAGTAGCGATGAAATTATCTACCTGTGCCTTCAAGCTGATCGCATTATTCCTCAAGGCATTCTGGAAGACATAAACCCTTGCAGGTGTTCCGACAAGACTGGCATCCGATGCCTGGGCCAAAAGCTGCCAGGCCGCGCCTGTCCATACATAAGCATACACGGTCGATCCGGTCCTGGTTATTCTTAATATGCCTGACGTATCATCGCTCGTTAGATAGTTAATATTTAGTGCAGTCCCGTTGACGAAAACGCCGGCCGTATATCCGTTGCCTGTGCCCTCGACATGCCGCTGGACAGCTACCCTGGTATTGCCGTCAGAAGAAAAATCGACTCGAAAATCCACATAGTAATTCATTCCCCACGAGGGGTCCGGGATCAGCTGGCCGGAGGGCAGGCTATAACTGATCTGGGAATCAAAATCGCCTGCGAAAGGAGCGATATTGTTAAGACCTATTTGAGCCTGGTTTGTACCCGATGTGTCGTTTCCGTTGCTCGCAGTGTCAAACTCAACCGCACCGGCTGCCCAAGTCACACTCGCAGAGCCGTTTCCGTCGCTCAGGTTTATGGGCGGCGAAGTTGCAGAGGTCGACCCCAGATATCCCGCCTGCCACCAGGTCGTAGAGTTTATTCCGCTGGTGAAGGCGTCGTTTATTGTCGGATTTGTCCCTGCTACAGCCGAGTTATACGCTCTGATGATGTAACTGTATGACGTGTTCTGCGCAAGTCCGGCATCAGGATAAGAGTTAACATTGTAGCCGAGGGCGGGTGGGATTGTGTTGTAAGTCCCGCCGCTGCAGGTGCCTCCGTTGCAAGGCCCGGTGCAGTCCTTCCTCTGCACATCATAATTGGTAGCTCCGGTGATGTCTGTCCAGTTAGGTTTCAGCGACGTATTGGATAGTGGGATAATAGTATTCTGGGTCAAGGTACCGAGACAGGCCCAGACATACCCGACACTGCTGGGAGCTGATTTTGCGCCTCCGTTATTCACAGTTGAATACACCCTGAATTTATAGGCCCACCCCGGATTCATAGAATAAGCATATGTCTTCTGGGTCGGGTATGCGAGAGCCTGCCAGTAGTTAAATGAGTAGCCTCCGGAGCAATTACTAGGGTTCGCATCATTACAGTATGAATACTCGATGTAATAGCCTGTCTGTGCGCCCGGTCCGTTCCAGTCCCAAGAGATAGTGGCATTGTTGTCGCTACAGGTAGCGCTACGAGTTACGCTGGAGAGCGTCGGCGCCGTGGGAATCGTAAACGTACTGGCCTCATTGCTCCAGTCCGAGTCGCCAGAGCCGTCCGTGGCTTTCAACTGGAAGTAGTATAGAGTGCCCGGGGTCAAGCCTGTTACAGTACAAGACGTTCCTGTTACCCCAACGCAACCGGAACAGGGTCCGTATGAGCCCCCGGAGGCCTTGCATTGAGCGCTGTAGCTGGATGCCCCGGCGACGCTGCCCCAGGTCAGGTCCACTCGATCAGTCTGGACATTCGACGGATTGTTCAGTGCCGGCTTTGCAGGCAATGTGTAAGCCGTGACCTGGTTGCTCCACACCGAATCACCATTGGCATCGGTAGCCTTGACGGCAAAATAATATAGGGTGCCAGACGGAAGACCCGAAGGAGCACAGCTTGTGGTCCCGATGCCGGTGCAGTTGGTAGGGGTTGTGATATTCGTATACGCTGTAGTACTGCCATTAGTGTTATATCCCAAAGTATATGAAGTCGCCTGAGTGCAGTTTTGTCCTGTTAAACCCGAGGTCGGGCAGGGAGTCGGGCCCGGACCGGCAATGCTGTTCCAGGAAAAGTTCATGCTGCCGGTTGTTATGCCCGAGGGACTGTTCAAAATTGGCGACCGAAGGGTCGTCGTAACGGCAGCCACCGGCTTTCTCGACGGCAGGGTACCCGTGAATGACTCGATCCTGTAACAATAATTAGCGTCTTCAAGCAGAGGACCCGCATCCGTCCAGGAGGTCGGAACGCTTGTGCCCGGATTGATAGTATTGATCAGGGTCCAGCCCCCGTCCGAGGGCGAAGGACATGACGGCAGGCCGGGAAGAGTAGCCGCAATCCTCTCGATCCTGACGCCTGTCGTAGCGGTGCAGGTCCCTTTGCCCGAGGACGAGCAGTCCGAATCCGCAGAGCATATCATCGTAGTGTCGCCGGAACACAACTTCGTGTTATTGTGCCAGCTTAGGTTGGCCTTATAGACGTTGCCCGGGTCTGTGACCGCGACGGCAGAGAAGGGCGCAGGGGACATTAGATATTTATTGTCCTGCTTCAAAACAACAATGTCTTGATTATTGTTCGGGTTCATGGAATAGCCGGCGATAAACGCCTCGCCCCGATAATTGATCGCCATCGCGCTCGCAGAGTCGTCGCCGCTTATGCAGTGCTCGTTTGAAGGGCAATTTGAGTCTGTCAGGCAGGACGCAGCGGTTGTCACGGAACACCATGCGCGGTTGTAAGTCATAGCGCCGAGGAATGTCCCTTCATAGTCGTATATCACCGATAATATGTCCAGGTTCGATCCGTTCTTGGTGTCGCCTGCAACGTAGATGTAGCCTGAAGAATCCATCTCCATGGCGGCCACGAGATCATCATTATTGTTCTGTCTTTCGAAATTCCTTTCCCAGACGACCGAACCATCCGTCGCGGCATAGCGTATGATATGAAAATCGTGATTGTCGCAATCCGAATTCACCGAACAACTCCTCGTCGGATAGTTGGAGCATGCGCTCGGCGAGCCCGAACAGGTCCCTGATGAAGCGAGGCTCCTCCCTGCCACAACGACCGCTCCGTCGATAGGGTCCACCCTCACCGTCTTAGCTTCGTCGTCCCCATGCGCAGGTCCGTCATAGGTCTTCTGCCAGACAATCCTGTTGCCGTTTGGACATGAACTGAGCATGTTCGAGCCGCAGTACTTGGTCGTCAGCCAGTCCTCGTTGCCGGAAGAGTTCACAGAGTAGCCCGTGACAAAGACGTTTCCGTAACTGTCCATTGCTAATGACGCCGCATGATCATTGCCGCTGCCCGAGCCATTAAAGGTGTCGGACCATATGACCTGTCCCTTGGTCTGGCCGTTGCACTTGGAATATATACCGCCGCAGGTGCCTTCGTTCAGCGCCTGGCTGCAGTCCGAGTCCCTGCCGCAGGCCTTGTCAAGCTTATTGGAACAGGCTGAGCTGCCGCAGTATTTTGCGGTAAACCAGTCGTCCTGATTAGTCGCTCCATTGTAAATATAACCCGTCACAAATATGTTCCCGTCTGCATCAAAGCTAACTGCAGCAGGGCGGTCATCTCCGTGAGAGGGGCCGTCATAGCGCACAACCCAATCGGCGCTTGCCGTGCAGAAACCCGGGAAGACGCAGTCCTGGTCCGAAGTGCAAGAGGTGCCTGTGTTGTTGGAACACACACCGCCGGAAAGATACTTGATAATGTAGATATCGTCGTTGCCGGATGTGTTCTTGCCGTAGCCGGCAACAACTATGTTGTTGTAACTGTCCAGGGCCGTGGCGACCGTTATGGCATCAACGTTCTTCTGGAAAGGGTTATTGTACTGCGCCTCCCACAATTTCAGTTCGCCTGATGTGGGGTACGCACCGGAATATTTAATCGTATAGATCTGATGTGCGTAGTCATAACCGCTGCCGCCTGGCACCGATACTTCAGAAAAACCCGATACGACCGCATTCCCGTTCTTGTCAACCGCAATGCAGGCCGCTTCGTCTTCCCTGTTGCTGTTACCGTACCTGTCGCTCCACTTTACGGTCATATTGGATCTGTCGAGCTTGAAAGTATAATAATCGTAATCGACTGACGAAGACGCGGAGTAGCCGGTTATGACAGGATTGTCGTCGGGTCCCGTTACGATACCGGTTGCCGCATCGTTAGGAACGCTTATTTCGCAGACATTCGAATACGTGTCTTCGTGAGGACAATCCGTGTCTCTTGAACAAGGTGTTGTCCTGTCGGTACACACGTACGCCGCCTGGTTGTCATACAAATAGGTTCCTGTCGGAGATGACAGGGAGACCATTGTAGTCAGGGCATGCGCCTCATTGCTATAGTTGGAATACAGCGTCGAGTTGTGGGCCCTCAACCTGTAATAATAATAGTTATTCGCAGTTAATCCGGTATCCGTATATGAAACAGCGCCCATGCCGTTAGGCGGCGCCGGAGAGTTTATAGTCTGCACCTGCTGATAGCCATTTGGATCAAATTCGCCTTGTTTTCTTTCTATGACAAAATCAGCCTCATTGGTCGAGTTGTCCTGCCATGTGAGTTTTATCTTTGTGGCCGCGCAGGGCGTGTTTGCTCCGCAATCCGAGTCCTTGGTGCAGACGGTGGTATTGTCGCTGCACACCCCTGCTGTAGCGGTGAGACTCGTGGGCGGATTGAGCAAACCCCTATCATAATTAATCAGATAATAGTCATCGTCCGCCGCTCCGCTGGTCCATGCATCCGACCAACCTGCAACGTACAAGTTGCCGCAGGTCCCGGGACTGCAGACAGAATCCGTGGCGCAGGGAGTGGCAGGCGAATTAGTGCATGTCTTGGAAAAAGCCACCACGACTGCTTCGTCGTTGTGTTGGGCTCCGTCGAAGGTCTTCTGCCAGAGGAGGTTTCCGCTGCTTCCGCTATATTTGGCCGTCAACCAGTCAAAACCTGCCGAAGATGCTTTATAAACATATCCGGCCACAAACAGGTCTCCCGACAAGTCCATGGCCATACTGACTGCGGTAGCAGGGTCGTTATTGCCCGCGCCGAATCCCACGGATTCCCATACCTTCTGCCCGCTGCTGCTGGAGCCGTTATACCTGGCGACATAGAATTTGTTGGACCCGTCCGGATTCGATGCGTAGCCTGCAATATAGATATCTCCCGCTCCATCGACAAGTATGGCCTTGGGGACATCAGCAAAACCGCTGTTGTAGGTCCATGCGCCCATGGTCGCGCCACTCGCCCCGTTGTATTTTATGGTATAGATGTCGTTATCCCCGGCAGCATTCGTCACAGAATCAGTCACGATCACGTTACCGGCGGTATCCGCCTTTATAAGACGCTGACCGTTGTCCCCTCCTTTTCCCGTGCCTGCCTCAGGATATCTCTTCACCCACAGAGGAGACGAGCCGTTTGGGCCGAACTTGACAGTAAGATAGTCGAAATTATTAGTGTCGCACGGACCGTTGCTGCCGCAATCGGCGTCAACCATACAGTTCGCAGAATTGTCGAGATGACAGATGTTTCTTTGCGAATATCCCGCGGCAGCGACACCGGTGCCGTCACCTGTCCAGACAAGGGACGTGAGTATATCCGTCTTACCCTGATAATTGCAGGAATTTCCGGAACCGCAGTCTGTATCCGCAGTGCATACCTTTGTATGATTGTTGGAACACCTGAGAGCGTCATAGGTCGCCGGCCAGCCCCCTTGAAGGTTGCCTGCCGAATCATACTTCAGGACGAGAAAATCCTGCTGCCCGCCCGCGCCGCTATAGCCTCCCACATAAATATTATCGGAGCCGTCGACAGCTATAGCGGCACAGTAGCCGTTGCTGGGCGTCGCATAGGTTTGCTTCCATAAGACCAGTCCGTTTGCGCCGCTATATTTGACTATCTGACACTGAAAATTGCTCCCGTTATATATATATCCCGCAACTATCACGTTGTTGGCCGAGTCGACTGCCACGGCGCTTATCTGATCGTTGCCTGGCGGCGCGACATTGCAAGAATTCCCCGAGCCGCAGTCCGAATCAACGGAACAAATTATGGAAGAGTTATTGGAGCACCTGTTGAGAGTGGCCGTCCACGCCACAACAGGACTTCCAGGGGTTGAGGTATTGACCTTTACCGTATAGAACTGCGTGACTCCCGTCAGGTTCTCGGAGCCTGCAATGATGACATTTCCCTGTGAATCCACGACAGTGGCCGCGGGAATTTGCTGCCCTGCTTTAGAGTCCCTGACCTGCCCTATTACGTCTCCACCAACGCCGTAAGCCGGAAGGGCAAAACCGCCTGACATGGACAAGACGAGAACAAGAAAAGATAACCACAGAGGCACAGAGACACGGAGACTTAAACTTGCCCCTCTTGCACGTATCATTCCCCGTAGTGTCTCTTTGTTCGTGTGTATTTTCGGACAGCCCGCCATATTGATTCCTACCTCATTTCCTTCTTAAACTTCTTAACCCGTTCACCCTCTTGACCTGTTTGACCTTTTTCACCTTCTTGATCTTTGCCCCTATATCTCTTACCACGGCGTCTTATTATTCCATTGCTGGTTGTCCGGCCAGCCGCCCGATCCGTTGGCGTTTGAGCTGCCATGGCATATGGCTGTGCTGTAACCGCCAAATGCGTTGTTCCACCAGCCGTAAGGGAACCTTCCGAACTGATACTGCCGACTCCATCCTCCGTTGCTTAAGGCGCTTCCCCCGGATGCCACACGGCCTCTGTGCTTATAATCAAGACAGTCGGTCTGGAGCAGTCTGGGAAGGCCTGAATTATGGGGTTGATGGCACTTTGAACACGGGTAAGAATGTTCCCTGTTGGCGCCCCAGCCTTTAACTGTCTCATGGACCCGGTCAAGGGTCTTGAAAGCCTGGTTCTGATTTATCCCGTCCGTCAAGGTAGGCTTTGGATGACAGTTCAAGCACAGTCCGGCGAACTTGCTGTCATCCTCTCTTATTCGGTTTAGATTATTGACCGAGTCTTTAGCGCTCAGGTCGACGCTGTTGAATGTATTCCTGTCGGTCCTCCATACGCCGGCCGGCTGGGGGTTCGATTTCTGCGGATAAGGTCTCGGATACCAACTGTTCCAGTAATTCTCGTAGTTCTGGAAACCGGTCTTTCCGTTGTATCCGTCATTTTGCATGGGAGGAAGATCTTCTTTATAAGGAGAAGTGAGCCATGTCCCCTTCAGAAGCGGCACGCCGTATGCCTGATTTGAGCCGAGGGTCGGGCTGACTCCGTGCGGGTCATGGCACGGCGTGCAAAGACCGTTTATCGTTGCCGCATATGGCACAACCTTATAGGTATCTCCCGAACTCACAGGATTCGAGAATGCATCAACATTAAGAGTGGGCGGACTTACGGAGCTTGAGGTAATCTTCCTTACCTGACCGATGTTTGCCCCGGTCTGCATATAAAGATAATAATTGGTCCACTTGTTAGCGGTCCAGGACGTCTTTGACGAGTCGGTCAATGTCGTAGTCGAACCGCCCGACGCAGTGCCAGAATCCTTTGTCAAATCAGGGGTCTCTGCCTTCAGATGTCCTCCAAGGATAGTGTTCCTGCTCGCCCTGTAGCTGTAAAGCGACTGGGACGCCTTCACCCCCTGCCCGAAACGGGAAGTGTCCCTGAATCCCATAACGGGATTATTAATATTTATGCCGAAGGTCTCGGAATACCCCCACGGGATCCCCTTTGTGCTCCATATGCCGCCTCCGTTCTGGCAGTCGGTCTGGTTCGTGTATTGAGTGAGACTGCACGCGGGTTTCAAAACCATAGCGTTCTCATGACAATCAAAGCACTGACCCGCGCCCGCCCCGTAAGGGTTGACTCCCGTCTGGCTGGGATTGGACGAGGCCTTATAATCCATAGCGTAGCCCCCCCTGCTCGCAACGGTCTCTTTGAGATTGCCGCCGTAGGGACCGGAGCTTGTGCATACCCCGCCAGTTCCGCAGTCTGAATCTTGAGAGCAGGAGCTATAGTTGTTCGTACATTTCTTGGGTCCGTAGGCAGTCGTATAACTCGATGTCTTCCCAACAAGCGTTGAGCCGTGAGAACTGTGGCAATCAAAACACTGGACGTTGTGCGTGGCCGCCCTCATATTCTTGCCGGTGAGATCGCCGTCAAGACCGGTCCCCCCGGTGCTGTCCCATCCGCCCTGATTGGCCACTGCATTTCCATGGGCCGAGTATGCCTTCGTAAAGTTTTTCTTGGCAGCATTGGTTTGGTCGGTATACTTGCCCCATGTTGTAGTGCCCGTCTGCGAATAACGAGCGGCGATGCTCTGTCTGTCCCAGGCATACTGCCTCGGCACCTTGCAGTCGCTTATCCAGGCAGGCTTGGACCATACGCCGTGGATCCACTGTCCGCCAGCATTCTGACAATGCGTCTGATCGACATATCCCGACTTGGTGCAATAATAAACAGCCTCGCAGGATGCCTGGTCGTGATAACCGGGCTTATTGCAGTAATAAGGACCGTTTATGCACTCATCTTTCGTCAGATAGAATGGGTTACTGCAATATGCAAAGGCGTTCGTATCGTTGTTCTGATCGCTGTGGCAACCGAGGCAGTGACCGGTGGTCTTTTCAACTTCGTCTCTCTCTCTGCCCCATATCCCGGCAACCCAGCCGTAGCCTGCAGCCTCACAGTCTGCCTGAGTGGCATACAAATTATTGCTGCAGCTGTAAGAGGACGTACAACTGTCCTGGGTGTTATGTGACGCGTTGCCGTCGCTGCAGACATAATTATCGTTGCCCACAAAGAGTGCAGTGAACGTAGCTGCAGTGACAGGACCGTTTGCGGGGTTTGTATTGTATGTTGTCGGCCTTGTACCGGAGCCCCATATTACAAGATCGACCGGCGCACCTGGCGTACTCATATGGGTCTTGTAGTTATACCCTGAATGATAGGTCGGATCCATAAGACCCAGCGGTGTTGACTCCCAGTGGCATATATAACAGTGTCTGTTCGTCAGGGTGACGCCCTGGACATGATGCGAGCTTGCCGCACTTCCCTGCATCTGCCCCATGACATCTATTCTTTTACCTATGCCTATGTGGCATTTTGTGCAGTCCCTCGGAAGGCTGAAGCCAGTATGCCTCGGTATGGGCTTGTTCAAATGACAGGTGTCGCACTCCAGGCCGGAAGAATGGCTGTCCGTAAACTTGTGCTGATGGCAGGAGGTGCATACCTTGCCGTCATTATGACCGTCTCCGCTGGCGTTCGTCCAGTGTTTCGCCTCCACCACCACCTTATTGCTGCCGTCGTAAAGGGTCTGGTGACATACATTGCATATGCCGTTATATGGCGGCGAAGTCTTTGCATAATCGCCCTTGTGAGTCTTCCCCGTAAAGGAAACATCCGCCGTCGTTACAGGTTTCCCGAAAACGCCGTCGGAAGAAGTAGTCACGCCGCCCTGAGAGGCGCCGGTCGGTTTGCTGTGAATCATATAAATGTTGTTGTCGCCGTGCGGGTCGTGGCAGTCCCAGCAGAATTTGCCTCCCCTCGTGGTACCGGACGGATAGCCGCTGCCGTCAGTTCTTGCCGCCCATGTGAAGCCGCCGTTTACACATGCAGGCTGACTTGTGTAATTGGTATCGATACACACGCTGTTTGTCGCATCCCATGAGAGGCCGTTGTTCATGCATTCAGACGCGGTCTTAGTGTTGGTGCATACGCCGTGCGCCCAGCCCTTCGCGCTGCCGCTCGACGGCGTATTCATGAAATAGTTATAGTGCTTGTACCCATAATGGAAAGAAGAAGCTTTCGCCTTGAGAGCGGTCACAAAATACTGAGAGCCCTGACCGCCGTCATAACCGAGTTTGTATTTGTCTCCCGTGTGGCAGCTTGTACACTGCCCTTCGCTGTCGTCGTCATGACACTTAAGACAAACTCCCATCCAGACATATTGGTTCCTGATGTCGTTCTTCCGTTCCGTCGTCCATGTCGTATTCACAGTCAGGCCGATGCTTTCGTTATGTCCCTTCTGAGCATATGTGGGATTATTATTGGAGTCGTGTCCGATGACCGCGCTGAAATAGCCGTCGTCAGAATCGTGACATCCGGCGGTCATGCATGTACCCACATCCGTCGTGCCGTTGGACTGACACACGAAACCATCCGCATTTGCGTGGGCGATGATGTTGTTGGCGGGATCGGCGACCCCGTATTTCGTTGTAGTAGTTCCATCGGCATTCTTGAATACAACACCGGCTGCGGTCACCTGCGGGGAAAGGGACTCGGTCTGGTTATAGTGGCAGGCGCAGCACTCGCTCGCGTCGGCCTTCCGCTCCATATGGCAGTAGACGCACTCCTTTTCGAACCGCTTTCTGAACTGATCGTGCTTCTTGAGTCTGAAGGGGTTAGTGGAGTCAGTATGAAGGATGTTGTTATCATGGCAGTACCAGCAGGGGTTGGGCGCCGATTCAAAATTCGCCGCAGGGTTTTGCGACACCGGATACGGATTCAAGTACGGATCGCCGCTGCTTGAGGGCCTCCCGTGCCCGGTCGAAGACCATTCGTTGAGATTGATCATCGGCCTCTGGTCGTTATTGTAGGTGAAGTTGCCGTAGTAATCAACATCCGACGTGGTCGTTCCATGGCAGCCCTTGCAGAACGCATAACTGTCGCTGAGGGAGCCGCCCCATGCAGGGTTCATCGGACCTGACTGCGGCGAGGTGTGACACGGATTGGTACAAGACTTTCTACCTTTCGAGGGGTCCTGGTTCGGGTTGGAGCGCCCATTATAAAACTTGTAGTTGACCGTATCCTGGAAGGTAACGTCCGGCATCCTGTTTACGTGGTAAGCAGCATTCACGTGTGCGGTCTCACCCATACTGCCCGAAGGAATCCCGTTAGAATGGCAGTCGGCGCATGCCCCTTTACCTGCGGTGCTATAATGGCAGGTACTGCAGGCAAAATTGTTCTGTATATGTCTCGGATGGGAGTTCTCGCTGCCGGAGCCCGGTCCCTGGTTGGGAAACATGGGGGCCGCAGCCATCCATTCCTTCCCTACCGGCCAATCCACCGTGCCTTTGAGATTCTTGCATTTAGCGCCGTTATCGGGTCCGCTCGTCAGCCCCTCGCAGAATGAGCCGCTCCACGTGCCCCCGTTTGCTTCGCATGAATCCTGACTGATGCCGCTGCAGAGGGTCGGCAGGACCCGGTTGTTCGCTTGAACGGTCGTTCCGTCATGACAGCCGAATGAAACGTTGCCGTTTGTTTGGAGGCCGAAACAGCTTCCGAGCGGATGGCCATGACAGGAATTGCACTGCATACTCGGTCCGTTCCAGGGAGCAGGAGATACCACGGTGTAATTAATATTCTCTCTACCGTCACTATGACAATAAATATTGGAACAGACTTTCGTTGTAGAGTCGTATGAGGGAGCCGGCATGCCGTCGATACCCCAGTTCTTGATCTGTGACGACTGCGTTGTATGTATCTTTATATCCTTGACGGCATTTACATGCTTTGTCTTATTGACAATACTGCCGCCGGCATCCACCGTATCCGCGTGGCAATAGATGCAGGCGTATTTTCTGATCCACTGAGAGCCGATGAGACGCCGATGCCCGTTGGAACTCATAGTCAGGACAGGAGTATTGTCGGTCAGGCTGTTTACGCATGTCTCGACCCACCTCCCGCTCAGTCCGCCACTTTGACTGCTTTCACAGATACCCTGGATGAGACCGCTTCCCCGGCAGACGTGAAGCGTAGCATCCCAAGCGTATCCGTTACCCTCGCAGAGGCTCTGGGTAGTCGCACAATAAGTGTCCCAATAACCTCCCGCACTCGCGCAGTTGGCCTGAGTGTCGTCATTTGCCTGGAGCCCGGTGTTAGCGGATGACCGCCCCTTATGGCAGGAATAGCATTGCAAAGAGCCGCTCCCCCATTTGACCGGCTTGAACTCGTTCGACACAGTCTTTGACGGGTCGGCCGGATTAGGCGCGGCCGGATTCGCGTTGCTGTGGCAGTAAAGACTAGCGCACCCCTCATAGGCTCTCGTCGTCCCGTCTGATGGCATGGCGGTTCCCGAAGCGATATTGTACGCTGCGCCGGGCGATAAGATTATCCTGTTGTCCGCTGCATCGAATTTCCAATCTACATAACCGCTGACATGCCTGGATTTATCAGTTATCGTATATGAAGCTGGTCCCGTCCCGCCTACTATTCCGTTATGGCATAGCGTGCATGAGAAATTATATTCCGTAGACAGGGTATGTTTTGAATGCGATCCGCTCGCGGGTACGATTGTGTTTGTCGCCTCATGGCACGAGCCGCAGGGAGCAGTTCCCGAAATGAATGTTGGAGAGGCGTTCTTGCCGCTGCCCGGATAATTGCCGTGGCAATAAGTATTCGAGCATGTCCCGTTGCCGTAATTAAACGTATAATCATAGTTCGGCGGCGTGTCCACCGAATAAGTCGAGGGAACATAAGCAGCGCCGGTTGCACCGTCCTGGGTCGCTATCCCTGAGAATACTACTTCTACGGTCCTCGGGTTCGATGTCGTGTTCATATGCGTACCTTTATGACATACCCCGCAACCGAAACTGTAGGTCGTGCTTGTCGATTGAACAGATGTGTCCCCGTATGAAGCGCTTCCCGTGCCGAAATGGGCCGTCGATCCGCTCTGGCTCGTATGTTTCTGCCCCCCCGCCGTCGGAGGCGCATTGTGACATCCGTTACAGCCGGGCTTGAAAGAGTTCTTATGGGAATGACAGGTCGAGCAATCGCTGCCGTTGTTGTGTATCATATTGCCGCCGTTCGAGGCATTCTGGGTAGCGTCGTAATTGTGATATTTGTTCTTGCTGTGGCAAACTTCGCAAACATTTGAAGAGGTAGTGGACGCTGTCCTTGAATCGTCGCCCAAGAGGCCGGGCGTTGAACCTGCCGTTCCCGACTTTACCCTGAAATCAACGCTGACCGAGTTCGTAGATCCCCAATTGAAGTTCCCTATCGGCAACGTGATGCTTTCTTTGATTAAGTATATGTTTTTCGTGCCATGCGCCGTGTGGCAGGTGGTGCAAAGAAAAGCTCCGTACTTGCCGCCGGTAGTGCCCCAACCGTTGTTGGAGGACCATTTCCCGGGAGTCCAGTTATTGCTGTTATTTTCGCATGCTTCTTTGGTCTGATAGGCGGAATCGGAACACGAACCAAGGATATTGGAGCTGTGTATCTTGATTGCATTCTCCCATTTCTCCTTATCATAGCCGGGCTCTCCCGGAGACGGTGTGTTCTGGTCGGTCCTGTGGCAGGTCTGGCACGTCTCTTCATTGGGACGTTTCAGCATATTGCCGTCTCCCGGACCTAAGGCCACAACAGGGGAAACGGAGAACAGAAAAAAAATCAAAATCGGCAAAATGAACAGATGCCTTGAGTCGCGAAATCGCATAACTCTTTAGCCACCCTCCTACTGTTCAGCTACTTCAACAAAGCAATTATTATGCCGTCAAGAACGTCGATATGTTAGCAGAAACATTTCTTGAAGTCACCTACCCGTTCGGGTGGGACTTATTTCATTTCTTTCAGAAAAACGTAAGCTTAGAATAATAGATGACATAAAATTGTAAATTAAGGCTATCTAATAGTCTCAATATTTAAGAATTTCAACAGAACGGGCCAATTGCAGACCTTCAGCAGGCTGAAGCAATCAATGAAGATTGGGTGAAATCACAACTATTTGCGTCTTATGCCCCAGGACGTAGAACCGATACACTTTAGATCAAAGGGTGGGACGAACAAATCAATTATACAGATATCTGCCCACAAGACTAAACAAGAGTATTGTCAGCACAATCACACTGATAACAACATATGTGCGGTCCCTCTGTTTTGCGAAAGCAACGAGCAAGAAGACAACCCTGGCGACCGGGGTCATCATCAGGAGGAGGAGACCGAACTGGATTATGTCGCGGCTCCGGCGTAAAAAGACGTCTATTATTATCTTATGAACATTGCGCAGATCCGATGGTTCGCCTGAAAAGATCCTGTACTGGGGGTAATCTGCCCCGTATCTTATCAGGTACAAGATCCCTCCAAGGAATACAATAATAGAGGCGATGATAACCCCGGAACGTAGAAGTTGCCCCACAACTAATTCTACGTATTCTTCAGTCCATTCCCTTTTGCTTCGCGCCATTCAGATCCTCCCTGTCAATCCGTTATATATCATTTCAACGGCAAGAAGAAAAATGACCATGCTGAAGATCAGCCGCAGAAGACGGGTCTTCGCAGTAACCAATATGCGCGCTCCCAGAAGTGCCCCCGTTAGAACGCCGAGCATCACTGGCATCGCGAGCCCCGGATCCACATAGCCGCGACTGAGATAAATTCCGACGCTCGCGGAAGCGGTTACTCCGATCATAAAGTTGCTCGTGGTAGTGGAGACCTTGAAAGGGATCCGCATGAAATGGTCCATGGCGAGAACCTTTACTGCGCCCGAACCGATCCCAAGGAGCCCCGAGATGGTCCCTGCTGAAAACATCAGGCCGAAACCGGCAGGCACCGCATGGACATGATAAGACCGGCGGCCCTGGGGCTCCGGAAAACTTCCGTCCAGTCTCAAGCGTGCGGCCATTGCATCGATACGGTCGTCGCCGGACCTGTCGCGCCTCCGCCGCAACGAGAGATAGGCGGAATGGATCAGGACTATGCCGAAGATTATCGCGAGCAGAGACGTATGCATGCGGATTGCCAGAAATGCGCCGAATACAGCGCCGAGAGTAGTAGCAATTTCAAGAAAGATCCCTATGCGTATATTGGTGTAACCCTCTTCGACGTAAGCCGAAGCGGCCCCTGAAGAAGTGGCGATCACCGAAACAAGCGACGCTCCGATCGCATATCTTATGTCCACGCCGAAAACCAGGGTAAGCAAAGGGACGACGACAACTCCGCCGCCGAGCCCGGTCAAGGCCCCCAGGAGGCCGGCGAAAAAGGAGCCGGCCCAGACAAGAGATGTAAACTCAAGCACACTCATGGACTTCTGGCTTCCAGGTCTGAGGACTATCGACGCCTCAAATTCCTTTTTGGGAAGATACGTTTCACGTTGTGATAATTATACCTCACTATCGCTAGAGACGCTCTATCTGATTTAAGTGTGTAATTTTCTCTGGTATAATGATTTCATGAAACAAGCATATCGGCGGGACGGACTCCTGATCAGACGCAATATATTCTTCCTTATCGCGGTTCTATGTCTCCTGATTATTTCCGGATGTTCCGGATTAAACATGTTGCGTCTGCCGGAGACCGAGCCGCTCGAAGAAAAAGTCCTTGAAGGAACAGGGAAGCCCAAGATACTACTTATAGATCTGGACGGTGTGATCTCCTTCAAGGAAGAGAGAGACCTCCTGGGCATGGGGACAAGGCCCTCCAAAGTCGCCTTCTTCCGCGAGGCGCTCCTTAAGGCTGAGGAGGACCCGCGGATATCGGGCGTGATCGTGAGAATCAATTCGCCCGGCGGGAGCGTTGCAGCAAGCGATGCGATCTACCACGAGATCATGAGCTTCAGGGAGAAGAAGAAAATACCGGTCCATGCCTTCATCATGGAGCTCGGCGCTTCGGGTGGTTACTTTGTGGCGTCGGCTGCAGACCGTATTGTGGCAAGCCCCACCGCCATCACCGGCAGCATAGGCGTAATAGCCATGAAGCTCAATATAGAGAGGCTCCTTTCCAAGATCGGGGTCTCGGAAGAAACATATAAATCTGCCCCCAAGAAGGATTTCTGGTCGCCTTTCAGGCCGAGCACTCCCGAGGAAAAAAGGATGTTTCAGGACATAATCGACAAGTTGTACGCCCGCTTCCTCGAGGTCGTCTACGCAAGCAGAAAGAAGGTGCTTACTGAAAAAGAGGTCAGGACGCTTGCCGACGGAAGGGTGCTTGTTTCGGGTGAGGCGCTCAAGGCCGGACTGATCGACGGGGTCGCCTATCTGGATGAGGAGATAGCACAGATGAAGAAGGATCTCCATATTGAACGGGCAAGGGTGGTCACCTATGTTCGTCCGAAAACTTATAAATCGAACATATATTCGGAATCTCCCGGATTGCCCCTGCTTACACAGATAAATCTTCTCTCGATAAACTCTGAGGACCTCTCGCCTTTTTCGGGTGTGCGGTTCATGTATTACTGGAACCCTTAACGTCTTGGAAAGACTAACCTTAGCCGCCGGAGGAATATCATGAAGAACGGAAGCAGGCTGTGCCGGAGTTTTCTTATAGCCATCGGCATTCTTATCCTTGCCTCGTGCGCTACGACGAAGCTGACCACCGTATGGAAAGACGAGAATTTTCATGGGACGATCGGAAAGGTCGTGGTGGTTGGGGCCTTCAGGGAACCTTCGATCAGGAATTTCTTCGAGGACGAATTTGTAAGACAACTGAAGTCCCGTGGCGTCGATGCCGTGGCCAGTTATACAATTGTGCCGATAGGTGAATTGAAACGGAAAGGTTTCCTGATGACCGAGATCAGGAGGTCCGGGGCTGACGCGGCGCTTGTGACGAGGTTGGTGGATAAGAAGACCGTGGGGAGCTACGTCCCGGGGGAGGTGTACGTTGTCCCGAACTATTATCGCCGCTGGGGACCGTACTTCGACTATATATATCAGCCCGGCTACATGGTCAGGGAAGAATATGCGTATGCCGAAACCAATGTCTACGACACTAAGGATGAGAAGCTGATCTGGGCGGCCCGTTCCCGGACGCTTATGTCCGGCAGCCGCCGTGACCTTATCAAATCATTCGTCAGGACCATGACCGACGAAATGGCGTCAGATAAGTTGATTAAATAGGGACTCTTGCGAAAGAATATCATGCCTGGGAGCCTGAAGAACTTTCGTGACAGGGCAGGATATTGCGGGGCGGTACTCGCAACAATCTGCTTCTTGCTCTTCTTTCCGGCGCAATTTGCTTATGCCGGCGAGCCGACCGAGCAGATGAAACAGTCTATAGACAGCGTCCTTGCGGTTCTGAAGAACAAGGCACTCAAGGGGCACGGAAAGACCGCCGAGAGAAGGGCGGCTATCAGGAAGATAGTATACGGCCGGTTTGACTTCCGGGAGATGTCCAAACGCGCGCTCTCTTTTCACTGGAGGAAAAGGACCCCTCAAGAGCGCAAGGAGTTCGTGTCCCTCTTCGCCAGGCTCCTTGAAGCGGCGTATATCGAAAAGATCGAAAGATATAGCGGCGAAAAGATCGTGTATGTCGATGAATCGGTGGATGACGGATACGCTGAAGTGAGAACAAAGGTTATAACCGGGACGGGCTCAGCGATACCGATAAATTATCTGCTTCTCAGGGAAGGAGCGAAATGGATGGTATACGACGTGAAGATTGAGGGGATAAGTCTGATAGAAAACTACCGGACCCAGTTCGAGGAGATTATAAGTTCCAGCTCGTACAAAGATCTGGTCAAAAAATTGAAGGAAAAGGTGAACTCAATAAAAATCAGCCGGAAGACAGGGCCATTCTTCATTGCGCCTGCATAGCAGAGATGTTTATGGCTGCAGGAGATAGACGAAGGCGGAATTCTTATGTCTGAAGATCTGAACAGTCTCGCGGCTGAGAAGTGGCCCTCTTCCCCGGCCGGCAAGAACCAGCTGATAGAACTCTCGGTATTCCTCTTCCTTATCCTTCCATCTCTGGTCTTTTCATTCTTCATCGCGGGGCAGGGGAATGTGAACTTTGTGCTTATATCAAGTTCAACCATTTTGCGGGATCTTTCTCTGGTAAGCCTGATTCTCTTCTTTATCTGGCGCAACAGGGAACAGGTAAGCGCTATCGGGTGGACCACAAGAAACTTTTGGGGGGAAATCGGCCTGGGAATAGTGCTGTTCATCCCTTCCTTCTTTGCCGCCGGTGCGCTTGAAAGCTCACTTCACAGGGCAGGACTTTCAGCCCCCTCGACCCAGCTGCCCGCATTAGTGAGCGAAAAAGGCTTAACAGAGTTTTTGCTGGCTTTTCTTATGGTGGTCGTTGTCGCCTTTGCAGAGGAGACTATCTTCCGCGGATATCTCATGCTTCGCTTCAGGTCCATTACTTCAAGCCCTGTCGCGGCAGTGTTTCTATCGGCAGTGATATTCTCCCTCGGGCACGGCTACGAAGGGACGGCAAGCGTAGTTACCATAGGCTTTCTGGGGGCTTTCTGGGCCCTTATTTATTTATGGCGGAGAAGCCTGACCTCTCTCTTCGTAATGCATTTTCTTCAGGATTTCATCGGTATTGTGCTTATACCCTTGCTAAAGCAACTCAAGTCCGTTCATTAACCGGCATACTGCATCGTTTCAGAAGAATTTCTTTCCCCTGGTAGCCCATCCCTATAATGCTTGATATAATTGTCTTAAAACGGTATCAAAAAGGATTGATAGAATGGGAATTAAAATCGGAATTGTCCGATGCTGTTTTATAGGATTATGGCTGCTGTTGCAGGTGACATAATGAATAGGCATTCCGCGCCCTGCGCTAAAATAGATTTCAGGGGCCTAACTGTTGCGATCATTGCAGCGGTTGTCGTACCTTCTCTGATCGGTTGCACCCTGGGCCCGGATTTCCACCGGCCCGAAGCGCCCGCTGCCGACAAGTACATGCGGTCGCCTCTTCCCGGAGAAACGGCCTCCGCGCCCGTATCAGGCGGAGGGGCCCAGCGCTTCGACTTCGGCAAGGATATTCCCGCCCAGTGGTGGACGCTTTTTCATTCCAAAGCCCTGGACAGGCTGATCCGTCAGGCGCTGATTGACAGTCCGACACTTGCGGCAGCGCAGGCAGCGCTCCGTCAGGCCCAGGAGAACCTGACTGCTCAGCGCGGCGTGGTTCTCTACCCTTCGGCGGATGCGACAGCCTCGGCAGCGCGCCAGAAATTTTCCGGGGCTTCCACTGGACAACCCGGACAGGGTGAGATACTTACTCTCTATAACGCATCGGTGGACGTTTCATACATGCTCGACCTTTTCGGGAGCGGCAGGCGCGAGCTTGAGGCCTTGAGGTCCCAGGTCGACTACGAGCGCTTCCAGATCGAGGGCGTGTATCTGACGCTTACCTCCAATATCGTCACCGCCGCAGTGAAGGAGGCCTCCCTGCGAGCCCAGATCCGTTCTACCCTTGACATTGTGGCAGACCAGAAGAAACAGCTTGAGGTGGTAGAGCGCCAGTTCCAGCTGGGCGGTGCGTCTCGCTCCGATGTGCTGGCACAGCGGGCGCAGCTCGCGCAAACACGGGCAACGCTTCCGCCCCTTGATAAGGCGCTTGCGCAGACCCGCCATCTTCTCGCGGTGCTTGCAGGCAAACTGCCTGGCGAGGCGGTCCTTCCGGAGTTTTATCTAGACAATCTCAAATTGCCCGATGAACTGCCCATAAGCCTGCCTTCGTCTCTGGCGCGCCAGCGACCGGACGTACGCGCCTCCGAAGAGCTGCTGCACGCAGCAAGTGCCCAGATCGGAGTGGCAACAGCGAACCTTTACCCCCAGATAACGTTATCCGGAAGCTACGGCTCCGAGACGACCCGCATAGAACATCTTTTCGGGAGTGGCACTTCTGTCTGGAATCTCGGCGCAGGCCTCTTACAGCCCCTTTTCCACGGAGGTGAGCTGAGGGCCAAGCGTCGTGCGGCCTTCGCGGCATACGACCAGGCTGAGGCCCAGTACCGGGAGACGGTCCTCCTGGCCTTTCAAAATGTGGCTGACGTGCTGAAGGCGCTGGAAGATGACGCCAGAACACTAAAGGCACAGGCCGAGGCCGAGGCTGCTGCGCACGACACGCTCGATCTTGTAGAAAAGCAGTTTAACCTGGGTGCGGTCAGCTACCTTTCGCTTCTTAATGCCCAGCGACAGTACCGTCTGGCGCACTTCTTACTCGTTCAGGCACAGGCTGCACGCTTTGCCGACACCGCTGCGCTCTTCCAGGCACTCGGTGGAGGGTGGTGGAACCGGGAAGGAAACGGCAGCGGCGGCACGGAGAGCACTGCCGCTGCCAAGGATTAACGATATCCTTATACGGAGGATCTTATAGATGATAAAGCGCATGGTGATCATGCTTGTGGCTATCGGCATCCTGTTCGGCGCGATATTCGGCTATCATGCCGAAAAATCCAGAATGATGAAGAAATCAATGGCCTCTTTCCAGCCGCCTCCCGCTACCGTGACCGCGATGAAGGCCGAATACCAATCCTGGCAGCCGGAGCTCAAGTCAGTCGGCACCTTGCGTGCGGTCCGCGGCGTGGACGTGACCAGCGAGGTCTCGGGGCTCGTAACCGCTGTGCTCTGCAAGTCGGGAGCTGATGCGAAGGAGGGGCAGGTGCTCGTGCAGCTCAACGCCGACTCCGATATCGCCCATCTGCACTCGCTCCAGGCGCAGGCGGAACTGGCGAATACCGTTTACGAACGGGACAAGAAACAATTTGAAGTGCAGGCGATAAGCCAGGCAACGCTCGATTCCGACGCCTCAGACCTGAAGAATAAGCGCGCCCTCGTAACCGAACAGGCGGCGTTGGTGGAAAAGAAGACGATTCGGGCGCCATTTGCGGGACGGCTCGGCATCAGCACGGTCAACCCCGGCCAGTATATCAATCCCGGCGACAAGATCGTCACCCTGCAGGCGCTCGATTCGATCTATGCCGACTTCTATCTGCCCCAGCAGGATTTCTCGCGCATTTCCCGCGGACAGGCGGTTATCGCCACTACCGATACATATCCCGGCCGCACCTTTACGGGCAGGATAACGACGATCAATCCAAAGGTGGACCCCGCAACGCGCAACTTTCAGGTTGAGGCGACCTTCGCCAATCCGGAGCACAGGCTACTTCCGGGGATGTACGTCTCCGTTCAGGTAAAAGCAGGGGCCCGGCAGCAATACCTGACTCTACCCCAGACAGCGGTGACCTTCAATCCTTACGGCGAGACAGTCTTTGTCGTGGAGAGCGGAAAAGGACCGGAGGGAAAAGAGGTCTTTACCGTGAGACAGACGTTCGTCACCACGGGCCCCACGCGCGGCGACCAGATAGCTATTCTCAAGGGCGTAAAAGAGGGAGAAGTCGTGGTCACGAGCGGGCAGCTCAAGCTGAAGAACGGCAGCAGCGTTGTCATCAATAATGCTGTTTCACCGAGCAACGAGGCGGCGCCGGCGCCGAAGGACGAGTAGGGGAAGTCCAAATGCGCTTTACCGATCTCTTCATACGCCGGCCGGTTCTCGCCACAGTGGTGAGTCTCCTGGTCCTGGTTCTGGGACTTCGTTCCATGGAGACGCTGCCGATCCGGGAGTTTCCCGAGACGCAGAACGCGGTTGTGACAGTCTCGACCACCTATTACGGGGCGGACCCCGCTCTTGTTTCCGGCTTCATCACCACTCCTCTTGAAAACTCGATGGCCCAGGCAAACGGCATCGACTATCTCACCTCTTCCAGCACCCAGGGCGTGAGTACCATCCAGGCGTACCTGCGGCTGAACTATGACTACAACAAGGCCCTGACCGAGATCAACACGAAGGTGAATGCGGTGCTCAATCAATTGCCCAGGGAGTCCCAGCAGCCGGTGATCAGCGTCGCCGTCGGCGAAACGATCGACTCGATGTACATCGGCTTCAACAGCGATGTGTTGCCCACCAACAAGATCACCGACTACCTTATCCGGGTGGTCCAGCCCAAGCTTCAGGCGGTCGAGGGCGTTCAGCTCGCCGAGATCCTCGGAGGCAAGCAGTTTGCCCTCCGGGCGTGGCTCGATCCGCAGAAGATGGCGGCTTTCGGAGTGACCGGCACCGACGTGAACAGCGCCCTCGCTGCAAACGACTTCATCTCGGCGGTGGGACGCACCAAAGGGCAGATGGTGACAATGGAACTAACCGCTGCCACCGGGCTGCATACGGTGGACGAGTTCCGCAACCTCGTGATAAAGCAGCAGAACGGGGCGATAATTCGCCTGGGCGACGTGGCCAACGTCACCCTAGGCGCCGAAGACTACGATACCGCCGTCGCCTTCGACGGAAAGAGCGCGGTGTACATCGGCATCCAGGTCGCACCGGATGCAAACCTCTTGACGGTTATCAAGAATGTGCGGAACGTGTTCCCCTCCATCCAGGAGCAACTGCCGGAGGGGCTTGGCGGGCGCATTGTCTACGATGCAACCAAATACGTAAACAGCTCGATCGATGAGGTTATCCGCACAATTGTGGAGGCGCTTTTGATCGTGACGCTGGTGATCTTCCTCTCCCTGGGCTCTCTGCGGTCGGTGATCATCCCCACCATCGCCATACCTCTTTCCCTGATCGGGGCTTTTTTTATCATGCTGGTCCTCGGGTATTCCATCAACCTCCTGACTCTCCTTTCTCTTGTTCTTGCGATCGGACTCGTGGTCGACGACGCGATTATCGTCGTCGAAAACGTGCACCGCCACATGGAAGAAGGCACGTCGCCTCTCGATGCCGCGATCCGGGGCGCGCGTGAGCTTGCCGGTCCGATTATTGCAATCTCGGTGGTGCTGGTGGCGGTTTACGTTCCAATCGGCTTCATGGGCGGACTGACCGGCGCGCTCTTTACAGAATTCGCCTATACGCTCGCAGGCGCGGTAGCGGTCTCGGCGGTCATAGCACTTACGCTTTCCCCTATGATGTCCTCCCGCTTCCTGAAGACGGCAGGCGGAAGCCGATTTGGCAATTTCATAGACAGCCAGTTCGGCCTTTTGCGTCGCGGTTACAGCAAACTGCTCCATGGAGCTCTCGACTATCTGCCGGTCGTAGGACTGTTTGCGGTGATCATCCTCGTCAGCATCTATTTCCTCTACAAAAACTCCAAGAGCGAGCTCGCTCCGGACGAGGACCAGGGGATCGTCATCACGCTCCTGACCGGCGCGCCGGATGCCACTCTTCAGCAGACACAGATGAATTCGAGGCAGGTCTACAAGATCGTAAGCAGCTATCCCGAAACAGACCATGTATTTCAGCTCGACGGTATCAGCGGACTCAACTCGGGCATCGCCGGCATGGTGCTCAAACCCTGGGACAAGCGAAAGCGCACTTCGATGCAGCTTCAGCCCGTAGTGCAAGGGCAGCTGGGCAGTATCGCCGGAGTGCGGTGCGTGGCATTCCTCCGGCCGCCGCTTCCGGGTGGAGGCCGAGGGCTGCCTGTTCAGTTCGTGATCGGCACGACCGAATCCTTCGACCGGCTGAATACCGCCTCCCAGGCGCTCATGGACAAGGCGCGCGCCAGCGGCATGTTCGCTTTTGTGGACACCGATCTGAAGATCGACAAGCCGCAGACAACCGTCGAGTTCGACCGCGACAAGGCGGCGCAGCTCGGTCTGAACATGCTGGATGTCGGAAGCTCTCTGGGCTCGATGCTCGGAGGAGGGTACGTCAACTACTTCAGTCTCGCCGGACGGTCCTACAAGGTGATCCCGCAGGTTATGCAGAGGGACAGGCTCAATGCCGATCAGCTGCGGCATTACTACATCAATACCGCCTCCGGCGCATCGATCCCGTTTTCGACCATCGCACACCTCAAGACAGAGGTAGTGCCTGAATCTCTCAACCACTTCCAGCAGCTCAATTCCGCCACCATCTCGGCGGTGCCGGTGCCCGGCATCACTCTCGGTCAGGCATTGACCACGATGGATGCCCTGGGCAAACAAGTGCTCCCTCAGGGTTACAGCGTGGATTACGCCGGCCAGTCGCGTCAGTACATGCAGGAGTCGAGCGCGTTGCTTGTCACCTTCTTTTTCGCAATGATCATCATTTTTCTCGCCCTTGCAGCGCTGTTCGAGAGCTTCCGCGATCCCCTCATAGTGCTCGTGAGCGTGCCCATGTCTATCTGTGGCGCGATGATATTCATAAGCCTCGGGGTCGGAGGAGCGAGTCTGAACATCTACACGGAAGTAGGGCTTGTGACGCTGATCGGCCTTATCAGCAAGCACGGCATTCTGATTGTGCAGTTTGCCAACGATCTTCAGAGAGAGGGCAAGGGCAAGCGCGAGGCAATAGAATCAGCTGCCGCCATCCGTCTCAGGCCGATATTGATGACGACGGCCGCGATGGTGTTAGGCGTAGTGCCCCTTGTGACTGCGACAGGGGCAGGAGCTGCCGGCCGCTTCAACATGGGGCTGGTGATCATGACCGGAATCTCAATCGGCACGCTGTTCACCCTTTTTGTGGTGCCGGCCATGTACATGATCCTCGGCGCGGAGCACCAGAAGTTAACGGAAACAAAACAAGAGTCAATTTAGCCCTTCCCAGCGTCTGCCGCCATGACCCTCGAGCAGGGGCGGAAATCATGCGGCTTTAAGGTCCCATCGAGAATCGTCTTGTCGCCCGAAAATACCCCGATAAGGTGATTTACTCTTTTCTTTCTTAGCGATATTATAGCAATGCGACGAGGGAGCTAATGTGAGTGAAGCCTTGGGGGAATGATCTTGAGGAAGAGGGACAGGCTCAGCCGCAGATCAATCAGGTTGAGGGATTTTGATTATTCACAGACAGGTGCATATTTTGTGACGTTGTGCGCTTGGAACAAGGAATGTCTTTTCGGAGATGTTGTCGACAATGAAATGAGGCTCAATGATTTCGGACGAATTGTTGTGCGTGAATGGTCCCGCACGCATGAAATCAGAAAGGAAATAGCATTGGACGAATTTTGCGTAATGCCGAACCACATTCATGGGATCATTTCAATCGTAGGGGCAAACGGTTGTTCGCCCGAAATATGTTCGCCCGGAACACCGCGTGTCCAACATATCGTAGGGGCGAACGGTTGTTTGTCCGAACCGTCAGGGCGATCGGCCGAATCGCCCCTACGGATGAAATCGAAATCGGTATCGTCGTTCATCGCCGGGTACAAATCGTCCGTCACAAAACAAATCAACGAAATCCGCCATACCCCCGGGACACCCGTCTGGCAGCGGAATTATTACGAACGTGTCATCCGTAATGAAGATGAATTATGCAGGATAAGACAATACATCAGAAACAACCCGTTGAAATGGAAGTCCGATAATGAATATCCGTAGGGGCGAATGCCTGTTCGCCCCGTATTGCGAACGGCAGTTCGCCCGGTGTCACGGTTTTCGGTTGTGCCATACCGTAGGGGCAAACGGCTGTTTGCCCGGAGCACAGTGTTCGCCCGCCGTAATGATTGCCGTGGTTCGTATTTGTATTGTATTACGGCATAACGCAGGCATTCGGTGGTATAACAAACACAGACAAGGAACAATGAAACCATATTTCAGGTATTGGGGGAAAGCGGAAAAGGACGGGCCGGGATATCACCTTCTTCCGTATCACTGTCTGGATGTGGCGGCAGTGGCCGCAGCCTGGTGGGATTCGAGTCCAACAATTCGCAGAGCTTTCTTACCCAATAATGATTTGACAACCGATACTGCCCGTGCGTGGATGCTTTTCTTTATATCTTTGCACGATTATGGCAAGTTCGACATACGGTTTCAGTTTCGGGCCAAAGAGGTATGGCAGTTGTTATATCCTGATGCCGGGACTTATAAGTCTCTTCCATCATTTGCTGAATGCAAAAGTTATTTCCACGGCAGTGGCGGGCTTTTCTGGTTCAGACAGGATAACTTGGAAATGCTGGGTTTGCAGCCGGAAGATTCAGACAACTCGCTGAGTTTTCTCGACGATCTGTCGGAGAGTGATTCAAGCAAGTGGCAATCATGGAAGACATGGGCTGAAGCAGTGACAGGTCATCATGGGCATATCAGACGTTCTGAATATACTGCGGATGCTTCACTGTCGGTCCTATGTGATCCGCTACTCGCAAAAGCAGACCGGCTGACAAGGCAAGACTGGCTCAGGGCACTTGAAAAGAAATTTCTTATCCCTGCCGGACTTTCTTTGAATGACAGCCCTCCGGAATGTTCTCCTCTTTTGGCCGGCTTTTGCTCTGTAGCTGATTGGATGGGGTCACGCTGCACACCGGACAGCTTCCCGTACTGTCAGGAACCGCTGAACATTGATACTTATTTTGAGACGCGGAGAGATGAAGATGCACGCCGTATCCTCGAATTATCCGGTGTTGTGGGCAAGTCACGTTCATATGTCGGCGTCAGCACACTCCTCAAGCCAGGGCAGCAGCCGCATTCGATGCAAACATTGATCGACGATTTGCCCTTAAAACCCGCTTTGACAATAATCGAGGCCCCAACTGGAAGCGGCAAGACCGAGGCAGCGCTGGCTTATGCGTGGCGGCTGATAGCTGCAGGGTTGGCAGATTCAATTGTCTTTGCCCTTCCAACACAAGCAACTGCTAATGCAATGCTCGGCCGTCTCGAACGGATCGCCATACTCCTTTTTGAAGATCATCCGAATGTTCTGCTTGCTCACGGGTCCGCAAGATTCAACGACAAATTTATTGATCTTAAACATGCCGCATTAAGCAATCATGAAGAGGAAGACGGCTGGGCCCAGTGCAGCGAGTGGCTTGCACAGAGCCGTAAGAGAATATTTCTCGGTCAGATCGGGGTTTGCACGATTGATCAAGTGCTGATCTCAGTGCTACCGGTGAAGCATCGCTTCGTAAGGGGCTTCGGAATAGGACGCAGTGTATTGATAGTGGATGAAGTCCATGCATATGACTCTTATATGTACGGACTGCTTGAAGAGGTATTGAGGCAACAAAAGGTTGCCGGAAGTTCTGCAGTTCTTCTGTCAGCAACGCTTCCCGAATGCCAAAAGCAAAAACTTTGCGAAGCATGGGGAACTGAATTGGAATATCGGAGCGATGAAACTTCTTATCCACTTGTCACGTCGATTTCTGATTATGAAATGATTCCTTTCAAGCTTGCCGATGATCAGCAGCCCCAGACGTGGTCTATAAATCTTGAGCCTATAAGCATACCTGACATGCTGCCGGACGATGGACTCACAAAAAGAATCGTTGTGGCAGCGCAAGCAGGAGCGCAGGTTGCAATAGTTTGCAATCTGGTGAATGACGCGCAGCGGTTGGCTCAAATGCTGCGTCTTGAATATCCCAACATCCCGGTAGACTTATTTCATGCCCGTTATTGTTTCATCCACCGGAAGGAAAAGGAGCTATCAGTCATCAGCCATTTTGGACCCGACGGCGACCGCAAGAAAGGGCGAATTCTTGTGGCCACGCAGGTTATTGAGCAATCCCTCGATCTTGATTTTGACTGGACCATAACCCAGCTCTGTCCAGTAGACCTTCTTTTTCAGCGCATAGGAAGATTGCACCGTCATAAGAGAGACATCCGTCCGTTTGGATTTGAGCATCCCTTATGCACCATTCTTTTGCCAGAGGGCATCAGATATGGAGATCATGAATACATTTATGCCAATAGCCGGGTTTTATGGCGCACACAAAAGATACTGTTTACAACTCATGACAGCAGAGTGGTATTTCCTGAAGCTTACCGCACATGGATCGAGGCTGTTTATATGGATGAGCCATGGGGCGAAGAGCCGGATCAGATCAATGAGAAGTATGAAAAGTTCATGACGGATTTTTCTGTCAGCAGATACAAGGCGCTGCAAATGATTCATACTGCGGCCAACCCAATGTCTGATACAGATGAGATTGTTACGGCTGTCACGCGTGACGGCGATATGAATATAACCGTATTGCCGTTCTGCGCTAATTCTGTAGGCACTATGTTAATGGATGGAACCATTCTGGAAACTGTTGATGAATATAAGCGACTTGAGGTCCTGTCGCTAAACAGCATTGGAGTACCCAAGTCATGGGAACACTATCTGGGCGGCAAGGATGAAGAAGGGAGGTTCAGACTCGAGATGAAGAAGGAAGGAGATAGTTTTACAGCCATATCGAAGGGTAAGACTTTCTACTATCACAAAGACATAGGAATGGAGATGAAGAAATGAACTTGTTAAAAGATGACTGGATTCCAGTTCGACCGCTTCAGTCCGGCAGCGCGGAAAAGATTTCATTGCGGCAGCTACTTTGCAGCGACAAGCAATGGGAAGTCTGCCTGCCGAGAGACGATATGGAGCTTGCGACGATCCAATTATTGATATGTCTTACACAGACGCTTTTCATTCCTCAGACGATTTCGGAGTTGAAACAGCGCATAGCGAAACCGCTTGCCGAGAAAGACTTTGAGGAAGGCATAAAGCCGCCGTACTGTAACTGGTTTCAACTCGACCATCCCGATTGGCCGTTTATGCAGAGGAAGGGCGCAAGAAGCATTACGCAAATGGCTAAACTTATGACCGGAGTCGATAGTGCGACCAATTGCTGTTTTGTAAACGAACCAGGCTTAGCCACACAGCTTTGCGGGGGATGTGCGGCTATTGCTTTGTTTAATCTGGCATCTTGTTCGCCAAGTTTCGGCGGCGGTTTTAAGCCGAGCCTTAGGGGGCCAGCAACACCAATAACAACACTGATACAAGGTCGGCATTTACGCGAAACGATCTGGTTAAATGTGCTCCATGAATCAGAAGTGAAACGAATTATGCCTTGGCATCGTCAGGCAAGATATCAGAAACCAACCTGGGTCGAGCCGATTGTGGCAGATGCCAGAATAGCAGCTCAGCAAATTGGACTTATGCGCGGCTTGTTGTGGCAACCGGCATATGTCGAGCTTACACCATCGAATGCAGAAGGCGTATGTTCTTGTTGTGGATATCGAAGCAAACAAGTCTACATTAATTTCAATAAGGACAAGTTCAAATATACGGTCGAAGGCAAGTGGCCTCATCCACATTCGTCACTGATAGTCACTCAAAAGAAAGGGGAGCTTCAAGAGGAACATGTGTCCTTTAAAACTTCGACTGCCCCATCATGGACACAACTTGCTCGCTTTGTGGTTCAACGGCAAATTGATACCGACAACAAGGAGGGTCAACAACCGGCTGCTGTCGTATTGCAAGTGCAGCAACTTTATGCTCAACAGGCTCAAAAGCTTCATTTGTTGGTCGGCGGATACCTGAATCGAGCGGGCCAGGCTTCTGTTCTTGGCAGGCGGCATGAAGTCTTTACGCTAAATCATGGGTGGAACAAACATACTGAGGTAGTACGGGAAATTGTGGACGCGGGACTCGGGTACAAGGATGCACTATCTAAGTCACTATGGGTATTTGCTAACGGGCTGAAGGAATCAAAAGGTAATGACAGCAATAAAATCAAAGGGCTTGGAGAGAAACTGAAGCTTCATGATATCGCTACACGCCAGTTCTATCGCAGATCGGAACCTGTAGTGCAAGACACCTTAGCCCGGATAGACTTCGCTGACCCTGCGCCAAGGATGGCTATGATGCGGAGGTCTTTAAATACTACGGTAACAGAGCTTTTTGCAGAGTTGGTCCGTCCGTACCTACAAGACCCTGAATTGATAAAGACGATGGCTATTGCCAGGAGGACACTTGACAAACATTTAAGGAACCTCGAACTACAACAGAATAAAGGAGGGAGTAATGGAGCAACGACTGCCTGATTTTATGGAAGTCTATACGGCATGGGCTCAATTGCAGCAGGGACCAAAAGCTGAGTTGAAACGCGCTGTCGAACCTGAGGACATGATCGTAGTTCCGGCATTTTACCGGCTGTTTAGCGGGAGAGCAGGAACCGAATGGGAAAAACAAGCATTCCAGCGCATGATCTTTTGCCTGCCGTGTATCACACACACGGAAAACAATGTCAAACTTGGGGCTGCGCTGGCGAGAGGTGGCAAAAACGGCAAGCCCGTGGGCGAGAAGCGGCTTTTTCAGGTGATTCGATCAAGCCCGCCCAATGACATGATCCAATTGCGCCGGATATTAAAGATGGTCGAGCCCGTAGCAAACTGGCCAATGACGGCAAAGCAGCTTTGGTACTGGAATGATAGAAGTAAACGCGACTTACTGGAAGATTTCTTTTTAAATAAAGCGAACAATTAAACCGATACGGGAGGAGAACACAATGGATAGAAACTTTATCAATTTTCATGTTTTAATCTCTCACAGTCCGTCATGTCTAAATCGTGATGACATGAATATGCAGAAGTCAGCGATATTTGGCGGCAAGAGGCGGGTAAGAATTTCTAGTCAGAGTCTTAAAAGAACAATGCGCAAGAGTGACTACTACAATCAGCATTTAGGTGAAGCGAGTACACGTACCAAAAAACTCAGCGATCTCAAAGATATTGTAGTAAAACGTTTATCTGACCGCTATAAATCTGATCTTGTTATAAAAGCGCTGACGGTAATTGCCGGTAAAGATATGAAAGCAGATGTTGCAGTCGAAGGTGATGCCGTAGCTCCATGGGCGGTTGAGGAGGTAGCCTGGTATTGCGAACAGGTCACAAAGCATGGCGATGATGAGAAGAATCTTCTCAAACAGCTCAAGAGCGAAACTGAGGCTATGCGTGGAGCGCTGGCTTCCGGTATTGATATTGCGCTTTCCGGTCGAATGGCAACATCCGGCCTTATGAGTGAACTTGGAAAAGTCGATGGCGCGTTAGCCGTCGCTCATGCTATTACCACACACACTGTTGATGCCGACATCGACTGGTTTACTGCTGTTGATGACTTGCAGGAATTAGGCTCAGGCCATCTGGACACGCAGGAATTTTCGAGCGGGGTCTTTTATCGGTATGCAAGTCTCAATATTGCACAAATGCAAGAGAACCTGGGCAATGCTCCTCGGGAAAAAGTCTTAGAGATAGCGGCGCATGTTCTCCACATGCTGGCAACGGAAGTGCCATCAGCGAAACAGCAAAGCTTTGCCGCTCACAATCTCGCTGATCTTGCAATGGTGTCCTTCTCTGATATTCCCGTGTCGTTGGCAAACGCATTTGAAGAGCCGGTAAAAGCTTCCTCCGGCGGCGGATTCCTTAAGCCTTCTATTGAGGCATTTCATAAATACTGGGAGAACGTCCACGCAGGATATGGCTTAAATGAAAATTGTTCCGAAGTTATTCTCGGTGAGCTGACTTCTCCTAACGGTGTAACGAAGGCTAAGAATTTGGAGGCATTAGAGTCATGGGTGAAGAATAACGGACAGGAGCAAAGAATATGAAGGAGTTTCTCATCATAAAGCTGCATGGCCCCATTCAGGCATGGGGTGAGCATACATTTGAAGGGCTGCGGCCATCGGCAAACTTCCCAACCCGCAGCGGAGTGTTGGGACTGCTCGGCGCATGTCTTGGCATCAGACGCAATGATCCGGAGCGACTTCAGCAATTAGCCGATAGCATCGGGATAGCAGTGAGGGTCGATGAAAGAGATTTTCACGTCGTCAAGATCAGTGATTACCATACGGTTAAAAATGCTCGGGCTGATTACATCGGGAAAGAAGAACCGCACGAGACAATACAGACATGGCGGGAATACCTTCTTGATGCTCACTTCAGCATTGCGTTATGGAGTCACGCCGGAGCAGCAATAGCACTTGATAACCTTGAAGCGGCGATAAGGAAGCCGTTCTTTACCCCGTATCTTGGGCGGCGCAGTTGCCCGCTCACCCGACCGTTGTTTGAAAGTCGTTTAAGAGCTGCCGATTCGCAAGAGGCATTGAGGAGTATTGCGCCTCATAAAGGAACAATATACAGCGAAGAAGTGGACGAAACGATGCGTAAATTCCGTGTGCGCGATGTGCCCCTTGTTCGGCAGCCTCGCCAGTTTGCAGCGCGAAACCTCTATGTATACGGAGGTGACCATGTACCTGAGTAGAATCCTTCTTGCGGGAACCATGTGCCGTAATCCGTATGAGATCCATAGGACGTTGTGGAAACTATTCCCGGAAGACGCACAGGCAGAGCGTGATTTCCTTTTCTGTTTGGAGAAATCTGAAAGAACAGGCGCCTTGATATGGATGCAGTCTGAACGAAGACCGGCGGTATCTCACAACGGAGCGAAAATACTCGGCTGCAAGGAATATCAGTTAAAGCTGCAAAAAGACCAGCGGTTACGCTTTTTGCTTGTTGCCAATCCGGTCAAGACAATCGATGATGAAAACGGTCGGACTACCGAAAAAGGAGATATTAAGAAATGCAGGGTCCCGCTCATTCGTGAGGAAGAGCAGCGGGATTGGCTCAGTCGCAAACTCAAACCGGCAGCCGAACCGGAGGAACTCCTCATTGATCCGCGTCACCCGCTTTATTTCAGAAAGTCGGGGATGTCCGGCAAGATTAAGCCGGTTGTTTTTCAGGGTATTCTGAAAGTGGCCAAGCCAGATGCTCTTGTTGAATTAATAGGGAGCGGCATCGGCCCCGCCAAGGCCTTCGGCTGCGGGCTGATGATGGTGAGGCGGGTATGACAGCAAAGAAGCGAGAGGAGGCTGAATGACGAATACGCAATTAGCTGTCTTTGAGGGCAAGAAGATTCGTAGATATTGGGACGAAAATAACGAGAAGTGGTATTTCTCCATTGTCGATATTGTTGATATCCTTACAGGGAGTCCGAATGCAAGAAGCTACTGGAAGGTACTGAAGAACAGGTTAAAGAAAGAGGGAAGCGAGGTGGTTACACTTTGTAACCACCTAAAAATGCAGGCTACGGACGGGAAATACTATCTGACTGATTCGGCTGACACTGAGACCATGTTCAGGATCATTCAGTCTATCCCCTCACCGAATGCAGAGCCCTTTAAACTATGGCTTGCCCGCGTGGTATATGAGCGTGTTGAAGAGGCTGAGAATCCGGAGATTGCGATAGACCGCGCAATGAATCTGTATATCAAGAAGGGTTATTCGCCTGACTGGATTAATATGCGTCTTAAAAGCATCGAGATCCGCAAGGCACTTACTGACGAATGGCACAAGCGAGGAGTAAAGGGCAAGGACAAATTTGCGACCCTGACCGATGACATCACATTTGCATGGGCAGGCATGACCACTAAACAGTACAAAACGCATAAGGACTTGAAGAAAGAGAGTCTGAGTGACAACATGACCAATCTTGAGCTGGTCTTGAATATGCTCGCCGAGGCAAGCACGACCGAAATTTCGGATGTCAAAAAGCCTGAGACATTCCATGAAAACAGAAAGATCGCTCGGGAAGGCGGCAAGGTTGCGGGAAAAGCGCGAAAAGAAATCGAGACGCGCACTGGCAGGAAGGTTATTTCCAAAGAGAACTACCTCACCGTGCCGGAAAGCCGGAAGAGGCTGGAGAGGAAGAAGTAATGACCGAGCCAATTCTTCCACCGTTGAAACCCATCCCGATCAAAGACCGGGTCTCCGTGGTCTTTCTCGAAAAGGGCCATCTCGACGTGCTCGACGGCGCTTTTGTCGTCGTCGATAAGAATGGAGTGCGGACTCACATCCCCGTCGGCGGCGTTGCTTGTCTTATGCTGGAGCCGGGCACGCGCGTGTCTCACGCTGCCGTCACCCTGTCGTCACGCGTAGGCACGCTGCTCGTGTGGATAGGCGAAGCGGGCGTCCGGCTCTATGCCTCGGGCCAACCCGGAGGAGCGCGGGCCGACAGGCTTCTGTATCAGGCCAGGATCGCCCTTGATGACGAGGCCCGTTTGAAGGTCGTGCGAAAGATGTACGAAATGAGGTTCAAAGAAAAACCTCCTGAGAAGCGAAGCATCGAGCAACTGCGAGGTATCGAGGGCGTTCGCGTCCGGAAGATGTACGAACTGCTTGCCCGTCAGTATGGCGTATCCTGGAAGAGCCGCAATTATGACTACACCGAATGGGAAAGCGGGGACACTGCGAACAAGTGCTTAAGTTCCGCCACGGCGTGTCTTTACGGCATATGCGAATCCGCGATATTGGCTGCCGGATATGCGCCCGCAGTTGGATTTATCCATACCGGGAAGCCACAGTCTTTTGTTTATGACATTGCGGACATCTTCAAGTTTGAGACAGTGGTCCCGGTCGCTTTTCGCATTGCCTCAAAGAACCCGCGAGAGCCGGAAAGACAAGTCCGCCTTGCCTGTCGCGACGCTTTTCGGCAGACGAGGCTGCTCCACCGCATCATTCCGGCGATTGAAGAAATCCTTGCTGCAGGTGAAGTGGAAAGGCCAAAGCCCCCTGAAGAGTCCGTGCCGCCTGCAATTCCGAATAAGGAGAGTCTCGGCGATGCTGGCCATCGTGGTTGAGAACGTTCCTCCGCGCCTGAGGGGCCGCCTTGCGATCTGGCTGCTGGAAGTAAGGGCAGGGGTATACGTCGGTAATGTCTCCCGAAGGATAAGAGAGATGCTCTGGGACACGGTGATCAAGGGGGCAGGGGCAGGCAACGCCGTCATGGCGTGGAGCACGAATACCGAATCGGGCTTCGATTTTCTCACATGGGGCCCCAACAGGCGCGAACCCGTAGAGATGGACGGGATAAAACTCGTCTCTTTTTTGCCTGAAGCGGGGCCTGGCCAGGGAGATGGATTTGGCGGTCTTTAAGCCGGTAGAATTTTGCTCTTTGACAACTGACTGAAATTTCGAGACTTTTGAGAAGTATGTTCCCCACACACGTGGGGATGAACCGTTTTCGCCGACTGTCTCGTCGATGTAGTGCCGATGTTCCCCACACACGTGGGGATGAACCGCCCCTTGACCTCTATGGAGTCCGTGTGGACTAATGTTCCCCACACACGTGGGGATGAACCGGGCGTTGGTATCACTGAGCGTCGAGCCGGCAAATGTTCCCCACACACGTGGGGATGAACCGATGCTATAGACCGAGCCTGATTATCTGCAAAAATGTTCCCCACACACGTGGGGATGAACCGCCGCACAGCGTTCGAGTCCCGAATCCATAACCATGTTCCCCACACACGTGGGGATGAACCGACATGGGCGTAGTGATAAGGGTATTTGCAATAATGTTCCCCACACACGTGGGGATGAACCGGCGTCCTATTTGCGTGCATGTATATCAATTGTGATACAATAAGAATATGGAAGGAGGTGTCACGTGGCAAAGACGGCAATGATAACGACAAGAGTTGACCCTGGTTTAAAGAGCTCCGCCGAAAAGGTATTGCACAAGCTTGGGATCAGCACGACAGAAGCGATAAATCTGTTTCTGTCGCAGGTGAGACTGCGCAAGGGGCTGCCTTTTGATGTGAAAATACCTAACAAGACCACCCTTAAGGCCATGAAGGACGCTGAAGAGGGGCGGAACCTTACTGAGAGCGAAGACGCCGAGGACATGTTCAGAAAGCTGGGCATATAAGGATGCTGAAACCCCGGCATACCCGGCAATTCAAGAAGGACATAAAGAAGATTGAGGAGTCGGGCGATAAGGACATGGAGAAGCTTAAGACCATCGTACGAAAGCTTGTGGACGGCAAACCGCTTGAAAGCAAATGCCTCGATCATCCACTTGCGGGTAATTTAAGGGGGCATAGGGGCTGTCATATAGAACCGGATTGGATTTTGCTTTATCGAGCAGACAAAAACAGGCAGGAGATTACCTTTGTCCGCACAGGCAGCCATTCCGATCTGTTTGGATGAAAAAATATGGGCAAACGAAACGCCTGAAAGCCGCAAAAAGGCACTTGAAATCTCCGCTCATCTCCTGTACTTCCGGCGACAGCAGTTCCAGCCCTTTCTGATTTCAAGCGGCATCTTTCCCGAACTTGCCGTACCTGAGCGCCAGGGAGGGCAATACGAGAAGGTTCAAGGCCGTCGATGAGATAAGACCGCCGAGGATAACGATAGCCATAGGGCCTTCTATCTCCCTGCCTGCGGTGCCGCTGCCGATGGCAAGGGGAAGCAAGCCGAAGGCTGTGACAAGCGCTGTCATGAGGATCGGCACGAGCCTTTCCGATGCCCCCCGCAGGACAGCCTCCGACCCCCACGGTATTCCTTCGACAGAGACAAGGTGTTCATAATGCGAGATGAGCATTATGGAATTGCGGAGGGTGATCCCGAAGATAGTGACAAAGCCCACCATCGACCCGAGAGACAGCACTCCCCCGGAGGCCAGCGCTACGAGCACTCCGCCCACAAGGGCAAAGGGCAGGTTCAAAAGAACGAGGAGCACATTGCGATGATTACGCAGAACAACCGACAGGAGCAGGATTATGCCGACACCCGCAAGAAGGGAGCGCAACATCAGGTCTCTTCCGGATTTTGTCGCTGCCTCTTCGGCCCCGGCAAACTCGAAATAAGTGCCGGCAGGGAAAGCGACAGTGTCCCTTATCTTCTTCCTGGCGTCGGAAACAAAAGAGCCCACTGCGCGGTTTGTCACATTACAGGTCACCGTCTGGACCCGTCTTGCGTCATTGTGGAGGATTACGTACCGGCCGGATGTCTCATAGATGTCCGCAAGGTCCTGAAGACTGACGTACGCGCCGGCAGGACTTCGAAGGGACAATCCGCTGAGGTCAGAAATGCTGTTCCGGTCATGCGGGTTGAGAATTACCGAAACATCGAAGACCCTGTCCCCGTCATAGACCCGCCCCACAACATCGCCCTGATATGCCGTGCGGACGGCGTCGAGCACGCCGATACTGTTGAATCCCCAGCGGGCAAGGGCATCTTTTCTGAGCTTGACCACTGCCTGCGGGGCCCCTGACACAGACTGCACCTGCACCGCCGAAGCCCCGGGGACGGCAGCGAGGGCGCCTGCGACCTCCCGTCCCACACGGTCCAGCGTGTCGAGATCATTGCCGAAGATATTGACCGCCACCGAGGCGGTATAGCCTGAAATGGTCTCCTCGATGCGTTCCGCAAGGAATGTCTTTATGGAATAAGTCACCCCGGGAAATTGCTCCATGACTTTGCGGACCTGGGCAGGTGAAAATACTGTCTGTCCCCCGGAGGACGGCTTGAGATTCACATCGATCTCGGTGGAGCCGATCCCCCTTGTAGATGCCCCTTCTTCGGCGTTTCCCGTCTTCTGGGAAACGATGCGGACAAACGGCAGTTTGAGAAGCTCTAGGGTCACCTGGCGGCTTACCCGCAGGGATTCCCCGAGCGACGTCCCCGGGATCATCGTCACATGGACGATAAAGTCTCCCTCACGGAACTGGGGCAGGAACTCGCTTCTGAGAAAAGGGACGGACGCCAGACCGACAAGGACAAAGACAATGACAGAGACCGCCACAATGCGCGGGTGATTCTCGATCCTCAGAAGGAGCGATTCATAACCCTGCCGCAGCCGCCCCACCAACGGCTGCTCCTTCTCCGCCTTTTCGTCGCGTCCGAGGAGGATCAGGCAAAGCGCGGGTGTGACCGTCAGCGCCACGCACAAAGAACCGAGGATGGCCAGTACGTAGGCGACTCCTAGCGGAGAAAAGATCCTTCCCGCCAGTCCGGACATGGTCAGCACCGGAAGAAAAACCAGTATCACGGAAAACGTAGCGTATACCACGGCGCCCCTGACTTCCATCGACGCGTCGAGCGCTACCCGCAGGACCGGACGCGGGGAGTCAGAGCGACGGTTCTCGCGGAGGCGCCGCAAAATATTCTCTGTGTCGATTACCGCGTCATCCACAACTTCCCCGACGGCGATCGCAAGCCCTCCCATTGTCATAGTATTGAGGCTGAACCCGAGATGTTCGAGGATCGTAATAGCGGCCAACAGGGAGAGCGGGATCGCTGTGCAGGACACTGCCGCGGCCCGGAGGTTGTATAGGAAAAGAAACAGGATTATTATGACGAGGACCGCTCCTATCGCAAGCGACGTTTCCACATTTCTCAGGGCCGTATGGATAAAATCGGCCGGGCGGAAGAGGTCCGGATAAATCTCAATGCCTTGTTTGTCAAGCGCCGGCCGGAGCTCTTTCACCGCCTCATCGAGATTGCGTGTGACCTCAAGCGTATTGCTCCCATACTGGGCCGTAATGAGCAAGACCACAGCCTGGCGCCCGTTGATAGCTCCTGCGCCGATAGGGGGAGGAGGGGCCGTGGTCACTTCCGCCACGTCTCTCAGAGTGACGTTCCCTCCGTCGCGGTGGACGAGGACAGTGCGCGAGAGCTCTTCCGGGGTCAGAGATTGCCCTTCTGTCTGAAGACCGATGCGTTGGTTCTCGGTATCGATGAAGCCCGCGCCCCTTACTCCGGTTGCCTTGCGGGCGGCCGCCAGGACGTCCTCTATCGACAGGTTATACTTGATCAGGTCGCCGGGCCTCACCTGGACCTGCAGCTGCCTCACCTCGCCCCCGTAAACCTGGACCTGGGCGACGCCACGGGAAGCCAGAAGACGCGGCTTCACGGTCCAGTCGGCGACGGTCCTCAGGTCCATCAACGAGAGCCTCGTCGAGGCCAGCCCCATCTGCATTACGGTGCTTGTCGAGGAGGTGAGCGGCGTCATGAAGGGCACGACGCCCTCGGGCAGTTGTCCCGCCAATGATGAAAGGCCCTCAGCGACCATCTGCCGGGCAAGATAAATGTCGCTGTTGGGGCGAAACCTGACGGTTATTGCCGATAGCCCCTGGAAGGATTTCGATTGAAGAGATTCAATGCCCTGCACGCTCAGGATAGCGTTCTCGATCGGCTTTGTGACTAGCAGCTCCACCTGTTCCGGAGAAAAGCCCGGGGCGCCCGCTCTGATAGAGACCTGTGGCGGGGCGAACTCCGGAAACACGTCGTACTTCGCATTTGAGAGTGTATAGATGCCGTACACCAGGAACATGGTTGCCAATGCGATGATGACTCCCTTGAATCGCAGCGAGAAGAGGACGACGGCGCTCAATATCCCCCTTTTCACATCGTTCATCGCTAATCCTCTTCTTCATGCCGGCCCGGCAGGGATTCCATCGAGAGGAGAGTCTGAGCTCCCTTCACCACAATGAGTTCTCCGGCCGTGAACCCTCTGACTACAAGGTATCCGTCCTTTAGCGGATACTCCGTGGGAACAGGGCGGCGCACAAAACGGGTTTCGGATTCCTGAACATAGGCCCATGCCTGCCCGTTCCGCCGGACGATGGCCGAAGACGGCACAGAAACACCCTTAATTCCGGGACCGGCGGCCAAGCGCGCCTCGATGCTCATCCCGGGGACAAGACGTGTCCTGTTCGAAGAGCTGAGATATATGAAGCTTTCCCCCTGTATATGCGGATCGGTCGACAGTGCCCTCGTAACAAACCTCGCCTGCAGAGGTTTCCCTCCCGGCGGCTCGATCCCGATTTCCCGGGGGGCCTGAGAGACATGCACGCCTGGAGGAAGGGTGACACTGACCAGAGCGTCCCCGCCATCGATCAAACGGCTGAACTCTGACGAGCCTTTGAAGATCCTCTCCGAGAGGGCCTTACCCCACTGCGCCGAAGCGGACTGTTTGATGGTTTGGAGCCTTCCTTCTGCTGCGTATACATCAGCTTCACTCGAAGTCAGCGCCGCGCGTGCCGCCTGCAAGGCCTTATCCGAAACATTGCGGTTGTCCTCATTCAGCTTCCTCAGTCTTTCGTATTCCTTACGGGAGGCGTCGAGCACGGCCCCGGCCTTTTCAGAAGAAGACTGCGCTGCCAGGTAGCTGTTTCTGATATCTATCAAGGCATCGGGCCGAAGCACGGCCCCGTACGACTGAAACTCCTGCCGGTAGAAAACATCCTTGAGGCGTTCGACGACAAGACCTGATTTTTCCTGCTCGGACTCATTGAGTGTAAGGACGGCCTCACCATGCCGTATTATTGCCTTAGCCGAAGTTTTCGGCCTGACCTTTTCCTCTTCGCCCTTCTTGCAGCCCGGCAAGAAAAACAGAGGGACCGTGATAAGGAGCAAAATAACCAACATGATTTTCACTGCTGAGGCCGCGGACAAAGACAGCCCTGAATTTCTTGAGGAATAGTTTCCTATCTCTGCGTATCTGTGCCTCTGTGGTTTCACGTTTATTCTCCTCTTAATGGCTGCTACGCTACCTCGTCTTCTCCGATAACGTCGCAGGCGCCGGCCCCACGGGAAAAAGCGGCCTGCGAACTGCGTCCTCGAGTGCGCCAAGACCCTCCTGGGCTGATATGAAGGAGTCGAAGCGTGAGATCTCCGAGGCGGAGAATTCCAATCCTGCCTCTTCAAGCGCAAGGCGGTCCGACTCCCCCATATCGAATCTGCGCTGAATTAACTGAAGGCGGCTTCTTTCCGCTGACACAAGAGAATCGGCGACCTTCAGTCTTTTCAGAGTTTCGTCGTATGCGACCCCAGCCTTATCTATCTCTTCGATAACGCTGGCCTGCAGGGCCGCGAACTTTGATGCCGATTCTTTCCTGCGGGCCTCCGCCTCTTCGATTGGACCCTCGTTTCTGTTGAAGACCGGAAGCCCGACTGTGAGGCCGAGTGACCACTTATTGTCTCCCTGGTCCCATTCGTAGCCGGGGCCGAGATGAATGTCGGGATATTGTTTGGCTATTTCAAGCTGGAGGGCAGACTGGGAGGCATCGTATTCCGAGAGAGCAGCCAGTATGTCCGGCCGGCCTGACAATGCCTGCCTCCTGATGTCCTTCAGGTCTGCGACCTCAATGACCTTGTCAAAGGAATCGAAGGAGATCCGGATTCCCTCAAGCGCCCTTGCCGGCACTCCAAGCGCACCAGCCAGAGATACCCGCGCCTCTGCTATTTGTTTTTGCGTCCCGGCAAGGAGAAGGCGGGTTTTATTAACATCAAGCTCGGACTGGGACTCTTCGAAGCTGGAAGACTCCCCCACCGCCGCTCTCTGTCTGAAGATGCCGGCTATCCTCAGCCGGACAGCAAGCTGCTCCTTTAAGAACTTCTCCATGTCCATGACGGAATAAAGGGCCAAAAGGTCCTTCCTGAGACGACTCCGCACCTGCCAGGCAGCCTCGGCCACATTCAGCCGGGCAGCCTCCGACAGATGCTCGGCCTTTTGAATGCGATATCCTCTCTTTCCAGCTGTCTCAATGGGGATATCCAGCGACATGCCGGCAGTCCAGGGAGAGAGGGTCCCGCCACCGGTTGCAGAATGGTGCTGGCCCAGAAATGACACGGATGGATTGGGACGTCCTCCCGCGGTTATGATCCCGGCCCTGGCTACACCCCAACCGGCGCGGGCCACATCCATCTCGGGATTGTAATAGAGAGCGGCCATCGCCAGCGTCTCGAAATCCCATCTGTCCGGAGGCCACGGCTCGAATTTCTTATCGAGACCGGTCTCCAGGAATTGCCTGAGTCCGCCGCCCTCAAGAGTGCGCGCCTCGAAATCCGATGCCGTCCGAGACGGCGATAAGGGCCTGGATTGAAAGGTCGCGCACCCGCAGATAAGTGCAAATATGATGAGAGTGAAGACATGTTTCGCCATCGTCCTGATGAAAGGGAGGGAAGGATTATGATGCTTTAATCCTTCCCTCCCTCATTCTATTGCCCGCTCTCCGTCTGCTTTATAGTGACGTAAATGTGTCCGCCATTCCTGTATAGCAGGAGGAGGACAGTATCCGAAGGTCCTATTTTTGAGACAGTGCTCTCATAGTCCTTTAACCCCTTTATTGGTTTTCGGTCTATTTCCTCTATCACATCATTCTTTGAAACGAGACCGTACGAAGGACTTTCCTCGGTGACATGTACCACAAGGACGCCTTCCACGTCCGCGGGGATATTCAGGGCCGCCCTCAGATCCGGCGTAAGCTCCTGGACCTGGACCCCTTTCAAGACATTATCGTGCTCGACTTTGGCGACCATCTTCTTATGCGGGAATTCTCCCACGGTTACGGAAAGCGTTTCCTCCTTGCCGTGTCTGATCACTTTTGCCTGCACAGTTTTCCCCGGCGCGGTATTGGCCACCATGTTCCTCAGACCGGTCGTGTCCTCCACTGGCTTTCCATCAAATTCAATAATCACGTCTCCCCGTTTCAGTCCTGACTTTGAGGCAGGGCCGTCCTTCATAACGTCCGTAATGAGGGCGCCTTTTGTCGTCTTCGCTCCGAAGGACTTCGCGAGTCCCGGACTAAGGTTCTGTATAGTCACACCGAGCCAGCCGCGGATGACCTTGCCGTACTTGATGATACTCTGCGCCACCGAATTCGCAAGGTCTGAGGGAATCGCAAACCCGATACCCATGTATCCGCCGCTCGTAGAGAATATCGCCGAATTTATGCCCACCAGCTCGCCGCTTGCATTGACGAGCGCCCCTCCGGAATTGCCCGGGTTGATCGCCGCGTCGGTCTGTATAAAGTCCTCATAGGCCGATATTCCGATATTTGCCCTCCCCACGGCGCTGACAATGCCCATAGTGACTGTATGGCTCAGACCGAAGGGATTTCCTATCGCAAGAACAATGTCGCCTGTCTTGAGTTTTGCCGAATCCCCCATCTTGATTGCGGGCAGGTCGGTAGCGTCAATCTTGACCACGGCGATGTCCGTCTGGGGATCATCGCCCACTACTTTTCCCTTGAATTCCCTCTTGTCGAAGAGTATGACCTTTATCTCCTCGGCGTCCTTGATCACGTGGTAATTGGTCAGAATATAACCGTCTTTAGATACGATCACCCCGGAACCGAGCGCCGAGGACTTGAACTTCTTCGGGATGCCGGGATGGTCGAATTGGTCGCCGAAAAACTTCTTGAAGAAGGGGTTATTGAAGAAATCCCCGGAAGGATGCTCCTTCATCGTAATCATGGTAGTTGTGGAGATGTTCACGACCGAGGGACTTGACGCAGTCGCAACCTCCGAGAGGTAATTGCTCATCTTGTTGAGGAAATCCTTTGCCTCCGGCGAGATCTCTTTGGCAAAGGCCGTCTCCTGAACCAGTGACAGAGAGACCAGGAGACAGACGAAAAACATAAGAAATATCTTTAGCCCATTCTTTCTGATAACAGCGGTTTCCATTGCAATTCTCCTTTAACGCCGCGGCGCGGGGCGATTACTTGAAAGTCTTCAGTATGTATTCGGCGATCGCCTTCGCGTCCTTTTCGGAGATGACGTTCTTGCCGAATTTTACCATGCCCGGTCCGGGGTTCCTCATTAATTTAATGATGTCTCCTTCCGTCTTGACGTTATTCGCCTCCCGGTCCTTCGGGTTGAGCGTCTTGGTGACCGTGACAACGTTCCCTCCGTTCGGATGACATTTGCTGCAGTGTTTCATGAACAGCTTTTCCCCGAGGCCCTGCTTCGCAGCCCCCTTTGCCGGAACCCCGGTTACCGCAAGAAGACATACTGCCGTCAAGACAAGAAGTATCAACGCTGACCTTTTCATGCATTCTCCTTCATTTAAGACGTTTTAACTGTGATATAAAAGCTCTGGCCGCCTCTCTTTATGAGAAAGAGGACCGGCTTGCCCTTTCCGGTTTTTTGTATTGCAGAGTCATAACCATTGATGTCCCTTACGGGCGCACGGTTGACCTCCCTTATGACATCGCCGACCTTTATCCCGGCATCGTCGGCAGGACTGCCGGGCCGCACCTCGACGACAACCACGCCGCTCCTGTCCCTCAACTGAAGCTCGCTCATGATCTGAGGAGTAATACTCTGGACGGTCAGGCCGAGCCCTTCGGGAAGCGCCCTAGATGAAGTCGGGATTTTACCTGACGGCATCTCGGCTATTGTGATATTGAAGGTCAGCTCCTTTGAGTCGCGGACCACCTTCACCGCGACCGTCTTTCCGACCTGGGTTTCAGCAACCTCAAAAGGAAGGTCTCCAACCTTCTTTATGTCCTTTCCGTCAAAAGAGACGATCACGTCACCGCGCTTTATGCCCGCCTTGTCCGAGGGTCCGCCGGGCACCACATCTGAGACGAGCGCCCCTTTCGCCTCTTTCAGCCCGAGCGCCTTTGCTAACTCCGGCGTTATGCTCTGGATGGACACCCCTATCCACCCCCTTATTACCTTCCCTTTCTCCCTCAGCTGGGGTATGATCTTCTTCGCCATATTGCTGGGGATCGCAAAGCCGATACCCTGTCCCGAAGGGATGATGGCTGTGTTTATGCCGATCACCTCCCCGCTCATGTTTATCAGCGGACCGCCGCTGTTGCCCGGGTTAATCGGGGCGTCCGTTTGTAGAAAATTGTCATAGGGCCCCGACCCGATGACGCGGCCCGTTGCGCTGATTATGCCTTGTGTGACAGTTTCCTCAAGTCCGAAAGGGTTGCCGATTGCCAGCACCCAGTCTCCTACCCTCTGCTGGTCGGAATCTCCGAGGGTAAGGGCGGGCAGGTCCTTAAAGAATGATGAGATCTTGATGAGGGCCAGGTCGGTCTTGGGGTCCCTTCCTATGACCTTTGCCTCATATTCCCTGCCGTCGGCGAGCTTGACCTTTATCTGGTCCGCGCCGTCGACTACATGGTTATTGGTAATGATGTATCCGTCCTTGTCGATTATGAACCCCGACCCTAGGCTCTGCTTCTTCAACTCCTGGTCCGGTATCTCGCCAAAGAACCTGTGGAAGAAATCCCCGAAGGGGCCTCCCTCTCCAGGCCCGAAGAAATGCCTGAAGGGACTGCCAGGCACTTTAACTATCGAGGTAGAGCTGATGTTCACAACAGCAGGCTTCGTTTTTGCCACTAGGTCGGCGAAGGACTTCGGCAAGCCCACGACCGTATATTCCCCCCCCATCTTTCCGCAGCCCGACTGAAGGGTAATGAAACCCAGAAGGAGAACCGAAAAAAGGATGAAAGAAGCCGCATAGAGAGTCCCTCGAATCTTCATCTAACACCTCCTTAGTAATATTTAAAGGTGGAAACGACTCGTTGTTTCCTTTATAAGGTCCCTGAATAAAGAAAGCCTTACGGGGACTTTTAAGCGATATCCTTTATCAAATAGTATCTCTTTGTCCGTAGTTGTCAAGATGGAGATATTATCCGGTGACTGTAAAGAACCTCTTTTCGGTGGTACACTTTGAATAAAGGAGGACAATAAGATGCATTGGCGCATTGTCGAACATGGAATGGAGTTTGGCTGGCTCTTCATCTTCGCCTTCACGGTCCTTGCAATACTCGGCATCATTTATCTGATGAGTCTGATTTCCGGCAAGAAAGAGAAGCATGGCGAGTCGCCGGTCCATATTCTCAAGAGGCGGTACGCAAAAGGGGAGATCACCAGGGAGGAGTTCGAAAGGATGAAGGCCGAGATTACAGGACAAATATGTCCGAAATAAGGCGGCGGGGTCTCGCAGCTCCGAGATCTTCCGAAGATATGCGTTTTACTGTTAAATCAGGGGAAAGGAGAGACTTGATATGAGCGCAGCAGAGTTTTGTCCCATCGGCAGAGTCGAAAAATTGCTTCTGGCGGCCGACCGTTCGGAGTATAGCGAGGGAGCGGTAAGAGAGGCGATAAGAATCGCCGAGAAGTGCTCGAGCCGGCTCTACGTGATTACGGTAGTCGAAATGAATCCCGAGTACGAGACGTTCGGCACCAACGTTACGCAGGGGCTTGAGAGGGAGGCGGCGGAATACTTTGCTTATCTGAAAAAGATGGCCGCCGAGAAAGGGGTATCCTGCGAGACGATTCTTCGCGAGAGCGGAGAACCTTATCGGCTTATTGTCGATGAAGCCGCCGGGAAGGGCATCGACATGATAATTATGGGCAGGCGGGGACGCAAAGGGCTGGAGAAAGTCTTGATGGGCAGCACCGTTGCAAAAGTCATAGGCCATGCTCCCTGCAATGTCTTGGTAGTCCCGAGGGCCGCGCGGGTTGAATTCAAGAATATACTTATCGCGACCGACGGCTCCGAATACGCCGGCGACGCAGCGTCAACTGCTATTGAGATTGCGAAGGACAACGGCAGCCATGTTATTGTCCTGTCTGCCTACTTTCTGGACAACGAACTGGCTACCGCAGAGTCAAACGTCAAACGCGTCCTTGAAATTGCTCAACAAAAGGGGGTCGAAGCGGAAGTTGCCACCCCAAGGGGCAAACCCTACGATGCGATAATAGAAACAGCGGGCGGCAGGGCCGTCGACCTGATAGTGATGGGCGCTTATGGAAAAACAGGCCTGAAGAAACTGCTCATGGGAAGCTCGACCGAGAAGGTCATCGGGCTTGCCGGATGCGCGGTCATGGTCGCCAGGCGCGTCACAGCTGGCTGAGCAGCGCATATCGGGGACCTAAGTCAAAGGCTGATCGGGTATTCCTTGAGTTCTAAAATGACAAGCACAGCCGAATACAAGAAGCTCTCGCTTGAGGAGTCTCTGGCGGTTCTGGAGACTTCCCGTGACGGTCTTTCCGGATCCGAAGCCGCGAAACGTCTTCAGATTTTCGGCTATAACGAGATCGCAGAGAAAAAGAAGAATCCGTTCCTTGATTTTCTGCTTCGCTACTGGGGACCGATGCCGTGGCTGCTCGAACTCGCGATGGCGCTGTCGTTTGTACTGAGACATTATCTCGAGGGGACGATAATCTTTGTCTTACTGACCGTAAATGCAGTGATAGGCCAGATGCATTCGCGCGGCTCTCAAAGGGCTGTGGAACTGCTCAAGAAGAAGCTGGCGGTCAAGGCCAAAGTACTGCGTGACGGCGGGTGGACCATAATCGAGGCAAAGGAGGTCGTGCCCGGAGACATCCTCGCGGTCGGGCTCGGGGACATCATACCCGCCGACGCCAAGATTTTCGGCGGCGAGCTCTCCGTCGATCAATCGGCCCTGACCGGCGAGTCAATGCCTGTGGAGATACGGCAATCCGACGTAATCTATTCAGGTTCCGTAGTAAGGCGCGGCGAGACCGGTTGTGTGGTGGTAAATACCGGGGTAAACACATACTTCGGCAAGACCGCCGAGCTGGTCAGGACGGCGAAGCCGAAGTCCCATCAGACAGAGGTAATGATGGCCATAGTCAGATATATGATGTTTCTTGGGCTGACCGCATTGACCCTCATTCTGGCATACGGCCTGATCACTAAGCTTGAGGCCCATGTCGTTACGGTACTCACCCTGGCGGTGATCTTCTTGATGGGCGCGGTGCCCGTGGCCCTTCCGGCGGTGCTTACGATAGTCCAGTCAGTCGGGGCCATGGAGCTAGCGAAAAAGGGCGCCCTTGTTACGAGACTCGATTCCATCGAGGACGCCGCTTCAATAGACGTCCTTTGTTTCGACAAGACCGGCACGATAACCCAAAACAAATTATCGGTTGCGGAAAGTGTGCCGTTTTCGGGTCACACAAAGGAGGATGTGGTCGCTACGGCTGCTCTGGCCTCGCAAGAGGAAGGGATGGATGTCATAGACCTGGCCGTGATCGGGTATGCCAGGAGTTTAAGGATCGATTTCAGACCTTACAAAAGGATCTCTTTTACGCCCTTCGATCCGGCAACCAAAAGGGCAGAGGCGGTAATCAGTCTCGCTGAAGAACGTTTCAGGGCTGTTAAAGGAGCGGCCCAGATAATCATGTCCATGTGTCGTGGAATTGATGAAAAGGACGTCCAAAGGGCGACCCAGATGATAGAGGGATTTTCGCGCAAGGGGTACAGAACTATAGCCGTCGCCCGCTCCGAAGGCGGCGACCCGGACAATCTGAGGCTTGTCGGGCTGCTGCCCCTTTCTGACCCGCCCAGGCCGGACTCTAAAGAGATGATAGAACAGGCACGGAAGCTCGGGATAAGACCGATAATGCTGACCGGGGACAACATAGCCATCGCCAGGGAGATAGCGCTTCAGGCCGGGATCGGGGGTAACATTATCAGGATGGCGGACATTGCGGGATTGAGCGAGGACGGGCAGCTTCAGGCTGTCGGGAATAGCGACGGGTTTGCCGAAATATATCCGGAGGACAAGTATAAGATCGTAAGTCTACTGCAGTCCAGGGGGCACATGGTGGGGATGACCGGTGACGGTGTCAACGATGCGCCTGCCCTAAAGCAGGCGGAGATGGGGATAGCCGTAAGCAATGCTACCGATGTTGCAAAGGCCTCGGCCAGCGTGGTCCTGACGGAACCCGGCATAAGCGTCATTATAAGGGCCATAACCATTAGCAGACAAACCTATCAACGAATGCTGACATGGGTCATAAACAAGGTCACAAAAGTTATAGAATTCGTCGGTCTGCTTACGGCGAGTTTCTTTCTGCTCCACGACATTGTGCTTTCCCTTCTCGGGATGTCGCTGCTCGTGTTCGCAAACGATTTCGTGTCCATGTCCCTTGCGACCGACCATGTCGAATACACGCCTAATCCGAACAAATGGAACGTCAGGAACATCATACTCGCCTCGCTGGTCCCGGCCATGCTCTTTGTTATTGGAGACATATTCGTGATTCTTGTCGGCGCTAAATATCTCCTCCTGGGCAGGGCCGGAATCCGGACCCTGGCAATGCTTATTCTTGTATTTAACAGCCAGTTCAGGGTCCTTATCGTAAGAGAGAGAAGGCACTTCTGGTCGTCGATGCCGAGCGGGCAAATGCTTATTTTGACTGTGGCCACGCTGATTTCTTTTGTTATGCTCGGCGTATATGGCAACTTCATCCCGACTCTCGCCATGTATCAGGTCGCAGGCGTTTTGATGTTCTCAGCAGCACTCGCGCTCTGTATCGAATTCCCTAAGTTTTACGTATTCCGAAGGTTCAAATTATAAACCGGATTGCGCACTCTGCAAGAAACTTCTTCCTCAAGGTACTAAGAAATAAGTTCCGTTAACATGACGAACCAGGAATATGGGACAGAGCGAACAGGATCTCCAGACCGTGTTAAGCTATTAATGCAGAAGAGCGCCGCGGCCTGCGGCGCTGTTCTGTCCTCTGCGACTTGTGTGATTCTGTGGTATCAGGCGTCTTCTAAAATCAAGGGTTTTCTGTCGAATAGATCTGGACGCGGTTGTTGTTTCTGTCCGCCACAAACATATCTCCGTTTTCGTTGACGCATACATCGGTGGGATAATAAACCTCGTCTGTCCGCCATCCCAGCCTTAACTGACGGCCCTTGAAGGAGCCGTCGAGGCCGAGCATGACAATCCCCCCTCCGGTGCGGTCTACAACATAGATGTTCCCCTTCGTGTCCGTAGTCATGGCGACCGGGAAATTCATATATTCCTTCATGCTTTTTGTCAGGGGAGAAAAAGTATTGGAGTCTTTCGGCGCCGAGTAAATGACAGCCTTCACGCTGTCGAGAAGCAGTATATCGCCACGGGTGTTTACGGTAATGTCCGACATGAAGCCGTAATCCTTCGGGAACTCGATCTGCCTCCGGAACTTGCCGTCCGGATTTAGTATCACGACGCGGCCCGAATAGATATCAAGGATATATATATTGTCGCCGGCGTCCAGCGCGACGCCTTTGGGGTCCATAGTCTGCGCGTCCGGAAGGTCCGCAGGCGCGAGGAACTCCACAAAGGTCCCGTCCGGCTTCAGATGCAGTATGCGGTGCTGTTTTTCATCAGGGACGAAAAGGTCTCCCTTCGAATTCCTCCTCACTTTGAAGGGGTATCCCATCTGGGAAACTTTGATCTCCTTGCCGCCGGTCAGGTTTTCGTTCTTATAGCCGTAAACAAGAAGCCTGTCATTCCCCGAATCACTCACGATCAGGGTGTCGCCGGTGCAGGCAAGCCCGCCGGGTTGACTGATGCTGACCCCCTTATCGTCGGTATACACCGTAGTTATGTAACGCGCCTTGAACGCCTCGGCGCCGAAGGCGCTTGCGGGAAGAGCAAGCGCCGCCAACAGAAGGAGCAGTCCTGATAGCTTTCTTATCATATCATCACCTCTTGTATTCCTTATGGCATTGGATGCACAGCTCCGTTATTGTGGGGAAAGGTATCATCGTCTTGTACGGGGTGCCGTGCGCCCTGTGACAGCTAAGACACATCAAGGTATTGTTCTTGTTCCTCGGGTCGGTGTACTTCGGCCCTATGGGATGGGTCGAGTGTTTCTGCCACTCGTGGCAGGAACCGCACAGGTTTATGACGGAAGTCTGGTTAAACAGCATCAGGTTGTCCGAGGCATGAGGCGCATGACACGCCATGCATTTGCCGTCCTTTATCGGCTCGTGCTTGGTCACCGACTTCTCCTGTCTCTCGATAGTGTCCGAATGGCACTTCCCGCAAAGCTTCAGCATGGGGGCATTGAGGAGATTCGTCTCTTTCGAGGCATGGGGCGTGTGGCATATAAGGCATCCGCCCTTGGTGTAGAACGGCCAATGCAACTGGTTTTTCCCCAGGGCATCGTCCACCATGTTGCTGTGACAGCTTCTGCAGAGCTCGAAAACCGGCTTCTTAAGGGCCAACGGGTTCTGAGAAGTCGTGCTTTCATGGCACTGCCCGCACATCTTGCTCTCCACGGGAGGATGCACATTGTCAAAAAGCATACCGGCCCTGTTGGAGCCGTGCGGGTTGTGACAGAGTATGCATTTGGCGTTCCCGACAGGATAGCCCATGTGCTTCGATGCGAAGATCGGCGCGTTTATATTGTGGCAGCCCTTGCAAAGATCGGGCACGTCGTTTTTCAATAAATGCTCCGCGCCCGGGGAGGCGTGGGGACTATGGCAGTTTATGCAGCCTTTTTCGACCGGGTCGTGTTTGAACCTGACCGAGGCGACTTTCTGCGCCATGTCCTTGTGGCACCCGAAGCACAGGTCGTTACCGGATTTGAGCAGATTGAACTTGTTGTCGGAGGCGTGGGGATCGTGACAGTTCACGCACTTGCCTTCACGCGCCACCTTGTGTACGCTTCGGGCATTCGACGGTACAATGTCCTTGTGACATTTGAAGCATATCTTGCTGGTGTCCGCAGCCAATTGCTTGGGGTGGTTGGACGTATGAGGATCATGGCAGCCCGTGCATTGCCCGATCTTCACGGGAGTATGGACGAAGGGCTTGCTCAGCTTTTCCTGAATGTCCACATGACAGCCCAGGCATATCTTGCCGTGGGCGCCCGGCTTCAGATGGAATACGTTCTCCTGCGCATATGCCGGAACACTCAAAAAGAGCGCCGCAGAAGAAGCGGTCAAAAGAAGGATTCTATATAACAGTTTCATACCGTTCTCCTCTCTATTTCTTCTCGACTATATGGCAGTCGTCGCACGATCTTCCCCCGAATGGAGGATGGACATTCGTCTTGAAGAACTTGGGGTCCTTCGAGGCGTGCGGGTCGTGACAGCGCACACAGTTCATCACCGACGGATCGATATTGATATGGGCATTGCTGAAGGAAGCCGCCTTGAGGTCATGACACTGCCCGCAGACATCCGCCATCGGCTGCAGGAGCAGACGCGCCTGGGCCGAATAATGCGGACTGTGACAGGTGAGACAGTCGCTTGCGGCCGGCGGATGGTTCTTCTCTTTGCCCATCCTCTCTTTCAGGTCTTTGTGACAGGCCAGACACATGTCCGGGCCCTCCACCAGGAGGAGCTTGCTCAATTTAGACTTGTGCGGGTTATGGCACTTTGTGCACTCCCCGGACTCAAAGGGAGGATGCTTGCTCTTCGCCTGGGCCAGCCCTGTAGCGAGATCAGTGTGGCACTGCAGGCAGAGGACGTTCTGTTTATCCAGCAAGACGCCTTCCTGCGCGCTGCCGTGGGGATCATGGCAGTTCAGACACAACCCGTCCACAAAGGGCTCGTGGTTTGTGCCGCCCGGTATCTGTTTCATGAAATCGCTGTGGCACTGAACACAGAGCTTTGCGTCCTCGGCCTTGAGGAACTTCGAATTGTCCGCGCCGTGGCCGTCATGGCAGGCTGTGCAGAGGCCGCTCGAGACCGGTTTATGGACATAAGCCTTGAAGAATTTCGCCTCGGCGTTCGTGTGGCACGAGTAACAAACCTTGTCGATCCTGTCCTTGAAGATGTATTTGTATCCTGACCCATGAGGATTGTGACAGGCGACGCATGTCTCTTTGGCGAACGGAGGATGGGTATCTTTGAATTTCTGCTCTTTTACTTTCGAATGGCATTGGAAGCACAGCTCTCCGACGCTCACATTAAGCATGTTCTTGTTCTTGGCGGCGTGCGGCCTGTGGCACGAGAGACAGCCCTTCTCGCTCTTTACCGGCGCATGGGCGAACGAAACCGCCGCTCCCTTATCCGAGTGGCAGCTCACGCAGAGATCGTCGATTCTCTGTAGGAGCAGCCTGTTGTTATCAGAATCATGAGGGTTATGACATGAAAGACACATCCCCTCTTTAAACGGGACATGCTCAATTGTGCCTCCCTGCTTAAGCGTCGCTTCATCGTGGCACTGGAAGCAGAGCGCGCTTCCGCTCTGGGTCAGTTCGAAAGGCTTGGGCGAAGAAGGAGGATTGTGGCACGCATCGCAGCTAGAGGTCGAAACGGGGTTATGTAGGCTCGTCTTGAGGAGTTTGGGCTGTTCGGACGAGTGAGGGTCATGGCAAACAAGACACGATTTGGTCTCTACCGGATAGTCTTCGTGGGCCTTCTTAAACGCCGCCTGCTTGCTGTCGTGGCAGCCGAGGCAGAGCTCTATGGAAGGTTTTGTAAGGAGGTCCTTTTCTTTGGAGCCGTGGGAGAGATGACAGGCCCTGCAGCCCTCGGTCAAAAGGACCTTATGGACGACCTTCTTTTCATAATTCTCCTTCTTGTGGCACTGATAGCATACTTCCCTTCCCTCGGCCTTCAAGAGATAGGCCGATTGAGACGCATGCGGATTGTGGCACTGGGTGCACTTTCCCTTCGTGACCGCAGTATGGACATTAGGCAGGTTCAGCCCGAGTTTATCCTTTGCATGGCACGAATAGCAGAGATCATTCCCCTCTTTCTTGAGGATAAGCTTGGGCACTATGCCGTGGCGGAGGTGGCAGTCCTCGCACTTTTTGTCTTTCACCGGGGCGTGAATGTCCTTCATGGACATATAGGTCTCGGTAAATTTCTTATGGCAGTCGAGGCAGCCCTTGCTCACGAATTTCCTCTCGGCAGTCAGAGAGGAGTGGACCCCTAAGAAGAGGCCGGACAAAAGAACGGCCGTAAAGAGCACAATAATCTTGTTATTCCTTTTCACTGAGCTGAACATCCCTTTTCCCTTTCTCATAGCTGTTCGCAATTACTGAGATAGACCTCGACCTTGTAATGGGTCGTAAGCTTCCCGGCCCAATCGTCAAGGTCTTTCGTCATCTTTTCGTTAAGAATTTTCTTATTGATCATCCCTTTGACACTATCCAGAGGCTGGGCAACGGGCGGGGCGATTTCCTGCACATAGATGACGTAATAGTATCCGTCAGGGCTTTCATAGAGCTTAAAGTCGCCGGATTTTGCGTCTTCGATCGCCTTGCGGGCCCCTTGAGGCAGCTCAGCCGTGAACATAGAGGCGCCATCAAAGACCATAAGTCCGTCAGTCTTCTTGACCTGACCTTCGGCGTTGTCGCGCACCCACTGGAAGTCCGCGCCCTTCTCTAATTTATCTATTGCATCATCGGCGGCCTTTCTCTTCGTGAAAACGAGGCTGCTCAGCTTCACCTTCTTAAGACTCGTGTAGTCGCTCTTGTGCTTTTCATAATATGCCTTGACCTCGTCGTCCTTCACCTTTACTTCGGGGGAAATGACCTTCGTAATAAACAATCCGAAGAGCAGGGAATTCTCATAATCCCTAAGCCTGTCCTTGTACTCTTTGGTCTTGTCGATCCCCTGCCTGACCGCCTCTCCTTCGAGCACCCTCTTCTGAACGACCTCTTCCATGGTCGGAAACTTCTGCGCATTCACCTGCTTGTCCTTTATCGACTCCTCGATGCCGTGGAAGAATTTACCTTTGAGGACCTCAGAAAACTCGGCCACCGTCACGGGCTTTTCGCCCTTGACCCTGATCAGGACCCTCTTGTCCTTCATAAACTTCCCGAAGCCCGGCTTCTTTGCCTCGTAATCGAGGCTGTTGAAGACCTTCTTGTCGACCATCACATATTTCTTGATCAGGCCCGTCAGATACTTTTTGAAAGCATTCGTCTTGTCTAATTCAAGCACTTCCTGCTCCGTCTGTTCCTTGACCTTCGGGTCGTCCGGATAGCTTATATCTTCGAGTTTCAGAATCGTGTAGCCGGACTCGACCTTTATAACGGGGCTGACCGAGCCGGTCTTCATGGAAGAAACGACCTTCTCGACCTCGGGCTGGAGGTCCTTGTTCTTGATGAACTTTCCTTCGAGCTCCCCGCTCGCTTCCTTTTTTTCTATGGCCTCCTTTGCCACCTTCGCGAAATCCTTGCCCGCCTTGATCTCCTTCTCCATCTTCTTTGCGGGCTCTTCCTTCCCGAAAAAAATGGACGCTATCTTGTATTGTTTTATCGCGTCCTTGTATTTCTTTTCCACTTCGGACTTGTTCACCTTTACGTCCTTGATGTGCTGTTCCCTGAGCATTTCCCTCAGGAGGGTCTTTGAATGGAGACTCACCGCCTTCTTGTACTCCGGCAGCTCGTCGAAACCCATGTTGCGTGTCTCGGCCAGGATCAACCTTGTATTGATCATACGCTTCAATATATCGCAATAGTCCTTCTTGCCCGCCTTTTCCTTCTTTTCTGACATCTCCTCATGCGAGCGGGCGAGCATCTCGGTCAGCTCTTTCAGGGTGATCGGCTCACCGCTAACCGAAGCGACAGGCGTATCCGAAAAGAGAGGAGAGAAAACAGGGACGTTCAGAGTGACCCTTTCCTCGGAAAGTCTGGGGGCCGCAGCCGCAGCCGCCTTACCGTTCGGCTTGTCCGGTTTCTGATCGTCCGCGAAGCCGGTCGCGGCGCAGAGAAATATGCTAATCAAGACTGCCTTAAATACCATCGAAAAATATTTCACGTTTCCTCCATATGTCCAAATCTTCAGTCTCAGACAGATTCTATTTGATCGCCATTTCCGTAACCGCCCGCGTCATCTCGGACGAGAGAGAAAAGGCGGTGTTGATCTTGCCGCTGTCAAAAAAGAACACCCCGTCGCTTCCTTCGTTATAGCTGTTTGAGGACCAGACGATTTCCTTGCTTTTCCTGTCGAAGATCAGGGCGGAAAAGTCGACCCTTGGAACGCCGAGGGGGCCCTGATAATCCTCGTAATCAAAAACGTATCCCGCAACGATCAGGTCCACGTTGAGAGTGTTGAAAATGACGTCCGCATTGGTCAGGGAAAGACCCTGCTCCAGGATGACCCTGTACTGAAGCAGCTTCTGTCTTATAAGACCTATGTCTTTCACGTCGAGGTTCTTGAATTTCGTAAGATAGTCCATAAACATCAGCTGCATCATATCTCCGGCATATCTCCTCTGGCTCCTGTTATAAAACGGCAGGACGGCCACAGAGTATTTCTCGGATGCGCTCAGCTCGGGCGAGCGGTATGACACCTTCGGCCTGAACCTCTTCGAAAACGATCCAGGTGACTTCCCCGTATGCGAGAGGGTCGCGGCGAGGGAATTAATAAGGGTCTGGAGCGCATTCTCGCGAAGGACCGCAGGGCTCTCGATAAGCCCGAGCTCTAGGAACCCGGGAGAATCATCCCCTGACAGCCCGGTCCCGTCCATCCATAGGACCCTTGGGGACGGCCCTGTCGAGACCAGACGCGAGACCATGGAGATCCTGGGCGGCGTTGTCACGTTATAAAGTTCCAGTTCTGTTATAAGCACAGCATCGACGCCAATCTCTTTCTTGAAGGCCTTCGCGGTCTCCTCGTCTATGCCCCCGACGTAACGTACCCTGCGCTCCGCCATAAAATCCTCAAGACTCTTTTCGTCGATAACGGACAGGCCCGCCTCCTCCAGTTTCTTGATAATAGATTCCCTCATCTCCTTCAACGGAGCCGGGCTCATGCTCATGTTCTCTATCGGAAAAACAGCCACCCTTAAATCCTTTCCCTTCAAAATACCCTCGCTCGTGCCGGCGACCCTCAGATCAGCGCACCCGGCAAGGACGGCGAGAGCAACGACCAAAGCCAAGACCTTACATAAAGAGTTTATCGATGAGGTCATTGGCGGCCTTCACTGTAATATCGTTCATCGGCTTGCCTCCGCCTCCAAAAAGGCGGTCCCAGAAGCTGATACCGCCTTCCGTGGCAGATGCCGACCACACAACCCTGCCTGTTTCCGTTTCAATCATTTGCAGGCTAAGCGATATCACGTTTGAAGAGGAGTTCCCTGACCTCACCTCTCCGTATTCCTTGAGGACCCCCAGGATCACCGCATTGGCTGAAATCGCACCCGCGATCTTCTTGATCTCCTCCGTTGTAGGCGTCGCGGGAGTCGTCGTACCCGACCTCAGGATCCCGCGGGTCACCTCTCCTGTAGGGATGACATAGACGGCACCCGTGGCCTGAAGCAAATTCATGAACACGTCCCTCACCCTTTCAGCGGCCGACTGGTCCCTCGTAAGGTTTGTGAAGGGAAGCACGGCAACGGTCTTGATGGCTCCAAAATCCATATTAGGGTCTTTGTAGACATCCGTGGCCCCCTTGACTGAGGCGCATGAAGCGAGGCAAGCGACTACGATGATTGATAAGATCCTGGTCAACGATGTTTTCACGACTACCCTTTGAATAGTTTTTACTTTAGCAATTATATAATTTATCATATTTGCGTCCCTCCGTTCCATATGTCGTATGTGGCCTCCCTAGAATGATCCTCACAGCAGCACCCTCAGCGTTCCCGTAAGGATATTAGAATTAGACGACTGCACTATTGAGCTCGAAGTAAGACGCAGATACGTGATCTGCAAGGTAGTTTTTTCGCTTATTTTCCAGGTCAGGCTAGGACTCAGCGTTCTATCCTTCGAGTTGGTATCGGACCTGAAATTGTCGTTATACAGGAAATTCAACTGAAGGGACCCGTCCGGAAAAGGCGACCAGTTTATGCCGTAATTGCTGAGATAGTAGGATTTCGCGCCGGTCTGGTGAACGACCCCGAATTCCGCGACGATGTAAACGGTCTCAAACGGCCTGTAGGTTGCGCCCGCGTCGAACCTGTCGAAGAGTGTATGGTCGGTCCCCTCTATGCCCGGCCCAGTCCTCGATGTATTATTCAGGGAATAATTAAGGTTCAGGGTCACGGTCCTGTGAGGAACGGCTGTCGCGCCAAGGACAGCGGTGGTGCTTGTATTTTTTACCCCTTTGTCATCGGTGTTGGAGCTCCAGCCCACGGAGGCGTTGGCGTTTATCCCCCTGTACAACTCCGCAGAATTATTGAGTACGACGGCGTTGCTGTCATTTGTCCTTCCCGGCAACTGCGATATCTGCCCGCTGTAAACAAGGGTATGGCGCAATGTCCTGAAGGGAACAGCGGTAACGGACGCAGAATAGATATAGTCAACTCTCGAACCGTTTATGTCGTACCCGTCGTTGCGCGAAAAACGGGCCATGCCTGAGAAGACGCGGCTGAAGGTATGGGCGGCGGTAAGTCCGTTGGAAATGGTATACCTCGTAAAAGAGGAGGCGCCGGTCCCGCTGGAGTTCGTCAAGTAGAGAGAGAAGTCATAATAGAGGGAGGGCACATCCAGAATCTTCGTCCTGACGTTCATATTGTAAAGGTGGTTGATCTGCGTGTTCGTCCCGCTCACCTGGGAGGCGGGCTTCTTGATAAAGGTCTGGAACTCGGTGACAAAGATGTCCGGGAAATTCGTTGCGCCTTCGATCCCTGTCGAAAGCGGCTTTACGACGACCTTCATGTACCGTGTCGTCACGTTCGGAAAGTTAAGATCGAAGCGGTTCTGGAAAGGGCCGAAGGGGGCCGAGGACAGGCTCTGGAAGAAAGTCCAGTTCTGGTTGTCCGAGCTTATATAGATGTCCCAGGAGAAGGAGCTCGCTATCTGGGCAGGGAGCGCCCTGTCGACCCAGACGTAGAGCTCGTTGACCTCGGTGGCATTGAAGAAATCGACCCCTATGTTCCTCGGCCTTGTATCTCCACCCACTATCGGGGGCAGTCCTATGTTTATGCCGCTGCTCGCCGTCAGATTGCCGTCTATCAGCGCCGGGTTTGCGGAAAGGGCGCCCTGAATCGGCAGGTCCGTAATGAGCGACAGGCCGGCGAAGGGAAAGAGCTGCACGCCCACGAAGCCTTTGCCGCTCTGGGAAGTGTCCGTCGTGCGCAGGGCGAACGAATAGTTTGCGTTGACGAAGACCCTGTTGAAGAAGACGTTAGAATATGTAGCGATGGCGTTGTGCAGATAGGACGTGACATCGAGGTCGTTTAGCTTGTCTCTGAGGTCGTTGTAAGTGAGCTGGTAGTTCAGATCGAGCCCCCTCATCGCTGTATACTTCGAGCTCAGGAGAAGGTTGTCGTTCGTGATGTCCTGGAGTTCATGGGCCTTGTCGAAGGTGTTTGTGTTCGTATATTGGACATTGAGGGTCGGGAGTCCCTCCGGTCTCCATCCCAGCCTTGCGTGATAGTCCTCATTTACAAGGGTGGAGCTAGGAGAGCCGGAGGCTGTGGTCTTCTCTTCCCTCCTGTTATAGCCCGCCATGACATTATAGAGCCTTGTGTTCAACTGCAGGTCGGCGTACGGGTTTATGGTGGTGTCAGTAGACTTTATCCTTGAATTCGTCGTGTTCAGCGTTGCCTGGTCCCACTCAAAAATCCCTCCGGCCAGAAGCCGCAGGTTTGGGAATATGGATTTATCAAGGGTCAGGTTATACTTCTGGTCGAAATCATGCGAGTTGAGCTTGGTCGTATTCCCCGATGAGTCTGTGGTCTTGCTGTCAAAAATAGAGTAGTCCAATTCTATAAGCCCGCCGATCGAATCGGCGAGAGCCCCGCCTGCCGACACATGTAAAAAAAAAAGTGAAAAAATGATTAAAAAGGCGAGGCGCTTCTTCATATCGGCGCCCTTATCTCTCTCCCATAAGGGTCACCCAATAAGGGTCTTCCCCCACATCGAACCTGCCGAGGACCTTCTTGCTCGTAAGGTTCAGGACACTGATGGTGTCCCGGCCCACAACATACAGATTGTTCTCGTCGCCGTCTATAGTCATATAAGTAGTACCTTGTCCGGACTTCATGAAATCCATGGGCAGAAGAGAAAATGGGTCATAAATATCTATAGTATCGGAATCCTTTCTTCCGATATAGATAAAATCCGACTGCGTATCGACCTTGATCGCCGTCACCCCAAAGCCAAGATATACCTTGTTCAGGACCGACAGGGAGGCTGGGTCGATCACGGACATATAGGGAGAAAACTGGTGTATCACGTACAGCCTGTCCCCTTTCCTGTTAAACTGACCTCTGAGCGGCATCGATTCCGTCCCGATCGTTGTGACGACCGCCTTGTTCCCGATATCTATTACCGTGATCGAATTGGAAAGCATATTGAAAACATAAGCCCTCTTGCCGTCGGGCGATATCAGGATAGAGTTGGGTCCGTTGCCCACACTTATCCTGTTCGTCTCCATGTAGGAGGCGGTGTCTATCACGCTGACGGTATTCGATCCCGAGTCTACGCAGAGGAGAGTGCGTCCGTCAGGGGTAAGCGCCAGCTCCTGCGGACTGTCGCCGACGGTAAGTCTCACCCGCTGGATAACGTCCTGGGTTATGACGTCGCTGACCTGGATCGTGTCGTCGCCCGAAAGAGCGGTATAGAGCCTCCTCGCCCTCTGGTCCAGGGCCATTCCCTTTGGGCTGCTCCTTGTCGCCATGACCCCGACCGCCTGGATCCCTTTTTTATCGAACACCGTGACATTGTTCTGTCCCGGATTGCTTACAAACCCGAGGACTCCCGTGACGGGTTTCCCCGGTATAAAGACACTGAAGACCGGACTGAAACTGAACTCGTCCTTTACCGACTGCGCGTACTTGAAATTCATATTCAGGAGAAGGGCCTTTTGTTTAGAGATCTGAAACGGCGACTCGATCTTTACCGGCGCCTCGGGTGTCGCCATCGCCGACTCGCCCTCTTCGCCCTGAAGGAATGCCTTGCCCGTCTTGAAAAACAGTCCCGAGTAGCTGCCGGGCGGCAGGACGCCGCTCGCGACAAGCCTCTGTCTCGGTTCCTGCTCCCACTTAAACTCCTTAACATAAAGGTTCAGAGGATATTCGCTCCCGTCCGTCTTGACTGCAGAGACACTTTCGATAAAAAACCTGAGTCTCTGGGCCTCCTGGGGTATCGGCTGGAGATAGACATAGACCTCGCCGTCCTCCTCAAGCGGGGGCTTCACAGACAAGGGCTTTGCCTCGCAGGCCGAAAGAAACAAAAGCGCAAGCGGAACAAGAACTGCGGCCTTCGACAATAATTTTTTATAATTTAATGCGCCTCGTATTGCCAATCTTTTCTGTGCCGGACAACCGGATCTTCTTTTCATTAAACCAATCTTATCCGATATTCTCCCCTGTTTCAAGAATCACATCAAGAATAACGGGAAAAAGGAAGGCCGGCATTTGCCGGCCTTCCCTCATGAGACCACACAAAAGATATTGGAGGGGAAATTAGTCTTTTGCGTGGCACTTGTTGCAGAGCTGTCTCTGATAGGTCGCGTATATTGTCGCGGGCCTCTCATAGAAAGATCTCTGCACCTGGGCCTGGGTATAACCCATGTTGTACTGTCCGCCCTGCGCCTCTGTGGTGGCGGCGTCGATGCCCGGATATATGCCGCCGAGGGTGAGGAATTCAGCGCCGGTGTTCCACCTTGTGGACTGCGGCCATGCAGATGCATGCGCCCTGTGGCAGGAGAGGCACATCACGTTTGTGTTGTTGCCCGGAGTCGGTCCCTGTGTCTTGGACCCGTCATTCACTGCATCAGCGGCAAGAGCTGCATAGTTTGTCTGATTAAGCGTGAGGTTCTCCTCATACGGAACCATGGAGGTGTATGAAGTCGCCTGGGTGCCTGTCAGATTGCCGGAATATACATAGGCGTTGTACTTCTGTGCTATGCTTACGCCGTTTGCATCCGTATTGTCGAGAGAAGCAGCCGCGTCGTTTCCGGTCGGGTGCTCAAGCGTTGTCGGGTAGTTCGGGTTGTGGATCTGGGTGTGGCAGTTTGCGCACCACTCGGACATACCGCTTCCATATGCGACCCTGGTGTCTGTAGTGGCCTCAGACCTGTTGTAGGTCGAAGGCGCAAAGGCAAAAGGAGAAGGGTTCGTAAACGCCAAGCCCATTCCCGCAACTGAATCAGGCTCATAACCGACGCCTGCGAGGAGTCTGTAAACGCCGACCGCCTCACCGGCTCCGCCGTTTCCGTTGGTTGTCGGCAGTTCGGTCCCATAAGAACCGGAGCCGATGATCGGGCCGACGTTCGTGCCGATAGCGGACACAACAGACTGGTAGCTGCTGTTGATCCTGTATTTGCCGTGGGGATCATGGCAGCTAGAGCAATAAAGGTTCGCTACCGGGTATGTCCCGCCCGGGGCCGTGGTGTAGGCTGACTGGGCAGTCAGACCGAAGTCTGCAGCAACGATGTTATGGCCGTGGAAGTTGCCCGGGTTGGAAACAGGCGAACCATAGGAGGTCGTCGCGCTCGTCGTGAGCTTCAGCCATGAGAAGTCTCCGCCCGGGGTCATGTCGCCGGGTACGAAGCCCGCAGCCGGCGTGCCTGTCGAGGACAGGATGTGATAGCCGCTGAAGGAGGTGTTGCTTGCGTGGCAGTTAAGACAGGTCGAGCTCTGGTCGCTGCCTTTCAAAAGATAAGTATGACCGTTGAACTGGACCGCGCCGCCGGTAGTTGATACGGCGGTGTTGTGCAATGAGTTGTGCATGGTGTGGCATCCTTCGCAATACGCGACGCCGCCGTCATGGTATGCATAGGCAGAGCCCGCAAACCCGAGGGCCAGAACCGCAACTGCGATGATGACCAAACTTGCTTTTAATCCTTTCATTTCTTTCCTCCATTACTCTGAATCCTCTATTTAAGGATTGCTTTCACCGGCAAGGCCGGTTTCCTGCGAAATAAAGATTGCCTTTGAGTTGCTCCTTCTCCTTCTGTGATCACCTCCTTCTCACCCCTCCAAACTCTATTCATAATTGATCCCGAAAACGCTGACTCCCCTGTTCATGCTCTGGGTCACATAAAGTTTTCCGTCCTGATACGCGATCTCCTTAGGAGCGATTAGCTCGCCGGGACCGAGACCCCTCTGGCTGAATTGTGTGATGAATCTATAGTCCTTATCGAAGACAAGCACTGCGGACTTGAGCACATCCGCCACGTAAAGGTTCCCCTTGTCGTCCTCCGTGATCCCTGAAATGACGTTAAATTTCCCAGGCGCGCCGCCCTTCTGACCGAAGGCGGCCAGCTTCCCGTCGGGAGAATACTTGAATGCTTTGAAAACCACCGGGACCGTAAACAGCATGTTCCCGTCCTTGTCAAGACTGAAACCTGAGATCTCGATGTCGTATCTCTTCTTACCTTCGAGGTTAAGGACGGAGAATAGGTCATAACTCTTCTCAAAGAGTCCTTTGGAGTCGGCCAGGACCACCCTCATGGAGCCTTTGTCCACCAAGTAGATATGCCCGCCGCGGTAAAGTATCTCGGTCGGCCTGAACTCCTTTTCAAGTCCCGCCGGGAGGTTCCTGATATTTATCCTGGAAACCAGCTCACCCCTGAAGTTGGCCAGCAGCACGGAGTATTTCGAATGATAGTCATAAGAGAGGACAAGGATGTTGCCTTTGTCGTCGAGCGTCACATCATAAATAATGCCGAGACTGTTGTCATCGCCGAAGGTATAGACTTCCATGCCTTCCTGGTTGAAGATCCTCACCGAATTGTCCGCTACATCGGTTACGTAGATCTCCCCCATCTTGTTGTCCGTAAAGACGTTGACCCAGCCATAGGGCACAACGCCGCTGAAGTTGGAAAGGCTATAGAGATAAGATGTGCGGACGTTTTCCGCCTCGGCACTAGCGCAAAAGGCTGTCAGGACAAGAGCGAGAGCTGCGGAAACTGCAGGATGCTTTTTTAGTGTGCTTCTCATGGCGCTTCCTTAAGAGCAAGCCATATGCCAGGAAGGGCCGATACAAAAAGTTTAATAAGAACGGGATGTTACAGAACGATGGAGCTTTTCAAGACATGCATAAACGGTTAAATTACCAGGTAGGGTTGGTGAGTTTACCAGGCGGAAAAGTAATCTCCGGCTACAATAAAAATGATCCCGGGAACTACGCGGCGGGAAGAATAACGGCTCCGCGTGATAAACCTTTTTTTCGTGCTCGCAAATCTTCACCCCGTAAACCTGCCGACTGAAAAGGTGAAAATCCTTTTCTTAGTGGGTAATTTCGCTGACTCTCGTCATATGGCCCATGCGTCGGCATCCTTAACTCCTTGAAAATATGTCTTTTCCCCGTGGTATGCTATTTGCTTGGTGATGTCCCGGATGAAGAAGATATTGATCGTCGATGATGAGGAGTTGATTCTCTGGGGCCTGTCCAAGACAATCAAAAATCTCGGCAATGTCGACAAAGAGATAAAGACAGTCAATAACGGTAAAGACGCTGTCGCTGAGATCGATACCTGCATGTACGACCTCTGTTTTCTTGATATCCACATACCCGAAGGCGACGGGATAGACCTTATGAGGAGAATAAAGAAGGTCTCTCCGCGCACGAAGATAGTGATGATGACCTCGTACGATTTAGACGATATCACAAGGAAGGAGATCCAGGAGAACGCCTATCACTTTGTCCCCAAACCCTTCAACCTGCCACAGGTGAGGGAGATAGTCGAAAGCGCCTTAAGCGTAAATAATTCCGTCCGCTAAGAAAGTTTTATTCAAGCCCGAACTTCTTGATCTGGTACCTGAAAGAGTCATAACTGATATTCAATAACTTGGCCGCGAGTGTTTTATTGTTCTTTGCCCTTTCGAGGGCCTGCATTATGAGGTCTTTTTCGAGATCGTCCAGGGAAATGCCGTTCTCCGGAAGAATGAATCTCCCTTCGAATTTCCCACCCGGAATGAGTCCCGGCGTGACTACCTCCCTCGGCAGGTGCTCAGCCATCACGGTTGTTGCGCTTTCGAGCACAACGATCCTTTCCACCACATTCCTGAGTTCTCTCACATTTCCGGGCCACTTGTAGGAGATCATAAGCTTTTCAGCTTCAGGGGAAAGGTCTCTTATCGTTCTGTTCCCATACTTTTCGGCAAACCTGTTGAGATAATATTTCGAGATTGCCGGAATGTCGTCTCTCCGTTCCCGCAGGGGAGGGATGAATAGCGAGAAGACATTCAGACGGTAGAAGAGGTCCGTCCTGAACTCGCCCTTTTCCACAGCCTCGGAGATGTCCTTGTTCGTAGTGGCGATTACCGTAACGTCCACAGGGATCTCCTTCTGACCGCCGATCCGTCGTATCGTCCTCTCCTCAAGGACGCGCAGCAGCTTGCTTTGAAGGCTGAGCTTCATGTCGCCTATTTCGTCGAGGAGTATTGTCCCTCCGTTTGCGAGCTCGAACATGCCTTTCTTTTCGGTCCTCGCATCGGTGAAGGCGCCTTTTTCAAAGCCGAAGAGCTCGCTCTCGAGAAGGTTTTCAGGAAGGGCCGTGCAGTTGATCGCGATGAAAGGCGTGCAGCCCTTGCCGGGATCGCAGTTGATAATGCCGTGTATATAACGCGCGACCAGCTCCTTGCCTGTGCCGCTTTCACCCGTGATGAGGATCATGGAGACACCTGAACGGGCCATCTTCTCAGCCTTCTTCTTGAGCTCATTTATGGCTTCCGATTCCCCGACTATCTCTTTTTCGAAGGCGTCCGAGTAGAACTTTCTGAGGTAGTTGACCTCCTGCTTCAGGCTCCCTTTCTCAATGATATTCTTTACGACAATCTTCACCTCATCTATATTGAAGGGCTTGGTCAGATAATCGGCGGCCCCGAGCTTCATGCATTTGATGGCGGTCTCAACGTGGTCGTTCGCCGTCAGCATGACAACCTCCGTATCGATCCTGCTCCTCTTTATCTCTTCGAGTATCTCGATGCCGCTCGTGCCGGGAAGGTTCATATCGAGCAATACAACGTCCGGAGGCCACGATCCGACCTTGTCCGCAACAGCGATGAAAGACTGAGATTCCGAGCCGACCTCATAGCCTTCGCCCTTCAGTGCCCTCGAGAGCATCGCCACAATAAGTTCGTCATCATCGATGAGAAAGACCTTCCCCTTCTTCATGCCTGCCTCGCCTCCCGGGCCTGACTCAGCGGGATGCTGAGCTCGAAGGTCGCCCCTTTGCCCTCGTTGTTGTACACTTTTATGGTCCCGCCGTGCTGCTCGACAAGACGCTTGGTGATCGCCAGGCCGAGACCGGTCCCCTTGGGTTTAGTAGTGAAGAATGGCTGGAAGATCTTGTCTATCTCCTTCTGCTCGATCCCCTTCCCGGTATCGGAGATATTTATGCGGATCACCCGGCCGGGTTCGTCGTAAGACGTCTGCGCCATCAGTGTCCCGCCCTCCGCCATGGAATCGCCTGCATTAAGCAGAATATTCATAAAGACCTGCTGCAGCTGTTGGGGGTCGGCCATCAGCTCGGGGAGGTGTTCGTCAAAGTTTCTTACGATGGCGACGGGCCTCGACTTGGATGACAAGGAGGTATTCTGGAACGAAAAAGCAAGGGCGGTATTAAGGACTTTATTAATGTTCACAGATGTGAACTGGGGCCTCGGGGGCCTTGCGAAATTGAGGAGGTCCTTCAGAAGGGACTCTATTCTCTTTATCTCTCCGACCACCTTCATCAGGATCTTCCTGTCCTCTTCCGGCACAGCGGCCTCCTCGGATAGCACCTCCATCGAGGCCTTGATGCCTGTCAGGGGGTTCTTGATTTCGTGGGCTAATCCCGCTGCCAGCTCCCCGACCACCCTCATCTGCTCCACCCTCTGCAGCGCCTCCTCGGCCTCCTTGCGCTCGGAGATGTCGCGGTCAAAGGCCAGCACATACTTGTGATCGCTCAATTCGAGTAGTCCCGCGCTGATCTCCACCGGGAAAACAATGCCGTCTTTCTTCCTGTGGAGTATCTCTGTATGTATCCACTCCCCTTTCAACATGCGCTCCACCCGCTGCGGCGCCCTCTCAGCTGCCTCAGGGCTATCGAGATCGGTGATCTTGAGACCGAGCAGCTCTCCCACGGTGTAGCCGTGCATCCTTGCCGCGGCCTGGTTCGCCGCCACGATCCGCAGCCTGTTTTCTCCCTCCGCGTCGATAATAAAGATCGCGTCTCCCGCCCTTTCAAAGAGGGCGCGATACCGTTTCTCGCTTTCTTCTATCTTGTACATCTGCTCCTTGAGGGAACCGGCCATTTCGTTGAAGGACTCGGCCACCTCACCGAACTCATCTTTCAGCGCCGCGACCCGGAAATCCAGATCGCCGCCCTTTAGCCTCCTTGTGGCGTTAAGAAGTGCGCCCACCGGTTTCGTGAAACCTCTTATGAAGATAAAACCCAACCCCGCGGCAAGAAACGGCCCCGATGCAACGAGGACAAAGAGTATGATTTTCGTATGGGCGATCTGGTCGAGGGCGGATTCGGTCTTCCCGGTAAGCTTATTCGTCGTTATGGCTATCATTGTGTCGATCTGCCTGATCAAATCCTCTCCGGTCTTGAAAGCGGCGTCCTCCTCGCCCTCCAGTCTTACCTCGTTCGCCCTTATGGTCAGCACCCTGCTCAACGCCTCTTTGTACTCGCCTATATGGCTTTTCAGATCCCTGAGCCTTTGCAAAACCGTAGGCGTGTGATGGCAGTCAAAACACACGTCCACCGCTCCTTCCATATTCGTCACATCCGTTACGATTGTGTCGACCCCCCTCGCGTAGCGCGTGCCCTTGAGGCCAAGGTCGGACTGGACCCTCTTGATCCGTATGAGCAGGTGCTCCCTCAGTATCTCGACCTGATGGAGCTTTATGAGGTTGTCAAGCTCCGAGGTTGTCTTCTGGATGGTAATAATAATGTAGATGCCCGCCGCAAGAGACAGCAGAGAGGAAATGCCGAGGATCCATATTACCTTCTTCTTCATTACTCATTCATATAGTCATATGTGGAAAGATTGATGCCGGCTTCCCTTGCATAATCGGCCACTGACTTATAATCCCTATCCGTTGTTTCAATAAACCTGCGCGCGCCAAAGGCCGCCAATATCTTGGCGCCTTCAGGGTCATTCTGCATCGACAAGAGCGCATCTTTCAGTTCTTCCTTAAGCGTCTTGTCAAGGTCCTTCCTGACGGCCAGACCGTTTTCGGGGACATCAGGGGATCTTTCAAGGACAACAAGATCCCTATTTATCCTGGGGTCTTCCTTCGCAAGTCTTTCGTAGACCGTATTCTTTGCCGCGCCCACATCGGCCTTCTTGTTGAGAACGTCGTATATTGCGTCTTCATGGGTCCCGGTAAAGTAGGCCTCCTTCAGATACGCCTTATAATTCCTAATACCGTGTTTGCAAAAATATTCTATGGGAAGCAGATATCCCGCGGTAGTGGCCTTGTCCACGAAAGCAAACCTTTTCCCCTTCATGTCCTCCGCCGTTCTGATGCCGCTGTCCTTCCTGACAAAGATCAACCCGTGATACGTCGATGTTCCGTCGATGCTTTTGGGCCTTGCAAGGACCTCGACTCCGAGCTTTGCGTGGGCGAGGGTATAAGTGAAACTTCCGAAAAAGGCCCCGTCCATGCCGCTCGAGACAAAATTATCAATGATATTGCCGTAGCTGGGAAGGACCTTCAATACTATCTTCATTCCGATCTTCCCTGAAAGATAGTCGGCAATGGGCTTATATCTGTCAAGCTGGTCGAATATGTGCTCTTCAGGAATAAGTCCGATGACGAGCTTCTTCTCTTCGACCGTTTTTTGCGGGACCGGCGTTTCTTTCCTGCTGCAGGCTGCTGTGAGTGCCAGACAAACGAAAACTGCTGCAAATATTCTAAACATCTATATTAATTCTAATTAGATTCGCGGGCTTATTTCAAGGGCCGCCGAAAGGACAAATGTTCTGCTAAATGTTTGCCTTGCTTTGCGTTCTTGGCGTTCTTTGCGCGAGACTGCTTTATATGGGATAAAATGGTAGGCGATGCTGGGATTGAACCAGCGACCTCTCCCGTGTGAAGGGAGCGCTCTCCCACTGAGCTAATCGCCCGACCCGTAAATTATAAACCAACGAAAAGGTGAAGGTAAAGACAGGTTAGGGTTGAGATTGGGGTTAAGGAAATATGAAGATGATAAACCAACTCGGTCTTTGTCTCATCCTTCGCCTTCGCCTTTACCTCAACCTGCTTTTTCTATTTTCTAAACCTTGACCTTAGTCTTAACCTTGATTTAGTCTCGTCCCGTCTCTTACGGTCTTCCGACACAATAATACTTGAAACCGAGTTTCTTCATCTTCTCCGGTTCGTATATATTCCTGAAATCAAAAAAGAACCCCTGTCTCATAATCCCTTTTATCTTCTCGATGTCAAGGTTCCTGAACTGGTTCCATTCAGTCACGATGACGAGGGCATCTGCGCCCCTTGCGGCCTCGTAAGGGTCTTTGCAATAAGCGACCTCCGGGAACAGCATCCTGGCCCCTTCCATGGCCGCAGGGTCGTAAGCTCTGAGCTTTGCCTTTGCCTCTGAAAGTCTTTGAATCAGAGAAAGGGAAGGCGCCTCCCTCAGGTCGTCCGTATTGGGCTTAAAGGACAGCCCGAGGACGGCCAAGGTCTTACCCTTGAGATCTCCCATCGCAAGGCTTATCTTCTCAAATACTATGTCCCGCTGCTTCTCATTGGCGGATATGGCCGCCTTAAGGATTCCCATCTCGACTCCCCGCTCCTCGGCGAGCTTGAGAAGGGCCCTCGTGTCCTTCGGAAAACAGGAACCCCCGAAACCCGGACCGGCATGGAGGAACTTGGAGCCTATCCTCTGGTCGAGCCCCATGCCTTTTGCAACGACATTTACATCGGCGCCCACCTTTTCACACAGGTTTGCGACTTCGTTGATGAAAGATATCTTTGTAGCGAGGAAGGAGTTTGCGACATATTTTATGAGCTCGGCGGTCTCCACGTCCGTTATCACAAAAGGGGTCTCGATAAGATAGAGAGGCTTATACAGGTCTTTCATTATGGCCACTGCCTGCTGGCTCTTCGTGCCGATCACGACCCTGTTGGGCCTCATAAAATCTTCTATGGCAGCGCCTTCTCTGAGAAACTCCGGATTAGAGACCACGTCAAAACTGCTTCGCTCCTTCAGGTTCTTCGATATTATCTCTGATATCCTCTTTCCGGTCCCAACGGGGACAGTGCTTTTAGTGACGACCACTTTATAGCCGTCCATGTGGCGGGCTATCTCCCGCGCGACCTCATCGATGTATCTCAGGTCTGCAGAACCGTCTCCCCTTGGCGGAGTGCCCACTGCTATGAAAACCACGAGGGAATCCGAAACCGCCTCTTCTATCCTTGTCGTAAACCTGAGCCGGCCCTGCTTCACGTTCCTCTGGACAAGGTCATCGAGCCCCGGCTCATAAAATGGAACGACGCCCTTCTTCAGAGATTTGACCTTCTTTTCGTCCTTATCGACGCAGGTGACAAAAACCCCGAATTCGGCAAAACAGGCGCCGGTTACCAGGCCTACATATCCAGTCCCAATTATCCCTATGTGCATATCCTATCCATCTATAACCCGCCTCAATAGTTTTTTATTATGGCAAAAAAAGACCCCAAAGTAAACGCCTGTCATATTTCACACATTTCGAGCTCACCGGTTGGTTAACTTAAGGCCGGGGCAGGGCAAACCAGAATCATATTGAAAGCGTGAAATCTTTGTGTCAAAATGTCGGCATGTTTTTGATGATGTTACCTGCGCGCCTTCATGCATAACACTGAAGGCGCCGGCGGAAAAGTGCGACAAAAGATAGCGATAAGCGCCCTCGGCGACTGGAGTGCGCCGAGGGCTGAATTCATATCCTCGGTCCTCGCCTCGCAGATAACAGAAGCCTTCGATCTCCTGCTGGTTGTGAGTGCCGATTGTGAACTTCCGGATATAGTCGCCGCATCGGGAGCAAAGATGCACAGATTGTCCGTAAAAGGCGGCGCTTTGCCTTTTCCGGATCTCATTACGGCCATAAAAGAGATCAGCGACATTTATCGGGAGTTCCCCTTTAACGTAGTTAACACAACCGGCGCGGAGGACCAAAGACTTTTTTGTTGCTGGTATCTGCTGCACAGGAGGCCTTTTCTGATCATCCGTACGTGGTTCGGCCCGGAGCTCATTTCCGATACGCCCTTCAACAGAATCATATTCAACCGACTGACCTCCGTAAACTTGTTCTTTAATCGGGACTCGGAAGATCTTATGCGCGATAAGCGTCCTTATGGCGCTCTGTTCCTGCATAACCCCTGCGTCCTCAACGATGCTTTCACGCTTTCACCTGTCGGTGCAGGTCTCCTTGAACACTGTTACCTCTCTTTGACTGCGCCTTCACGCCGTCACCCCGTCAGCGGAACAAAGACAGACTGGTCGGGCATCGAGGTCACCTACATTACCCATTTCTATCTGAACCAGGGGTCGCCAGACGCTCTCATGCGGCTGCTCCGGCGTTATGAACAGTATTCACCCGAGGTCCTGAACAGGCTCCACTTCGTGGTCGTCGACGACGGCTCTCCCCTCGCGTATGATATACCGGCTTTCAATCTGAATATCACTTGGCTCAGGATCAATGAGGATATCCGCTGGAACCAGTCGGGGGCGCGCAATCTCGGCGCAACGTATGCAAAGTCCGACAAGATACTTCTCACTGACCTGGACCATGAGTTTCCCGAAGAGACTCTCGGGGCCATGATCGCAGCAAAGCCATGCGGCAGGAATATCTATAAGATCTACCGTAGGAATACAGAGAACGGAAAGCTCCGCAAGGGCCATTCCAATATCTTCTTTATGTCCCGGGCAAGGTTCTTCCGGCTGTGGGGTTATGACGAAGAGTTCAGCGGCCATTACGGCGCTGAGGATTTCAGGTTCATTAAATACCAGAAGGCGCACGGCTCGCGGCTGCGGTATTTCGACTCCGGATATATCTGTGTCAAGAGGGAAGACATCGACAGGACAAAGGAATATCACAGCCTTTCGCGGGACTTGAGCTTTAATACACCGGTAGACGCCAGGAAAAAATTTGAGATGAACCTGTTCGGCCGCAGTGCGGGCCACAGCAGGATGTTCCTCGAATTCACATGGACAAGGGTCTATGAGAACCGTCGTGAAGAACGCATCGAACCGAAGATCAACAGGACGTGGAAGCGCCTATGGATATGGAGATGGCTTGTGGGCAGCCCTTAATGCCCCTTTATTTCAGCCTTCATCCTTCCCAGCATGTCCGCTATCCTCTCTGCCCTTTTTTCGTAAGTGAAGTTACGGGCGTCCTCCTTGGCCTTCCCTGCGATCTCCTCCGCCTTCACGGGATTGTCGATAAGATACTTGATTCCTTCCGCAAGGGCTTCGGGGTTGTTCGGCTCGACAAGGACGGCGTTTTCCCTGTGAGTGAGGACCTCTCTGAACACCGGCATATCAGAGGCCGCTATTGGAATTCCGCAGGCCATGTATTCGAATAGTTTCAGGGGAGATGAGAACTGCGAGGGCATCGAAAGAATATTCGGCAGCACTGCCACCTTGGATTGCGAGAGGTATTCCGGGATCAGCATGCGCGGAACTGCCCCGGCGAAATCGACCCTGTCCGACACGCCTTCCCTGACAGTCAAATCTTTCAACTCCCCTGTCCTGCCGCCCCCGCCCACTATGACAAGCCTCTCGCGCGGAAGATATTTCATAGCAGAAATCAGGGTATCTACCCCCTTCCACGAGTAAAGGCTCCCGGTATAGCAGATGTACGAAGCCGTCGGCTTCTTCCGGACAGAGAACCACTCCTCCTCCACCCCGTTACGCACCACATGGATAGACCTTCCGGGTATGTTCATCCGGATCAGGTATTCCTTGATCGCCTGAGATATAGAAACCAGGGCATCTGCGTCACGATATACCCTCGACTCAAGGCTTCTCAATCTTTCCCGGCCCCTTTCGCCCTGTGCGGCGAGATGAAATATCTCATGGACCTCAAACACGACCGAGGCCCTGAAAAACCTCCTGAATTTCAGGATGAGGTCGGCCAGCTTGAGGTGTCTTATAAAAAATACCGTGCCGCCGTCTCTGTATGTCCTGTTCCAGAGGAGATGGAGGATAAGGAAAAAATGGAATACCCCGTGGGACGAGAACCTCAGATACTTCTTCCTCTCCCTCCGTATTATGGGGATGCGGACCAGCCTGAGATTAGGGTGTCCGGATATCCCGTAAAAACCGAGCGCCTTTTCCTCGGAATATTCATGCCTTATGCCGGCCATAAGCACCACTTCAGTCCCGGTCCTTGCGAGGGCGTGGCACGTCTGTATTATCTGAATAAACCTGGCCCTCTGGTCCGGAAGGAGCTCGGGGACCGGATAGACAATTCTCATCATCCGTTCTCCCCGTCTTTTTTCAGATTCAGATAGGCCCCGGCCATGCTCAGAAGAAGCCCCAGCGGAATCATACTCCGGTCCTCGGTCATACACCGTATTACGTATTCGCCGAGCACCGAGGCTGCCACCGATATGCCGAAGAGAGACAGCTCGTTATCTCTGTCGGAAAGAAACCTCCTGATGACCCGGTAAAAAAGAACGAGGAACAGGAGCGCATAGATAGCAAGACCTATGATCCCCTGCTGGTACAGCGTCCTGATAAACTGGTTGTGAGGGGTTATGGGTTTGTCCTCCGCGGGATACGAGCCGTTAAGGGCCTTATAGGATTCCTTGTAGTGTTCGGACATCGCGTCGTTGTCGATCCCATGACCGAGCAAGGACCGCTCCCCCGATAATCTTATAAAAAGCTTCCAGGTCTCAATGCGATACGAGACCGGGGTCTTTTGCATGATGTGCCCTTTCACGAATTTATACTCGCCCGGAAAAAGAGCGACAATAATCAGGATTATAACCGCTACGCCGGCGGCTCCGGCAGTCAATATGATGAGAACGTTCCTGTACCTCTCTCTCAGAAAATACATCCATAGGCCGAGCACGCCCAGCAGGCCGAGCCAGCTTCCCCTCACCCCCGTAAGGAGTATCCCTGCCACCGACCCCAGGAGAGGCGCCTTCCATAAGACCTTCGCCGGACCTCTGCTCCGATCGTTTTCAAACAAAATAAACGGCAGGAAGAAAAGAATGATCGTGGCGTAGTACCTCGTCCGGTCATAATCGATCGAGCCCGACTTGAGCAGGTCCGTCACAATCTTGTGGAACCCTAATACGAGATAGATCGTTCCGGTCACCGCGAGGACAAGAGCGAGTCTTCTCAACTTCCCGGGAGAGACGAACGTAGTCGATATCACACAATAGAGCAAGACTATCTCGATATATTCCTTTCTCAGGAGGAGGAATGAGCCTACCGGACCCGAATTGATGAGGGAAGACACTGCGGCGGACAGAAAAAGGGCCAGCACAACGATGAACAAGGGCTCTTTCCACTCGAGGACCAAGGTCTTTCTTCCGATACTCCGGAGAAGCCAGAGCAAAGCCGGGAGATAGACGGCAAGCTCCCTCACGGTGCTGAGTCTGCCACCGAACATGAGCAGAATAAAGACATAAATACCGTATTCCATTGTTAAGGGAACGGCATCTCCCATCCGTCCCTTGATTGCTTTTATGTCCACGGGTTGTAGTCCATCTCGCAGTATTACCCGGGAAACCTGGTCGGCTTCCTCAGGATTTCGAATCGCCACGGATTATTGATCGTCCTGCACTTCTTTAGTATCTTCATCGACCTCGCGCGGCTTAGCCTACATCATTCATAAAATATGGGCAGGTGCGGCGCAAAACTTTTTTGTTTCGACACCTTGATGTAGATTTCCAGTAAGCCCTTTGACCATGTTGCCACAGTCGGTCTTCATTAATCCCGGCTTCCCGATCATGATAATCTCGTCGATTTAAGAAAAGGCTTGGCCCAGCATATCCCGGACAGCCTCATAAACTTCTTCTACGGTAATCTGTCCCATACAGAACATCTTCCTGCATCCCTTCTTTGCCGTGCATGGAGCACAGGGTTTCTCCTTCCTGATCACCCGGTGCAGATGAAGGTCCTGAGAAGGCGCCACGTTTACGGCGTTTGTGGGGCAGAATAGCGACACGGTCTTCACGCGCAGGGCAACGGCCATATGCATCGGACCGGTGTCATTCGTCACAAGGATACTCATCTTCCTTATCATGGCCCCCAGAGACTTTAACGGTATGGCTCCGGCGGATGAAACAGCCCCCTTTCCAATCTTCCCAGCCACAAAAGCGCATATATCCCTTTCCTGTTGCGATCCTATTACAACAATGCGGATCATGGGCCTTGCGGCAATCAACCTTCTGCCGAGTTCAACAAAGCATTCTTCCGGCCATGCTTTGTACCCCGCTGTCGCGCCTACTTGAAAGCCAATAATTATAGCACCTTTCGGCACACCGAGGTTTTCCACATAGGCTTCTATGAGGGATTCCTCCTCTTCACCGACAACAAGCGCCATCTCTCTATTTTCTTCGCTGCATCCCGCCATGGAAGCAGCCTTCAGCCTCAAATCGATGACGTGATGCTCCATCGGGTTGTCAAAACCGCCATAAGTATTGCTCAGGAGAAAACCATATTCTCTTGATCTCGGCACTTTCAGAATAAAGCGGGCTCCGGATAAGTATGCCATTGGCGTGGCTTGTGGCTCGTTTCCATGAAATATCAGGGCGAGGTCGAACTTGTGCCTGCGGAATTCCCTTATTGTCCTGAAGAATCTCTTATACCCGCCGTGATAAGGGACAATACCATTTACGTGAGGATTATTTTCAAATAGCTCCGCGTTCCTAATGTTGAAATGAGCGATGATATTGGCCCGCGGATACCGGTCCCTCACAGCCCTTATCGCCGGAGTCGAGAGCAGGGTGTCCCCTATAGCCGTTGACGACACGACAAGGATATTCCTTACCTCTTTCGGATCAAAATACTTTAGATCGGCCTGTCTCTTGTCGAGACATTTCAGTATCTTCATAGAGAAGAACAGCAGGCCGTCGATAGGGCTGATTCTCATTTCTTCTTAATGGCGAGATACAGCCCCGAAAGCATGATGTTCGTATAAACAACCATCCTTCTCTTGAACCATTCGCCCTTGTCCTTGACGACAATCCTCTTTATTGCAAACGGGTCCGAGCCTGCTTTCACAACTCCATGATAGGTCGTGAAGAGGGCCTTGTATCCGAGTTCTTTTGCGATCTCTATAGCCCTGTCATTATATTTGCCGTACGGCCAGCAGAGATATGGGCATGGCCTTCCGAGGCGTTCTTCCATTACCCTTTTGGACTCGCCTAGCTCTTCGAAAAGCTCCTCCTCGGACAAAGAATCGCATTTCCTGTGGCTCTTTGTATGGGAATAGAATTCGACCAGCCCGCTCTCTGTCATCTTCCTCACGAGATCCCAATTAAGCACCACCTTTTCTTCCTCTCCGTTTCTGATGAGCGCCTTCGACTCCCTGTGCTTCGGTACAGAGGCGGCTGTCTGTCCTGTCTTCTCCGAGGCCCCTTCCGTCCTGTCCGTGACTATGAAGACGGTCGCCCGGATCGCGTATTCTTCAAGTACGCGAAAGGCATAGATATAATTATCGAGCCAGCCGTCATCGAAGGTCACAACCACAGCCTTCTCCTTCGGACAATATTCCCCGCGCGCATACGACAAGAGTTCAGAAACAGTCAAAGTCTTGTAGCCCGACTCGCGAAGATATCTCATCTGCTCCCCGAAGATCCGCGGCGTCACGGTAACGATGTCCCCATGATGGGGATTGACATGGTGATACATAAGGACCGGGACCGTGTTCATCGTCATCTTCTTTCCCCGATCAGGCCCGTATAGAGGTCGAACATGCTCTTGCACATCTTTTCGACGTCAAAGTGCTCCTCGGCCATCTTTCTTCCCTCTATGCCCATAGCCCCGGCCCTTTCCCTGTCCCGGAGCATAGTGACAACCGCCCTTGCCAAAGATGAAGGGTCGTTCGGTTGAACGAGATAACCGTTCACGCCGTCCTTTATCACCTCTCCCACTCCGCCCACGTCCGTCCCGATGACCGGCTTTCCCATGGCCATCGCCTCCACAAATACCCCGCCGTGCGCCTCCTGAAGTGTGGGCAGCACAAACAGATCAATGGACTTAAGGATATTGGGGATGTCCCATCTCATGCCGAGCATGAGCACGCTTCCGGACAAGCCGAGGTCCTCTATCTTCTTCGTGATGTTCCTTTTTTGGGGGCCGTCGCCGACGAATACAAATCTTGCCCCGGGGATCTCTTTCAGGACTGCTGGAATAGCGTCCAGCAGGACCTGATATCCCTTCTTGAATCTGAGGATCGCAACGGTCCCTATAAGCGGGACTTCGGAGGAGACCCCTATTTCCTCCCTCAGGCCGCCGCGAGTTGCCCCCGGATCGAATTTCCTTAGATCTATACCGGTGTGTATCGTTACTACCTTCCCCGGCCGGACACCCTCGTCTATCAGATATCGCCGGATATAGTCGCTTGTAGTGACCACCCTGTGAGGCAGCAGGCTGTAAGTGATCCTTGACGTTATAGGCATCGCAATATGCCGCGTCCTGACTATAACGGGCCTCCTTCTCGACAGCCTGCCCGCAATGCCCGCAAGGAAACTGTCCCTTCCGCTATGGGTGCTGACAACGTCGACAGCCTCCTTTCTTATCACTCTCAGGATATGCTGCACAGCCGCAAGGTCGTAGTGCTTCTTCATTCTGCAGACCCTGACCTCTATGCCTTTAGATGCGGCCTTCTCTTCGAGCATGCTTCCGGGCTGGCATAGGACGATCACCTTTACGCCGAGGTCCCTGAGGCCGAGGGACTCCTTCATTATCCTGTTTTCCTGTCCGCCCCAGCCTTTTGAAGATTCTGTATGGAGCACCGTGAACATCTACTTCCTGGTCCCTTTCAATTTTTCGGAAATAACTTCTTTCACTTCCGAAACGGAAATATCCTCAAGACATTTGCTTATCTTGCTCCCTCCGCATCCGTCTTCTCCGCAAGGGATGCAGTCCCACCCCCGCTGAATAACTGTATGGATGCCGAAGGCCTGCATACCGTTTCTCTGAGAGTACGGACTAAGAATTGTTGAGCTTTGGACCCCGGACTTTGAACTTTCTTTATTATCATTGTGTGTGGTATTGTCTGACATTGGACTCTGGACTTTGAACTTGGAACTCTCCTTATTGTCCCACGGCCCCCAGTTAAAGGCCCCGCTCGGCCCGAACAGGGCCACAACAGGGGTATCCACTGCCGCCGCAACGTGCATCGGCGCAGAATCGACCCCGAAGAACATCCTCGCGGCAGAAGCGACTGCGGCGAGCTGTTTCATCGTTGTCTTTCCGCAGAGATCGATCAGTCTACGGTGAGGACCGGCAAGAGACAGAATCCTCGCGGCCTTCCCCATCTCACGTTTCTCGGGAGAAGACGTGACTATGACAGTCACGCCTTCTTCAAGTAGCCATCTTATTATCTCCGCCATATGCTTGTCGTTCCAGCACTTGAAGAGCCACCTGGATGTAGGATGGACATGGACGATAACGTCGTCTCTTCCCACACCGTTCTCAGCAATAATCCTTGCGACGAAGCGCATGTCGCTTTCGGGCACAAATAAATCCACCGAAAGATCCGACGTATCTATGCCGTGCCGCCTCACGATGTCGAGATTCTGAAGGATCGTATGTATCTTGCGGTCTGGTTTCGAAAGATGGGTATAAAGACGCCTCTTGCCAGGCAGTCCGTTTCTGGGTCTCCATCCGAGCCTGTACCGGGCTCCCGATATAAAGGAGAGGATGGCCGGCCTGTCCCCACCGGTCAGATCGACGGTCATGTCGAATCCTCCCGCCCTGATCTGCCTCAGGAAACCCAGCTCCTTTCCGTATCGTCGCAGGGGAGGCAACCCTTTTATAGCCCTCTCAAAGACTATCACATCGTCAATAAGGGGATTCCCCTTCAGGACATCCTCGGTCCCCGAGTTCACGAGGGCGGATATACTGGCATCCGGAAAATTCTCTCTCAGCGCCCTGAATACAGGTACCGTTATGAGAACATCGCCTATATGCCGAAGTTTTATTACCAGGATCTTTCTTACGTTTCTAAAGACCATCTCTATTAATATCCAAGCACGCCAGGCCTCTCGTACAGGCATAAGTGGCCCCGCAGAGGCATGGAGGCTGAAAAGAGCTTTATCTGCGACACCTGTCAGGACCACACTGATTGCGAGGTCCGGCCATGATATTGCAAATATGGAATCATCCCGTCGTTATTATAAAGTTTTTTCGGGCCTGCCTGCCGGCAGGCAGGCTTCATGCCTCTGCGGAATGCAACATTAACTTCAATCAGATATTATTTACCTTTTTGATCGCTTCTGTAAATTCACAGACAGCACGCTGAATGGAAAAGAGCTCTGCTTTCTTCCTCGCCTTCCCGCCCATCTCTCCGGGATCGCGGAGAGAGCGACGGACAGCTTCACCAAGCTCGCGCGCATCGAACAGGTCTTCCACGACAAAGCCCTCGTGTCCGTTTTCAACAAGCTCGTTCACTCCGTTGTTCTTCGTGGTAACCACCGGGAGCCCGGAGGCCATGGCCTCCAGAGTTGCATTGCTGAAGGGATCATAAAGGGTGGGCAGGACAAAGAGATCTGCCGCAGCGTAATATCTTTCTATCTCACTCCTTGGGCCGAGAAAGATAACCCCGCCCCCGACACCTTTTCCCTTTGCGAGACTCCTGAACCGGCCGGGATTGTCCCTTCCGATCACCAGCACCTTCACGTCTTCGTCTCCCAGAAACGATATGGCGTCTATCAAGGTCCCAAGCCCTTTTCTCTTGAAGCCCGTGCCCACAAAAAGAACTACCTTTGATCCTTCGGATATGCCGAGGTCCCCCCTCACCCGCCTTCTCCACTTCCCTCTATTGTCCTGAGAGAATCTATCGAGATCGACGCCGTTATAAATGGTCATCAGCCTTTCCTCGGGAACGGCATAGTGGCTGACAATCTGCTCCTTGACCATCCTTGAGTTGGCTATGATAAGCCGTGTGTCCGAAAAAAGTTTCCTCTCGATGTCAAGGAGCGAAAGGTGAAGAGGGTTCAGTCTGAAGGAAACCCTCTTGTGGAAAGGCTCGACTGCCGACCTGATCTTCAGCCACTCGGCATGGCATCCCTCGCCGGCGCGGTAGATGTCCTGACAGTTCGTCCTCTCAAAACTGATAATGCAATCCATCTGCTGCTCTTCTTCTATCGCCCTCGCCGCATTCCTGCTGAACGTTATCGTGGAGAGAAAGGAATTGAAGGCCGCAGCCTCAACCTTATGAAAGACCACTCCTTCCCCGTCCGACCATTGGTTTGCGAATATATGTATTTCGTGCCCTTCCTTCCGCAGATGTTCCATCAGGGTCTGGAGATACCTCTCGGCGCCCCCGTGAATCGAGAACTTCTTTTTTATAAATGCAAGCTTCATAGTAATCCTGATCGCTGTGAAGCAGGGGGGACGGTCACCGACCTGCTACCCGTCCTTTTTCTTCTCCCACATCTTCGCATACTTGAGGAATGTGTAAGAGCTGTATAGCCCGGCGAGTATGAAGCCGTGCATTCCATCCCTGAACCCCTGCCTGAGGAAGAACATCTTCGCAAACACACAAAAAGGGTTTATGAGCATAGAGAGGACATGAGGCGCAGACTTCTTGTTATGCAGTTCAGCAGCGGAGAGGGTGGAATAGTTCTCCATCTTTCCGACGTAATCGGAAATAGTACCGTAAGTGTAATGCTCAAGCGGCTGCCCCAGGTAGTCCACAGGGCCGTCCACTACAACCTTCTCATGGACCTCCCGGAACTCCACGTGCGACACATCCTTTCTGAAAAGTCTAAGCGTATAGTCAGGCCACCATCCGCTGTGGCGGATCCATTTGCCGAGAAAGAAATTCTTCCGGGGGACATAAAACCCCATGGGACCGTTTCCCTTTATCTTCTCCTTGATCTCCTCGGCCAGTCCCTCGGTGACTCTCTCGTCGGCATCGAGTATGAGTACCCACTGGTTTTCGGCAAGATCGACCGCCGCCTGTTTCTGCCTCGCATAGCCCATCCATTCCCTCTGATAAACCCTGTCGGTATATCTCCTGCATATCTCTACAGTGCCATCCGAGCTGAAGGCATCTATCACGACGATGTCATCGAAGGCGCTTACGCTCTTCAGCGCCCGCTCTATGTTCCTTGCTTCGTCCTTTGTCACGACGGCGACCGAAACGGGTATCAATAGATTCCTCCTGTGAGGCTTGCGTTTATCGAGCCGACCTTCACCTTTGTCTTGAGCAGGACCGGTATGCGTCTTTGATCGTCGGTCAGCCAGATATAGATCTCTCCCTTCCGGTAAAAAATGCCCTCCGACTTCATAAGCGGCTTGACCAATATCGTATCGAAGACGCCGGCCGGCACCTCTATTCTTTCCTTCCTCAGCACCTGGACTTCGACATGCCAAACCTTCTTGCTGTCAAAGATCGTGACATGGACGGGTTTGCCGACTTCGAGACGCAACGTCCTGAGATAATAAAAGCTCGAAATCGGGTCGAACGTCATGGCGGGCACCGCGAACTCTTTTCTTTCCTTGTCGAGATAATCTATGTAAGTGACCTTCGAGTTATGCTGGTCGAATATCACCTCTTTGTTCTTCCTGTGCCTTCCTTCTCTCAGCGCGAGCCTATAATTCAGAGGGCGTCCCATTGAGCGCAAAGAGCGCTCCTTCGAAAGCCTGCTCTCGACCCTGTCGTCTACGACATAGAAAAGAGATAACCATTTTGCAGACCTCGCCGTGGAGATTATACTTATCCACGCCCCTTCGTCCCTCACTTCCAGCGAGGCCTCGCCCGCCTTGATCCCGGCCCATGTAAGGTCGTACTGAAGTTTCTCGGGCAAATTGAAGGAATGTGCGGCGCCGGGACATGCGAGTGACGCAAAAACCAAAACTGCAAATGCTCTCCCGAGGAGAAAGAAATCCTTCAATTTTGAGCCGTAATTCCTCATTTTTCTCTTTAATATTAAATATTAGGCTTGTGGTATATTAATATGATGTTTGTTATTCCTGCAATAGATTTAAAGGGCGGAGAGTGCGTAAGGCTGCTCCAGGGGAAGGAAGACGCGGTCACCGTTTACTCGGATGACCCCGGCTCGACGGCAAAGCGCTGGGAGTCATGCGGGGCAAGAATGCTCCATGTAGTTGACCTGGACGGCGCCTTCCGAGGAAGCCAGATGAATTTCAGCGCCATCAAGAAGATCCGCGAATCGGTCTCAATGCAAATAGAGGTCGGGGGCGGCATCAGAGATATGGAAAAGATCGACGAGTTGATAGGTATCGGGATAGACCGGGTAATCCTCGGGACCGTTGCGATCGAAAAGCCGGCCCTGTTGGTCGAGGCTTGCGGGAAATATCCCGGGCGGGTCGTCGTCGGTATCGACGCAAGGGACGGAAGAGTAGCGGTTAAAGGATGGGTTGAGGTAACGCCGGTCGGCGCAAGAGATCTCGCGAGAGATGTCGCCGCAAAGGGCGCCGCAGGGATCATCTATACCGATATTTCGAGAGACGGCATGATGACAGGGCCGAACGTAAAGGCCATGGAAGAGATGGTCAGATCTGTCAATGTACCGGTAATCGCTTCCGGAGGCGTCTCTTCGATGCAGGATGTCATGGATTTGATGCGGATCAAAGGCCTGTGGGGAGTTATTACGGGAAAGGCGATATATTCGGGGGCGATTGACCTGAAAGAGGCGATAAGGATTGCGATGCGGGATTCATGATGCAGGATGCAGGGAGAAGCAGCGACGATTATGATCGCGTTATCTTGTATCGTGCATTTTGCATCATGGAGGACAGATGCTTGCTAAGCGGATAATACCTTGCCTGGACGTAAAAGATGGTCGTGTCGTCAAGGGCGTGAGCTTTGTGAACTTGATAGATGCCGGCGACCCGGTGGAGAACGCCAGGTTCTACGATGAGCAGGGCGCCGACGAACTCATTTTTCTCGATATCACGGCCTCTCATGAAAAGAGGAAGATAATTATCGACGTGGTTGAAAGGACCGCCGCCGATGTCTTTATGCCGTTGACTGTGGGAGGGGGGATAAAGACGCTTGAGGATATCAGGGACCTCCTCCGCGCGGGGTGCGATAAGGTATCCATTAACACTTCAGCCGTAAAGGATCCATTTTTCATCAGCAAGGCCGCGGAGAGATTCGGAAGCCAGTGCATCGTAGTCGCTATCGATGCTAAAAGGGTGCTCGGCGGCATATCGTGGGCCGAAGACGAGAAGTGGTTCAGTGATCCGGCGTTGGAGGATGTGTGTCTTAGTCCCCAATTTGTCATTCCCGCAAGCGCCATGCCGGCAGGCAGGCAGGAAGCGCGTCGGGAATCCTTCTTAAAGGATAGGAAAGATTCCGGACAAGCCGGAATGACATGTCATGAGTCCAAGAGTGGCGAAAACAGACTGATATGGGCCATCTCGACCCACGGCGGGAGAAAGATGAAGCGGATCGACGCCGTCAAATGGGCAAAGAAGATGGAAGTTCTGGGCGCGGGCGAGATAATGCTCACAAGCATGGACAAAGACGGGACAAAGGACGGCTATGATATAGAGCTCACAAGGGCCGTCTCCGAGGCGGTATCCATCCCTGTGATCGCCTCCGGGGGAGCCGGTACGCTTGAACACCTTTATGATGGACTTGTATCCGGCAAGGCTGACGCGGTCCTCGCAGCTTCAATTTTTCACTTCAGGGAATATACAGTCAAAGAAGCGAAAGAATATCTGAGATCAAAGGGCGTGGCGGTTAGGTTATAATACGCCCACGCAGTCATCTCTGATCCGCGGAGCTTAGCACATTACGCCCTTTCCCGTCCGGCTTTTCTATCCGGTAAACCCTTATAAGTTCATTGTTTGCCGGAGGAACAGCGACCTTGAAGATTCTATCAGCGACCTGCTCGCCGCCAAAAATATCTCTTACAGGCGATTCAGCGGTTACGTCCGATATACTATTGCCTTTCCTCACTGTCACCTCGACTTCCGGAAAGCCTTTCGCGTCCGAATAACGCGCGCAAAGCGAGGCAGCCACGGGAACAAAACTTTCCGAGCCGGCCCCGTATAAGAGCGCAACCGGACTTCCCACGCCCTCGACGGTCAGCAGATAATCATTATTGCGCGCTAATGACTCAATTACCACATTCTCCCTTTCGTCCCTACCCACAACGGTCTTGCATGTCGGTGAAAGCCTGAAATGCCTTCCAACCCTCAACAGATGGAAGCTGTCGAGAGAAGGATCGGGGTCATGGCCAAGAAGTTCTTTGAGCCGGTGAGAATAATTCGGTTCAGTAAGAAGGCACCCGCCGGCAGGGGCGGGATAGTCGGTCAGTCCGAACTCCTCCGCAAGGGCCATCTGCGGTCTTCTCGAACGACCGTTGAAGGCATATAACCTTCCCCGGTCAATAAGTCCGTCCTTTTCCGGCATCGTCATTTCCATCAGCTTTGCGCTCAGCGGTCTCAGCACGTATCCTTTGAGGCCTGCCTCCTTGTCGATCATGGCGAGTGTGTTCCTCTGCTGACTCATAGGTCTCTGTCCGAGCACCTCGCCCGTGACGATAAAATCCGCACCCGTCATCTGCATAAGCTCCCGTGCCTCTTTCAGCATCAGTATCCGGCAATCGATGCAGGGGTTCATGTTCCTGCCGTGCCCGTGCCTGGGATTCTTGACTATCTCTACGAATTTGTCCGCAAGGTGGGAAAGCTTTACCTGAAAGCCGAACTTTTCAGCGGCGGGGAACGGATTTCTTGAGCAGGAAGAACTGTCGCTTATGTCACAGCCGAAGTGCGTCAGAAAAGTCACGGCGGTGACTTCTATTCCCTGCCTCATAACCGCGAGGACCGACAGGGTGCTGTCCAGCCCGCCTGAAAGTAGTGCTATTACCTTAGCCACATCAAAACCGTTGCGCGTAATGTGTAACGCGCAATAATAACAAATTCACCAAACCCATCACGCCTTACGCGCCACCTTTAGCGATCTTATCAGCTTCTCAGGCGCAACTACGGCTGTCCCCACTTCACCGACCACGATACCGGCGGCATGGTTCGCCACTATGGCGGCCTCCTGCAACGTGGCGCCTGCGGCATAGGCAAGGGCAAATGCGGCGATCACCGTATCTCCGGCGCCGGTAACATCGAAGACATGTCTTGCCACAGTCGGGATATGGGTGATCCTTTCCTTCTCGAAAAGGCTCATGCCCTCTTCGCCCCTCGTAATCAGAACGGCCCCGCAGGCAAGCTGTCTCAAAAGGGTCCTGCCCGCCTTGATGAGGGTCCTTTCGTCCTTTATCTCGACCCCCGAGCCCTGGGAAGCCTCCATAACATTGGGAGTGATCAGCCCCGCGCCTTTATAGAAATGGAAATGGCCCACTTTCGGATCGACCGCGAGCAGCTTCCGCTTCTGCTTCGCATGTTTCAGCATCTCCCGTATGAGGGAGCGGTAAACAACACCCTTCTTATAGTCGGAGACGATAACCGCCTCATGTTCATGGACGGCATGTCCTAAAAAAGAATTAAGTCTCTTCAGAAGGCTTCCCGAGATGCCTTTCTTTTCCTCTTTGTCGAAACGGACCACCTGCTGGTTGTGAGCTATGACCCTTGTCTTTACAGTAGTGGGTCTTGAATCTTCGAATATCTCACATACCACACCCTTGTCTTCAAGAAGCTGCCTAAGGACCTGACCGGCCCTGTCCCGGCCGGCAACGCCAGCCACCGTGACCCGGCCGCCGAGGGCGATTATGTTGTTGGCCACATTCGCCGCCCCTCCAAGCTTGAAGTCGTCGGCGATGACCTCCACCACGGGAACAGGGGCCTCAGGAGAGATCCTGCTGACCTTCCCCCATATGTATCGGTCGAGTATAAGGTCGCCGACCACCAATACCTTACTCTTATCGAAATTCTTCACAATATCCCGAAGACCCATCTTTCCAAAATAACTTACCGGGACGCCAAAAATCAACAAAGCAGCAATGTACAACGGACAAGCGTACCCGGACTTCGGATGAACGATTGCGGCCGGAAACAATTTTGCTTGATTTTCTAACTTAATAATGTTTTATAATTACAGATATCGATTATCTGATATGGCCGGAAGAAAACTGACAAAAGAACTGTCTGAAGACGAAAAGAAGAGCATGCCCCTCTACTCCATCGGGGTCGTCTCCGAACTGCTGGGAACGACCGATCAGACGCTGAGGTTATATGAAAAGCACGGCCTGATCAAGCCTGCCAGGCGTAACAAGAACAGGTTTTTTTCGGAAAACGACATAAAGTGGCTCAGGTGCGTGAGGGACCTTATCCACGTCAAGAAGATAAGCATCGAAGGAATAAAGAAGCTCCTCGAGTATGCCCCGTGCTGGGAGATAACCGCGTGTCCCGAAGAGAGAAAGCTGAGATGTTCGGCCTTCATCTCGAGGACAAAGTCATGCTGGGAGTTGAACAGGATGATCTGCAACAAGGAGGCAGGAAAGATCTGCGAGGATTGCGTAGTCTATATTGCCCGCCACAATAACAGGAAGAACAAGAAGTCCGCTTAGGAAATGAGTCTGACGTCTCCCTTTATTTTCTGAAGATAGTGCGAGGTGAAAAGTCGGGGTCGATACGGTATGCTTCCCTGAAATATTTCGCAGTCTCAGTATCACCCCAAAAGTCTTTCCGTCCGTGTTTATTCCCCGATCTCCGCTTTGATTCGTAGCTTGCATAGCCGAGAAGGTAATAGCCTTTTGCGTCCGGTTTAGCGGCCACGTACTCTTTCAGATATTTCACCGCAGCGCTATAATCCTTCTTGAGATAAGCCTGCAGCCCCTTCTCATAAGCGCCCTCCTGAGCGCATACAACCGAAGCCGAAAATAAGATGGCTAACAATTCAGCAAGAAACAAAGCCTTGAGCATATTGCACCCCCTTAATCGAAATCGAGCTTCGAAGGTTCCCTAGGCGACCCTATCATCGGCCCGGATGAGAATTCCTTCGGCTGCGTACCTTTCTTGAAATACTCTTTGATTCCAAAGCCGTCTTTCGCCAGGAGACCGTTTGCGGGATCTATTGAATAAGTGACGATGTTTTCGGGCACACTAAAATCCAGGTGGTCTCCGAGGTCCACATTTCTCATAAAATCGACCCAGATGGGAGAGGCAGCCCGCGCGCCTGTTTCGAGGTTGCCGAGCGACCGCATATCGTCGAAGCCCACCCATACGCACGCCAGCAAATCCGGAACATATCCCACAAACCACGCGTCCTTGTAATCGTTTGTGGTCCCTGTCTTAGCCGCAACGGGTCTCCCCAGGGCCTTTGCACGCCAACCCGTTCCATAGTTTACTACGTCCTCCATCATCGAGGTCGTAAGGAAGGCGGTCTCAGGGCTGACGATCTGTTCTCCTTCCGGTTCATTGCTCTCCAGGATCCTGCCCTTTGAATCCGTGATATATTTTACGGCTATGGACTTCATCTTCATTCCGCCGTCGGCGAATACGCTATATGCAGATGCAAGTTCGAGCGGTGTAACACTTATACTGCCCAACGCTATGCTGAGGTTGTGCGGTATATCACCATGGATTCCCAGGCTCCTGGCCAAATCGATCACCTTGTCCACCCCCATCATGTCCACAAGCTTCACCGTCACCACATTCCTCGAATATGCAAGGGCGTCACGCAATCTCGTGGGACCATAATGTATATGATCGTAATTCTCGGGACTCCAGTCGCCTTTCGGGCCCCCTTTATAAGTGACTGCCTCGTCATCTATCATGCTGGCGGGAGTAAACCCATTGTCCATAGCGGCAGCATATATTATCGGCTTGAAGGCAGAGCCAGGCTGCCTCTGGGCAAGAACCGTCCTGTTGAACTCAGAGGTGGAATAATCATACCCTCCGACCATGGCCCTTATATATCCCGTAGCGGGATCGACCGCCACAATGGCGCCCTCCACTTCAGGGTCCTGCTCAAGCTGAAGCTCCCTGCCCTTTGCAGACTTGAAACCGACCTTGACGACATCCCCGACTTTCAGTATCTTGTCGAGAGTAAAGTTCTTTATCTGGCGCACCTTGCCTTTTCCTTCCCTGACAGTGCTGGCCCACCGAGCATTCTCCAGAGACAACCTGCCTACCACTCCTCTTGCCCTTATAAGCGCCTCCTTGGGACCCACCTTCAGGACGATGCCGGGGACGATATCACCGGCATTAGCGACCATGGCATTGGCCGGCTCTTTCTTCTTCAACTCCTTCCCCGCATCCACTTCTCTGTGATCAATGCGCCCCCTCCATCCCCTCCTCTTGTCAAGGTCCCTCAGGCCCTCCTGGAGCGCCCTGGCGGCCGTAGCCTGCGCCCTTCTGTCAAGCGTTGTATAGACACTGAGTCCACCTTTATAGACTGTGTCGACTCCATACTTGTCCTCGAGATACTTTCTCACATACTCGATGAAGTATTGGTTCGCCTCTAGTCCCCTCCGGATGGAAGACAGATAAAGCGGCTGCTTCAAGGCCTTCTCTTTTTCGGACGGCTTAATATAGCCTTCCTCTTCCATCCTGGAAAGGACCGTCTCCTGCCTTTCTTTGGCCTTTGTCAGATTATTAAAGGGTGAATAGGTGGTGGGCGCTCTGATGAGTCCGGCCAAAAGGGCCGCCTCGGGGAGTGTAATGTCCCTGACAGACTTGCCAAAATACACCCTTGACGCCATTTCCATGCCATAGGCGCCGTGTCCGAGATAGACCCTGTTGAGGTAAAGCTCGAGGATCTCCTTCTTGTCAAGCTTCTTTTCAATCTTCAAGGCGAGCGCAGCCTCCCTGACCTTCCTTTGCAACGTCTTCTCGGGACTTAGGAAGGTGATCTTGGCAAGCTGCTGCGTTATCGTGCTTCCGCCCTCTTTGAGTCCTACATGGAGGACGTCCTTGACAGCGGCCCTCAAAATGGCGACATAATCGAGACCCTTGTGCTTCCAAAACCTTGAGTCCTCCACCGCCACTACCGCATTTATGAGATATTGCGGCATCCGGTTCAGGGGAACGAATATGCCCTTCTCCACTTTGAGCTCGCCGATAAGGGTGTCATCGTCGGCATATATCTTTGTACCCGGAACACCCCTATATTGCTTTAGCTCCTCGACAGAAGGAACACCCTTCGCAAGCGCGATATAAACGCCCGCGGATATCCCTATTACTACTGCGGCAGCTACAAAGAGGCCGAGATTACGCCAGAACTTGGCAGATCGCATGAAGACCACTAATTACTGTCATTTAGAGAATTATACTCCCCGAAAACCTTTTCTGTCAAAGACCCGAAAAGGTGTGATAATCTTTATTTCACAAGACTTCAACAAACACTTCACAGCAAAAATAGAATTGATTCAAAGGCTTATATTCTTTCTATTTTTTCTCTTGACAGATACAATATATTGTGGTTAAATCTTCAAGAAGCGCTTAAAAATACAAAATTTAGAAGTCAAATTTCCCAATGTTCACTTTTGAAAAATGTTTGATCTTTATTTTAATGATGGCGACTAAATTTTAATACAAATCCGAGAAATCTTTTTCAGGAGGAGTCATGAAGGCGTTAGACGGTTTTAGCCTTACTCAGAATGCATTGAAAGTCCTTGAGAAGAGGTATCTTAAGAAGAACGAGGAAGGGAAGATAGTGGAGACCCCCGAGGAACTCTTCAGGAGGATAGCCCGGGCGATCGCCGCAGCCGACCTCAAATACGGAAAACCTTCCGATGACGTCAAGAGACTCGAGGCGGAGCTCTATTCGATGCTGACCTCGATGGAATTCCTTCCCAACAGTCCGACCCTCATGAACGCCGGCAGAAGGCTCGGCCAGTTGAGCGCATGCTTTGTCCTGCCTGTGGAAGACTCCATGGAGTCCATATTCGACGCGGTGAAAAGCGCGGCTATAATCCACAAATCGGGAGGAGGGACCGGCTTCAGTTTCTCCCGACTGCGTCCCAACGGGGACGTTGTAGGTTCCACAAAGGGCATCTCCTCGGGGCCCATATCCTTCATGACGGTCTTTGATACCGCTACCGAGGCGGTAAAACAGGGAGGGACAAGACGCGGCGCCAACATGGGTCTCCTCAGGGTGGACCATCCGGACATCCTGAATTTCATCACATGCAAGGACGAAAACACCAAGCTTAACAATTTCAATATCTCTGTCGGCCTGACGGAAGAGTTCATGAAGGCCCTGGAAGAAGACAGGGAATTTGCGTTGATTAATCCCAGGACAAAGCAGGTCGCCAGAAAACTAAGGGCAAGAGACGTTTTTGTACTCATAGTCAACCACGCCTGGAAGAACGGGGAGCCGGGCATTGTATTTCTCGACAGGCTGAACGGATCGAATCCGACCCCGCAATTAGGCGGAATAGAATCCACGAACCCCTGCGGCGAGCAGCCGCTTCTTCCTTTTGAATCGTGCAACCTCGGTTCGATAAACCTTTCGAAGATGGTCAGGAAAGAGGAAAGGACGGTTGATTGGGAGAGACTCAAGGCCACTGTCTGGAAGGCTGTCCATTTCCTGGACAATGTAATCGAGGTCAACAAGTATCCCCTTTCACAGATCGAGGAGATGACGAAGTCCAACAGAAAGATCGGTCTCGGTGTAATGGGATGGGCCGATATGCTCATTCAGATGGGCGTCCCTTACAACTCCGGGGAAGCGGTAAGGCTTGCAGAAGAGGTAATGGGCTTTATCCAGCGCGAAGGTAAAGACGCATCCTCTGTCCTTGCAGAGGAGCGAGGCGTATTCCACAATTACAAGGGCAGCATCTATGACGGAAAGCTCAGAGTGAGAAACGCCACGGTCACTACCATAGCCCCGACCGGGACCCTTTCGATAATCGCGGGCTGTTCCTCCGGCATAGAGCCCTTGTTTGCGGTCTCATATGTGAGAACGGTGATGGAGGGGACAAAGCTGATAGAGGTGAATCCCTATTTCGAGGAGGTTGCAAAGGAAAAGGGCTTCTGGTCGAGGCAGCTCATGGAGCGCATCGCGGAAAAAGGCACTCTCCACGGCTTTGACGAGATTCCCGAGGAGATAAAGAGGACCTTTGTGACGGCCCACGACATAACTCCCCGCGACCATATAGAGATGCAGGCCGCTTTTCAGAAATATGTGGACAATGCGGTCTCGAAGACCGTGAACTTCCCCCATCAGGCCTCACCCAAGGACGTGGAAGACGTCTATCTCCTGGCCTATAAACTCGGTTGCAAAGGCGTAACGGTCTACCGGGACGGGTCGAGGGAGGAACAGGTCCTTTCCACTGGAAAAACGAAGGAGACTGCTCAGCCTGTGGCCCACGGCCAGTCTTCAACTTCGACCCCGCCCGCCAAGATAGTGCCGAAGAAGAGGCCTGAGGTGATAAAGGGCACGACGAGATTCATGAAGACGGGATGCGGCAACCTCTACGTCACGATAAATGAGGATGAAAAAGGCCACCTCTTCGAACTCTTCACTTCGATGGGAAAGGCCGGTGGATGCGCTGCCAGCCAGGCGGAGGCGATCGGCAGGCTCGTCTCCCTTGCCTTCAGGTCCGATATCGACCCCCTGGAAGTTATGAAGCAACTCAAAGGGATCTCGTGCCACCAGCCGGCGTGGTGTAACGGAGGCAAGATCCTCTCCTGCTCGGACGCCATCGCAAAGGCCATAGAGAAATATCACGCGAAGTCCGATAAGGGAAACGGCAACGGCCACAAGGAGGGCCATCAGGAGATAATGATGATGGGTGCCTGTCCCGAATGCGGGGGGGCCGTGGAACATGAGGGCGGCTGCGCAGTCTGCCATAACTGCGGTTTCACCAAGTGCGGTTAGCCAAAATCCCCCGGGAGGAACAGTAAGTGAATAACCGGAATAATGGAGGAAGCTCTTTCAAAAGGCCCGATTGGGATGAGTATTTCATCGAGATAGCGAAAGTAGTCTCTTCACGCTCCACTTGCCTCAGAAGGAGGTATGGGGCGGTCATTGTGAAGGACAATGTGATCATTAGCACAGGCTATAATGGTGCGCCTCGCGGTTCCACGAACTGCATAGATACCGGAAGATGCAGAAGGAAGGAGCTGAATGTCCCGTCCGGTGAGCGCTATGAACTTTGCGAGGCCGTACATGCCGAGCAGAACGCCATCATCAACGGTTCGCCGGAAAGAATGAAGGACGGCACGATTTATGTTGCAGGGTTCGAAGACGATAGTTCCACAGCTGAGGGGAAGCCTTGCCTTCTGTGCAAGAGGATGATACGCAATGCGCAGTTGCAACAGGTAGTGTTCCTTTCAAAAAGCGGAGAGCTCGTCAAAGTGGGAGATTTGAAGGAGCTGGATGCGCATTCGGCCCATATCGAACAAGAAGATAATTCAGCGATCAAGGAGAAGAGATGAAACCGAGAATTAATACGGCGCTCAGCTTAATTGCCGTTCCGATCCTGACGTCTTTGCTCTTGGCTCCGTGCCCTGTGAGGGCTGAAGAGAAGAAGCCGCCGGTGACCCGGTATTGGATGAGCGTCGAGACGCATAGTATGAGCATGCCGGGGATGGAGCAGATGCAAGGCATGCCGGGCATGAGTTCCGCCTTCGGGCCGAACCGGACGCTCCATTTACAGCTCAATTCGCCTAAGGCATTGCCGCCTGACCCCGAGGCTACCCATGACATTCCGCCCGGTCAGAACATGGGAAAGACCCTTCCCCTGCTGAGCCCGGAGCACGAAAAAGCGGCCGAGAGGTATACTCCCGAGGAACGTGGAAAGCAGAAGTACGAGAAACCAAAGTTCCGGATGCTCATTTATTGGGGATGCGGCGAAGAGGTCAGGGCGGGTCAGCCGCTCGTTATCGACACCGAAAAGATGAGCCCTGCGGATTTTGCAAAGGCCTTCAGCGGACGCGCTGTATCCCACCAGTCGCCGCCCTCGGAAAGGGACGGATGGATTTACGCTGAGTGGCCCAACAGGAAGAGCTCTATTAAGGTGCCTGTTGACGGATCTCTCGTCGGAGACCATTTTATCCACGGCAATTACGCGCCTGACATCAGGTTCTCGATAGACAGGATGCATGACTTCATGGCGCCAGTGGAATTCACATCGGTGCAGGGCGCTCTAACGGAGAGCATAAGATTTCAGTGGAAGGTGATACCGACGGCCATCGGATATTTCGCCCAGGCAATGGCGCGTAACGAGAAGGCAGGAGAGACGATTTTCTGGTCTTCCAGCGAGGTGAAGGATTCGGGTTTCGGCCTTATGGACTATCTCACACCTGCGGATGTCCGGAAGTTAATCAAAGAAGGGGTTGTGATGGAGCCGAAGACCACGAGCTGCGCCATACCGAAGGGGATCTTTAAAGACACTTCCGGCAGCATGCTCAACTTTATCGCATATGGAGAAGAGATGAACGTCGTCTATCCCCCGAAACCTGCTGATCCGACGGAGCCCTGGAATCCCATCTGGGCTGTAAAGGTGAGGCTCAAATCGACTGGAATGACAATGCTCGGCAGGGAGCAGAGAGGGCCAGGAGGAATAAGAGAAAGACAGCGGCAGAAGTATCAGGGAGAGGGCCCCCGGGAGCAGCCGCAGGAGCAATACCGCGAGCAGGAAAAGAGTGCCGAAACCCCGCCGCCGCCTCCGCCTCAGGAAGAAGGCACCATGGACAAGGTTAAGAAGCTCAAGGGGTTCTTCGGTTTTTAGGATAAGGCCGCCGAAAGAAATGGATTCGCTCTTCAATACCAACAGGCTGGAGAGGGTTCTCTGACAAACTCTTAGGGAGATTGTATGCAATCGAGACGGATGACATTTTGGGTCCTTGTACTGGCAATAGTTCTTGCAGGTGCAGTTCACGCCTCGAGCGAAGATAAGTTCGGCGTTCCGGTTTACCCCGGCGCAATATTTGACAGCGATGTGACCAACATCCTGAAGCGGGCCTCTCGCGAAGCCGCAGGCTATCGCACTCACGACAGCATAACAAAGGTGGTGGGTTTCTACAAAAGGCAGGCCGGCATGGCGTTGCTGGACAGCAACGCCGAGGCTGCGCTGTTCATAAAAGGCAACGTGACCGTCACAATCCAGAACCCCTGGCTGGACAGGAGATCGATGAGGATTGTGAAGGGCACACTCATCTCCATCAGAAGGCATACAAACTGAATGATGCTGAGCTGAATATTTCAGTGCACCTGCATGCTCTTCTTGAATCCTACAAGAATTAAAGGTCTGTTTATCACCTTACTCGTAGTCGTTATAATAGTCAGTTACTTCTGGTTCCGCTTCGGGCCGAGACGCTGCCCCAAATGCGGGAAGCTCTTGTGGGGGGTGATGGGTCCGCATTTCGGGGTCCGAAGGATGCGTTTCAAATGTCCGAACTGCGGGACAAAGTTTGAGGCACGGAAGCGGCTGCCCTTGTGACCACTGATGGAGATAGAAGGGACAAACAGGAAGGTAGATTATGACAGGGGAATTTACATGATAACCCCGACCGGACGGCTCTCAGGAAACGGATGTCCCATAGCTGTAATAAGGGGATGGAAAGGGGGCAGGATTATTAAAGAAAAAGAGGTAGAGGTTTGCGAATGCAGGGCGAAGTGACGGCTGCGGCCGCCAAAGAGAAAGTCCTTTTCACCTGGAGCGGGGGCAAGGACAGCGCAATGGCGCTTTATACATTGAAGCAGGACCCGGCTTACGATGTTGCGGCCCTGCTCACTACCGTGACAAGAGACTACGACAGGATCAGTATGCACGGCGTGAGGACCGCTTTACTCGACCGCCAGGCCGCTTCTCTCGGGCTTCCGCTCGAAAAGGTGTTCATTTCAACAACATCTTCCAATGAAGAATACGAAGCCGCTATGAGGTCGGCGCTCAGGAGGTATAGAATGGCCGGAGTCACATCTGTCGCCTTCGGCGACATCTTTCTCGAAGACCTGAGGAAGTATCGTGAAGACAATCTTTCGAGGGCCGATATGAAAGCTATTTTCCCCGTCTGGAAGAGGGACAGTTCGAAACTCGCAAGGGACTTCATCGCCCTTGGCTTTAAGGCAAAGATTTCCTGCATAGATTCCCATGTCCTCGGGAAGCAGTTCGCAGGCCGCGAGTTCGACGACGAATTCCTCTCTGAACTTCCGGCCCACGTCGATCCCTGCGGCGAGAACGGGGAATTCCATTCTTTTGTCTATGACGGACCGATATTCGGCAAGAGGATAGACTGCCTTGCAGGAGAGGTAATTCTGAGAAACGGCAGGTTCTTCTATTGTGATCTTCTTCCTGCCTCATCGAGCCTGATCGCTTAGCCATGCGCTTTCAGTGGACGATTGTAATCGGGTTTCTGGCAGCTGCTTTTACAACTATCTCCTATGTCCCGCAGGTTATGAAGACCTTGAAGACAAAAGAGACGAAAGACATATCGCTTCTCATGTTCGTGATCTTGTCCTCGGGTCTCTTCCTGTGGTTCGTATACGGAATTCTTCTTGGCGATCTTCCCATAATAATCGCAAATGGCATAACGCTGGTCCTTGCATCGGTAGTGTTATTCCTCAAGATCAAATACGGATAGACAGGTTTGACAGAAGAACTGTTTCATAGGCTTATAGAATAAACAAGGGGGGAGAAGATTTGCGTTGGATTGCAGGCAGCTTTTTGTGGGCGATGATGATCTGCCTTTCCATGTCGTACGTTGCCCAGGGGCAATCGGAAAACTCTGCCGAACACGCAAAAAGACAATTTATTGAAAGCGTGAACAGGGACCTGGACCGCCTTTCTTCCGAGCTTCAAGGCAAGGAGAAAGGCCACATGTCTTTCGGCGCTAACCTTGTCTTTGCCCACGGGGCTTTCATAAAGGGCTTCCCTGCCGAGGCACTTCTGAAGTATGTGGATGCGCTGAAGGAAAGCGGCGCTCATCGCATAGAGATCAATCCGGCAATCGATCCCTGGGTGGACGGCGATGCCGCTACCATCCGAAAATATGATGCGCTCGTGGAACACATACATAGGTCCGGCCTTCAGCTCGCAATCAATCCCGAATTTGTCAGAAAGGAAGATAGGGCCTTTGACTTCAAGACATGGGCGGCCTCTGCCCTGCAGGTCTACTCGGAGATAAGTCGCCGCTACCGTCCCGATATCTTCGTGGTTGTCCATGAACCTGCTATAATGGCCGCGAGGATGGGGCAGGAGGTGGCTCCCGGACAGTGGTCCAAATTTGCGGACTCTGCAATTCGAAGTGTAAAGGAGTCCTCGCCCTCGACGAAGTGCGGCGTGGGAGTCCTGTTCAATGAAGGGGCATATCTCGATCAGTTCCTGCTGCTCAAAGGCCTCGATACGGTGTCGGTAGATATCTATTCCATCTCCGACCTTAGCGCATACGATTCCTTAATTTCTGCCGCCAAGAAGAAGGGAAAGACGGTCTATATCGAAGAGACCTGGCGGCCTGCTTATGTCGAGGATAATTCCGGGCCGAAGGAGAAACTGGAAACGTCCGCCTCTCAGGGCGTGGGCGACCACGATTTCATGAAGGTCGACATAAAATGGCTCGAAACCATGTCCCTCTATTCAAGCGTGCGCGGTCTCGAATCGATAACCCCTTTCTGGACTCAGACCTTTTTCCTTTATGTAAAGCAGGGGGACAGCGACGGCAGGGGTACAGCTTACAACAGCCGCGTGGTTGCGGCTATCGAAAGGGGAGAGCGGACAGACACCTTCCATGCTTTTGAGAGGCTTACCGGCGTCTTTGCCGGTCCTCCGCGGAGACCCGAATAGGTGGATCTTTCGGGCCGGCATTCGGAGGGCGACGCAGGGAAGGAGATGATGATCTCACAGGCACTTCTCACTATTGCAGGCGACGGGGCAGTGAAGAGAGAGATCCCCGGCATAGACTGTTATGCCGAACGTATGGTCGGGGCCATGGAGCAAGGAGATCCTTCTTTCGAACCGGCAATGATGGGGCTCTACCTGAAGCTCCACGGAGCCGGCTCCGTATATTCCCCCTCGGAGCGCGGAATTCTTAATCGGAGGCAGGGCTATTCATGTATTTCCGGTGGCCTTGACCCTCTCATCAAGGCGGGGCCTTACGTAAAGACCGAATCGGTAGTCGCCGACCTCGGGGCAGCCAACGGACTCCAGGGACTGCTGCTGCAGCACCTTTATCCACACAGAAGAACGCTCCAGATCGAACTCTCCTCCGGGATGATCCGGATGGGAAGGCTCTTCCAGAACGCCCTCGGAATAAACGACGACCGTGTCACGTGGATCAATAAGGACATTGCCGACGCAACCCTCGAATCGGTCGACTTCGTCTATGTCTTTAGGCCGGCAAGGCCCTCGGACTCCGGACGCGACCTTTACAGGACTATAGCCTCGAAACTCGCCACGGTCAGGAAGCCGCTTGTCGTTTTCAGCGTTGCGGACTGCCTCTCGGAATTTCTCGATGAATACTTCTCGATATTCTATTCGGACGGCCATCTCACGTGCTTCAGCAAGGAATGACTGAGTCCCTCCGCAGCAAGGGCGGGCGAAGCATAGATACCGGATCTCCTTAGAGGCGGGAAGAAGCGGATAGAAAAGCGGCCCGGCAACGCCGGACCGCTTCAGTTGCTTACTTGACGGAGATAAGTTCGACCTCAAATATCAGGGTTGACTCGGGGCCGATCACATTCCCCGCTCCCCTTTCGCCGTACGCAAGGTCAGGCGGGATGAACAACTCCCACTTTGCGCCCGGCTTCATGAGCTGAAGGGCCTCCGTCCATCCTTTGATCACGCCGTTCACCGGGAAGGTAGCAGGCTGTCCACGCTTATATGAACTGTCAAACTCGGTCCCGTTGATCAGGGTCCCGCGGTAGTTGACGGTTACAGTGTCGGTGGCCTTCGGAGACTTGCCGCTGCCTTCTTTTATCACCTTATACTGCAGTCCGCTCGGCAGGGTCTTTACACCTTTCTTCTTCTTGTTGGCCTCAAGAAACGCCTCCCCTTCCTTCTTGTTCTTCTCTGCAAGCTTCTTGATCTCCTGAGCCTGTTTTTCCATTATCTCCTGCCTCAATGCAGTCGAAGTCGCCCTCATCTCCTCTTCGGTCATCAAGGTCTTACCTCCGGACAAGACGTCCTTCATGCCTTTCAGGACCAAGTCCGGATCGACGTCGATGGCTTCTCTCTTCAGGTTCGTAGCCAGGTCCGCGCCGATGACGTAGCTCGTCTTGTCTTTCTTGCTCTTCAGAACCGTCTGCTCTCCGGCGCTCACCTGAGTCGCTACAAGCAGAATACCCAATACAGCTATTGATACAAGTCGCATTGAAACTCCTTTCAGATCGCAGCATGGCGGCACACTGTGACACAATTTATAGAATGACTACTGCTGTATATTCTATCTTTTGAACACGAAGAATGCAATCGGGCCAGGCCGGATTCGCCCACAAAAAAAGACAGGCGATAATCACACCTGCCTTTTTCTGTTCCGCCGGCAATGCCGGGGTCTTAGCTTAAGTGCTTGTTCACGAGCTTGGTCATCTCGAACATCGTGACCGTCTTCTTTCCTCCGAATACCGCCTTCAGGTTTTCATCCGCATTGATATTGCGTTTGTTCACCGTGTCCTGCAATTTATTCTTCTTGATGTACTGCCAGAGCTTCTTCGTGACCTCTGTTCTCGGAAGAGGTTTGCCTCCGACGATCTTCGCGAGGGCCTCACTGATCTTCATGGGCTTCATGAATGCGGGGTTCGGCTTCCTCTTCGACTTTACGGCCTTCTTCTTCGCGACAGGCTTCTTGGCTACCTTTTTCACGACCTTCTTCTTAGCCACTTTCTTCGCCATCTCTGTCCTCCTTTAATTTTTTTGCACCGTAATGATGCAATCGGAACTCTTCACGATTACAAAAAATCCTACCAGACATTCTTCATATTGTCAATAAATTTTCTTCTGTTTTCACTCTAAGGACACGATCGCAGGATCGGCGCCGGCCCCATCAAAACGCCGATCAAACAAAACAGCCCCCCTAAAACTTCATGGACTCGAGCAGACGCAGTTTATCTTCCAGCTCTTTTTCGGAAAGAAAAGCGTATCTCCACAACATCGTAAGCATATCCGTCAGTTCGCTCTTTGTCCTTCCCGATTGGACCGGTGCGGCCTGTATTATCATTCATAAAACATGGGCAGGTGCGGCGAAGACTTTTTTGTTTCGACACCTTAATGTAAATTTCCAATAGGCACCTTGATACATGTTTTCACAGTCGACTCATCTTTTTTTTCTTAATTTTATCACAATTTTTTTCACTCTTCCGGCGGGCCTCAGGGTCATTGAGGCTCATCATTTTGCATTAGGTTTGCCGCCCGAATTCTGATATAATAGGCCGATATGGGATAGGTTAGTTCTTGAAGAAGAAGGGAGGGCAATCTTCTTGAACGGGGATGAGTCGCACATGTCCGAAAGGTTTCTGAACACAATTCTCGACAGCATTCGCGACCCCTTCTGTATCTTTGACCGGAAGTTCAGGATGGTCAGGGTAAACGACGCGTATGCCCGGATGAAGGGCAGGACGTCCGCTGAAATGGAGGGCAAGACCTGTTACGAGTTCTTAGAAGACAGAGGCGTTGTCTGCGACACCTGCGTTGTCGAAAAGACCTTGACCTCCGGGGACCCCTGTGCAAAGGAAAAGCGAATCTTCCTCAGCGATCAGTCTGAGGTCTGGGTGGAGATCTATACTTATCCGATAATAACCGAAGACGGCAGGGTATCGCACGTCATCGAATACACCAGGGACATAACGGACCGCAAGAGATCGGAGGAAGAGAAGAAGCTCCTGATAGCACGGCTCGAATATCTCTCCATGACGGACAGTCTCACCGGCTTGTTAAACAGGCGGGCGCTGACCGAAAGGATCGATTTCGAGATCAGCAGGGCAAAGAGATACGGCTCCGGACTGTCGATCATCCTCTGCGATGTCGACGACTTTAAGAAGATAAACGATACTTACGGGCACCACATAGGCGACAGGGCGCTCCGGGCCCTGTGCGGGACTTTGGCAGACGCGGTCAGGAAGGCCGATATCGTCGGCCGCCACGGAGGAGACGAATTCTTGTTTGTCCTGCCCGAAACGACCCTGGAAGGGGCTGAAAGGCTGGCCGAGAAGATCCGCCTGGCGGTCGAGGAGAGGGAGTTCAATCTTGCGGAGGGACTGGTTGCCAGGATGTCGTTGAGTCTCGGCGTCTCCTGTTTTGACGAGCCTTTGGACGACAGCGACAGTCTAGTAAAGCGCTGTGACAGGGCCTTGTATATCTCGAAACAGTCCGGCAAGAACATGGTCCGCTCGCTGAGACCTGAAAGGTCCTGACTGCTTCTCGCCGAATATGTTATAATCCCGCAGGAGGGATTCTCCATCAAAAAAGTATACTTCATCGAAGCCAAGTCTCCCGGAGTTCATATATACAGCAGGACGCCTCTGCCGAGGTTAGGCACTGTGCTGCTTGCCACGATACTCAAGGGCAAGGGATACGATTCGCGGGTCTTTATCGAAGACATCTCGGAGCCCGACTGGGAGGCGTTGAAAGAGGCCGATATCATAGGCATCTCTTCCATAACATCTACCGCCCCGAGGGCCTTCGCGCTGGCAAAGAAGTTTCACTCCCTGGGCATTCCTGTAGTAATGGGAGGCCCTCACTCGACCTTTCTTCCGGAGGAAAGTCTTCAATATGCCGACTACGTGGTGAGAGGCGAAGGAGAAGAGACGATAGTAGAACTGCTGGAGCGGCTCGAATCCGGCAGGTCCATCGAGGACATCAGGGGCCTTTCCTACAGAAAGGGCGACGCCCTTTTCCATAACCCGGACCGGCAACTGATCGACGATATCGAAAGCGCTCCGATTCCTGACTTTGATCTCGTTCACAACTGGGGGAAAAGAACCACGGTCCCCATCGCGACATCGAGGGGATGTCCGTTCGGCTGCAAGTTCTGCTCCGTCATACAGATGTTCGGCAGGAAATACCGCTTCAAGACGGTGGACAGGGTCATACAGGAGATAAGACAGGCCGCGGCCAAGAACACGCACATCTTTTTCATAGACGACAATTTCGCTGCGAACAAGGAAAGGACCAAGACCCTTTTGAGGAGAATCATAGCCGAAGGCATGAAGATAGAGTGGTCCGCGCAGGTCCGCACGGATGTCGCGAGAGACCCGGAGCTTATAGACCTCATGGCCCGCTCCGGCTGCTTTATGGTCTACGTCGGGTTCGAGTCGATAAACCCCCGGACGCTCGCCCTTTACGACAAGAAGCAGGACCTGGATGACATCGTAAAGTGCATCGGGATTCTAAAGGAGGCCTCCATACGCGTGCACGGGATGTTTGTCTTCGGAGGGGATACGGATGATATAAGAACCATAAGGGACACCGAGAAGTTCGCCAAGCGCCTGAACATAAATTCGGTCCAGTTCATGATGCTCACGCCGCTTCCCGGAACGCCGGTGTTCAAAGAGCTTACACAGGCAAAACGCGTTATACACACCGACTGGGCAAACTATGACGCTCATCACGCCGTTTTCGAGCCAAAGCTTATGACGGCCTTTGAGCTCCACACCGAGACCCTGAAGGCCATGGCAAACTTTTATTCATACGGCGCCATCTTTAGGAACCTCTTCCGGGGCGACCTCTTCTCCCTTATCGTGGGGATATACGGAAAGAGATCCCTGAGCAAGATAAGGCTCCCGAGCAAGGAGTACCTTAAGGACCTCAAAGACATCGTGCGGGCCGACTTCGACGCAAAGACCGGCAGATTAAGGGAGTATCTAGTCGCAAAAAGGAGAGAGGTAAAGAATGTAGTCGTGAACCATATCGCAGAGGGCGGGGTGGAATCGAAGTTCTTCAAGACCTTTTTTGAAAAAATAGGCAGGAGATTGGTCATAAGCCCCGAGGTGCCGGCGCCGTCTGCAGATACCCTCATGATCACGCCCCTTTTGCGGCTGCCGGATTCCGATGAGAAACCGGACAAGACCCTGTTGTCGGAATTGCACGAAAAATACAGGGCGAAGTTCGGCCATGTGAAGATAATACCGCTCGAGACCAATTCCCTCTACAGGGCGTGCGTCGATGTGGGACTGCTCCTGGGAGTCAAGATGAAGAAGATTCGGCAGGCCTACGAGAAGGCGGTCGAGGGCATCAACGGAAAGTCCTTCGACTGCTATGCGATCCTGGTCATTTCTGCCGGCGATATGTAGTTATACGCCTCTTTACTCACAAACCGCAAAAGAGCACAGTTGAGCATCTCCCTATTGTTTTAATACCGCCGGAGTTGTAAAATAATTGAATGTATTTATAAGCAAACCTTATAGGAGAGCCCTGTCCGAATGGATAAAGAGACTAACGAGACGAACAACAACCGCGGTTCCCGGGAGGAATCGATAGTCAGGATAATGCAGGCCGTCAGAAAAGGACTGTCCTTTGATCAGGCCTGTGCCCTCATACTTGTGGAGGATGCGGAATCGAGGGAGGCGATAATAGCCGAGGCCCTCATGCTCCTTATAGAGGAGCTGCACTTTTCGGAGGGAATGCCGTTGAAACAACTCGCCATGAAGCTCAGGATTTCGATGAGCCGCGTATTGAGGGCAAAGGAGAATATGGCAAAAGAACGCGAAGAGGACATGCGGGTCAAGAGCAGGAAGGCGCTTGCAGGAAGGCTGGGGATATCCTGACGCAGAGACCTGTTTCAGCCGCCGGCTGAGAATGCCTTCGCGTATTCAATAGCAATGGCCGCCTGCTCGGCAAGGGCGGTGGCGAACTCGATCTCGTCCTCCTTGAAGGTCCTGCACTCCCCTTTCGCAAGCACCCGCAGTACCCCGATCACGCTGCCGCGGAACATCATCGGGATGACGAGCATACTGCATACACCCTCTTCTGCGGCCTCCTCCTTGTAAACTATCCTCGCGTCCCGGCGGACGTCATAAATCGCAACGGGCTTTCCCTCGAGGGCGTCTGCCACGCTCTTCTCCGCATCCACGGGCCCCTTGTTCAGATAGCGCTCGCTGAGCCCGTAAGAAGCGACCAGCTCCAGTCTCTTCCCCCCGAGATCGAGGAGCCTTATGGTTGCGGCGTCTGCATTCATGGCGCCGGCGATCTTTTCGACTATGAGACCGGTCACCTCCTGGACGCTCAAAGTAGAGCTCACCGCCTTGGCGATGTCTTGGAGCGCGCTGAGGTACTTTGCCTCCTTGTATTGTCTTTCGTACATCCTCGCGTTCTCTATGGCGGTGCCGCACTGTTCGGCGAGGGCCGCCGCGAAATCGATGTCCTGCTGGTTGAAATGCCTCACATGCGAAGTAAGGAGCCTCAGTATCCCGATGACCTTACCCCTTACGACAACCGGCAGGGTCAGCATGCTTTTTATACCTTCCTCCTCCGCCTCTTTCCGGTAGTGCACCCTCGGGTCTGTTGAAACATCGTGGATCGCCACGGGTTTCTCTTGCAGGGCTTCTCTGATGTTTGCCTCCATGTCCACCGGCCCCCTGTTCAGATACTTTTCGCTCAGGCCATATGCCGCGACAAGCTTCAGCTCTTTCGCTGCGTCATCGAACAGCCTTATGGTCGCCGCCTTCAAACCCATGACCTCCGGAAGGGTCCTCACTATCATGTCCAGGACCTCATCGAGCTGGAGGGAAGAGCTCACCGCTCCCGTGACATCCTGGAAAACCCTGAGATACTCCTTTTCCCTCGACACGATCCCCTCAAAAACCCTTGCGTTGACGATCGCGATAGCGGCCTGCTCCGCAATGGCCGAGACGAATTTGAGGTCTTCGCCCGCGTATTCGAGAGGCTCGGACGTATACATCCTGAGCACCCCGATTACTTCGTCGTGAAAGCGAAGGGGAAGGGACAGGATGCTCCTGATCCCCTCCTCAAGGGCCTCTCTTCTGTACTTTGAATTCTCATCGGAGGTTATGTCATAGATGGACACCGGCTTTCCGGCCAGGGCGTCGATAACGCTGCCGTCCGATTCCACCGGGCCCTTGTTGGCATATCTGTCGCTCAGTCCGTGATAGGCCACGAGCTCAAGTCGCCTGGTGTCCTTGTTCAGAAGGCGGAGGGAACAGGCCTTCACATTCATGACCTTCACGACATTCGTAACGATGAGGTTAAGCACCTCGCTCAGGGTAAGGCTTGTGCTTATCGCTTTGCAGATATTCTGGTAGCTTTCGAGATATATCCTCTTTGAGAATATCTTATCGGCGCAGTCCGGACACATGGAATGCGTGAACTCGCCCAGCCCGGCCCGCGCAAAATAGGTCTCGATATCTTCCCACGCCTCCTGCGCGGTCCTCACCTTCTTGCACCATCCGCAGATGGGAATAAATCCTCCTCCGCCCGACTTCAATCTTCTTTCTCCTTCCATATTCTTCCCCCCATGCCCTCAGAAGTCAAGTAACACACATAAATTATTTTAATGGATCCCATCCTCTTGATTAAGGACGGAAGAGGCCGGCCATATGCTATAATTAAGCATGAAAAATTTTACCGAAGAAGAGAACCGCATCTATATCAGGGGCGTCGAGCTGCTCCGGTCGAGCATCGGCAGCGGCGTAAAATTCGACGTCGCCTGTGAGTTCATCGAGGCCGACAAGGAATTGAAGGAGATGATCATCGACGACGCCCTCAAGATTGAGATAGCTGAGCTGCATTACGGCAAAAGGGTCCCACTCATAGACCTATCCAAGAAATTGGGCGTTGGCATGGAGCGGCTCCTGAAGGCGACCGACGAGATGATGGAGGATATCTTAAACACTGCTGACGAGGCGGCAAAAGAGCAGCCGCGCAGCTCCATGACGCACTGAGCAATATGCCCCGCGTGACCTTATACTCGCTGAGCACCTGTGCCGTCTGCAAGAAGGTGAAGACATTCCTTGACGGCAACGAGATACCCTATGACCTGATCGAGGTGGACAGGCTCGACAGCGGGGAGCAGTGGATCATGACGAAAGAGCTCAAGAAACATAATCCTCAGTGCACTTATCCCACCGTAGTCGTGGAGGAGGTCATAAAGGGCTATGATGAAGAGGCACTGAAGACGAAGCTTCTTCATGCTGCAAGCTGAAGCCTGGAGGTGAAGGATATGGATTTCACGAGATGCGATCTTGAAAATGACCTTAGCGATACACTGAATCTGTCCGGCATGAAGACGATGCCGGACATACTCGACAGCATTCGATGGGACATGACGCCCGAGATCATGATGGAGCCGAGGTTCCAGTCGAACCCCGAAGATTTACGGAGGCTTAGAGATATCACCGGCTATATGTTCTACATAGAGACCCAGTGCGAGCCGCCCGTCGTGATGCTCATGAAGGTGGGCAAGACCGATATCAGCAGCACCGTAGGAAAGATCGACGAAGTCCCCCGGGAGATGATCCGGAGGGCGATGGACAATCCCGTTCACAAGCCGTCTTTTGGGATGTACGCGATTACGGAAGAGATCAAAAGCTGGCTGAAAAAGGAATTGGGAGTTAAGTAAAAAAGAGAGCCCGGCGAATGCCGGGCTCTTAAGTTAAATAGTTCCTGCCCCTATTTTCGTTTCTGTTGGTTTAGCAAGGCTGGCATACCCAGCCAGTACCTGCCACATATCTCCAGCAACAAGGATTGGTGTACAATAGGCGACTGGTGCGCTTTCCGCCGTGGAATTTCTTATTCTCCGCTATCTCATTCGGACCGTAAGGTATCTCCATATCATTAGGAACGCCGGTCACAGGATCCACATTCTTCGCGCCTATAATCACTCCGTCATCGTTCACATATACTAAAAGCCTTGCTCCCTTCATACCGCACCTCCTTCTAATTATTTGTTTCAATACCATCTCACTCACTAATTCCTATCTATTAGTCACCTCCATTCCTACATCTTTCGCAGTATTGTTTAGCCCCTCTAAAAAGCCAGTGTCAGTCTTGCCAGAATCAACCGCTTTGGTTGAATCCTTGGATCATATGGGTCTGTGTCCTGGAAATTGAATGTCTTGTTAAACAGGTTCTTTGCCATAATTGAGAAGATGCCCAATCTCTTTGGAAGACGGTAACCCACAGAAGCATCAAAGACCCAGAAATGATCAACCTTGGAGACGATATTATAATTCCAGGGCTCCGGTCCCAGCGCCTGAAGGAACTTGCCGTCCTGCGAGATATATGTGGGATTGAACTGAGCGAATAAACCGGAAGGATGAAAAAACACCACCCCAAAAAGAACCCTGTGAGTATTCAGCCGAGTTATATTATCACCGGCAAAATCCTCCGGCCTCTTGAACCCTTCATATTGGTATTCCGTTCTCAGGGCTAACCAGGGATGCGGGGTCCAGTTCAAATATGCCCGCCCCAATCTTTCTTCCCATCGTCTTTCGATAAGACTCGTTGCGCCCGTTTCGAAATCAGGCAGCAGACCGAATACGTCCAAGTCCCTTTTCGAAATCTCTGCACCTCCGTATAACTGAGAAGAAAACTTCTGGTCAATTCCTATCCCATATCTCCATGTCTTCGTCCCTTCGGCGTCATCGAAAAACTGATTGAATCCTGCCACTTGTGTCGGCTCAATCGTCTGGTCCGTTACAAGGCCGCGAGACACTGCCCTGAAGGCGGCTGCCCTCAGAGTGGTGCCGAAAAAGGGACTCCAGGTGACGCCGAATTTCGGATTGAACACGTTCCGCTCTATGGCCTGGTCGCCTATGGCCGACTTCAAGAAATCCCCACTTCCCCCGATTGTCCATGTAACGTTCTGGGGATAATTGATAAGAGCATACAAATAAATATTTGTATGCCTTGGATGTGTCGTCGCGGTTTCCCCAAATAACGAAGTATTGAGCCGGTCCCGGAAATATCCTGCGCCGCTGATTAGTCTCGCGATCTCCATGTCAAAGAGATGTTGAATCTCGCCCGTGAAACCGTCTCTCTCAGTGTCCAGATCAAGTCCGGGACCAAAGTAGTTGCCGTTAACAAAGTCGGCATTTCGATAGATTGCGGACACTATGAGGTCCGAATCAGGCGCAAAGGAATGGTGCAGGCCGAGGCGTATCGACCTGTTATGTTCCTTATCGCGTTCATCCTGACTAAAGTCATTCGGATCAAACAGAAGTCTCAAATCTCCTGCTTCAGAATCCTTGTATCGAAACTCCGTTTGAATGCTTGTCTTTTCAGAAAGACTATATTGCGCAAAAACATCATAGATGTTTTGTTTCTGATCATCGTTCGGCCTGAACCCGTCCGTCTTGTAATGAAATTGTCCCGCGCTCATAGAGAAGTTGTTATATACCCCTGAGGCAACAGCCTCATCGCCCCAAGTGCTTTCGCCGCCGACAACGCCGCTTGCCTGGAGGGCAAGCCTGTTTCTGTTGAAGAGCGGATTGAATTCGTTGAATGAAGGGTCGGAAGGTCCCGTGCCTTCCAGGATGAAGAGCTGGCTCTCGGCGGCCTCGGGCCGGACAGGAGTGATGTTGATAGGCTGAAGGAGCTGCGATTGTAACAGCTCGCTGACCCTTGCTATCTCGTGGCGAGGAAGAGCCGAGTAGGAATCCGAAAGGAACCTGTGGGCCGAATAATTTGCCGGGTCGGTATTTACCGATTTTGCCGCCTCTTCGAGTGCGAGCTGCTGAAAGCCGAGATCGCTGTAGATCCCGGAAAGGCTCGCGCTCCGCGCCGCAAGATCGGAATCAAGGAGCAACTTTGACCGGTAGACCGCGCGGTTGTCGTTTAACTCCATCGATTTCTGAAGGTCGTGCAGTGCCTCAACAGGCCTGTTTTCGCTCTGCTTCTTTATAGCGTCATAGAAATATGGCGTAGGGTCGTTGGGATCGAATTCCTCTGCCTTTGCGAACTGCTCGGTCGCCTTCTCATCGCGCTTTTCGTCGTAATATGCCTTGCCGAGATAGCTCCGGACAATCGAATTCTGTGGGTCAAGTGTCTCTGCTATCTCTATCTCGGCCCTCCCTTCTGCAAGGTGCCCTTCCCTTATCTTTGCCAAACCCAGACCGAGCCGCGGCAAAGGGTCCGCCTGATCGAGTGCAATCGCCTTTTCAAAGTTCTCTTTGGCAAGCTTTGTCGCTATCTCTGTCAAATGGGCAAAGCCGAGGACCGTCTGCGTGCGAGAAAGAGCGGGATTCAGAGACACTGCCTTTTCCGCGGCCTCAAGCGCCTTGGCGTGTTCTCCGAAGGAAAGCTGAAGCTCGGACAATCTGGCCCAAGCAAGTGCATTCTTAGGCTCCAGTCTCACAGCATCCTGAAGGCTTCCGAGCGCGCCTTTCAGGTCAAAACGCGCTTGTAAGGCATAAGACAGGGCTATTCGCGCAGAGGCTGACTTAGAATCTGAATCGACTGCCTTCTTCGCAAGATCGAAGGCCCTGTCTTTGTTGTTTTGAGCAATGGCGATCACCGATTGAACAGCGAGGGCATCGCTGTTTCCCGGAGACTTCTTCAGGCTTTTCTTGATCTCCCTGTTTGCCTCATCGACCCTTCCGACCGAGAGAAGATATGCGACCTTCTCCCGCCAGCCGGCCGCTGAAGAAAGCTTTGCCGGCATTGTGGGGAAAACCGGAGGATAGTAAAGCGTCCACTGCACCGCATCCCGTGGATGGGCCACAACCCGGATCTGGGGCGCCTTCCCCTTTTCGGCAATAGCGGATTGCCCGGAGGCGACCATTATAGTCCCTGCGTCATTTGACGCACTTACTGCGCCTTCGTATATCGAGAGGAAGGTCTTGTCCGTATCCACCTTGACGAGGAATTCAGTGCCCTCGACCGTTGCATTCACAAAAGGGGTAACAACTGTCAGGCTACGCTTAAAGCGGCTGAAGAAATGGGCGATGCCGTTAACGAGGTCAATGAGAAAGGTCTTTCCTGTCTCGGCGCCGGAGATAACCACAGCGGTCTTTTCGTCAAGGCGGAGTATTGCATCATTCGCCAGAAGGATGTCCGCGCGGCTTCTTTCGCCTACGCGGATAGAATCTCCGGCGCAGTAAGCGTCATTGAAACGGACGCGCTGCCATTCCCTTTCGCCGCGTCTTTTTGCCTCCACGCTGCCCTGCACAGAGACCGCCTTTGCGGCCCATTGACTGCATGTCTGCGCAGCTGCCGGAGAAGGTGAGAAAAAACCTGCAACAATTACAGCAACCACCACCGCCAAAACCGACCTGATCCGCTCCATCTTCACACCCCTTTTGTAGTTTTTTATAAGTTTAAATATCCGCCAAATTGTATGGAATTGCACGAAACATGCCATTTTCGTTCTCTGATCTTCTATATTTCCTCTGTGTTCTGCGATCTCTGTGGCGAAAGACTCTCTCATTTCTTGTCCATGTGTACCACGCCGTTCCAAGCCTCCCCCGGCGGATTATTCTTGTAATGGAGACAGAGCGTGATATAGAAATGCGACGGGCCGTCACCTTCCGAAATCCGCATGACCTCGTTGAATAGTTCAATGGCCTTGTCCCATTCCTGCCTTCTGAAGACATCGAGGGCGCCGGAAAAGACCGCGCATATCTCCCTCTGTTCCTCCGAAATATCCTCCGAGCGCGACAGCAGCTCGCGGACCACAAGCGGTCTTGACTTGCCGGCCAGAAGGAACTTCCCGATCTCTCTTGTCACGAGACCGTCGAGCTGATTGGCCGCCTCTTGGGACACGAGCACCCGAGTGCCGAGATATTTATTTAGCCCCTCTATCCTCGTTGCGGTGTTGACAATGTCCCCTATAGGGCGATACTCGTAGTGGTCAATCGCCCCGAGGTTTCCGAGGACTATATGGCCCGAATGCAGTCCGATCCGGGTAGGGAGCTGAGAGTTCTCATTGGATTGATTGAACCTGCTTATAGAGGCCGCAATGTCGAGGGCCGCGAGACACGCTTTATTCCGCAGGGAAGGGTCAGGGTCTGTAGATACCCATATCGCCAGCATGGAGTCCCCGATAACGTTCGAAACCACCCCCTCATGTCTCTTCACCGGATCAAATACCGCCGCGTAATACTTGTTCATGAAACTGCTCAGTTTGTCTGGCGCCATGCTTTCGCAGAGGGCAGTGTATTGCTCCGCGTCCGTGGAGAGGCAGGTCCCATAGACAAGCTGCTTGCTCTCCCTGAGGTCCGTCATGTTCTTTTCAAGGCTGCCGATCACCTCGCCCGGCAGATAATAGCCGAGGGCCTTTCTCACGTTCCGGCGCTCCCTATTTGAGTCGAAAGACTTCCACAGAAGCGCTGTGTTGAAGGCAAAGAGGGTCTGGAAGGACAGGGGGAGGACAACAGGAAACCAGATTCCCGCCCTTGAAAATACATACAGGGCGCCTGAAAGATAAAGGATGCTCAGGCCGATGATGCTGAGCGCTGCAATACCGTTCGAGTAGAAACGGCAGATGACACCTATCAACGCGCCCCACAGGAAGACAACCGCGACATGAGCCGGAAGGCTTATGGGTCGAATCGGCATGTCTTCGAGCAGATTGGCAAATGCGGTAGCCGCGATCTCCACGCCGGAGATGTCGAGGCCGTCCGCCTGAGTGAAGACTGTGTTGAAGCCGTCCTTCTGCTCCGGCTGTATAATGTCGGAGAGCCCGACAAAAACCGCCTTGCCTTTAAGGTCGGGTAGATTTCCCGCTTCACCGCCTCCCCGAAGCCGGAGGGCCTTGTAATAGGGTATTGTAGTGATCGTCCGTGGAGGACCGTAGAAGTTCAGATATCTGCTGTTCGGACCTTCGTACATATTTACAAGAGATGCAAGGAGTCTGCTTTTCTTTGGATCAGATAAAGGACCCCCTGAGCTTGCGCTACCCCCGAGCGTCTTCTCCCGCGATAACGGCTCTTTCTCGAAGACGTCCCTCACGTCGAGGATAAGTCTCCTGATGTTCCTTGTACCAACTGCTTTCTTTCTGTCAAGAAGGAATCTGTCCATGGGATAGGCGCTGATCTTTTCGAGAGAATGCTCCAGCTCATCATATGCCTGCCCTGCGAAGATCTGAAAGGCTACGACGGGGAGAGTGGGCGTGTCTCCGGCGCCGGTCTTGAACGTCCAGTATTGGCTTACCTTCACCGGGACCTTGGGCAAGGGGAATGGCGCTAGCGCGGCGGCCGAGCGCTCAAGGATGGGCAGCGGGGGGACCAGCTTGACAAGGCTGATATTTCCCCTTGACGAGCCGCTCCGGTCGGACAAGAGGACCTTGTCGGTCCTTATGCGCTCACATAGCACAACGTTGCCGGCCTTGCTCACGGCCTCCGAGAATGCGTCGTCGTCCGCCGGCGAACGGGGGTCCTCAAAGATGACGTCAAAGGCGATAACTGCGGCCCCCTGTCTTGCAAGGACCTCGATGAGGCGGGCATACAGCGAACGGGGCCATTTCCTCGGGTCGTTGGGCAGACCCAGATTGTCGGAAGAGCTTTTGTCTATACCGATTATAACGACATCAGGAGGGGGCCGTCTTGCTCCGCGCAGGTGGAACAGGACATCAAGCCCAAGGTCCTCTTCCAGCTCAAGACCCAAAGAAAGAAGGCTCGCAATCAGCCCCACCATGCCGGTGAGAAGGCCAAGTATTATTGCCTTGGATAATCGAGTCTCCACACCTCCCCCAGTCATCAATTTTCCCTGAACAGCGTCCGGCTTGTCAAGAAAAATGCTCACGAGGAGAATCTAAAGAACTATGCGCTGCGAAAAAAACTGAGGTATCAGACGGAACGCCTCCGGACGGCAAGAAACCTATTATCTCACGCCACAGGACCGTTAGCTGTCTTCTTCGTCATTTCCGAGCATTTCGCCGTAGAGCTGCGGGTCTTGTTCCTTCAGGCAATCCGGGCAGATGCCGTGCGTAAATATTGTGTTTGAATGCTCTTCGTCGGCGCTTTCCCAGCGACCATCTTTGGTGCGTATCCTCTTGCACCATGCGCACAAGGTTATCATCTTCTTATGTCATCCATTGCGGGAAAGCGTCTTATCGTAAAATCGGGATTCGCCGGCGCGTTGCCCTTCGGCCTCTCTCAATTTCTCCAGGATCACAGCGGACAACTGAAAGTCCGGGAATTCTTCTCTCCGCACTGTCTTATAGAAATCACAGGCACTGCAGCTCTTAATGTCTTTTGCAAAGATACACTTCATCTCTCCCCTGCAGAAGGTTCCTGCAATGACCCAGCAGGCCCTGCCGGCATTCTTGCCCTCATGGATTCCGTCAAGCCTTTTTTCGACGGAAGAAGGACAAACGCCGAGGTCGCTGACTCTATTGCCTCCCCGCTGTCTTCCGCATTTCTTGAATTCCCAGCAATTCTCTTTCACAATGCCTCTTCTCAGACCCTCTACGTCATCACTCTTCCCCTCCCTAATAAGGTTAACTCCCGCGTCAGACAATGTCTATCACCGTATATGGGTATTTTTGGGGGACAAGGACGGAAGGCATATGACCCGGGAAAGAGCAGTCATCCACAGAGATCACAGAGACAAATCCACCACCTTAAGACCAATGGCCTTTTGTCAACTTGGTGGACTTTCTTGGAAAGAGAAGCATTTGAATTTTCTTGCGCTCTTTGCGCCTGCCTGCTGGCAGGCAGGGCTGTGCATGACCAATTGCCGTTTTTCAGAATAAAGAGAGACCGTTACGATAGGCCTTAAATAATCCCCTTCTTCCGGGCCTTGATGACCGCTTCCCGTCTGTCCTTTGCATGAAGTTTGTCGTAGATCCTCTTGATGTGAGTATGGACGGTGTGCGCGCTTATGTTGAACTTCTTAGCGATCTCTTTATACGTAAGACCTTCCTCAATGCTCCTGACCACCTCGGTTTCCCTATGGCTGAGGAGATATTGTTCGGTCACGCCCTCCTCCTGGAACTCCATTATCACCTTTCTCGCTATCTTCGGGCTCATTGGAGCTCCGCCCCGGGAAAGGTCATTGAGGGCCTCCACGATCTCTCTCGGACTGCTTCCCTTGAGTATATAGCCGGATGCGCCGGCCTTGATGGCAGAAAAGACATTTCCCTTGTCTTCGTATATGGTGTGAGCCATAATGTCCACTCCCGGCATGTCTCTCTTCACCTTCTTTATTAGTTCAATTCCAGGCATCCCGGGAAGACCGAGATCCACGAGCACCACATCGGGCCGCGATTCCTTCAGTCCGCCCAGGGCTTCCTCCGCCGACCCAAAGGCGCCGGTAATCAAGATTCCCGGCTCTCCGCTAAGAAGCAGCCTGAGGTTTTCAAGAAGAAGAAGATTGTCCTCAACTATGACAACGTTCATAACCGCTTAATTATCCTTATTCGCACGTCAGAATTCAATATCGACCCCCGGATATTTCAGAGGAAAGGGGACATCGAGCAATACGCATGCGCCCTTTCCCGATGCAACTTCAAGCCTCCCCCCTATCTCCTCGGCCCTCGTCTTCATGTTCAGCAGGCCCCTTCCCTTGCCTTTCGCCCCGGCCAGACCTCTGCCGTCATCCCTTACCGCGAGACGAAGCCCCGAGGGACCGACTTCCATCGTCACATGCACCGATCCGGCCCCCGAATGTTTTATGACATTTGTCATCGCTTCTTTGTATATCCTGAAGACGTTTATGGAGAGGAGACCGCGCGGATATTCCTTCTGATCGCAGTCTGCCGCGTCCATCGCAAAGGAAATCCCGAGAGGCTCAACCATACTGCTGCCTATCCTCCTTAGTTCGGCCGTCATGGCACGCCAGTTGTCCTCCTTGATATCAAGGCTGCACATGAAGCTCTTTATTTCGGAGAGTCCTTCCCGTGACAGCTCTGCTATAGTAGCAAGCGTCTTCCTGACCTCGCCTAAAGAGGACTTCTTCCTGCCGATTTCCGCAAGAAGACTGATGTTCGTGGTTATGCCGCCTATGCCGTCATGAAGGTCCCTGAGCATCTTTTCTTTTTCCGAGGCGTGCCGCTTTTCTTCCGCCAATCTCGACTTGAGTTGTCTTATGTTTTCTTCATAAAGGATTGCGTTCTCCATCGCAAGGGCCACATGATCGGCAAAGGCGGCGAGTATCTCAAGGTCGTCGGAATCGAAGCTGCCCTTTCTCTTGTTTACCGCTTCCAGGATCCCGAGCGCCTTTTCCTTTGTCCTCACAGGCACGCAGATCATGTTCTTCGTCGTAAACTCGCTGATCATGTCCGCATTCCTAAAGAAGCGCGAATCGGCGCCCACGTCATGGACAATCTGCGGAGAGCCGTGCTCTGCGACCCAGCCTGCTATCCCCTCGCCCTTCTTGAGTCTGACCTCCGTCAGCCTCTCCCCTTTTCTCAGCGCGTATTCAAAATACAGCTCGCCTGTCTTCTGGTCGATAAGAAGCAGACTGCCGGTCTCGGCATCGAGAAGCTCTGCGGCCGCCCGTATCGCTCTCTTCTTTATCTCTTTCAGGTCCAGTGTAGAGTTGACAAGGGCGGCCATTTCTATCAGGGCCCTGAGTTGCCTAAGCCTCCTGTTAGCCCGCCTCTCGCCCCGCGTCGATTCCAGCGATTTACTCCCGGTCTTTCCCCTTGTCGTTGTCACTCAGTATCCGTCCCGCGATACGATTTAGCCCACATCATTCATAATATATGGGCAGGTGCGGCGCAAAACTTTTTTGTTTCGACACCTTAATGTAAATTTCCAATAAGCGCTTTAACACACATTGCCACAGTCGGTTTTCATCAATCCCGGCTTCCCGATCATGATATCCCGTCGATTGCAAAAAAGTTCTGAGTCGTGTCTGCCCGTCATGCAACGAAGTTTATGAATAATCCGGATTAGAACACATTTTATACGAAAGCATGGAATTTTTCAGCCAAAAAATGACATCTCTGTCAGACGCTCAGCGGCGCAACGGCACGGGACTGTAAATTATCGAAGATTGCAGAAGCTCTGCAGTGCGGAAGTAAGACTATGGGAAAGGAAGGTCCTCCCTATGGGACTATAAGCAACTGATAGTCGCCCCATCTAAGATAAGACCTGTTATTTTGGCTTTGCCTTCAGCGTCTGTTCCATCATCAGGATATACTTCACGAACTTGAAACCGAACAACATGAGTTCAATGTCATCGGTGCGCATCTTTTCCCTCGAGGTCTCATTCACCTCGAAATGGTTAAGGAATCCGCTCTCGAAGATGAAACTGCGAAACCGATCCATATCATAGCACGCAAGATAGAACATCGCCAGCTTCTTTCCGTCAAGAGCCTCCGCAGGAACATTCCTGAAAAGCACGATGCCCTTCCATTCCTTGTTCAGTTCGTCGTATCTGTCGACGCCCTGGTCTTCCCTCCAGCTCGCGATGCTCCACGCATCGGTCTCCTCGAACCCCTTGCAGTGTTCTTCTTTTACAAAAAAGAAGAACTCCTCATCAACCGTCTTATTGTCTACCGCCTTCTTGTAGGTCCCCTGCCCAATGGGGTAATATCTGCAGTTCGCAGGTCTGTCGTCATAGATGCTGCAGCCTTCAGGCGTTACAAAGGGGCAGCTTCTCTTTTCATCGCTGTTCATCTTCAAATAGAGGATCGGAAAGGCCGCTCTTCCCTCGGCCTGCGTGTGAGTATACTTCGCAAGAAACTCCTCAGATGTAAGGCCGAGCCTCTTCTTCATGGCAACAATATCGTACGGCGTCAGCATGATATCTATGTTGCTGCAGCATCTTGTAAAACATGAAATCCCCTTATGACATTTGAACCTGAATTTACTGTCCAGCGTAAGCTGAACCATATCCACTGCCGACATGTTAGCCATTAATGCCTCCGAAGAACTTGGTTTCTGTATTATAAACGGACGTATGCGGAAAAAGCCATTTGACGGATGCTCCATCAAAGCGGTGAGTCTGTATTGTCCGCGCAAGAAAAAAGGCCGGTCCACCCTGGGCCGGCCTTTTTCGTTCTACGTTACAAAACTATTTCAACAACGGCACGATCAGCAATGCGACGATATTGATGACCTTGATCATCGGGTTGATCGCCGGACCTGCTGTATCTTTGTAAGGATCGCCGACTGTATCCCCGGTAACAGAGGCCTTATGTCCGTCGCTGCCCTTCTTATGCATTTTGCCTGAGTCGTCGGTAACTCCGTCTTCAAAGGACTTCTTTGCATTGTCCCATGCTCCGCCTCCCGACGTCATGGCGATCGCCTGGAACAGTCCCGTCAGGATGCTGCCGATGAGCAGGCCGCCGAGGGCCTTGGGGCCAAGGATAAAGCCGACAAGGATAGGGGCCGCCACCGGGATGAGGGCCGGCAGCATCATCTCCTTGATGGCCGACTTGGTGACGATATCGACGCACTTGCCGTACTCTGGCTTGCCGGTGCCCTCCATAATCCCCTTGATCTCGCGGAATTGCCTGCGGACCTCGTTAACAACGCCTCCGGCAGCCTTGCCGACCGCGAGCATCAGCCTTCCACCGTAATAGTAAGGAATCAGGCCGCCGATGAAGAGACCCGCAATGATATATGGATCGGAAAGATCGAAATTAACGGTGCCCATCTTGCTCGTGAGCTCTCTTGAATACTCTGCAAAGAGAACGAGGGCTGCGAGGGCTGCAGAGCCTATCGCATAGCCCTTTGTGACGGCCTTGGTGGTATTGCCGACCGCATCGAGCGGGTCGGTTACGTCCCTGACCGCTGACGGAAGTTCGGCCATTTCCGCGATACCTCCGGCGTTATCTGTAATCGGACCATAAGAGTCGATTGCGACAACAATGCCGGTCATCGAAAGCATGGACACGGCAGAGAGCGCTATTGCGAAAAGGCCGCCGCCCATATTGCCGCCGAATCCGCCGCCAAGGTAATAAGAGCCCATAATGGCCCCGACAATTACTATTGCGGGAAGCGCGGTCGCTTCCATGCTCATGGCAAGACCGGCGATAACGTTGGTGCCGTGGCCGGTGAGGCTGGCCCTTGCGATGGTCTGAACAGGCCTGTATTCCTTTGCGGTGTAATACTCCGTGATCCAGACTATAAGGCCGGTCAGGACTAGACCGATAACAGCGGTGCCGAACACGCTCATCGGAGTAAATCCGCCCGTGTCACCGCCAAGCTGCCCTATGAACCACTGCGACACCGCATAAAATGCGATCGCGGCGAGCACACCGGAAACGGCGAGGCCCTTGTAAAGTGCGCCCATTATATATTGGCTTTTGCCGAGTTTCACGAAAAATGTCCCTATGATCGACGCTATTATCGAGACCCCGCCAAGAAGGAGAGGGAACTCAACCCATGGGCTGTCGGCGCCGAATACTGACTTCGCCAGCAGCATAGCCGCAACCAGCGTAACGGTATATGTTTCGTAAAGGTCGGCCGCCATGCCTGCGCAGTCGCCGACGTTATCACCGACGTTGTCTGCTATAACGGCGGGATTCCTCGGATCGTCCTCAGGGATGCCTGCCTCGACCTTGCCGACGAGATCTGCGCCCACGTCAGCAGCCTTTGTGTAAATGCCGCCGGCAATACGGGCGAACACGCTCATCAGAGAGCATCCGAAACCGAGGCCTACGAGTGCGTGAAATGCCGACTCTCCCGCAAAGCTCTTGACAATGGCAAAGTAACCCGAGAGGCCGATAATGCCGAGGCCGACAACCATGATGCCCGTGACGGAGCCGCCCTTAAATGACAGCGTAAGAGCACTCTGAAGACCCTTTGACGCTGCCTGGGTCGTGCGTACGTTCGCACGGACAGTGACCATCATGCCGATGTATCCGGCAAGGGCGGAACCGACCGTACCGATCAGGAAACCGATAGCCGTCCACGAGTTGAGGAGTGCGAAAATCACTATGAAAAGAACTACCGCAACCATTGCGACCGTCTTATACTCGCGGGCGAGAAACGCATAAGCGCCCTCCTTGACCGCGTTCGAAATCTGCTGCATACGTTCACTTCCGGCATCCTGCTTGGACACCCATCCTGCGGTCGAAAGGGCATATGCCACGCCCAGAGCGCCGCAGATTAACGCGAAGACAATAGTGAGACTCATTTATCTTCCTCCTTTGGTTAGATTTCTACGCAAAAGAAAACCACTAAAACAATCTATACAGCGATATTCGAAAACCTGCTGGCTTCTGGAAAGACGGCCTCCCCGACCGTAACGCAACCTTTCCTCACCTCCTTTTGGATTCTCCTCCGGGAAACTGCTTCAGGAACCGCGTATGTAGTCCTTGAGATAGTGGACCTCTGCTTCCAGATTGCCTATGTGATACTTCACCACGTCACGTATCGAAATCAGACCGACGACCCTTCCGTCTTCGATAACCGGCAAATGCCTTATCTTCTTGTTCGTCATTATAGTCATTGCGTAGTCCAGATCATTATGCGGCTCTATGACCAGAAGGTCCCTGCTCATGACATCCTTAATCGCCACCTTTTCAAACGAACTGTGTTTCGTCCAGCACTTAAGGACGTCGCGCTCCGTGAACACGCCGACACACTTACCGTCTTCCATCACAAGTATTGCGCCTATGTTCCTTTCGACCATCTTGTTGACGGCGGCATCGACAGTAGAACCGCTGTCTATCGCTATTACCTCAAGCCCCTTGTCTTTCAATATGTCTTTGACCCTGAGTGCCATGAGTCTTATTCTCTCCCCGAATATTTGTTAAAGCAAATAGCGGCCCCCCTGTAAAACATATGGGCCAGCTTTGAAAACGGGAGATAGATGAACAGGGAGAGGACAAAAACCAGATGAATAAAATAAACGGGATAGGCTATGGTTGCCACGCCTGCTATTCTAGATAATTGAGCGAGAAATCCTGAGATTCCTAAAACTGCAATAATGGTTATCAGCAGCCAATCGAAATAGCTTCCCGCCCCGCCCAATTTTTCTGCATGCTTAAAGCGGTTGCTCATCATGAGTATTATCCCCGCGATAATGCCTATGGCTCCAAGGTTGCCGAAAATCTTGACGGGTGTGCCGTATCCCAGACGGAAAGGGGATTCCATACCCATGATGTCTATGTAAAGGACACCAAGGGCCGTGGCAATTGCAGCAGCCACAAACCCGTAAAACACCAGGAAGTGAGATGTAAATCTGTCGGCGTTTTCATTGCATTTCTTAAACCTGTTATGTCCGGCAATGTCTTTAACTGTGCTTATCAGACTTGTCATGAAATCGCCCGAATACACTTTATTGGCCTTCTTCATGTCGTCCCAGAACCTTTTCATTCCAACTGCCCCCACTGCAAGTCCAAAAAGCAGAGCGGGGGTAAAAACAACCTGGATGAAACGTATTGGGGCGAACTTTGAAAATACGATATCGCCTTCGGGTATTCCGAAGGTGCCCGCGGCCGACAAGAGAACCGCAAGAAGCACGGCAGGGAAAATGAATATCAAAGGCAGCAACGCCTTCTTGTTCACCATGTCCACCAGCGCACCCGGGGCCGAGTATTGCTTAATAGACTGCTTTCTGATGGCCCCCAGGACCTCTCCGGGCTTCGCGCCCCTGGGGCAGTAAGCCGTGCAATCGCTGCACTGATGACAGAGCCATACGTCGGGGTTACCCTGGAATTTTTCTTTCAGCCCCCACTGGGCCCAAACCATTTCTTTTCTTGGGAAGGGATTCTTATCAGGCGTCACTTTGCAGACTACCGAACATGTGGCGCACTGATAGCATTTCTTCAGGGAGTCGCCGCCTGCCGCCATTACACCCTTTACAAACTCCAGATCCGGCTTTATTACTTGCTCTGCCATCTGTAATTACCTCCATCTTAAAGAAAGGTTGAGGTTAAGGCTAAGGTTAAGAGAGAAAGCCCGAGTAAGATTGTGCATCATCTCCGCTCTTTTCTCAACCTTAACCTCTGCCTCGACCTGTCGTTTTTAGAATTCCTTAAACGGATTAGGCCCTATCTCCTTGACCTTTTCGACAAACTCGTTGATCATATCGGGGAGCTTGTCATACTCATTGATCGCGACTTGCATCATCGTGACCCTTTCGGCCTCGAGCTGCAGCCTGTTCAGGGTCTCGCCGATCTTGCTGAACCTGTAATTTGCAAGCTCGCTGCCCTTTACAAAGTGGCACTGATAATTTTCCCCGAATTTGCATCCGAGGAGGAGCACTCCGTCGACGCCTTTGGAAAGGGCGTCCGCAACCCATACGAGGTTCATACCGCCGAGACATCTGAGGGAGACAAACCTTACGCTAGGATCTATCTGTTTGTGGTTAATGCCCGCCGTGTCAAGCGCGGGATATGCGTCATTTTCGCAGACAAGGCAGATGATCCTGAACTCGTCCTCGGGACACTCAACCGATTTGATCATAGACCCTATTATATCTACGCTGTAATCCTTGAACTGCACGATCCTTTCAGGACAAGCGCCCATACATGTCCCGCAGCGCCTGCACCTGTTGACCTTGTAAAAAGGTATGCCCTTTTCGTCTTCTTCAATGGCGCCGAAAGGACATTCCTCAGTGCATCTCTTGCAGGCCGTGCATCTTATGAGCATGGGGTCGGGGAATGTGACATCCCATGCTCTGGGATGAACGGCAACGCCTCTGGCGGCGTGATCGACACACTGTATTGCTTTAAAAGCGGCCCCGGCCGCGTCCTCCTGCGCCTCCGACATATTCATCGGCTGCCTTACGCATCCGGCCGCATACACACCAGTCCTCCTGGTCTCGTACTGGAAGCAGATGAAGTTCGAATCCGCAAAGCCATAGGCACCCTCAAGGGAAGGTATCTCAGGGCCCTGCCTGTAGGCAAGATTGAGAATGTATTCAGGCTTCGGAGTCGACTCCAGGTATGCCTTCTTCGCGTCATCTCCCTTGGCTGCTTCCTTAACCAGATTATCGAGGTATTCCTGAGGCTCCCGCGTAGTCGGGATCATTCCTGTTGCGAGAACAACGAGGTCGGCCTCAACCTTTATCTTCTCGCCGAGAAGTGTATTGTCCGCCTCAACGAACAGATTTCCGCTTGCGGCCTCACTTACGCCCGTTACGTCGGCCTTGGTAAGCATAACGCCGGGGTCGTTCTGCGCCTCCTTGTAGTAACCCTCAAGTCTTCCAGGCGTTCTCATATCTATATAAAAAATCATCGCAGTAGCATCCGGGTTCTGTCTCACATACTTGGCCTGCTTCAGGGACGTTGCACAGCACATAGAAGAACAGTAGGGAAGATGGTTTGCATTTCGTTGCCCGGCGCACTGGATGAAGGCCACTCTCTTTGCCTCTTTGCCGTCCGAAGGTCTCAGGATCTTTCCGTTGTTCTTCTTTGCGATCTCTTCAAATTCAATGTTTGTAACCACGTTTTTGGATTTCCCGTAACCGAGATAATCCAGCTTGGATGCATCGTACGGTTTCCAGCCCGTGGCCATCACGATAGCGCCTATCTTTTCGGTCGTGGAATTGCCATTGGAATCTATAGTGACATCGTACAGGCCAGGTTGCCCATCCGTCTTTGCAACCTTTGCCGATTTGTATACCTTGATATCCGGATTGCTTTCGACTTCCTTCGCAAGCTTATCTATATCGGTATCTACGATCAGCGGCTCCCTGTAAAATGCACCCATTGGGATCTTCTTGTAAAGCTTGTTGGCGAAGCCGCCGAGCTGGGCCTCCTTTTCAACAAGAACAACCTTCTGGCCAGCCTTTGCAGCCTCAAGCGCGGCGGTCATTCCGGTAATACCACCGCCGATCACAAGGATCGTGCTGGTCAGATCCTCGAGGATCTTCGGCTCAGGCAAGTCGCCTTTCTGGGTCTTAATAATGCCCATGGTCAGATAATCGTTTGCCAGGGACTGGGTATCCTCTGTCTTCGGCGCCTGGCTCCAGGCAACGAACTCCCTTATATTCACCCTCTCCGTAATAGTGCCCGCAAAAGCGAACTCTTCATATTTCACACGAGGGGAACAGGCCGCAATAATAATAGTATTGACCCCATCCTTCATATCGTCCTTTATGACCTGGACGCCGGCCGGACTGCATAGGGCATCATGGGTCTTGCAATTGGCGATCTTCATGTCCTTTATCGCCACATTGGAAAGCTTCTCTATATCAATGGCGTCGCCTATGCCGCAGCCTTTACAGATATATACGCCGAACTTCTTCTCCATTCCTACCTCCTCCTCAAGCTCTGGATGCTCTTCATCGCAACACCCGTGGCGTCTTGAACTGACCGCACAACATCGGCCGGACTCTTCAGGGTCCCGACAGCGTAGATGCCTTTTTTAGCAGTTGAGGCGTCCACAAAACCGTCCGGCGTATAGGAGACATCTTTCACGATCTTCGAATCCTTTGTGCCCGGGACCATGCCTGCGGCAAGGACCACCATATCGAAGGTCGCCTTGACCTTTCCGCCGCTGAAGATGTCTTCGACCTCGACAATGACGTCTTTCGTCGCCGGGTCCTCGGTAATCCCCGCAACCTTTCCTTTGGTCAGGGTGACATTAGGGTCTTCCTTCGCCTTCCACAGAAATCTATGCTCGTAGAGGCCGGGTGTCCTAAGGTCTATGTAGAATATCGTCGCTTTTGAATCGGGGTATTGTTCCCTTATATACATGCTCTGTTTCAGCGATGCAAGGCAGCATATATAGGAGCAATAGGGGAGATGGTTTTCATCTCTTGAGCCCGCGCACTGGACAAAGGCTATGTTCTTTACTTCTTTGCCGTCCGAGGGGCGGACGATCTTGCCGCCGGTAGGACCGTTCGGCGCGGAAAGTCTTTCCATCATCATATTTGTGATGACGTTCTGTACCTTGCCGAAGCCCAGAATGTCCATCCTTGTCGCATCATAAAGGTCCCACCCGGTCGCCATGACAATGGCGCCGACCTTGAGATTTATCGTCTCGGGTTTCATATTGAGATCTATGGCGTCGTATTTGCAGGCCGCAGCGCATGCCTTGCCGCAATCCTTGGAACACGCCTTTGCATCTATCACATATGTAAAGGGGAATGCCTGGTTAAAGGGTATGTAGGCCGCCTTCGTCTTGTCCATTCCGAAATTGAATTCATTGCTCCGATACGAAGGACAGGCCTGCGCACAGGCATCGCAGGCAACGCACTTGTCATTAACATAGCGCGGATTGACCTTTACGGTCACATCGAAATTACCCTCTTCGCCCTTGATGTCCTGCACCTCGGCGAGGGTATAAAACCTGACCTGACCGTTGTTCTTTATCCTCTTGAAATTGATCTCGAGTCCGCAGACCGGCGGACAGAGCTTCCAAAAGTATTTGTTGAGTTGGGCAACCTTGCCGCCGAGATAGGGATTCTTTTCGACGATAACGACATCCTGTCCCGCCTCGGCGATCTCGACCGCAGCCGTAAGCCCGCTGAAGCCTCCTCCAATTACTAAAGCTGTTTTATTTTCTGCCATCTCTTGTCCTCCTTCTCGCCTCTGCGAGTCCGCCCGGGGCGGAAAGGCAGTAAGTCACAAAGAGAAATTCATAACTTGCCGCGCAAATCCTGATAAACGCCTCTTTTTGACCTACTGAAAGATGGGGAGAGGGCAAATGCCCTCTCCCCATCGTAGTTAACTACGGATACATCTGGACATAGGGAACCTTCTTCAATTCCCATTTGTTGTTCGCTGCGTCATACTTAGAATTGGTGAAGCACTTCCAGTTTGTGTCGTCGATCTTGTTATGGTCGCCCCTGTAGTAGTAGCCGGGGTACCTGGACTCCTCCCTGAAGAGGATGTGCCTTGCATGTGCCTCGACCGACAGGATTCTGTGATAGTTCTCATTGCACCTGAGAAGCTCGTGGAGGTCTTTCGCCGCCATCTTGCCGGCATCCTCCTTGAGCATCTCGAGCTTCCTGAGACCTTCCTCCAGCATAGTCTTTGAGGTCATATACCATGTGGCTACGCCGCCGAAGTATTCGTCGGCGATCTTCTGGAGCCTCAGCTGAAGGGCCTTCGGGCCGATGTAATTAGGGTTGATCGTCGGATCAGTCGAGTATGTCTTGTACTTCTCATACATCTCAAACGGCAGGTACATCTCGGCCGTGACTTCATCCGCGCTCTTCTTCGGGTTCGGCTTGTAATCCGCATGGTCGAGGATGTAAGCAAGCGCAGCCTTCGCGGCAATTCTACCCTCCGCATGGGAACCGGAGGAGAATTTGTGTCCGGAGGCGCCGACAACGTCGCCAGCCATAAAGAGACCGGGCACCGTCGACATCCTGTTATATCCCCAACTGTAGTGCTCCGGCGTTCCCGGAAGGTCGCCGGGGCCGCTCACCCAGAAGCCCGCGCAGCCTGCGTGAGAACCTAAGAGATACGGCTCGGTCGGCATGATCTCGGAAACGCTCTTGTCGGGCTCGATGTTGCTGGCCGCCCAGAGTGAAGCCTGTCCGATAGCCATGTCGAGGAAGTCTTCCCAGGCCTCTGCCTCGAGGTGCTTCATCTTCTTGGCGCCTTCTTTGTCGCCAAGCTTCTCTTTAAACGCCTTACCTAACGCAGCCATAGCATCAGGGGTCTGCATAAGGATCGGGCCCCTGCCGTCTCTCATCGCCCTCATCATGAGGTGGTTTCTGATAGCGGTGCCGAGACCTTTTGCATAGTCGCCATATCTGGCAACTGCATCGTCAAAGTACTCCTTGTCCGCGCAGTAATCATTCCCGTGACTGTCGGTCGCCTTTGCCTTGAAGAAGAGGAACCATGCTCCGACAGGACCATATCCGTCCTTAAACCTGGCAGGCACGAACCTGTTCTCCATCAGGGTCATCTCGGCTCCGGCGAGCATTCCGAAGGCATAACCCGAACCCGCACTGAACACAGGGTACCAGGTCCTTCCCATACCCTCGCCGACCGACCTCGGCCTGAAGCAGTTAACCGCTCCGGCGCAGGCATTGATAATTGCCCTTGCCTTAAAGATATAGGTCTTGTTCTCTCTGACACTGAAGCCTGCCGCGCCTGCGACGTGCTTTCCGTCCGCATCCATGAGAGGGCTGTGGATCAGGACCCTTTCGAAATGGTTCTGCGCCATTCCGGTCTTTTCCCTGTTGGTCTGGAGGGCCTTCTTCGCGGCCTCCGCAACGACGACCTTGTATGATTCGCCGTTGATCATGATCTGCCACTTGCCGGACCTTACCGGAACACCGCCGTCCTTAAGGCTGGGTTTTCCCGCGTCCCTTGCCTGGAAACCGTCGAGGGAGAAGCCGTCGTCCCCCTTCTTCCAGATCGGGAGGCCCCATTCCTCAAACAGCTGGACGGAACTGTCGACATGCCTGCCGAGGTCGAATACTAGGTCTTCCCTTATGATGCCCATAAGGTCGTTCCTGACGTACTTGACGTAGTCAGCGCATTTATTCTCGCCGACATATGTATTGATTGCGGAGAGGCCCATCGCGACCGCGCCGCTTCTGTCTGTTGCAGCCTTGTCTACGAGGACAACCTTCAGTCCCTTTTCGTTTGCCCAGCGGCACGCCTCAAAAGCTGCGCCGCAACCCGCCATACCGCCGCCCATGATAAGGAGATCGGTTTCGACTTCGGTTACTTCGGGCTTCTTACAAAATGAAAATGTACAAGTCTCTTTTTCCATTTATATCCACCTCCTATTCGCTTCTTGCCGGACCGGTAAAATAGCCGGGCTTCTTAATTGTCGAAAAGTCAGGCGCCGGCTTTCCGGCATACGGGTCCACCGAACCTTCAGCGGTCGTCCTGATGGGGAATTTGAACCTCTTGAGGACGCCGTTTCTGAACTTGATCGTCCACATAATGGAGTCGGTTCCTCTCAAAGGTATTGTGCTCGATCCGAGGGGAACGAAGTCCGAATAACCCCTGACCTCGATAGCCTGCTGCGGGCAGATCTTTACGCAGTTGAAGCACTCCCAGCACTGTTCGGGCTCCTGATTGTAGGCCTTCATCTTCTCTCTGTTGAGGGTCATCAGGTCATGAGGACAGATGTACTGACACGCTGTCTTATCCTGAGCCTTGCATCCATCACACTTTTCGGTAATCACAAAACTTGGCATGTTGCTTGACCTCCTTTACGGTTTCTAAATATCAGCCTTAACATTTAAGGCGGTTAATCCAAAACTTACGATGAGCTGAATCCCACCTCCTCTCATTGAATAGTAACGCCTCTCTATTTTATGCCTTCCGAATATTTGTGCACCTTTATCTCGACCTTTTCGGTCAGGCCGGCATAGTACTCTCTCAGGATTTCCAGGACCTCCGGACGGCTGAAGTGATCAGGAACATCCAGGTTTTCGGAGAGCATCTTTCTCAATTTTGTACCGCTGAGGAGGAGCCTGTCTTCTTTACCGTGCGGGCATGTCCTCATAGAGGCCATACCGTCGCATTTCGTGCAATAGAAGGTCCAGTCAATCTTAAGCGGCTTTGTCTCAAGTGCTCCTTCCGGTATCTCATCGAATATCTTCTGCGCGTCGAACGGGCCGTAATACTCGCCCACGCCCGCATGGTCGCGGCCGATGATCTGGTGGCTGCATCCGTAGTTCTGCCTGAAGAGGGCATGCAAAAGGGCCTCGCGAGGTCCTGCATATCTCATATCAAGGGGATAGCCCGCCTGTATGCTTGTGTCTTTCACAAAATAAAGCTCGGTGAGCTTATTGATGGCCTTCACTCTGACCTCTGCGGGTATATCGCCGGGCTTCAGTTTCCCCAGAAGCTGATGGATAAGCACCCCGTCGCAGGTCTCGATGGCGATCTTAGCCAGATACTCATGGGACCTGTGCATCGGGTTTCTCAACTGAAGGCACGCCACAGTGCTCCAGCCTTTCTCCTCGAACATCTTCCTCGTCTCGGCAGGCCTCATATAGATACCTGCAAACTGTTTCGGGAACATTCCCTCGCTCAGTACCTTGACCGGCCCTTCGAGGTTGACTTCGGCCTGTGCCATGACCTTTGCAACCCCGGGATGCTCCATTTCAGTTGTCTTGAAGACCTGTTTGCACTCATGGGCCTTGTCGATCTTGTATTTTTCCTTAACTTTCATGGTCGCCATGAGTTCGCCCGATTCTTCATCCACCAACGCGATTTCCTGACTCTTCTTTATGCTGTTTGCATTGCCCTCGGAAGTAGAGACCGTCACCGGTATCGGCCAGAAGGTGCCGTCTGCCATCTTGAACTCATCGCAAACGCCCTTCCAGTCATCATGTCCCATAAAGCCTTTGAGCGGGGTAAAGCCCCCGATTCCCATCATTATGAGATCGCCGGACTCTCTCGAGGACACCCTGATCTCCGTGAGGGTCTTAGCTTTTTTCTTCTCTTCCTTAAGCTCTTCCCCTGTCAGCAACAAGGGCATCAGTTTCTTCTGTTTTCCATGCGGATTTACAAGTGCCATTTTTCCTCCTTGCTCTTACGGATCAATTTTGAGTCCTTATTATTTACCGCCCAACGCGGCACATACCTTGTCAAAAATAGCATCGATGCTGCCCACTCCCGCTACTGCCTTCAATATCCCTTTTTTCTTGTAGTAGTCCATAAGAGGAGCGGTCTGGGAATTATAGACCTCCAGCCTCTTCTTTATAGTTGCTTCCTTATCGTCGTCACGCTGGAACAAATCGCCATTGCATTTGTCGCATTTGCCTTCTTTTTTCGGCGCATTGAAATATACGTTAAACATCTGTCCGCAGGCCTTACAGGTCCTCCTTCCCGTAAGCCTTTTCATAAGGTCCTCAAAAGGAACATCAACACTGAGGGCCGAATCCAGGGGCATTTTCAAAGATGTCAGCATCTTGTCGAGCGCCTCTGCCTGAACAGTATTCCTCGGAAAACCGTCAAGGATGTAACCTTTCTTGCAGTCGTCCTTCTTGAGCCTTTCCTCGACCATCCCCAAAACGACCTTGTCGGGGACAAGTTCGCCCTTGTCCATGTAGGACTTCGCCTCTTTACCCAGCGGAGTTCCGGCGGACACTGCAGCCCGCAAAAGATCTCCCGTGGATATCTGGGGAATCGCATATTTTTCGATAAGTTTCTTGGCCTGAGTCCCCTTCCCGGCCCCTGGTGCACCAAGCAATACTAGTCTCATAATGCCTCCATAAAATAGACCGATATTGAAAAATTCAGGTATGCACGCAAAAGACGCAGCTTTTTCGGCATTCCCTGACTTTAAAGCAATTGTGACGCTTGGCAGGACTATTTACTTTAGTTACTTAAACAGTCTTTCCCAAATCGAAAGATACTTTATGTGAAAGATTTATCCTTTTTCAAGAAAAAAATTAAAATCAGAACATTAATTTTTCTTATAAATAAGGATACCGGGCGGTCTTTGTTGCAAGGCGAATCAGTCTCAAAGATTGGCGACGTTGGGCACGGAGGCCAAAGAAAGCTTTATCGACGACACCTTGTGCTCGCTTACAGAAAAATTTGCGGCGTTTTTCAGGACCGCATTGAATGTTAAGTCAAGCTGTCATCTTGAGGGATAATAAATCTCTTGTCGCCATTATAAAGACTTTTTCGGACGCCTGCCCTAACGCACACATCAACGTTAGAGTCAACCTTATGTTTGGCTAACCGGAAAGATATTCCCTCAGTTTCTTAAGCGCCATGCCCCTGTGGCTGAGGGCATCCTTCTCGCCCGCGTTCATCTCGGCAAATGTCCTGTCATAGCCCGCCGGATAGAAAATAGGGTCATACCCGAAGCCGCTGGAACCTCTTGGCTCGGTCCCGAGGCTGCCTTCTACGAAGCCTTCGAATGTTTCAACTTTGCCGTCGGGGAAGGCGAGGGCCACATAGCAGACAAAACGCGCTCCCCGTTTGTTCTCTTCAATTCCATTCATCTCGGACAGCAGCCTTTCCCGGTTCTTCCGGTCATTCGAGTCCGGTCCGGCATACCGGGCCGAAAAAACCCCCGGAGCCCGGTTCAGGGCATATACCTCTAGTCCAGAATCATCCGCGATGGCGGGTCTTCCCGAAAAGCGGGCCACCGTGAGCGCCTTTTTCGCTGCGTTCCCCTCAAAAGTGTCCGTGTCCTCTTCAACCTCGGGACAGCCGGGGAAGTCGTCGATGGAATAGAAGGTCGCCGGCAGGCCCTCAAGTATCCTCCGGATCTCCTCGACCTTCTTCTTGTTTCTTGTCGCGATTACGAGCTCAATTGGCACCGTAAACCGTATTATCCGGAAATCGGGGTCTTTTTACAACATCGCAGAAGTGAAAAAGGAACTCGCTGAATTAGATGTGACGACAAAGGAAGAAGTTGAAGCGCGTCCGACTTCTGACTATGCAAAAACTGTCGTGCGCCATTTCCCACATACGATTTCTCTTCTGCGCATCTTCAGGAAGCGAGGGTCATCCCTTTTTGTGGCAGCGTATGCAGCGCTGATCGCTTGCCATCAGTCTTTTTTCATCTTCCGGAGACCGCTTGTCTCCAATACCATGACAGTTCAAACAGTCCTTGAACTCAAGCTCTTTATGCATCTTGACCATTTTAGGGTTCTTGCTGTGGCAAACAGTGCATCCGACGGCACCGGACTGAAGCAGAAGCGACACAAGGATGGCCAAAGACAAACCGCATATTTTGGCGTTGTTCATATAATTATAGTATCCCTGAATAGAAAGAAATTCGTAATGATCTATATCATAGCCTCCGGCAGTCATGCGGCCCTTGACATAAAACTTCCGCGAAGGTTTAAATATATTAATGCAATTTGCCGATTTTCTCATGCCGGGCGCAAGAAAATTCCCAGTTCGCATCTTTTCCTTGCTGTGCGCGGCTTTTATGATCGCAGCACTTCTTGCGGCTTGCTCAGCCAAGAAGGAAGTGAGGTCTGACGAAGCCTTCGATGCCGAAAAGTCATTTTCCAAGGCCGTAGAACTCATGGACAAGAAGGATTATGAAGACGCCAGGAGACTGCTTCTTGAGATCAAGAACAGAGACCTCACAAAGAAATACGCCCCTTTTGCGCAGTTGAAGATTGCCGACTCATACGTCAAGGAAGAGGAATACGATACAGCGGTAGAGGAATACAAGAAGTTCCTCGAGATCTATCCTGATCATAAAGACGCCTCCTATGCCCAGTACCAAATCGCAATGGCTTACTATGTTCAGATCGAGGGCTATGAAAGAGGTTACGGGGCTGCCGAAAAGGCCCTCGAGGAATTCGAGAAACTGAAGAGGATGTTCCCGAGAAATCCCTATCGCGAGGTGATTGAGCTCAGAATCGAGAGATGCAAGAATACCATAGCGGACTACGAGTTTTCTGTCGGAGAGTTTTATTTTAATAAAGGGTCCTATAATGCGGCTCTTGGAAGATTCCAGGAAGTGCTCTCGTCGTTTCCGGAGTATCGGAAAGGACCGACATTGCTCTTTAAAATGGCGATTTGTTATAAGAAACTGGGCGATAAGGCAAAGGCCGGTGAATATTTGAACCGCCTCATAGAAAAATACCCGGATGACAAACTCATTAAAGAAGCCAGGAAAGAGTCCGCGTCCCTCAACAAATAAGCAATATTATCCTGCCTTTTTGGATATCGCCGGCAAGAGATGTTTAGTCATCGGCGGGGGAAGGGTGGCTGAGAGAAAATGTGTCCCTCTGTTGAAGGCAGGAGCAAGAGTCACGATCGTAAGCCCTGCGATCTCGACGCTTCTTGAAAAATATAAAAGAAAGGGCGCGCTCACCCATCTCGAACGCAATTACAGGACCGAAGACATAAAGAGCGCTTTTCTCGCAGTCGTGGCTACCGATTCGGCGCCCATAAACAGGAAAGTTGCTTCTGATGCAGGCGCACACAGGGTTTTGCTGAACGTCGTGGACAATCCTTCCCTCTGCAATTTCATTATGCCTTCGGTGCTCAGACGAGGACCCCTTACCATAGCGGTTTCCTCGGGGGGAGCAAGTCCTACCATGGCGAGATCCATAAGGAAGAGACTCGAAGGGCTTTACGGGAGCGATTTTTCAAGGTACCTGAAGTTTCTCGGGGTTGTCAGGTCGAGGGTCATGGAGGCGACGCAGGACAAGAAGAAGAGAGGTAGCTTGTTGAAAGCGCTCGCCTCGGACGACATAATGGAAATACTCTTTAAGAGGGGATTCCATGCAGCGAGGAGGGAGGCACTCGGCCGTCTTCAGGGCGACGGCATAGTTTTATAGAAATTACTATGAAGAAAAACATAATCAGGATGACGTCAAAGTTCGGAAGCGAGTTTGACTCCGAAGTCCTTGTAGGCAAGAAGCGGTATCTCGTGCAGACTGAAAGCGGCGGGGAGAAGAGGCCTCTCATTATCACCCACGTTTATCTCAATGGACAGATAATGCATACGCGGAAGACCGACTTTGGCGCTATAGTCGATACGCCCGATGTGGAGCAGAGGGTGCGGGAGCTTATGCAAAACCAGCACGATCTGTCTATTAAGATGCTCGGCGAAGAAGGTGCGAAAGAGTCAAGGAGCACCTCGGATTACATGTCGGAAGTGAAAGAACTCCTGAAGAGCAAGAATAACAAAAGTGCCCTCGTGGTGCTGAATGAGGCGATCGAACGCCATCCCGATGATCCCTTTCTCCTCTCTTATTACGGCTGTCTCGATGCAGTGGCAAATAAGAACTATAAAGCAGGGATAGAGACATGCCGCAGGGCCATCGAGAGTCTCAAGAAAAAGGTGCCTTTCGGAGAGGAGTTCTTTTTCCCGGTCTTTTATCTCAATCTCGGCAGGGCCTATCTCGCCGCGGGTAAGAAGAGGGAGGCAGTTGAGGCCTTCAGCAGGGGGCTCAGCGCCGACAGGGAAAACAGCGACCTGCTCTGGGAAGTCAGGAAACTCGGGGTAAGGCGGAAGCCTGCTGTTCCATTTCTCAAGAGATCCAATCCTATCAACCGATATATAGGACAAATTCTGCACTCGGTAAGAAAATAATTCATTTTTCCGATTCGGCGCCGGGCTGCGATCTCTTGACTGCATCATCATGTTGCCCGGCGATTCCGCTCTGTTGTGGAGGCGGCCCTTAGACGTTAGGCTATTAACAGGGAACGGTACCGACTGTCGCGGCAGAGTCTTCAGAGCGGTGTTTGGCAACAGCACGGGAGAGCTTACACCCTTATAGCTATCACAAGCATCGACCAGACAAAAACCAGACAATTAAGGAAAATAAAATGGTGGAGCTGAACGGGATCGAACCGTCGACCTCTTGAATGCCATTCAAGCGCTCTCCCAACTGAGCTACAGCCCCGCTTAGACGACTCAACTAAGCGTCTATAAAATAACACACTGCTTCGTATTATGACAATACGTCCTCTCCGGCCGGAACTGGAGAAGAAGATGCGGGAATTCTCTTCATGTCTTTCCGGTGATTCATTAGGATTTGTGAGCTAACAGCTGAAACGCAGGAAGGGGAATTGTGGTATAATTCCAATTCGGTTTGAAGTGGCCTGGCGGTTGACTGAAAGACGCGTTTCTGTTTTACTAATAATTGAACGTGTCGCAAGTGGTGGGCGTAGTTCAACGGTTAGAGCACTGGACTGTGGCTCCAGGTGTTGGGGGTTCGAATCCCCTCGCCCACCCCAATTACAATTGCGAATTTTGGAATCGGGAATGCGAAATGTCCCGGATTCATCGTCGCCTTTGGTTAATCCCGCAATCCGAAATCGGAATTAAGCATTCGGGATGCGCCTGTAGCTCAGTTGGATAGAGCATCAGCCTCCGGAGCTGAGGGTCGGAGGTTCAAATCCTCTCAGGCGCGCCATCTGATTTCCGAAAAGGAAATCTGCCGCGAAGAGTAAAGCGTGATGCGTGAGCTGCGAATTTGACTAATAGCATCATACTTCTTTAATATATCTACTCGTCACCGATTACTGATCACTCATCACTGTCTAACGGGCCGTTAGCTCAGTTGGTAGAGCAGCTGACTCTTAATCAGCGGGTCGCAGGTTCGACTCCTGCACGGCTCACTTACTCCCACAAGGGTTTGCGAGGTTTCCTGCAAATCCTTTTTTGGTGAAGTGTCCGTATAAGTGTCCACTGCTACATCAATCCCAACGAAAACCTCGGCCATTTGGATTCCCTCCTTATGATAGATTTTGAAGGGAAGGATATGCCTCTCAGCCAATACACCCGCGTTAACAGGGCTCTTAGGCCCAATCAACTGATCAGGGCTAGGGGAGGCAGGGGATAGACAGTACTAAGGATTCTAAGACCCAGTGAGTAGCTAATCCTCCTGCCCTTCCTGAATCCTTTATAACACAATCTATCGGTAGGTGTGAGAATTACTTCACGGCGAAGAAACCTGTCAGAAATGTAACGACTTAATTGTGCGCACTTTTCGCTGTTCGTCCCAATTTGCAACGACTTATTAATGGTCTCAAAATAGTCTGAACATTATGCTGCATATTTGGTGGTTTCACCTTGGAAATAGGCACGCACCCGATCAGGTGATTTCTGTATGCGGCGCAGATGACTCACAACGGCGCCGTGCAACTGATCAGAATTGACTATGGCCTTTCTTCCAATGGAACCATTCTTGAGATCATTCCATACCCGCTCATCGGGATTGAGTTCCGGCGAGTACGGGGGAAGAAAAAAAAGCCGAAAGCGTTTCTTTATTGGTCTGGATTCGATAAACTGGGTAACCTTGCGAGCTTTATGAGACGGATGCCCATCAACTATCAGGAATATCTTGCGAGCGGAGCCATGGAGCAACCGCTTAATGAATTCGATAAAACGCGTTGCACCCACACGGCCCTTGATGACCATGAATCTAAATTCGCCTTGGGCGCTCACTGCCGATATCATATTCAATCCGAAGCGAGCTCCCGTGCTGCTGACAACCGGCGTTTTTCCCCGACTCGCCCATGTCGTGCCCGCGTGATGGTCAGATCTTACGCCAGCCTCGTCTCCAAAGAAAATCTGAGCCTTTTCTCTGATTGCAAGGCGACGAATCATAGGAAACTCTTTTTTCAGCCATTGCTCAACGGCTTCAGGTCGTTGCTGATACGCACGCCAAATTGGCCGCTGAGGTGTCAACCCCAGTTGCGCCAGCAGCCGACATACAGACGCCTTGCTCAATTTAACGCCAAATCGGTCAGCGATTACCTTGCCGACCATCTTGGCTGTCCACAGGGCAAAGGTAAATTTCAGTTGAAGAGGATTCTTCATTGTCACGGTACGAAAAATCCACTGCAAGGCTGCGCCATCCAGCTTTGGCGGCCTTCCGCCCCGTTTACGGGCATCCAGAGAACCCCATCCCCCATCACGGTATTTTGCCAGCCATCCATACATGGTTGCGCGAGCAATACCCATTGTTTGGGCAACAATTTCCGGACTATTACCTTCTTGCACACTCGCAACGGCACGCTGCCTGACTGTCGTAAGAGTCTTATGATCAAGCTTGCGTGCATCGGTTATCCTCATGCAAAATAGTATACATCATAGGCCCGATTATGTCCATATTACTATGAGACGGTTAATAACTGTGCGCGCACAAAAAAATCTGAAAGCAAGTTGGCGGAGGGGGTGGGATTCGAACCCACGGTAGAGTCACCCCTACAACGATTTTCAAGACCGTCGCCTTCAACCGCTCGGCCACCCCTCCGGGGTAAAAAGAGAACTAAACGAGCCTTTAACTAACAGGTTATGCTATTATAACAGAGACCCTTGGTGATTAAAAACAGCCCTCGCCATATTGAAATCATCAAGTTTTTTGGTGTATTATCCTCAGATGCCGAAGTGGTGGAACCTGGTAGACACGCACGTTTGAGGGGCGTGTGGGGTAACCCGTGCGGGTTCAAATCCCGCCTTCGGCACCAACATTGCGTACACTATCGTTTGCCGTCCAAAAGACAAGATCGGCTTTCCTTCCAAATACACAGGGACGATAGCAGGTTGCTTCTCTTCCTCCCTAAGTAACGCTCTTTGCCGCCGTCGTTAAGCGCGTCTTTCTCTCGAATCATATAGTTATCGAAATTCTAAATTGTGGCGGATAACATCCAGTATCATGCAATTTTGAGTATTCTGTCTTTCGGAGTCTTTCGAGCGGAATTTCACCGAAAAACGGGCATCGTGCCTACGAGATTATCTCCGAAAGATAGCCATTAATCGGTCTCGGCTTTTTGCATGGCAGCAGATGGTGTTTGTTACTTTTTTCGAAATCGACGGATGAAGGGGAGCAAGAGGAATAACCAGTTATGGTCTGAAGAACGCACAGTGCTGTATAGCGCACATGTTTGTTAGATGCGCAAGGTTTTTTCAGGCATTTACGATATTGGGACAGCAATAAAATTGGTCGAAGAACTAGCCAAGAAGTGGTCAAAGGTTAGCGATTCTGCTTTATATTCGGGAGTCCAGGGCAGGTGGTACAGTGAGTAGTTTTTGGAACCAAAAAAGTCAAATATTTTAGTTCGTTCATTACTGTTCCAAGTCCAACATTCGAAAATGATCACTGGCTGAACTTCTTGAATCGTTTTCGTCGCCCCCTCAAGTACGGCAAGCTCATTACCCTCGGTATCAATTTTTATGAGAGTTCTGTTATGCTCGATTTTCGGAAAGTAATTGTCGAGAGTTTTTAGCGTGACTTTTTCAATTGCCAACTCTTGAGATTGACTGAGTATTTTTATAATATTAGTATTAATGGAGCCAAGCGACGTGTCACGTTTTGGGTATGCCAGCTCCACAACGCCTTGACTTGCCCCAAGTGCCAAATTTTCTAATGTCGGCGTTACGTGGTTCAATTTACATATTTGCATGAAATAGTCGTGACATAAACTATTTGGTTCAAAAGTTATTGTTTTTATACCATGAACAAGAAACAATAACGAATGCGTTCCATAGTTGGCGCCTATGTCAATAAACAGAGTTGGCCTCTTAGAAGATGAGCCTATTATTGCTTCGTATGTTTGTTGTACCTCTACATCGTGCCCGACTATGGATACAGCCCTTTCCCAATCAAGCCAGAAATGCGCGGAAGTCAAAGGCATTAGAATGGATTTTTTTGCAAAAACAACTTGCCAGTTTCCATCGCGCCCCTTAATATAGTTTTTTTTGAATAAATCTGAATATTTGCTATGGAAAAGGGCTCTTCGAGATGGACTTAGTTCCAGGTATAGACAATTCAACGCCCATCTTGACCAGGAGAATGCTGCAATCACTCTTACACTGTTGCGAATTAATAATTGTGCTCCATTCTTAATTTTCTCAGTGACTCGACCGATTATATTCATTAATTTGTACTGCTTCAGCTATCTAGTCAGTCACAGATTTGCGATTATCCATAGGGCTTCAGTGTAGCCACCCCATGTATTTTTTGAACTATTGCAGCAGATCTCGCTATTACCACGCAACCATGCTTTCCTCCGCTTTCAAAACGTGCACTCCTGGAAGGAAAGAATAATGATAATCCAAGGTGGCGTATCACATCTGCGAGATACTCCAAGCAGAGCCGCTTATTCTCACCGTAATCATCATAAAGATATTCTTCATCGCCAGGCACTTTGAAGTCGTCGATCATTGCTACCGCGTTCGGCCAATTTGAAAAAACTGTCTGGACTTCTTCCTTAAGCGGGAGTTCCTCTCCCCAATGGGCATCCAGGTAAAAAAAAATTTGTTTTCCGGCCAGATCATGATTATCTGCTATTTCTTTTAAAAATATTCTGCTATCTCCACAAGAGACTTTCACCATGCCATACCTGAAAAGCCTGGTTTTCGAGTATCCATAATATCTTGGGCTCACCTCCACTGTGTATACGGGTAGCTGCGAGTGCTTATGCATATGCTCTGTAGTCGTGCCTCGAAATGTTCCGGTTTCAACTATGGCCGAAAAACCGACTTCCCGGATCAACTCAAGGAACATCCGTTGTCTAAATTGTTGACCATTGAACGGACCGCCGCACCCGTCTTTCAATATCGGCAACAGATAATAATCCATGGCACCGAGGAGTTTATCTCCAATTATCCGCCTTGCGAGAGACTTTACGTTCATACGACCGTATTCGGATGTCCCGGCATCAGATAAATTACCACAACTTCGATAAAATACGCGAAAGTTTCTGTGCTGCTATCCAGAACTGATCAATGCCTTTATCTAATTCCTGCTGAGTTCTGAAGATAATTTCTTATTCTCTATTCGCAGAAGTGCTCTTCAGTTAATTGTTTTCTTTTATTGATAATTTGTTTATGTTATATTTTTCCAATGATCGCGGGGAATAGGAAGTTCATATATTATTGTTGAGAAAAGGTGCAAATGGATCCGAGATTACTTGATCCAAAACGAAATGAAACACCCCGGCTTTGGGAACGTCTCCGGGAAGCATTGGGCATGACTTCATCAGGTCATCAAGCTTATTTTTCATTAACTGACGGCGAGAGCGTTTTCATACCGTGACGGGCAAGAATCGTTACGCCTATGTCTTTTATGCCACCTGTGACCGGTATGCCGTCGGGGTGCTGGTGTTTGTTCACCTGTTGAAGCGAGTTGGCCTGCGGAACGATATAGATTTGGTGCTCCTGCATCTGCCAGTGTCGCGCTACCTGCTTGTGAGATTGCGCGAAATGGGTGTGTTGACCCGGCGGGTCGCGACCGAGTCGTCGCATGTGCGCAACAGATATTACCGCGACTGCCTGATCAAGCTGAAGGCACTGGGTCTGACCGAGTACGAGCGGGTGGTTTTCGTGGACGCGGACGCTATTCCGCTGAGGGGACTCGATTTTCTGTTTTCGCTTCCCTTCGATGAACCGATTGCGGCCCCGAGCGCATATTGGGTGCGCCAGCCATACTGGACCACTTGCCTGTTCGTGGCAAAGCCGTCCGCTGAACTATGGCGGCGTGTTGCCCGGCACTTCGGGGCTGCGAACGAGAGGGACTTTTACGATATGGACATTGTTAACGAAGAGTTACGAAACGAGATACGGACGCTGCCCGCAGATGTGGTGTGCTTGAACTCCGAGTGGGAGGATGCCAGACGGGCCGGCGCACTCGGCGATCTTGATATGACGTTTGCGAATATGGCGGTGGTACATTTTTCGGCGCTGGGAAAGCCATGGTCGTACTCTCCGAAACAGGCGAAACGGCTCCGAGTCTTTGCTCATCCGGCGTTCCACTTGCTCTGGGATACCTGGTGGAACGCACGAGATGAGGCCTTCCATGGGAGCCCTCTATCGGCCCAAGTCCGATACACGCTTCACAAAGTGCTGGAGACATGGACGGTGAGGAGGTCCCGGATTGGCATCTAAGGATCGCTGGCCTGGATATTTAAAGAAGCTAATGATGGTCTTGGGGAGAACCGGAATGGTCCTCTTTGGCCTCGGCATTTTATCTTCTTTTGTGCTTTCGATAATCGAATACTGCATCGCTATTTTTCTTATGCTCTTTTTGGTCACCATGGGGTTTGTCAATTCTTCGCAGCTTCCCTCATGGCTTCCACTGAAGATTCTCACATTCTCGCCCTTGAGCATATGGGGGGGGCTTTTCCTCATTATTGTGGTGAGGGCTGCGTGTGAGATTATCACTTATCAGTCAAAGATCATGCTCACGGAGTCAGTCCACGCACGCTTGAGAATGATATTGGGGTACCGGTTGCTTATGCAGAAGACTCGCCTCTCTGTAATGCCCCTCAGCCAGATCAATTTGTATATGTCCGAATTATTTCCGAAAGCCACGAGTTTTGTTTTCTACGGCTCCCAGTTCATTACCTTCTGCATTCAGATGATTATGATCTCGGCTGGCATGCTTTTTCTGGCGCGCAATGAGGCCATGATCGGCATTGCCGGACTGTGCGTTATGGGCTATGCCGTAATGAGATTCAACAGGCTCACGAACAGGATCGCTCAAGGCGTGCCCGAGGCCCAGGCCCGCCTGGAGCGATCTAAAATACGCGTGGTGAGAAACTGGCTTTTAATAAAGGTCCTGCGGCTTCAGGACAAGGAATATAAGAATTATTTGAAGTCCGTATTCCTTTACTACAAAAATAGCGTTGATGCATATTTTTTTGGAAACCTCGGCGGTTCATTATTGCCGATCCTTGGCGTTGTTTTGATTGCCATTGTCGTAATTGTGAATGTTCATATATTCAAGACACCTGCGGTAAATTTGGTGGCGTTTCTCTATCTTTTTGTGCAATTTCAGCAGCGAGTGGCTAATGGATCTAACCTGATAGGGGGATTATTCGCGCACCGTGCCCAGTTCATCGAATCCGTCAACCTGTTTTCTTCCCTGCCGCCTGCTGATCTGGAAAAAGCAATTTGTCCTGACAGGATTTCTTCCCTGTTTAAAGCCAACTTCAACCTGGATAGTCTTCCCGGACCAAAGGCGGCTGGTGAAACGAAGACGGCAGGTATTGTCGGACCATCTCCCCCATCGGTCACATTGCGGGACGTCACGTTTTCGTGGCCGAAGATGGGCAGGCCGGTCTTTGAAGGTCTTTGGCTTAATATTGCAGAAGGGTCTCAATTCGGTATCTCGGGATCGAACGGCAGCGGAAAGAGCACGCTTTTGATGCTGATCCTCGGAATCCTGAGCCCTTCGAGTGGGCAGGTTTTTCTCGGGGGCATTAAGGCGGACGAATACGTTAATCGAAATCATGAAGCTATAGGCTATGTCGGGACAGAGCCCTATCTGATCCACGGAACGATACGCGAAAATATCACTTACGGGCATAAGGGAGGCGTTTCAGAGGACAATATCCTCAAGGCCATCGAGGTGGTGAAGCTCGATGACTTCGTTGCCGGAATTCCCGGCGGTCTGGAGTATATGATTGAGGAAAACGGTGAAGGCCTTTCAGCAGGACAGAAACAGCGGCTGACTATCGCAAGGGCTTTCTTCCGGAAACCGTCCTTGCTCGTTCTTGACGAACCCTCAGCGAATCTCGATAACGCGTCCGAGGCGATCGTTATCAATGCACTGGAAGGCCTCAGGGGACTGTGCACAGTTATTATAGTTTCTCATAAACCAGAGGTTCTCAGGAGTGCTGACTGCTTATTTGATATGGGATCCCTCCAAGCATTGCCGGCAGAGGGGGCAGCAAACGCCTGGAGTATACCGGATGAGACCTGAAGTAAGCAGGCACATGGGAATCCCGAAAATAATCCACCAAACGTGGAAAACAAGAGAGATACCGAATGAATGGAAGGAATTTCACCAAACCTGGGGAGAATATAACCCTGATTGGCAGCATATCATATGGACCGATGAAGATTGTCTGCAATTCGTTTACAAGCACTTCCCCGAATTCCTTAATACCTTTACCTCCTACTCTTACAATATTCAGAGAGCAGATGCCTTCCGGTATCTTGTTCTCTATCTACACGGCGGTCTATATGTAGATCTCGACTTCGAATGTCTGCGGCCGGTGGATGACCTCGTGGTGAACAGAAGTTTCGTAATCGGGAAGGAGCCGCGAATACATGCAAAATGGCATGGAGCGAAAGTACTCATCTCTAATGCCTTTATGGCTTCTGTGCCAGGACATCCTTTTCTCCTCGAAATAATTGAAACAATGAAAAAGATGAACCCGCGGAGCACTTCACACAGGGAGGTGCTTGAGACGACTGGGCCGCTTATGGTAACGAATGTCCTGAACAACTATTCCGGAAAGGACATATGTGTCCTCAATGCTCATATTCTCTATCCCTTTGCAAGCAACAAAAAAGAAATGTGCATGTTGCGAAACAAGAAAGGCGATTACCTTAGACTGAAAAAACAGTGCAGAGAAAACGAAACTTACGGTATTCATTATTGGAGCAATACGTGGGCCAGGACTCTCGCGGGACAGCTCATAAATCCTGACCCGTTCTCGGTAGAAGGCTATCAATTTTACCCTGGCATGGATTCGAGAGGCTATGATATCTCCAATATGGGGAGGGATATAAGCCGGCTTGCCGTGGAGTGTGAAAATAACGAAAAGGCGATGGGCTTTAATACCGACGGGTTCCTGAAATACAATATCCGGCCCATGTGCCATTGGGTAGAGGTTGAAAACTGGGGGGGCAACGAAGGGCTGTATGTGAAAAAGAGGCTTCTCTCAAAGCTAAGGCTACATAAGAAATCGGTGTTTAGAACCGTTCTCGGCTTTCTAGGAAGATAGGTTCATGATCTTTGAGCAGTTCCATATTATGAAATTCCGTGACCAGATGAAAAGCATTATCCACTAACCTTCCACGGAGCGCCCGGTCGGTCATAATCCTAAAACAATTCTCCGCGAACATCTCCTCAGTATCAGCAATCAGCGCATGTTGTTCGTGCTGCACGTCGATTCCTTCAACGCCTATGGTGGTCGACACCACAGGTCTTCTGTAGGCGAAAGCTTCGAGGGCCTTTATACGGGTCCCCCCTCCTGCCCTTATTGGGACGATCACCATATGTGCGTTCCTATAATAGGTACCGACATTGGGGACACACCCGACGAGACTTAACTCGGGAATTGACGACAACCTCCGGGCGATTTTCGGGGAAATACCGTCTCCGACAACTTTGACCGAAAAAGCTGCGTCAGATTTCCGGCGCAGCACTGGCAAGACCCTCTCGCAAAAAAAAATTATGCCCTCGCTATTTGGATAATATCCCAGCGATCCTACAAACAAAATGGTGAAAGTCCCACGTGGATTTTCTATTGTCTCGCCGGGGATACGGACGACGTTTGGAATGGTTTCGAACTTGACGCCCTTATGTTGTCGGGCGAGTCTGTCCTTGTCTGGACTGGAGCAGACGAAGATGCGGTCGAAACGCGGCAGCAAATTTCTTTCAAGGGCCTCGTATTTTTTAGTCTCTGCCTTCATGCAAGATGCCATCCTGGCATCACCGTTAAGCGCATATAGTTCTGCTAACCTTCTCCTTGTAAGCGATTCAATGTCATCCAAATCCAATTGACAAACGCCGGAAAAGTCATCTCCTCTGAAAGGCAACGCATAGGGAGCCATATAGAGCCTGAACACGTGTATTATGTCAAACTGTACGCCTCTGAACATACGTGCCACGGATTTCAATCTCTTCGGAGTTATATACAGCCATTCCATGGGGTGCGATGAACATCTGCTGAAAAGACGAGGTGCAATTTTTTGTGCGAGCAACCGTGCGGTCAACGAAAAGTCCATGCCGAGCCCCAGCGGCAAACAGGCCACACCCTGGCAACTTTCTGCAACAGCCAGACTGAGGGGTGGCTCTTCACAAGTTGGAACGATCAATAAATAGATTGAATACTTGGACGACAGCGCTCTAAGTACATTATAAGCCCGCATTGATAGGCCATTTCCAGAAGGTTTGGGGACAGTGGGAGTGATATAAAGAAGCTTAGGCTTGCTCATGGTCATGGCTGTTTATCTTTCCGGGGTTCTGTGAATCTTCAAGGAACCTGTAAAGTGATCGCATGTCTCTTGCTTCTTTACTGTAGTAAGATCTGAGATATTTTAGGATCAGATAGGGCGACTGCAATGTAAACAAAAGATGCCTGATCATTTCCGGTATATTCGCCTTGGCGAGTCTAAGGACGAGATAGGCATGAGCAAGGAAAACATCCTCCTTTTCTTTCAGCATTCCGCTACATAATAACTTGTCGAAAAATTCAATAGCGGCATCATCGTAATCAGGTTTCAATCGACTGCTTCGAACATGAAAACGCACATATGCATAAGACTGTCTGTTCAACATGAAATTGCATCCCTGTGAAGCGAGGCTCATCCAGAAATAGGTGTCTTCCCCAACTGCAAGGTCTTCAGGAAAACGAACCGTCTTGATGCAATCTCTTTTTACAAGGCACGAATTGATAATGAGCGTGTAGTACAGTAGTGATGAGAGCGTTATGCGTTCCAGCTTCACGTAATGGGGATGGTTTAACGGGTAGATAGCAACCTTCGAGGAATCTATGCTTTGTCCTCCAAAGGGAAACCCTTCAGAACGTCCAGGGGGACTATGGTCAATAAATGCCTTGCTCAGACACGTTACAATATCAACTTCCGGATTCTGCTCGAAAACCGCCAAGTTGGATTCCAGCAATTGAGGATGTATGAGGTCATCGTCATCTAAAAAAAGTATTAAATCTCCCTGTGCCTTGTCCAATCCGCAATTTCTCGCAGCGGAAGCCCCTTTGTGCGATGGCAAACGGTGCAGGAAGATATGAGCGCCCAGGCGTGTCACATCATTTATTCTTTCCTGGAACCGGACATCAGAGCTATCATCGATGATAATGATTTCTCGAACGGGATATGATTGTTTCAAAACCGATTGCACGGCTTCTCTCAGGAAATCAGGGCGGTTAAATGTCGGAATAATGACGGAGACATTAAGTGATTTCGTTATGAATCCCTCCGCGACAAGGAGGCATTGGAGACGCGCCTACGGGCAGTCACGGCAAAAATCTCCTTGCAATCAGGTTATACGTTGTATCAACTTCTCGAATATACTCTTCTGTAAAAACGCCCTCGTGAATATCGGAAAAGTCCTTTCTCTTCTTTGACCACCAGAGGTGACTCCAGAGATGCATGCTCACAACTCCCGTGGTATCCGTATCACATCCACTGAGCAGAGTATGAATGCCCTCCCGCGTCCACATGTGTTTATAGAAAGTCCGGGTTGGCTCTATATGGATAAGGTCCGGATACTGCTCACTCAGTCTCTGGGGAAGAATGGTTGAATGGTTGCTCCAGGAACCGTCAAATTCCTTTTCGAGATCCTCTCTCCATTTGACGGCAAAGGCAGATTTCTTCTCGGACATGATAAAGGCGTTGCACAACGACGGTTTGATCTGTTTTGTTTTTTGGCAACAGATGTAATCCTCTTTTCCCAATACAAATGTTTTTGAGAAGAGGGATTCCGGTATCTTGTTGACAAATATGGTGTCAATATCGGCATAAACGCCACCGTTCTCAATCAGTTTATCAAGTCTGATAAAGTCGGCATGATGCGCATAGCTATATTTTTTGCATCCCCGGTTTCTAAACCCATATTTGTATCGGGAGACAAAACTTGACAAATCAACTTTTATCGGCTCAACACGGTTCTTTATGAGTTCCCAGTATCTTCCGCGGGGTTCATAATGATAATAGAAATTGATGACGCTCGGTTTGTTGATCTGATAGCAGGACTCAATGCACAGGTAGTGACACAGATGGAACGGTTCTGTCTGTTCTTTCAGCCCAAAGATAAAATGGAACTCGTTGGGAATTGTCTTCTCCATATCTCACCCTGATGTCATTGCATACAGCATCTTATCAATGATGTTTCCCCTGTTGAACGTGTCTCTTATATGTTTCCCGAGCATTGTCCCCTTCGCCTTCGCCTCATCGCTCTTTTCAAAGACCTGCCTCATCAATGATGAAGCATGCTTCAAATCGGGCTCTGCCCAACGTTGATCTTTAGAATAAGATTTCCTCCCGATATGATCAATAACAGGAGCTAGCGTATAATTCACCAGGAATGCCAAATCAGGCGGCAAATAATCCAATTGTCCGCCAAAGCCGGTGATAATCACCGGGTTGCCGCACCCCCCGGCATCAAACGCCCCTAACCCCCATCCCTCTGACCTGCACAATGAGACATAACAATTTCCTTTTCTGTGAAGTGCATGGATGCTTTCATCGCTTATTTCATCATCGATAAGCTGAATTTTGGCGGGATCCCTGTAATCACGCAGGAGTTTTGAAATAGCACGCCTCGTGCTTCGCAACCCGCCGAGAAAAGATCGCCTGGTAAAATCTCTGTTGGATGTTTTTATGACTAATAGAGTGCGGTCATGAGCAGTAAAGGTGTCCAGATAGCATCTTATCGTATTCCAGATTGACTTTCTGGCCGTCCAATGTCCGATAGTGTAAAACACAAAGGGAGATGCTTCTCTCTCCCGCGGCAATTCATCACCCGTCGGCTCCTTTTTTTCACAGACGTGAGGTACGACATCAATGGGAGTTGTGACCCCGCATCGTCTGAATACTTCCCTGTTCCATCTGCATGGCACAAATAAACGATCGACCATATTCAGCAGAGCAGGCCAATGACGAGGAAGGCTATCTGTTTCCCAAACAGTATAGCCGATTACCCGTTTGTTTGGCTCTCGCTTAATCCAAAAGGGAAAGTATTCCGGTACAGCGTGCACGATCACACTGTCGTAGGCAATCGGCTTATTACAGAATGGATCCAACTCAGGATCACCTATAGCATCTCCTGCGAAAACTTCATACCCTAAGCCAAGGGCCTGTCCGGCCACCATTGGAGTCCACGTGAACGGAATACCTTTTGCCTTGATGCCGTAGAGATAAGACCGGGCCGCATGACCATACCCGCTTGCCTCATAAAGAGAGACATATTTGAGGCCTCTTATTGTGCCAGCAGGAGACTCTTTGCCCATACTACATTACATCTTTCTATCTGTCCTGTATGAAAGTGAGTGTTTAATATATCAAAGAAAACATGGCGTTGACAAGCCGGCTAGCAATTATCAGAAAATTGGGTTTACAACTTGTAGTTGTTAGCATATGGCCGCCTTATATATATGCATTGACAAGCGTGTTACTAATTTTGCTGTTGACTCGAAAGTCAGTAAAAGATGCATTCAATCATTAACATCTAGCAAGATTGCACTTTATAAGAATTTTGGCCATCTGTCCCATACAAGCCCGTCCGCATGACAAGGTTCTTGTCACTCGCTTGTACTATTAATATGTCGAATGGAAATCCTCCGTTACTCACTTAATCAAAAAGCGTAGTAGTACTGGAATTCCATGCTTTTGATCTGGCCGCTTTGCGTTTAGTTGGAGGGGAAGTAGAAAGTTATCGAGATCCGAAACTTCGGCGTCTTTCCAGAGAAACTTGAACGTTCATAGTATGGAATGAAACAAAAAGCTTTTTATTCTACGTCAGGTGGTATAAAGCGAAAAATAATCGTTCGGATCGCCTTAATAGGTTGGTTTTCTTAAGCAATTTTCACGAGAGGGAAGTCGATTACGATATGTTGAATTGGTGGAGCCTGTTCTGTGTACCTTATGTTACATACCCTTCCTTCGGCACCAACTTTTTTCCCTGCCTTACCGGAATAACGACCGCTGAGATGTTCTGGGTTTTTCGTCTTCTGTGGCTATGAAGTTCTCATCCCGGAGGCCAGTGCATATGCCTGCCGCCAAGCAGATGGAGATGGATGTGGTAGACCGTCTGGCCGCTTTCGGCGTTACAGTTCGTCACGAGCCTGAACCCTCTTTCGGCGATGTTCTTGTCTCTTGCTATCTTGTTAGCAATCTTGAACAGATGGCCTATGAGATGATCGTCTGCCTCTTTAAGGTCGAGGACTGTCGGGATATGTTTTTTAGGTATGATCAGGGTATGGACCGGGGCCTGAGGATTTACATCCTCGAACGCGAGGGCGATTTCATCTTCATAGACGATCATCGAAGGGACCTTCCTTTCGATGATCCTGCAGAAAATGCAATCATTCAATTTCAGATCTCCATACTAGTCGGCAGTACGTTGTCTCCAATCCATAGTTTTTCCCGCTTGTTGTTGAGACTGTAGACTACGGACGGCCGACTATTCTATCTTTCTATAAAAACATGTCCTCGCGCCGGTATGGCAAGCGCCGGCGCCATGCTGTTTCACTTTTATCAAAAGCGTGTCGGAGTCACAGTCATAGCATATCTCCCTGACTTTCTGGAGACAGCCGGACGTTTCGCCCTTTTTCCAATATTTCTGCCTTGAACGGGACCAGAAGTGGGTGAAACCGGTTTCGACCGTCATCTTCAGGGAGGTCTCGTTCATGTATGCAAGCATCAGCACGTCGCCGTTTTCAATGTCCTGGACAATGGCCGGCACAAGCCCCTTATCGTCATATTTCAATTTCGGGATAGTAGCGCTCGACATGATCTTTTATTGACCGCCGCTGCCGTAGCTGTGCAGACCCGAGAGGAGCAGGTTGACCCCAAGGTAAGTGAAGACCACCATCACAAAGCCCATAACGGCGACTACGGCGATCTTCCTGCCTTTCCAGCCCCTGAGGAGCCTTGAGTGAAGATAAAAGGCATAGGTAAACCAGGTGATCAGGGACCAGGTCTCTTTGGGGTCCCAGCTCCAGTAGACACCCCATGCCTGGTCGGCCCAAATCGCGCCGAAGATAAGGCCGCCGAGGGTGAAGATCGGGAAACCGATGGCGATGCTCTTGTAGGTTATCTCATCGAGGGTCTCCGGGGAGAGAGAAAAGCCCGCCAGCGCTTTCTTGAGGAGGTAGCCATATCTCCAGCACAGGAAGATGAAGGCTGCGGCTAGCAGCCAGCTCAACACCGAGACCGAGGTCGAGCTGCTCAGAAAAGACGCCTTGAAGAGATAGCTCTTTATGAGAACGTCCGAGTTGGCGGCCGCAACCTTGAAAGAAAGATAATCGAGTCCCATTGCCGCCAGCACGACGATAAATATCCCTATCGCCACCGTCCAGAAGATATATGAAGCCTCGTTCCTCTTTTCGGTCCTGAGAATAAGATACATGAGGCCCGTGCTGAAGGCCAGGGCAAAGGCGGAATATGAGATAAAGCTCATCGTCACATGGGCCAGAAGCCAGTTGCTCTGGAGGGCCGGCACGAGCGGCTCGATATCCTTGGGAACACCGGTGAGGTCTATAAAGGCAAGCGCAAGCCCCGCTATGGGCGTAACGAAGGCGCCGAAAGACCTATTCTTATATTTGAACTCGATGATCAGATAACCAAGGATGAGGCACCACACAAAGAATATCAGCGATTCATAGAGGTTTGTAAAAGGGGCCGCCCTCAGGATCCCCATGCCTCCGATTATATAGAACTCCTTCCATCTCAGAAGGATCGCGAATGTCTGCGAGACAAAGCCTACTATGGTCACGGTGGTCGCGGTCAGTCCGACCAGTGGTTTCTTAAAGGCGAGATATATTATGTAAATGACCATGGCAAGGATATACGCCATGGTTGTGATCCCGAATAAGGTAGCGCTATTCATTATCTATTTTCCTCCTTCCCTTGCTTTCGATAAAAGACCCGCCAGCTTGTCGACCTTTCTCTCAAACGATTGCCTGTTCTTGTTGGCGCTGGCCCCGACAATCACGTGTGTGCTGTTTTTTTCTTCAGTCAGTTTCACCCATATCTTCTTGTGACTCATGAAGAATGCGATGAACAGGCCGACTGCCATAGCTATGCAGCCGAAATACACGACCCCGACGCCCGGGTCCTTCCTTACTTGTAAACCAGTATACTGCAATCCCCATATGTCCGCCAGGACGACCGTATCGCCTTGAGGCAGTTTACCGGTCTGCGGATATCTCTCAAGTATCCAGCCGCCCGCTACCTTCTTGTCGCCTTCAAAGAAGTTTACGAGCACAGCAGGATTGTTCATCTGATCGGCGTATGTGAAAGGCTTGCCCGTAGACTGATCGAAGCCGAGAGCGGGGGAGAAATCGTCCACCCTGCCGGTGATTTTTGTGCCGGGTATTGCAAAGCTGCCGCCGTACCTGACATCCACGTCCTCAGTCTTTCCACCTTTCGGTGTAACCTTGAATATGAAAACGCCTTTTTCGATCCCCCCCGGGGCGATGCCGTAGCTCGACTGATAAAAAGTGACACCTTTATAAGTAAGCGGCTTGTTCACCTCGACTTCATGCACCTCTTCCCCGTCGATCATCACGGGCTTGCCGTTGTCTATCACAGTGAGCCAGCTTTTGTACGCCTTCGGCATGTCGCTGTCGCCGTAGAAATCCACTTTAAACTTGTCGCATTTGATATCGAAGCCGAGCTGCCTCATCCCGCCCCTGCCTGTATCTACGGCGTTCGACATCTCGCCCTCGACAAGAGGCAGGAAGCCCTTAAATCCAAACCTCACGCCTATTATTGCGCCGAGGAGAATAAAGAGTATGCTGAAATGGGTTATATAGACACCGAGACGGGTATAATTGCCTTTCTGGGCATAAAGCTGATAGCCGCGTCCCTCTTTGACTTCCGCAAGGTCGAATCCCGCCTCCTTTTTCACAATTTCACGGATCGTCGCCTTTGTCTGCTCGGGCACCCCCTTGATTACAAACTCCCTCTTGATCCCGAAACCCTTGAAGTGTTCTTCAGGGAGGGGTTTAATCGGCTCCTTTACGAGCTTCAGTATCTTCGGCAGACGGTCTATTGAACAGACTATGAGGTTGGCCGCAAAGAGAATTAGGATCCCGACAAACCACCATGAATGGTACATGTCCATGAACCCGAGACTGTCGAATATCCGGTAAACAGAAGGCGCCGCCGACTGTCCGAAAAACTTGGCCAACAACTTTATGTTTCTTTCGGGCTCGACGTTCTGCTCTATGACGGTGCCGACGATAGAAGTAAGAGATAGGACGGCGAATACGACGATCGCCAGCTTTATCGAGGCAAAGAAATCCCATATTTTGTCTATGATTGTCTTGTCTTTTTTCTTTTCCACCTGAAGCTCCTTAAAGTTTAATCTTTTTATTCTAATACTTTTTCAAAGGAAAATAATAGGGCTCTGCCGCCGGAAAGGACTTCGCTAAGCGCGTTCGGTTTCGCATAAGTCGAAAGAGGATCTGTAAGGAAGACGCCTATTTCAGCGGCCTCGGCTTGTCCCTTCTGGCGTTCACGATGCAAAAGAAACCAAAGGGTTCATCGTACGGGTTCCTAAGCTGATGAGGGGCAAGTGGGGCAATGTAAAGCGTATCCAGATAATTCATGGTGTTCATCTTATTTTCCGTGCGAACCTTCCCTTTCCCCCTGACGCAGATCACAACATGCTCATGCCTGTGCTTTTCAAGGCTCGTATATCCTCCAGGGGAGATCTCAAAATACCTGAGGTGGAACTTTGCGGATTCGCCCTTGTGACCGATGATTACACGCCTTATCACGTGGGCCCAATCTCCTCCCTGAAGTTTATATCTCCTGGTCTTTATCCCATGCCATTTGAAATCGCCCCTGTGTCTGTTAAGCCTGCTCTTGTTTTCCGTTTCTTTTTCCGCCACGCCAACCTCCTTCAGGAAACTCCGAAGACTCAAAAAACGACAATACTCTTCAGCGAATCGCCTGCCAGGGCAGTAAGTCCGAAGGCGTCCGCAGTCTTCTCGACTGGGAACCGGTGGGTCACCAATTTCTCGGCCCTCACCGTCCCTTCCTCTATTATCTCAAGGGCATCGGCAGTATCGGTGGGGCCGCAGGAATAGCTCGTGACAATGTTGATGTCGTTGAAATAAAGCTCATTAGGTTCGATGTCGAGACGCTCGCCGGGTTTCGCCGGCGTGAAGAAGAGGACCGTACCTCCAGCCCCGGTGGATTGTATACCCTGTTTCATCGCATCAACGCTGTTCGGACCCACAATCACGAGGTCCGCCTTCAGACCGCCCGTCAGCTCTTCAAGTGGAGCGGCGAGACTAGTCTTTGATACGTCGATAATCTCGTCTGCCCCGAACTCCTTAGCCTTCTGCAGCCTGTAAGGGACCCTGTCGGCGCCTATGATCCTGCCCGCGCCGAATTTTCGGGCAAGTATTATGTTCAACTGCCCCATTATACCGAGCCCCATGACAAGGACCGTATCACCCCGTCTGATATGGGCCCTCTTCAGGGCCTTTACAACGCAGGCGGTCGGCTCTATCAATGTACCGTCCTCGCAGCTCAGGGAATCGGGTATGCCCAATGTATCGTTTTCAAGATTGACAGCCGGTATCAGCAGATATTCGGCTATCCCTCCCGGCACTATCCGCGTGCTCCTCCATGTCTCGCAATGAACATAGTCGCCGCGTCTGCAAAATTTGCAGGTGAAACAAGGGGCGTGGTGATGGGGGACAACCCTGTCTCCGGGCTTGAAGGAGCTGACCTCTTTCCCCACCTCCACAATCTCGCCCGCCGGTTCATGTCCGAGCACAAGAGGGGCCTTCTTTTCTATATACCATGGCATTACGTCGCCGGAGCAGATGCCGCAGGCGCTTGTCTTCATGAGCGCATCGCCCGGCCCGATGTCGGGTATAGCTACGTCCTCTATACGTATGTCGTTAAAACCGTATAGTTTTGCGACTTTCAAAAGGAACTTCCTTCATATATATAAGATTAAGATATTCGATTATATCCATATTGTATAAAGTGGGCATCGAAGGTAAAGGCGGTTTTTATCCTTAGTCTGTCCATCACAGCGAAGCTCGTGCAATCTGTAAAAGAGAAGTCCTTATCGTCATATTTTTCAAGAATCTTCCACGCCTTTTCCCAATCACCGGAGGTGACAGGCAAAATTCTGAGAAAGGGAATCGTTCTTAGCCCATTAGCGAAGTTAATTGTAGGCATGATGCCGATGGTTCGCAAAAGAAGGTTGTATATTTCGACAAGAACGAGATCAGAGGTTACAAGCGGCAATCTTCTGATGATAAGGTCTGTATAAAGTTTGCCCGCCTCGCCTGAATACTGGTCATTGGTGTCTGCAATTGCAATCCATGCGCCCGTATCGATGAATACAGTCATCTGGTTCTTTTTAAAAGAGGCCGTTTCTTATCGTAAAGATATTCGTCGTGTCTCAAAGCCGTATCCTTAAATGAGCTCTTGCCGATCCCGATAATGCTAAGAGCAGTCTTGGTTGCGATGTCTATTTCACTCTCTGTAAGGATAGTTAAAGCCACTTTTTGATGCTCGCTGAGCCGCACCTTTTTTAACGGCTTAAACACCCCATTTTCGTACACAGCTTCGACTGTTTTGGGCATACAACCTCCTCTCAATTGCGTCGTCTTATTTTACCACAAACGGCTCGTCGGAAATGCCTATGAGATATAGTGATTCATTAGGTAATGGACAGTTCATACAATGATAAATTTCTTTTTTGACAAACTGCAGGATATCCGAGGAAAGACCTATAATGCATTTGCCTTTGAGACTAAGAATCCAGATGGCCTTTTCAAAAGGAGCGGCATTTGTATTGATATTGATGGCGATAGAAAGTGTACGCCTGAAGAACAGTTTTATGACGGCGATACCGTGGAACTTGACGGCGAACGTTATCACCTTAAGCTTAACTATCCCTAATACATCATGCTGAGTTACTGGAAGCCGGTTTCCAATAGAACTTTGACGATTGGCATTGTCGCAGCTATTGCCTTCTGGATACATGCATTAACGAATTAAGGATGGTTTCAGCATTCTCTTGGTTTGTGTTCAAGAGCCGCCAATCGCAATGCGTCAGGACATTAACACCGCTCAAGGAATGATAGCATATTTCACCCCTTCGCCTTTCGACAATCTCTCAAAGGGGGTCTTAAGGTCCCTTAGGTGATAGCGACCGCTTATGAGAGGAGAAACATCGAGTTTCTTCTTGAGAAGGTCGAACGCCGCCCTTACATCCAAAGGAGTGAAATGGAAGGTCCCCCTGAGTGCGATTTCGTCATAATGAAGCCTTGCTGCGTCATAAGTAACCGTCGCCCCGGACCTGCATCCCCCGAAAAGCACGACCGTGCCCCCGCGTCTCGCATAACCGACCGATGCCTCCCAAATGTCCGGCTGTCCCGTGCACTCAAAGACCGAATCGACTCCGAGGCCTCCTGAAAGTTCATCGATTGCCTCCTTAACTCCGGAAGGTGATACCGCTGCGTCGGCGCCGAGCCTCCGGGCAAGCGCGAGTCTCTTTTGCTCCAGGCCCGTAATAATCACGCGCGCACCCTTCAGCTTTGCCATCAGGAGGTGCAATAAGCCGATAGGGCCGGCCCCTATTATAAGTATCAGGTCATTTCTCGCCACGTTCAGAAGACCCATTCCGTGAACGACACAAGAAAGAGGCTCGAGGAAGGCGGCTTCCTCAAAGCCCAGCCTCGATGGTTTTATGAATAGGTTCTGTCTCACAATCGCTCCCGGAAGGACAATATATTCGGCAAATGCCCCGAGGACTTTCGTATCCATGATCTTCCCGCAAAGGTTATAGAGCTTCCTTCTGCAAAAGCCGCATTCCATGCAGGGGGCGCTGTGAACGGCCATTACCTCATCCCCCTCCTTGAAATTCCTGACGCCTTTCCCTGTCCCCGCAACGGTCCCGGAGAATTCATGCCCGAACGGTCCGGGCATCGGAATTACAGGGTGACCTCTCAGGAAGGCCTTGAGGTCGGTCCCGCAGGTGAGGGCGGATTTGATCTTGACAAGGACCTCTCCTTTTGACGGCGCAGGAGTCGGTGTTTCCCTGAGCTCTATTTTCCCGGGTGAAACGAGGATGCCCGACAGCACCGGCTACGACCCCAGTCTGCCGCCCGCCAACTGCCCGATCACCGCGGCCACGACAAAGAAGGGGACATACCTGAAATCAAGGTGGGAAAGTACCCTTGCAAGGAATATGAAGGGTATCGGGACATGAATGCAGGCAAACCATTTAAATGAGAATTTCCTTGTCTTTTTCTTCCGGATGTATCCAAAAGGAAGGTTCAGGGCCACGGTCAAAGCAAAAACCATCGCCACAAGGACAATTTTCGAGTGAAAATCCATATAAAAAATTAACCTATATAAAGAGGATAAGTCAAATCCTCAAGGGAGTTGAAGTTGTCCTTTTTTTGGGGTATGATTTAAAATTAAGTAGTAAGGAGGTAGTTGAATGAATAACCTAAAAACTATGGTATTGCTCGTCTTCCTGACGCTCCTGCTTGTCTGGGCCGGAGCTGCCTTCGGCGGAAGGCAGGGGATGACGATTGCGCTTATTTTTGCCTTCGGCATGAACTTTTTCGCCTACTGGTTCAGCGACAAGATGGTGCTCAGAATGTATAACGCTCAGGAGGTAACGGAAGCCGAGGCCCCGGAGCTTTACAAGATAGTGCGAATGCTCAGCCAAAAGGCGCAGATACCCATGCCCAAGGTCTATATAATGAATGAAGACCAGCCGAACGCATTCGCCACCGGAAGGAACCCTCAACACGCCGCCGTTGCCGTGACAACGGGGATAATGCGGATCCTCACGCCCGACGAGTTGGCGGGCGTCATAGGGCATGAGCTTTCGCACATAACCCACAGGGACATTCTCGTAAGCACAATTGCCGCGACTATTGCCGGCGCTATAAGTTATCTCGCGCAGATGGCGCAGTGGGCGGCCATATTCGGCGGTCCCAGGGGAAACGACGACGAAGGCGGCAGCCCCGTTGCCGCGCTCGTGATGATGATTGTCGGGCCGGTTGCGGCCCTCATCATTCAGATGGCCATATCCCGATCAAGGGAGTATCTTGCCGATGAGGGAGGCGCCAGGCTTGCGGGGAACCCCAGGCTCCTCGCGAACGCGCTGCGCAAGCTCAATTATGCGTCCCAGAAGATACCCATGGATGCAAATCCTGCTACGTCGCATATGTTTATCGTCAATCCTCTTTCGGGAGGAGGGCTACTTAAGCTTTTCAGCACCCATCCGCCCATTGAGGAAAGAATAGCGCGGCTTGAGGCGATGAGTCTGTGAATAAAGACGCGTGTAGCGCGTTGGGCGTAGCGTTTAGGAAATTCTTTATACACGCTGTACGCTACCCGCTACGCGCTGGTCTTTGAAAGCTTGACTCTTGATGCCTTGATTGTTCAAAATATCGGCGTCTTATGAAGGCCCTTGTTACAGGCGCGACAGGCTTTATCGGAAGCCACCTTGTGGAGGAACTCATAAGGAAAGGTTACAGGGTCGGTTGTCTTGCAAGGAAGACGTCCAACCTCAAGTGGATTGAAGGATTTGACGTAAATATTCTGTACGGAGACTGCGAAGACGAAGGCTCGCTCAGACAGATCCCCTCGGACACCGATATCGTCTTCCATCTCGCGGGCTTAACAAAGGCAAGAAGAGACGAAGATTTTTTTTGCGTAAACGAAAAGGGAACTGAGAACCTCTTAAGGGTCGTTTCCTCCGGGTTGCCGGGGCTGAAACGTTTTGTATATCTCAGCAGTCTTGCGGCGGTCGGCCCGAGCAAGGACGGAGAGCCGGTAAACGAAACATCGGAAACCCGTCCCGTTTCCAGCTACGGGAAAAGCAAGCTTGCGGGCGAAGATGCCGTGGCAAAATACAGGAACTCCGTACCTGCGACGATCATAAGACCGCCGGCCGTGTACGGTCCCAGGGACAGAGATTTTTATGTCCTGTTTAAGATGTTGAAAAAGGGCTTTTATCCATACTGGGGAAAATGTTATTATTCACTCCTGTATGTCGACGACCTCATTAGAGGGCTTATACTCGCTTCTGAGGAAAAGGAAGCGGCGGGAGAAGTCTATTTCTTGTCCGACGGAAAGGTTTACTCGAACGAAGATCTCGTTGGGGAGATAGCCGGCGTCCTTGGGAGCCGGATCACGAAGGTGAGGATACCCAAACCCTTTGTCACGTTCCTGGCGAAGGTGAACGAAAAAGTGAGCAAGAACGTGTCGATCGTAAGCGGGGACAGACTGAATGACATTAAGTATTCTAATTGGACGTGCGATTCATCGAAGGCTGGCAAACAGCTCAAGTTTATCCCAAAAGTTACTATAAAGGAAGGAATAAAATGGACGGCAGACTGGTACAGGATTCATCAATGGCTGTAAAGAAAGCGACAGACATTTTTGAGAAGTGCTCGAAGTTTACCAGGGCAAAAGAGTTGATCTTTGCCGGCCTCTATCCGTATTTCAGGGTCATTGAAAGCGCCCAGGACCCTGAGGTGATGATAAACGGAAGGCGTATGATCATGGTCGGCTCGAACAACTATCTCGGCCTGACAAACCATCCCAAGGTTAAAGAAGCCGCGATTAACGCAGTGAAGAAATACGGTTCGGGCTGCGCCGGATCGAGGTTCCTCAACGGCACGTTGACCATCCATGTGGAACTCGAAGAGAAGCTTGCGAGGTTTATAAGAAAAGAAGCGGCCCTTGTTTTCTCGACCGGCTTCCAGGTGAACCTCGGAGTGATTTCGGCCCTGGTAGGCAAGGACGATGTCGCGATTATCGACAAGATGGACCATGCCAGCATAATAGACGGCTGCAGGCTTTCATACGGCGAGGTAAAAAAATTCAGGCATAACGACATGGCCGATCTTGAGAGGATGCTCCAGCACTATGACGGGAAGGGAAAGCTCATCGTGGTTGACGGCGTCTTCAGTATGGAAGGAGACGTCGTGAACCTTCCGAGGCTCGTGGAACTCGCAAAGGCTTACGGGGCGCGCATCATGATCGACGACGCCCACGGCATCGGGGTCCTGGGAAGGACCGGGAGGGGCACGGCGGAGCATTTCGGACTTGAGTCGGAAGTGGACCTGATAATGGGCACATACAGCAAATCGCTCGCCTCCATAGGGGGATTTATTGCAGGATCGGAAGACATAATACATTTCATAAAGCATTCAGCCCGCTCGCTCATATTCAGCGCAAGCCCTCCGCCGGCTTCCGTGGCCGCGGTAAGCGCGGCAGTCGACATAATCGAAAACGAGCCGGAAAGGATCGCCAGACTTTGGGACAACACGAGAAAGATGCTGGACGGCTTTAGAAGCCTCGGCTTTCAGGTCGGTCCAAGCGAAACACCCATAATACCCATAATGGTCGGCGATGGCGAGACCGCCTTCAAGATGGCCATGATGCTGCAGGAAGAGGGCATCTTCACCAATGTTGCGGTGAGTCCCGCGGTGCCGGACGGAAAGGCTCTCATAAGAACGAGCTATATGGCGACTCATACTGACGAGCAGCTCGACCGGGTCCTTTCAGCCTTCGAAAAGGTCGGGAAAAAGCTGGGGCTTATAAGCTGACTTCATTGGAAGCCCTGGAGATAAGTTCCAAGAAAGACCTCAGAGAGTTCATAGAATTCCCCTATTCCCTTTATAGCCGCGACCGCAATTACGCCCCGCCTCTGCGGCGAGAGATGAAGGACCAGTTCTCGCCCAAGAACCCGTTTTTCAGACATGCCGAGGTAAGGTATTTTCTTGTCAGGGATGGGGAGAAAGCATTGGGGAGAGTCGCTTCGATAGTAAACCGGAGACATATTGAGTTCCACAGGGAACAGGCCGGTTTTTTTGGTTTCTTTGAATGCGTCAACGACCCCAAGGTCTGTCTTCGTCTGCTTGACACGGTGAAGGCAGAGCTTAAGAGTAAAGGCATGGCTATAATGAGGGGGCCCATGAACTTTTCGACGAATGAGGAATGCGGCTTTCTCGTTGAGGGCTTCGACCAACCGCCGATGCTGATGACGCCTTATAACCCCTCTTATTATAACGATTTGATGGAGGGATATGGTATGCGCAAGGCAAAGGACCTCTTTGCGTTCATTTACCAGGTCCGGGAGAGTCTGCCCGAAAAGGTACTGCGGGTCGCCGTTATCGCAGAAAAACGAGGGATTTCGATCAGACCCATTGACAAAAAGAGGTTCCAGGAGGAGATGCAGGTTTTCAAGGAGGTCTATAACTCGGCCTGGGAGAAGAACTGGGGGTTCATTCCTCTGACCGATGAAGAGCTGGATTACCTCGGCGAAAGACTGAAGCAGATAGCGGTGCCGGAACTCACTTTGATCGCCGAGGACGATGGCGAGCCTGTAGGATTCATGGGGCTTCTCCCTGATTTCAACTATGTGCTAAGACGCATGAACGGCAAGCTGAACCCAATCACTATTCTCAAGGCCCTCCGCTACTCGAAGAAGATCAAGGACCTGAGGCTCCTGCTTCTTGGGATAAAGAAAGAATATAGGAACAAGGGAGTGGACGCCCTGCTTTTCAGGGAAGGGTTCAAGGGCGTAAAGAGTGGAGGGTATAAACGAGTGGAGTTTTCGTGGATCCTGGAAGACAACATCGCCGTACAAAGACTCGTCGACACGATCGGCGGGAAGTTATACAAAAAATACCGTATCTACGAGCAAGACATATAAACAGACTGCTCGCGCAAAGTCGCAAAGAACGCAAATAGAACCAGACAAGACTCCTATAAGAAACCTCACCAAATCGCTAATAAGTCTTTTTGTGAAACTTTTTTCCCTCCGTGATCTTCGTGCCCTTTTTAGTTTATCGCATTCCTTGGCAAAGGCAATCAAAAAGGGATCACGGAACCCCGCAACCCCTTGATTTTTCAAGTACCCCCTGCAGGAATTGAACCTGCGACACCAGGTTTAGGAAACCTGTGCTCTATCCGACTGAGCTAAGGGGGCTCAGGACACTATTATACTATATTCTGGCGGCAGATTTTCACAGAGTATATGGTTGAGGTAAGCCTTTCGTTAGCCGATTCCGTCTTTCGCTGATAGTCCCTTCGCCGAGACCCTCATAATCCCCGGCAGTCCGCATATGTATCTTCCGCAATGTCCTGCGACATGTTGGAATCTGCTATAGGGTAAGCAACTGGTCACTTTTTTTAATGAGCAGAGAGGGCAAGAAATGAGAGGCTGACGCGCTTGGCTCCCCGGATGTGTCCGCAGGCGTCGGTCCCGCCCCGGTCCCCCTCGGTGAGTACAAGAAGATGATAGAGTTTCAGACTATCAAGAACATCCTGGTAATCGAAGACAACGTGAAGAAGGCCTTTTCGGATCTGGTTGTTAGCGGGCAACTGTTGAAACGTCTTGGTCCTGCGATCAGCTCAGGAAATGCCATGTATATTTACGGGCCGCCGGGAAACGGCAAGTCCACCATTGCCGAGACCATAGGAAGAGTTCTTCCTGGAACTGTATATATACCTTATTCTATAATAGTCCCGGGTGAATTAATAAATATATTTGACCCCGTAAACCATTTTGTGGCTCCTCCCGGGGACGGTGAGATAGCAGACGCAAGGTGGCTTCTCATAAAAGACCTGTTATCATGACTGGAGGGGAATTGACTCTTAGAATGCTCGACCTTGATTCTAATACACGATCAAGATAGACCATCCATCAGACGAAGAATTCGAGGCGATCTTCAGGAAGGTATGTGAACATAACGGCATTGAGTTCAAAAGAGACATCTTTGATTATATCATGAACAATTATTATAGAAAGCAGGGAATAGATATCGCTTGGACGAACTATTCCGTGGATATGTGAAATAAATGAGTGATTCCCTGTCCGTCGTAATTCCAGCATACAACGAAGAGTCCCGACTGCCGGATACCCTGAGGGCATTGAGTGACTACCTCAGGGGCAACTTCAAAGAATATGAGATTATTGTAGTTGACGACGGGAGCTCGGACGGCACCTCCGCCGTTGTGGGGACAATGGGCAGAGAGCTTCACAATCTGACTCTCATAAGCTATCCCTCAAATGCCGGAAAGGGACATGCGACAAGAAGAGGGGTCTCTGCCTCGAAAGGGGACCTTGTGCTTACGTGCGATGCGGACATGTCCACGCCCATCCGGGAATACGAAAAACTCCTGCCATTTGTAAGAGACGATTTTGATATTGCTATCGGATCGAGAGGTCTCAGGGATTCCGATATCGCGGTGAGGCAGCCTTGGTACCGGGAACGTATGGGAAGGATGTTCAACGCCTTCGTAAGGGCGCTCGTTGTCGGAGGCATCAAGGACACTCAATGCGGATTCAAGCTCTTCAAAGGAGACATCGCAAGGAGCCTCTTCAAGGGCAACATCATAGACGGCTTCGCCTTTGATGTGGAAATACTCTTCCTTGCGAAGAGGAAAGGCTACAGGATAAAGGAGGTTCCCATACGCTGGCTCAACTCCCCTAATTCGAGGGTGAAGATAATAAGTGACTCCCTGAAGATGTTCGGGGAGCTGCTCAGGATAAGGGCAAACTGGCTTTGCGGCAGGTATAATAAGCCCGCCTGATCATAAGAGCTACGTGGCCAATAATTCCAGCGCCTTGCTCATTGCGCTCTCCGCGCCGTCGGCCTTTATGATGCCCTTTATCTCCCATGTCCCGATGCCTATGACCGGTTTCCCCATCTGAAGGGCAAAGGCGATTTCGGAGAGCGTCCCGTATTCCCCTCCTATTGCGACAAGAACGTCCGCAGTGCGTGCGATGATGACGTTTCTTCCGATCCCCATTCCGGTGACAACAGGAAGTTCGATATATTCGTTGGCGTCTCTCTTATGGTCCTGCGGCAATATCCCGACGGTGAGCCCGCCCTCTGACCTGGCGCCCCTTGAAGCCGCCTCCATGACTCCGCCTAATCCTCCGCAGACAAGGGCTATTCCGTTCCGGGCGATGAGCCTGCCTACCTTCTCCGCCTCCTCGAGAAGCGGCTTCTCGACCCTTCTTCCCCCTATGACCGCAATTATCTTCTTCACGGAATTAAAGAGTGTTTCACCACAGAGGCACAGAGGCCCGAGGAGAGTTCAGAAACAGACAGACATTTAATCATATCTTTCTCCGTGTATGCAATGCGCCGGCCTGCAGCAGCAGGCCAGTGATTAATTTCTTTGGGTAGGAATTGGTCGGGGCGAGAGGATTTGAACCTCCGACAACACGGTCCCGAACCGTGTGCGCTACCAGGCTGCGCTACGCCCCGATATCCAACAACCGTTACACGTAAAACGTTATGCGTAATGTGCTCACACTATTCCGGCGACAACGGGCAAAAAGAGAACCGGCGCTCAGTGTGTTGTTAATTTTACTTCAAAATGAAGAGGTTTGTAAATTGCTAATGGCTTTTCAGCTCCAGATGAGATATCAGCAGCCTCAATATATCGGAAGTGCCTTCCACGATAGTGAGCATCCTCGCATCCCTCCAGTGGCGGTGGACATCGAACGCATCAGTATATCCGTAGCCTCCGTGGATCTGTATAGCATCATCGCAGACTTTCAAGGCCGCCTCAGAGGCGAAAAGTTTCGCCTGAGAGACCTCCGACGCGATATCCTCCCCTTTTTCCCTTAAGTTCGCCGCGTGATATACAAGCAGCCTTGCCGCATTCATCCTCGTTATCATGTTTGCCAGCTTCTCCTGAATCATCTGAAAATTGGAGATGCTCTCGCCGAAGGCCTTCCTCTTCTTACTATAGGCAAGGGCTTTTTCGTATGCAGCGCGCGCTATTCCGAGGGCAATCGCGGCAATCGAAAGCCTCCCGGCATTAAGCATCTGTTTTGCGTACTCAAGCCCTTTGCCTTCTTCTCCAAGGAGATTTCTTTCCGGAACTGCACAGTCGCGGAGACGGATTGCCGATAACTTGTTGCCTTTGAAACCAAGCTTTGGAATAACCCCTGTGATCTCAAAGCCGGGGGTTTCCTTCGGGACGATGAAGGCAGAAATGCCCTTATCGGTCCTCGCAAATACAAGAACAAGGTCCGCCTCTCCGGGGTTTGTGATCAATGTCTTATTGCCGTTCAGTATGTACCGGTCGCTTGAGAGGACCGCTCTTGTTTGGATTGATTTTGCGTCGGAGCCGCAGCAAGGCTCTGTCAGTGCAAAGGCCGCGAGCTTCTTCCCTTCGACGAGACTGTTTGCGATGAGGTACTCATTTCGCTGGCGATCGTCTCCGAAAAGTCTTATTCCTTCACATACCATGTTCTGGATGTCCGCCTGAAGGGCGGTATTTGCGCAGGCCCTGGCCAGCATTTCGAGCGCCGCGATAAAGACAGGTAGCGGCAGCCCCAATCCGCCGAGGGTTTTTGGAAAGGGTATCGCCATGAATCCCTTTTCAGCCAATCTCTGCAGGTTCTGTCTCGGGAATATTTCCTCCTGATCTATCCTCTTTGCTCCCGGAAGGATTTCCTTTTCGAAAAAGGCGCCGAGTGCTTCAAGCAATGTATCGTACTCTCCGGCGTCAGGAAAGAAAGTGTCTATGATGTTTTTCTGTTCCTTAAGGTAGAACATGTCTCTTAGAATATAGTCTGGATTTCATGCCTTGACAATGCCGATGGGCTCAAATATCTTTCCATGATAAGATGTGGTTATACGGCTGTTTTCAGGAGGAGAAGATGAAGGCCTTTGAGGTCAGAAACAGTTTCGGCATCGACAGCCTCACTCTTGTCGGGAAACCCGAGCCGTCTCCGGGGCACGGACAGGTAGTGATAATGGTGAAGGCGGTATCCTTGAATTACCGCGACCTTTTGATTGTGAAGGGGCTTTATAATCCGAAGATATCTCTGCCCTTTGTGCCGTTTTCGGACGGCATTGGTGACGTCGTATCCGTGGGCGAAGGCGTCTCGCGGGTGAAGGTGGGCGATCGCGTTGCAGGCATCTTCATGCAGAAGTGGTTGTTTGGTGAAGTCACAGAGGAAAAGGCAAAGTCAGCTCTTGGTGGAGGAGGCATCGGCATGCTCTCGGAGTACGTCGCGCTGCACGAGGACGGCGTTGTGCATGTGCCCGGGCATTTATCTTACGAAGAGGCCGCCGCACTTCCCTGCGCCGGGGTGACCGCCTGGCATGCGGTCGTCGAGCATGGAGTGAAACCCGGCGACAGCGTGCTTCTTCTCGGTACGGGAGGGGTTTCCTTGTTCGCCTTGCAGTTTGCACGGATGTCGGGAGCAAGGATCATCATTACTTCCAGCAGCGACAAGAAGCTGGAAAAAGCAAGGGCGCTCGGGGCAACTGACGGAATCAATTACAGGTCTGCGCCGGACTGGGACGATCGGGTGCTGGAGCTCACCGGCGGCGCAGGTGTTGATCTTGTTGTAGAGGTAGGCGGCGCAGGGACCTTGCCGCAATCGCTCAGGGCGGTGCGAATGGGAGGACGGATCAGCCTGATTGGGGTATTGACCGGGGCGGAAGGCGAAATAAATCCGCGTTCGATTATCATGAAGAAGATCAGGGTACAGGGCATCTTTGTCGGCTCAGGCGAGATGTTCGAGGCCATGAACAGGGCCGTCAGTCTTCATCGGCTTCACCCCGTGATCGATCGCGTCTTTCCCTTTGAAGATGCAAGAGAAGCGCTGCGTTACATGGAAGGCGGGGCACACTTCGGGAAGATCTGTATCAGGGTGAATTGAGATTGTGACTATGTAATCTCGTCGCCATTTGTAAAGTTTTTTCGGGATTTACCTCCAATGTAACGCAATGTTAGGGATTATCATTGGATCCTGCTCACGCCGATTTATTGACCTGGCTGCACTTCCCCTGGCAGCTGCATACGAGATTGCCTTTCGACTTTTCGAATGCCTCTTTACCTTCTCTGAAAGAGAAGACTGCTATTCCTATGGCGCCGATGGAATCGATCGCCCCTATTCCCGTGACCGCATATCCGATGCTCGAAGCAAGAAGGATGACCGACAGATACATACATGCCCTTGAGCAGTTGGCGTCCGCTATCAATGCCTGAGAAGCGTACTGTTTCCCGATCTTCATCTTATAGTGGATAAGCGCCCACATCGAAAGGATGGAAATAACGGCGACCACAATACCCCAGAAGGTGGTTTCGGGCCTGCTTCCCCTGTATATATTGAGAGCAGAGGTAATCACCAACCCAGCGGCAAGGACATAAAAAGCTCCTCCAGTTATCTGAAGCGCCCTTTTCTCGAATCTGTCATGATTGACGGCATCGCTCTGCCTCATTCGCCTGATCATGTGCCATATACCGATGCCCGAAACTACCTCGACAAAGGAATCAAGCCCAAAACCGAAAAGGGCTACGGTCTCATCCTGAAGTCCGAAGAAGACCGAAACACACCCTTCGGCGATGTTGTAGAAAATAGTTATGAGGGCAAGCGCCGACGCCCATTTATAAAAACGGCTTCTATCCTGAACGGGTTGCATGAATGTCAGTTCCATCTTTCTATAATAGTCCATAGTCAAGAGAAACTGAAACTATCTTGCCGTGAAGGTCTTGAAGCGCGAGGTTCCGGAACGCGTAACTGCTCACATAATTGGAGCAAACTGATAGAAAAGTTCGGTCACTACTAATTTCTACTAATTGCTCAAAATCAGTATTTATTGACAAAAGCGAAGCGGAAGCTAGTTAGTTTCTGTTGCGGAAGAATTTTATAGGAAAGAAAAGCCTGAACCTTTATAATTGGTAACCCTTAAATACCAAGAAGAAAGGAACAGGCTTTGCGAAAGAAAATATTGGAACAAGAATACCT